>JBMORI010000134.1:0-4600 GCA_049322415.1 Thermodesulfobacteriota bacterium | reverse complement strand
CCGATCTGGTCGATCTCGGATACGAAGTGAAGGTGTGAGGCTGCGGGCCATGCGCTCGCTCCCGCAAGGCCAGGCGGTGCTTGACGTGAATTAACTGTTCGGTTAAACCGTTCGGTACATATGAAGGACATCCAGTCGCAGGACACCCAGATCGCCGCCATCCTGGACGCCGCCTCCACCGTGTTCGCGGAGCACGGCTTCGCCGGGGCCAGGGTGGACGCCATCGCGCGGGCCGCCGGCCTCAACAAGGCCATGCTGTACTACCGCGTGGGAGACAAGGCGCGCCTCTACGAGCTGGTCATCCTCAGCCATTTCGACAGGGTGAGCGGAGCCGTGGAGAGCGCCGTGGGCGCCGCAGGGAAGGGGTCTGACCCCGTGGGTGCTCTTCTCAAGGTGATCGCCGGGCTCTTCCGTGAGGACCCCAGGCTGCCGCGCATCATGTCCTGGGAGTTCGCTTCCGGCGGGCGGACGCTGCCCGACGGCGTCGCCGGCCGCTGGGCCAGGATACTCGGGGCAGTGACCCCGCTGGCCTCCCGGGCGGGCATGGATCCCGTGCTCATGTACCTAGCGCTCCTCGGCCCCATGGTGCTCACCTGCCTGACCGCGCCCATCCGGTCGCGGGTGGTCGAGGGCATGCCGGAGCCGCTTCGCCGCGTGGCGGAGGTGGACGTGGACGACATGGCCGGTTTTCTGTCCCAAGTGTTCCGCAAAGCCTCGGGAGGGGCGGTATGAACAGGTTTGTTCCCGCGATGCTTGCATTGTTTCTCCTCGCCGCATGCTCCAGGGGCGGCGAGCAGGCATATCAGGGATACGTGGAGGGCGAGTTCGTCTACGTGGCCTCGCAGCTGGCCGGGCGGCTGGACGTCCTGCCCGTGGCGCGCGGGAGCGTGGTGCGTCCGGGTGACCGGCTCTACGTGCTGGAGCACGCCCTTGAGCAGCAGGGCGTGGACAGGGCCGCCGCCAACCTGAGAAAGGCCCTGGATACGGTCAACGACCTCAAGAAGGGCCTGCGCCCCGAGGAGATCGACCAGATCCTGGCCCGCATCGCCCAGTCCGAGGCGGAGCTGGCCCTGAATGAGCTCGAGATGCAACGGCGGGAAAGGCTGCTGGCGACGGGGGCGGTGGCGAAAGAGGAGTACGACAAGGCCCGCACCGCGTACCTCAACGCCAAGGGGCGTCTGGCCGACTACAAGGCCCAGCTGGCCACGGGCAGACTCGGCTCGCGCATCGACCAGATCCTGGCCGCCCAGTCCCAGGCCCGCGCGGCCGAGGCCGAGCTTGAGCAGGCCCGGTGGTACCTCGCCCAGAAGCTGCAGGATTCCACCCAGGAAGCCCTCGTGTTCGACCTGCTGCACTACCAGGGCGAGTGGGTCCAGGCGGGCAGCCCGGTGGTTAAGCTGTTGCCGCCGGGCAACGTGAAGGTGCGCTTCTTCATCCCCGAGGAGGACCTGGGCAAGGTGCAAGTGGGCCAGGCGGTCACGGTGAAGTGCGACGGCTGCCCCATGCCTTTCACGGGGAAGGTCAGCTTCGTGTACCCGCAGGCCGAGTACACTCCGCCCGTCATCTACAGCCAGGTGTTCCGGGCCAAGCTGGTTTTCATGGTGGAGGCCCGTTTCGACGCCGAGACCTCGAAGCTCCTCAAGCCCGGCCAGCCCGTGGACGTGGCGCTGGGGGGCGGGGCTTGATTGTCGTACTCGCCGCCTCCCGGTCCCGCGCCCCGCGCCGTGAGCGGCGTCAGCAGGCCAGGACCGATTTGAAGACGATCCTTCGCCCTCCGAAGCCTCTCACGGCGCGGGGCGCGGGACCGCGAGTCTTTGCCTCGCCGCTCGCATGGGCAATGCCTCATGGCGGGGCAGAACCGGGGGGGCGGTTGGAGACGGCTCCATGAACCGCCCGGCCATCGACGTGTCCGGCATCACCAAGTCCTTCAACGGAAAAGTGGTGGTGAACAACCTCTCCATCAAGGTGGAGCAGGGCGAGATATTCGGCTTCCTGGGCCCCAACGGCTCCGGCAAGACCACCTTCATCCGCATGCTCTGCGGCCTCCTGAAGCCCGACTCGGGCAGCGGGCAGTGCCTGGGCATGGACGTCATCAAGGACGCCCCGCGCATCAAGACCCGCGTGGGCTACATGGCCCAGCGCTTCAGCCTCTACGGCGACCTCTCCGTGCGCGAGAACCTGGACTTCATGGCCCGCGTCTACGGCGTGCCCGGCCGCCGCCGGGCGGTGGAGGAGATGATCGAGCGCATGAGCCTCGGCCGCTACGCGGGCCAGCTGGCCCAGACCCTGTCCGGCGGCTGGAAGCAGCGCCTGGCCCTGGCCGCGAGCCTCATCCACGGCCCGGAGCTCCTGCTCCTGGACGAGCCCACGGCGGGCGTGGA
Organism: Thermodesulfobacteriota bacterium; assembly: GCA_049322415.1. Taxonomy (GTDB): domain Bacteria; phylum Desulfobacterota; class Desulfovibrionia; order Desulfovibrionales; family Desulfovibrionaceae; genus Fundidesulfovibrio. Next base: position 2,219 of record JBMORI010000134.1, on the reverse strand, counting down.
CCCCAAGGCCCGGCGCGACTTCTGGGACGAGATCCACGAGCTGGCAGGACAGGGGCTGACGGCCCTCATCTCCACCCACTACATGGACGAGGCCGAGCGCTGCCACCGGCTGGCCTACATCGCCTACGGCGACCTGCTGGCCCAGGGGACCGTGGAGGAGGTGGTGGCCGGGCGCGGCCTGACCACGCTGGAAATCTCCGGCCCCGGCCTCTACGAGCTGGCCAGGGCCATCAAGGAGCTTCCCGGCATCGAGCAGGTGGCCCACTTCGGCAACACCCTGCACGTCTCCGGCCCGGACGCAGCGCTCATGGAGAAGAGCCTCGCGCCGTTCAGGAACGGCCCGCAACGTTTCCGGGAGGTGGACACCAGCCTTGAAGAGGTGTTCATCAGCATGATGAACGAGTCGCTCAGGGGAGGGAAGGGATGAGCCTGTTCTCTCCTCGCCGCTTCTGGGCCATGGTGGTCAAGGAATTCGTGCAGATGCGCCGCGACCGCGTGACCTTCGCCATGATGATCGGCATCCCGCTCATGCAGCTCATCCTTTTCGGGTTCGCCATCAACTCGAACCCGCAGAACCTGCCGCTGGCCGTCCTCAACAACGACGACTCCGAGTTCTCCCGCACGCTTGTGGCCGGGCTCCAGAACACGCGTTACTATCAGGTGACAAACGTCATCAGCAGGGAATCAGAAGCCAGGAAGCTGCTCAACCGGGGCGAGGTGCTCTTCGTGCTGACCATCCCCCAGGATTTCGGCCGCCTCCTGGCGCGCGGCGACCGGCCCACCGTGCTCATGGAGGCCGACGCCTCCGACCCCACGGCCACCGGCTTCGCCCTTGGGTCGCTGGACACTGTCTTCACCCAGACGCTCAGCCGGGACCTCGTCGGGCCGCTTTTGACCCTGCGCCCCCAGCCCGGCCCGGTGGACCTGCGCATACACCGGCTCTACAACCCCGAGATACAGACCAAGTACAACATCGTGCCCGGGCTCATGGGCGTGGTGCTCACCATGACCATGGTCATCATCACGGCGCTGGCCATCACGCGCGAGCGCGAGCGCGGCACCATGGAGAACCTGCTGTGCACGCCGGTGCGGCCCTTCGAGGTGATGATCGGCAAGATCATTCCCTACATCGTGGTGGGCTACATCCAGATGCTGCTCATCATCCTGGCCGCGCGGGCGATCTTCGAGGTGCCCATCCTGGGAAGCCTGCCGCTGCTGCTTTGCGTGTCGATCCTGTTCATCGCCGCCAACCTGGCCGTGGGGATAACCTTCTCCACCGTGGCCCAGAACCAGCTCCAGGCCATGCAGATGGCGTTCTTCTTCTTCCTGCCGTCGATTCTGCTCTCGGGGTTCATGTTCCCGTTCCAGGGCATGCCCGCGTGGGCGCAGAAGATAGGCGCGGTGCTGCCGCTGACGCACTACCTGCGGGTGGTGCGGGGGATAGTGCTCAAGGGCAACGGCCTGGCCGACATCGCGCCGGAGCTGTGGCCCATGGGGGTGTTCCTGGTGGTGGTGATGACCGTGGCCGTGAAGCGGTACAGGCAGACGCTGGATTGAGTAAGTAGCATTATCCTAGGGTTCATGCGACCCCCTCTTCAACGTCCATTGAGTGTGAAAGCAAAGTTATGACTTTAACTGTTGATGAATCCCTTGCAATTTATTGGCGACCTCTTTTCGCTTCACCCTCCTTTCATCCTTGGCGAGTTTCTCGTCCAAAATATACTCGATCGTTTCGAGCATCACCGGGAAATGCTCCTTGCATTCCTCCTCGCCAAGCTCATGAATGCCTTTGCTAAGTATCGAATAGCTTTCCTTGTTTTCGGTTAAGAAGTCGGGCAAAAGGGGGCCAAGCTGAACTATTCGTTCAATAACTTTTGACTGCTTGTACTTGCCTTCGTCCCAGCCAGGCTGAGAGGTCGCCATGACATGAGCCTCTTCGATTAAACTTTCTATTATTCTGCGTAGATAAACAAAGGAGCCGATACCGATCCCATGGGAACTCAACCCGACAGCGCGGGTTAACTCTGAATAGTATTTGCCAAGGAGCTTTTGATATTTTGCGAGCTGTGGATTGTGGAGGGCAGCAAGTTGCGGGTACTGACCAATTTTAAACAACACAGCTTTGCCGTCTTTAAAATGAATTTGATGAAAAATGGTAATCTTGTGATCGTTCTTCATGCTGCACGCAAGAGTAATAGTTCTTAAGATATCATAATCAT
>JBMORI010000133.1:0-4643 GCA_049322415.1 Thermodesulfobacteriota bacterium | reverse complement strand
ACCCCTTCAACCCGGTCACGCGCATCGAGTTCGCCCTGCCCGAGGCGGGCCTGGCGAGCTTGAAGGTCTTCAACATCATGGGGCAGCAGGTGGCCACGCTGGTGAACCAGCAGCTGTCCGCCGGCCGTCACACGGTGCGCTGGGACGCCACCAACGACGCCGGCCTGAAGGTCGCGTCGGGCATGTACGTCTACCAGCTGGAGGTGAACGGCTTCACCCAGTCGCACAAGATGCTGCTGCTGAAGTAGTTCAGATCCACAGGCCGATCCTGAAAGCCCCCGCCTCGGCGGGGGCTTTCTTCTTGCGGACGGGGTTGCGGGCACCGCTCTGGGGCTGTCTTCCTGCACGGGAGGATGACAAGCGGCGGCAACGGTGGTTGAAGAAGAGGATTCGTGGCACGCGGGATTGACAATGGGTCAAGGGGTGCCAGCAGGTGAACTGACGGGTAGTAGCTGGGGTCTGTCCCTGGGTCTGTCCATGCGTCCAGGTTGGATGACGCACGCCGCTGGTTTTCGACAGGATGGAGAGGTCATGGATGGCCCGGCTGGATGCGAGGGCCGAAGGGGACCCCAAGGGCGAAGGGCGTTCCGTCCGTGGACGGGGATCCCCGAGTCCGCATGAAGGAGAAAGCCCGCCACCGACCGATCGGTGGCGGGCCCGCCCGCCGAGTTCCCACGCGCTGTTCCGCGGGCTACGTTCGCTTCGTCTCCGGCGCCTCCTCAAGGCGTCCTTGCGGCGGCCCTGGCGGCCGCGGTTTCGGTTTCACACCCACATCTTTCCGGAAGTCGATGGCTACTGGTTGATCTCGATCTGGACCTTGCGCGGCTGGGCCTGCTCCGCCTTGGCCAGCTGGATGCGCAGCACGCCCTTGTCCATGCGGGCCGTCACCTTGCCCAGGTCGATCTCGTCGGACACCCGGTAGCGGCGCTCGAAGGAGCCGAACAGACGGCTGGAGTGCAGCACGCGGTCCTTCTCGCCCAGGGCCTCGCGGTTGCGGACGCCCTTGACCACCAACTCGTCGCCCTCCACCAGAACCTCCACGTCTTCGCGGTCCAGGCCGGGCAGATCCAGGTTCAGTTCCCAGTTGGCTTCACGCTCGATGACCTCGCCACGGAGTAGGTGACCGATCACCGGTTGGGCATTGGCGGGGGCGGACAGGCTGCGGGCGATCTCGCGGTGCAGCACGGCGGGGAGGAAGGTGTTGAACATCATGGCAGGGTCTCCTTTCCTATTCCAGTTGTTTGTTGGCAGATCCGTCGGCCTTGTTCTTGTTCCGCCGACGGAAGAAGACTTCGCAAGCCGGATGCCAGTTTTTCAACATGTTGATAAACAAGGAGATCAATCGAGAAGAGCAGCAAAGTACTGCAAAGGAGACTCAGAGGACCTGTCGCCTCATGTCAAATGGACATGTTGCTCGACATGATGACAGGAGTCTGGCAGGTAGTGGCAGGGATGGGTGGATGCAGGGGTCAGCGGGCCGCGTCCAGCAGGTCCTGCAGCAAGTGCGGCTGGAGCTGTCCGCGTCGCCGAACAGAAGAATAGGCGTGCCAGCCCAAGCTGCCGGGCCGACGACCCAGACGGCTGGATTCCCGGGAGACGAGCGCGGCCTCCACGCCGCCGGCCACCACCAGTTCCAGTCTGCCGGCGGACCGCTCCTGGAAGGCCGCCAGGCGGGCCAGGCCCTGCCACGCGCGTTGGCCGCTTCCCCAGGCTGCGCCCGAGCTGAGCACCCGTGCGACGCCCAGCGAGGCCAGCTCGTCCAAGGTCGCCAAGGGTTGGTCCAGGGCGTCGAAGGCGCGGTGGAACGCCACGTGCAGGCCCAGGCCCCGGGCATGCGCCACCAAGCGTGTCAAGGGTTTGAGGTCCAGCCGGCCTTTGTCCACCAAACCCAGCGCCACCGCGTCGGCGCCCGCCGCCGCCAGAAGGTCCAGGTGCCTGTGCATCCGGCGGAGTTCCTGGCGGGAGTAGTGGAAGTCGCCGGCGCGTGGACGCAGCAGGGCAACCAATCCAGGCGAGCCACCCCAGATCTGCCGGGCCAAACGGACCCGTGCAGGATGGGGAGTCAGGCCGTCCAGGTCCAGGCGGGAGCAAAGCTCCACCCGTGCCACTCCCATCCGCTTGCAAACAAAAAGCTCCCGCGCCAGACGGCTGGGAGCTTCCACGGGAAGACAAATCTCGACGGGCGTGCTCAGTCCATCTCCGCCAGCTCGGACAGCAGATAGGCGTCCGGGTTCACGGGGCGGCCGTTGCGGTGCACCTCGTAATGCAAATGGGAGGAGGTGCTGCGGCCCGTGTTGCCCACGTCCCCGATGTGTTCGCCGCGGGTCACCCGGTCCCCGACATCCACTTTGGTCCGGGAAAGGTGCGCATACAAGGTCTGCAAGCCGTCGCCGTGGTCCAGCTTGATCAGGATGCCGTAATGGCCATCCCGGCCCGCATCCACCACCACGCCGTCGGCGGGGGCCAGCACCTGGGTTCCCACGGGGGCGACGAAGTCCACGCCCTCATGCATGCGCCATTCGTTGGTGAAGGGATCCACCCGGTAACCGAAGCTGCTGGACCGCTCGCCGGCCGACACGGGAATGATGCTGGGCATGCGGCGCGCGGCGTCCAACTGGGCCGCGACCAGATCCCGCGCCCGGGTGAGGCTGGCCCGCAGCAACTGGGCCTCGCGCTCCAGCTGCTCCAGTTCGGTCATGGCTTGGGAGCCGATGCCCGGCAGGTTGGCCTCGTAGAGGGCGCCGCCCACACCCATCCGCCGCACTTCGTCGGGTATGGGCTCAAGCTTGGCAAGTTGACGGATCTCGCGGTCCAGCAGATGGAGGGAATCCACCGACTGGCGCAGCTGGCCCACGTCCTCAAGGGCGCTCTCCAAACTCCGGTGCAGACGGTCGTTCTCGCGCAGCAGACGCTCCGCATTCAGGTCGTTCTGGAACCGGATTCCCAGCAAGATCAGGGCCGCGACAACGCTGAGGTTCGCCAGTCGCTTGCGCCAATAGGGCGCCGGCCGCACCAAGCCCGAGCCGGGTGATTCGCGCTCCGGGAGGACATCTCGGGAAGGGATCTCTTCCAAGCGACTCCTCGACGGTTGCCTTTCCAACGGGGAACAACCTAACAAAAGTTCACGCTGAGACAAGTCCTTGCACTCCTGCTCAGTCGGATGGGGGGGGAGGGTGCGTGGCGGGGCGTCCGGCGGATCCGTGGCGGTCCTGAGGATGGCCCTGCGGACCCCGGCACCATGGACCGGTTCCCATCACCCGATGCGGTCTCGGCTGCACCAACCTTTCTCTGCGACGGGACTCCTGGTGGGGTTACGGCCAACGGAACAAGCGCTGGAGATTCCCTCATTTGTCTGAGTGGATGCGTTGCATCTTGGGTGGAGCCATTCTACCTTCCAAGCTTGCAAAAAATCGTTCAGCTGACGACGAAGGAGCTTTCCATCATCATGGAACAGCACAACAACAAACTGCGCTGGATCATCTTCGCGGCACTTCTGGCGCTGGCCGCGTGGAAACTGTTTCCCACGGTGCGCCTGGCCGTCATCGGGGAGGAGGGCTTGCGCTCCCTGTCCCCGGAAGCCCAGGTGGACCTGCGCACGGATGCCATCAAGCGGGGCCTGGACCTGCAGGGCGGCATGCGCATGGTGCTTGAGGTGGACTTGGTGGAGTTGCTGAAGGGCTTGGCCCGCACTCCGGATGCCCGCTTCCTCGAGCGCATGGCCCGCGTTGAGCAGAAGCTGAGTCCCCTCACCAACTTCTGGGACATCTTCCAGGGCGAGTTCTCCGACGTCCAGCTCAGCGAGTACTACGGGGACCGCAAGCAGGGCAACGACGAGATCCTGGCCATGCTGCAGATGCAGGCCGCGGATGCCGTCGACAATTCCCTGGTCATCCTGCGCAACCGCGTGGACGGATCCGGCCTCCAGGAACCCAGCATCACCAAGCAGGGACAGCGCCGCATCGTGGTTGAGCTGGCCGGCGTCAACGATCCGGAAGCCGCCCGCCGCATGATCGGCAAGACCGCTTTGTTGGAGTTCAAGATGGTGGAGGAGGTCTCCCGCACCAACCAGGTGTTGGAGGCCATCAACGCCCGGGTGAAGGGCGAGGCTGTCCCCCTGCCTGGCGACAGCGCCGCGGTGGACAGCACGACCCTTGCCGCCACAGCCGCGGACACTACGGCCCGGGCCGCGGTGGACAGCGCGGCCTTCGATCCCCTGGCCGCCCGCACGGACACGGCCCAAGTGGCCTCCATGGACACCAGCTCCACGGTGTCTTCCCTCTTCGAGTTGCTTACCGTCTTCCCGGGCCGCAACAGCTTGCTGGTGGCCGAGGACAAGAGGTCCAAGGTCGAGGCCCTGCTGGCCCGTCCCGATGTCCGTGAACTGGTTCCGCCGGGCCGCGAGTTCTTGCTGGGACGGCCCGAGGACCTGGGGGGAACCCCGTTCAGCGAGTTGTTCCTGGTCCATTCGGAAGCGGAGATGACAGGCAAGGCGCTGGAGAGCGCCGGCGTGAACATCGACCAGGGCGGCAGCGGCGGCGCGGCGGGCGCGGCCATCGTCGAGTTGAGCATGAACCGCGAAGGCGCCCGGCGCTTCGCCCGGGTGACCGGCGACAATGTCAACCGCCGGCTGGCCATCGTGCTGG
>JBMORI010000132.1:0-35932 GCA_049322415.1 Thermodesulfobacteriota bacterium | reverse complement strand
GTGCATGAAGTCTTTTGACAGTACTACTTATATGGTAGACAGGTCTGGTTATTCTAGGGGCAATTCAAAGCGCCATAAAACAGTGCAGCAATACATGGGGTGTAAGCTGGAAGCTGATGGTAGTGTGTATGGTTTTTTAAACATCGAGTTCCACAATAATTCAATATTTGCGACTGAGGAGGAAATGCAGGATTTTATGGAAAACAATATATTTCCATATAAAGCGCTGCTTGAATATCAGTTTTTGAAAAAAAGTTCTTTAATACATTCAAGAACTTTGAGTCTTATTGGAGGCTGCAATGAGGATTCTAAATGACACTGAAAATAAGGCTTTATTCAAAGAAGCTGCGCAACTGCGCGAAGAAATAAAAACATCGCTGCATGCAAAGTCGCGTAACATCCTGTATGGCGAGGACTGTGAGGCTGTTAAGGATCGTAAAAGATGTTGGTTGTGTTTGTTGAGACGTATTGAGAAAGACTAACTGTCATGCTGCTTAGGCTATCGCTTTAACGTGCTCAACCCCGGCTGGCCTCACGCCAGCTTCAGAAGCTCCTCCGGCCTGTCGATGATCGCCTTCGCCCCGGCGGCCTTAAGCGCCGCCCGCTCCCTGAACCCCCAGGCGACGCCGACGGGCGTCATGCCCGCGTCCAGCCCGCATTTCATGTCCATGGGCGAGTCACCCACGAACACGAACTCGTCCGGCGCGATGCCGAGCATGTTGGCGATGGCTTCCGCCCCGGCCGGATCGGGCTTTCTCGGAACCGCGTCCGACTCTCCGAGCACCGTGGCCCACTTCCACCTGCCGAAGAACTGCTCCACGTTGGCCTGGCAGAAGGGGTCGGGCTTGTTGGAGAAGACGTTCAGCGCCACCTTCCTGGCCTGGAGCGCGTCCAGAAGCTCCGGGATTCCGGCGTAGGGCCTGGTTTTCCGGTCCAGATGGGCGGCGTACTCCAGGCGCATGCGCTCAAGCACCTCCTCGAACCTGTCCAGGGCGTCCTGGGGCATGGCCCGCCTCACCAGGTTGGCCACGCCGTCGCCGATGAAGGTCTTGTAGCTCTCGGCGGGGTGCGTGGGGAAGCCGAAGTGGGCCAGCGTGGCGTTGCCGGCGTCCGCGATGTCCTCAAGCGTATTGAGCAGCGTCCCGTCCAGGTCGAAGATGACGGCGCGAAAAGGCATGTTTCACTCCCTCGAAGTCAGGCGCGGGCGCGGCGTCCTTCCGGGGCCGCCGCGCCTTGCCTATTTGTAGTACAGCTTGATCTGGTTGGTGAACCGCTCCACCTGCCCCGGCGTGGGCTGCCCGGCGGTGATGACGGCGGACTCTCCAGGCTGGAATTCGGGCGATCTGGCCACGAACTGTTCGGCGCGCTTCATGTGGCTCTCGCCGGTGGCCTCGATGAGCCTTGGCTGCACGCCCCAGACGAAGTTCATGTGGTGGATGACGCGCTCCTCGGGGGTGAGGGCGAATATGGGCAGCTCGGGGCGGCGCGAGGAGATGAGCCTGGCCGTGGTTCCCGAGAGCGAGTGCGTCACCAGGGCCTTGGACTCGGCGTTGTCCGCCAGGATGCAGGCGGAGTAGGCCAGGTACTTGGCCGGGTTCTTCTCCTTCTTTGGCGCGTAGGGCCCTGAGATGCGCTCCAGGTAGTACGTGACGGCGTTGTCGGAGATTTCGCGCATGTACTCCACGGCCTTGACCGGGAAGTCGCCCACGGCGGTCTCCTCGGAGAGCATGACGCAATCGGCCCCGTCCATGATGGCGTTGGCCACGTCGGTGGACTCGGCGCGGGTGGGGATGGGGTTCTTGACCATGGAGAGCAGCATCTGGGTGGCCACGATGGCGGGCTTCTGGGCGTGGCGGCAGGCGCGGATGATGCGCTTCTGGATGATGGGCAGCTGGGCGATGGGGCATTCGGTGCCCAGGTCGCCGCGCGCCACCATGACCACGTCGGTGAGGGCCAGGATCTCCTCCAGGCGGTCCACGGCGTTCTGGCGTTCGAGCTTGGCCACCACGGGCACCCACACGCCGTGCTTGGCGATCTCTCCCTTGATGTGGCGGATGTCGTCGCCGTTCTGCACGAAGGAGATGGCCACGGCGTTGAGGCCGATGTCCAGGCCCTCGTGGAGATCCTTGATGTCCTTCTCCGTGAGGGCGGGCAGGGCGTGGTGCTTGCCGGGGAAGGCTATGCCCTTGCGCGAGGAGAGCACTCCGGCGTTGAGGGCCTCCATCTCGTAGAGGCGGTCCTTCTTGACGGCGCGGGTGACGGTGAACTGGAGCATGCCGTCGGAGAGGTTGACGGGCATGCCGGGCTCCAGGCCCGCCAGCAGGCCCGGCACGTCCAGGGGGACGAACACGTTCTCCGAGCCGTCTTGCTCGCCGGGCAGGCCCAGGCGCAGTATCTCGCCCTTGTCCACCTGGCGCGGGGCGTCCGCGATCTCGCCGATGCGGGTCTTGGGGCCGCAGAGGTCGCCAAGCGCGGTGAGCGGCTTGCCGATCTCGGACTCCACGTCGCGGATGACCTTGATGACGGGCTCGAAGTCGGCTGCCACGGAGTGGGAGAAGTTGAGCCGGAAGATGCGCGCGCCGGCCAGGGCCAGGGCCTTGATGGTCTCGCGGGACATGGAAGCGGGGCCCAGGGTGGCGATGATCTTGGTGGTCATGGTGTGTGCTCCGGTGAGAGTGGCGACTGGTCAGAGGCTATACCTGAAGCCATGGCGGATGTGTACCGAAAAGAGAGCGGCGTGCGGACGTCTTGACGGGGGAAAGCAACCGCGCGGGGAGTCGCCGTGACGGCAGGCTCCCCGCGCGGGCGGGAGGAACGGGGCCGCGGGCAGGTCGCGGTCCCGGAATGCTCAGCGGCTCTTGTCGCCCAGGGGGCGGCCGCCGGGAATCTTCCAGGCGCAGGCCAGCTCAGGGCGGGAGCTGCCCGGCATGGGCCGCAGCCAGGAGGTCTCAGGCGGGGCCGCGCCCTCATTCTCGAGTATCCGTGCCGTGCCCGGGGGGAGGATGAGCGATTCGCCGGAATCGAGGATGAGCACGGCAAGGTCGGGGTCCTGCGGGGTGCTCCCCGTGAACCAGTATACGGGGGCTCCTTCGCGCATGGTTACCCGCACCTTGCGGACAAGATAGCCGCGAAGTTCGCGGCGCAGGGTCATGCGAACGCGCATGGGGATGTCGCTCAGGCGCAGGCCGTGAGCGTCCGATGTGAATGACTGCCTGGCCGACAGCGAGAGCATGAATGCGCCGAGCGCCAGGCAGAGGTAGTAGGTGGGTTCCATGTTCGGCTCCAGATACGTCGGGGCGTGCGCCCGTGCGGAAGAGGTGCGCCCTTGCGGCACAATTGTCAACACAATCTTGCATATTTGATTGTATACAATATGGACACGCGCAAGGTTTCGTGCTAAAGGCCTGCGGAATACGGGTTGCGGGAGATTGTCATGAAAGCGCACGGCCAGGCCAGCGAAGGGATCTGCACCGAGATCAGGCGAAGAATCCTGGATTGGGAGTATCCTCCCGAGCATCCCCTCGGGGAGGAAGGCCTGGCCCGCGAATTCGGCGTGAGCAGGAGCCCGGTGCGCGAGGCCCTGCGCATGCTGGAGGCGGACGGCTACGTGCGCCGCGTGCCCAACCGGGGATACTTCGTGCGGCAGGTGAAGCCCTCGGAGGTGGCGGACCTCTACGAGGTGCGGCTCGCCCTGGAGATATTCGCCCTGGAAAAGCTGGCCAGCCGGCCGGACCTCCATCCCGAAGTGCGCCGTCTGGCCGATGCCTGGCGCGAGATGCCCCCGGAGGGCCAGCGCGACGCCACGGCCATAGCCCTCAAGGACCAGCAGTTCCACGAGAGCCTGGCCGCGCTGGCGGGCAACGAGAAGCTTCTGGAGACCATCCGGCGCGTCAACGAGCGGCTGTTCGTGTTCAGGGCCATGGGGTTGCAGCAGGCCATGGAGCAGGGCACGCTGGAGAAAAGCTTCGCCATCCACCTGGACCTGGCCGAAGCCATCGTCTCGGGCGACCCGGCGGCCATCCGGGCCCAGTTGGAGCGTAAAATCCGCCAGGGGCGGTCCAACGTGGAGCAGGCCATGGGGCGGGCCCTGGCCAGGGCGTACGCCGGGCTCATCAGGATCCGGGAGTCCGGCGAGGGACCGGGGGGGCGATGATTCCACGCAAAGAAGGGATGCGCTCCAGCGGGGTTTTGTGTAAAACCCCGCCAGCGAGGACATCCATGCTGAACAAGACGAGACTTCTCACTCCCGGCCCCACGCCGCTGCCCGAAGAGGTTCGGCTGGCCATGGCCAGGGACATGATCCATCACAGGAAGCCCGCCTTCCTGCCCGTGATGCAGGACGTGCGCGACGGGCTCAAATACCTTTTCCAGACCTCCCAGGAGGTCATGCCCCTGTCGTGCTCCGGCACCGGGGCCATGGCGGCCGCCGTGTCCAACCTGTTCGCGCCGGGCGAGAAGGTGCTCTACGTGGACGGCGGCAAGTTCGGCGAGCGCTGGGGCGAGATCTGCCAGATGCACGGCCAGTTCCCCGTGCGGCTGCCCGTGGAGTGGGGGAAGGCCGTGGACCCGGATGCGGTGAAGGCCGCCCTGGACGCCGACCCGGAGATCAAGGGCGTGTGCGTGCAGGCCTCCGAGACCTCCACCGGCGTCCTGCATCCGGTGAAGGAGCTTGCCCGCGTCACCAAAGGGCGCGACGTGCTGCTGGTGGTGGACGGCATCTCGGCCGTGAGCATCTCCCCCTGCCCCATGGACGACTGGGAGCTGGACTGCCTGCTCACCGGCTCCCAGAAGGGGCTCATGCTGCCGCCGGGCCTTGCCTTCATCGCCTGCTCGGACAAGGCCTGGGCCAAGTGCGCCAAGGTGAGGCCGTACAACTTCTATTTCCAACTCCAGGGCGAGCGCGAGAAGATCGCCAGAAACCAGACCATGTTCACCTCGCCGGTGAGCCTTCTGGTGGGGCTTCGCGAGAGCCTGAAGCTCTTCAGGGACTTCGGCCTTGAGAACGTCTTCCGCAAGCAGTGGGCCCTGACCATGATGGCCCGCGCCGGCGCGACGGCCATGGGGCTTGAGCTCCTGGCCAGGGAGAGCTTCACCTGGGGGCTCACCTCCATCAGGATGCCCCTGGGCGTGGACGGCCCGGCGGTGGTCAAGGCCGCGTCCAATGATTATGGAGTGGTGTTGGCGGCCGGTCAGGGCCACATGAAGGACCAGGTTGTGCGCCTTGGCCACATGGGCCACGTGGACTTCGGCGACGTGTTGGCGGGGCTGGCCGCGCTGGGCCGGGCCTTCGCCGCGGCCGGCGGCTACGTGGGCTGCCCGGACGTGCTCGAACAGGCCATGGAGGCCTACGCCAAGGCCATGGAATCCGGCCCGCCCGCCGCCTGAGACCGCATAGCGAGGAAATCTCATGAACCAGGAACAGCAATGCAGGGACTGCCCAGAAGGGCAGGCCGACTACGCCGGGATGTGTCTGCCCCAGGTGGATTTCACCACGTTCGTCTATTCGTTGGCATCCGCGGCCATGGTTCACCTTGGCGAGATGCCCGAGCCCGAATCCGGGAAGACCATGCCCAGCATGCCGATGGCCAAGCACTCCATCGACACCCTGGCCATGCTCGAGGAGAAGACCAGGGGCAACCTTTCCCCGGACGAGGCCAAGCAGATCGGCGACATCCTGGGGCATCTCAGGATGCTCTACGTCAGGAAGAACGGCTAGCGCCGCGCCCTTGAAGGGCTGGGACTCGTTTTGACGGCCAAGGCCCGCGCCATTGACCGCCGGAGGCTTTCTCCAGGCCATGGCATCAGAAGCCTCCGCGCTCGCGGAGGACATGTGGAGGATGGACATGTCTCGCATACCCGTCGGACTGGTGGGCGTCACCGGCTACACCGGCATGGAACTGGCCCGGCTGCTGGCCGCGCATCCGTCCCTGGAACTTACGCGGGCCACCTCGCGCACGGACGCGGGCAAGCCTCTCGCCGAGATCTATCCCTTCGTGCAGGGGACGAGGCTTGAGAAGCTGACGCTGACCGAGCCCGACCCCAAGGATCTCGCCGGGGCCTGCAAGCTGGTCTTCCTGGCCGTTCCCCACGGCGCGGCCATGGACACCGCCGCCGAACTGCTGGAGGCCGGGCTTCGGGTGGTGGACCTCTCCGCCGACTTCCGCCTGCGCGATCCGGCCATCTACGCCCAGTGGTACGCCCTTGAGCACCGCCACCCCGGCCTCATCGACGAGGCCGTGTACGGCCTGCCCGAGCGTTACGCGGACAGGATCGCCAAGGCCCGGCTCATCGCCAACCCCGGCTGCTACCCCACGTCCATCATCCTCGGGCTGTGGCCCGCGCTGGCCTCGGGCATCATCGACCCCGAGGACATCGTGTGCGATTCCAAGTCCGGCACGTCCGGGGCGGGGCGCAAGCCGGGCACGGCCACGCTCTTTTGCGAGATACACGACAGCTTCCGGGCGTACGGCCTGGCCAAGCACCGCCACACCCCCGAGATCGAGCAGGAGCTGGAAGCCGTGGCGGGCAGGGAGATGACCGTCTCCTTCAACCCGCACATCCTGCCTATCGACCGGGGCATCCTCTCCACCATCTACGCCAAGCTCGACGGGGCCGTGACCCAGGACGGCGTGCGCGACATCTACGAGCGGCACTACCGCGACCACCGCTTCGTGCGCGTGCTGCCATCCGGCAAGCTGCCCGAGACCCGCTACGTTCGCGGAACCATGTTCTGCGACATCGGGCTGGTGGTGGACCCGCGCACCAACCGCCTCATCATCTGCTCGGCCATCGACAACCTCTGCCGGGGCGCTTCCGGACAGGCCCTGGCCTGCGCCAACCTGATGCTGGGCCTCCCCCCGGACGAAGGCCTGGCCCTGCCGCCCTTCATGCCCTGAGGCCGGGCCGCGCTGCGCAAACTCTCCAGGGGCCGGGTTCCGCGGGGTCCGGCCCCTGGCGCGTTTAAAGGCTCCGGTTGACTTTTCGGACTTTTTGAGGCTGATTCGGATTAATCAGTGCATCAGCGGCGGGGTCGATAATGGGGCAGGCTGAAAACGGCGGCGTCACCGATAACGCGGGTGAAGACATCCTCGAACAGGTGTTCGTGGCGCGTCAGCCCATCTTCGACGCGAAGATGAAGATATGGGGCTACGAACTCCTCTACAGGCACGCCGCCGGAGCCTCGGGAGCCACCTTCCCCGACGGCGACCTGGCCACCTCCAAGGTGATCGCCGACGGCGTCACGCTCGGACGCACCGGCCTTCCGGAGACAGAAAAGACCCTGGTCAACTTCCCCATGCGGCTGCTCCTGGACGGGTTCGGCTTCGCCCTGCCTCCCGAGAGCTGCGTCATCGAAATCCTCGAAACCGTCGAGCCCACCCCGGAGATCCTCGCCGCCTTGAGGAAGCTCAAGGGAGCCGGCTACACCCTGGCCCTGGACGATTTCGTGGGCCAGCCCGGGCACGCGCCGTTCCTGGAACTGGCCGACATAGTCAAGGTCGATGTGCTGGGCATCCCTGCCGGGGAGCTGGAGGGCCTTGTCAAAAGGCTTGGCGGCGGACACCGCATGCTCCTGGCGGAAAAGGTCGAGGACGCGGCCATGCGCCAGAAAACGCTGGAACTCGGCTTCTCGCTCTTCCAGGGCTATTTCTTCAAGAAACCGGAGATCGTGCATGGGCGCAAAATGTCCAGCTCCCAGGTCTCCAAGCTCAAGCTCCTCAAGGAACTGGCCGACGAGGATTTCGACCCGGGCGTGGTTTCCAAGATCATCGAGACCGACCTCTCGCTCTCCTACCGCCTGCTTCGCTACATCAACTCCGCCGCGTTCGGCAGGCGCGACGCCATCGACTCCATCCGCCAGGCCACCATGATCCTCGGACAGCGCAACCTGGCCAAATGGCTCCAGGCCGTGCTCATGTGCGACATGGACCCCTCGCCCAAGGGCAAGGAACTGGTTTTTCTTTCCGTGCGGCGGGGCAAGTTCCTGGAGCTTCTGGGCAGGATGCTCAAGCATCCGCCAGCCAAGCCCGACGCGCTGTTCGTGCTGGGGCTGTTCTCGCTTCTGGATTCGCTGCTCGGCCAGCCCATGGAGGAAATCCTCAAGGACCTGCCCCTGACGCCCGAGCTCACCGAGGCCCTGCTCGGAGCCGACAACCAGTCCAGCGAGCTGCTCACGCTGGCCCGCGACCTGGAGGCGGCGGACTGGGGCGCGGTGCAGGACATCCTGGACGACATCAAGGTTCCCACCAACACCGCCACGTCGCTGCACGCCGACGCCCTGCGCTTCGCCGGGGAGTTGGTGCGCGAGGCGCAGGCGGAGCCGCCGAAGGCGGCCGGGAAGGGGCGCTAGGGATTCCTCCCGGCTACTGCTCCCCGGCCTCGCGGTCGTCCACCACGCGCTTGGTCTTGGCGAAGCTGCGCGGCAGCTCGCCCTGGCCCATCACCTCCACCCAGGCCCGCACCATCACCTGCTTGCGCAGCTCCTCGCTCACGGCCTCGGACAGGTTCTGGGCGTAGGCCGGGTCGGTCTCCGGGCGGCGCTCCACCTGCAGGAGCATCTGGTCCTTGCCGCCCTTGCGGAACAGGTGGATGCGGAACTCGCTGCCAAGCTCCCGGAAGTGCTCGATCACGGCCGCGATCTGTCCGGGGTAGATGTTCACGCCCCGGAAGATGAACATGTCGTCGGAGCGGCCCAGTATCTTGTCGTGGCGCGGCAGCGTGCACCCGCAGGCGCACTTGCCGGGCAGCAGGCGGGTGAGGTCGCGGGTGCGGTAGCGGATGAGCGGCGCGGCCTCCTTCCTAAGCGTGGTCACCACCATCTCGCCGGTCTCGCCCGGAGCGACGGGCTTGAGCGTCTCCGGGTCGAGTATCTCCAGGATGTACAGGTCCGCCCAGTAGTGGACGCCCTCGTGGGCGCGGCACTCCAGGCCGGTTCCGGGCCCGTAGAGCTCGGTCATGCCCACGATGTCGAAGCTCTCCTCCAGGCCAAGCATCTCCTGGAAGCGGGCGCGCATCTTGGCGGAGTGGGTCTCGGCTCCGAAGATGGCCTTCCTGAGGGCGATCCTGTCCTTGAGGCGGCGCTTCTGCACCTCCTCGGCCATGAGCAAGGCCATGGAGGCGGTGGAGCACATGACCGTGGACTGCAAATCCTCCAGCAGCTGGAGGTGGATCTCCATGTTGCCCGGCCCCACGGGCACGGCCATGGCCCCGAAGTGCTCGCAGCCCAGCTGGAAGCCCGCCCCGGCGGTCCAAAGGCCGTAGCCCACGGCGATCTGCACGCGGTCCAGGGTGGTCAGCCCGGCCAGCTCGTAGCAGCGGGCGAACATGAGCTTCCAGGTGTCGATGTCGGCCTGGGTGTAAGCCAGCACCTTGCGCTTGCCGGTGGTGCCGCTGGAGGCGTGCACGCGCACCACCTGGTCCTCCGGAACGGAAAGAAGCGGCAGGGGGTAGCCTTCGCGCAGGTCCTCCACGGAGGTGAAGGGCAGGCGGGAGAGGTCGTCCAGGGTGAGAGCCTGACCCGGCTCGTACCCGGCGGCTTCGAGCTTGGCACGGTAGGCCGGGCTGCCCTGGAAGGCGTGGCGGAGCGTCCAGTTGAGGCCGTCCGCCTGCCGGGCGGAGAGCTCGTCCTCGGAGAGATCGGGGAGGAATCGGTTGGATGTGGGCATGGGCGAGTCACTAGCCCAAAAACGCTATGAGAAAAACCCCCAGGACCATGATGGCCGCGCCAGCCAGGCGCTGCCTCATCCCTGTCTCGCGCAGCACCAGCCAGCCTAAAAGCACGGCGAACACGGCGCTCGTGCGCTTCACGGAGATCACGTAGGGCACGATGGCCACGGTGAGGGCGTACATCTGGCACACGCAGGTGACGGCCTCCAGGAACCCCGTCGCGGCCAGGTCCAGGGGCCTGGAGAAGACTTGCCGGAACCCTCGCCTGGAACACTTCCAGGCCACGGGCGTCATGCACAGGGCGGTGAAGCCGAAGGCGCACATGATCCAGAAGAGCGGTGAGGAGTTGCGCAGCCCGATCTTGTCGATGTTGGCCGACACCGACCACAAGAACGCCACCACCAGCATGTAGCGCACGCCCTTGTCGCGGGCCAGGGCCCTGAACGGCTCCAGCCAGCCGCGCCGGGCGCTGCCCAGGTTGAGCACGTAGGAGCCGCCCACGATGCACGCGATGCCGATGATTCCCGCCGGGTCCGGAAACTCTCCGAGCATCAGCGGGGACGTCGCCAGGAGAAACAGCGGCGTGGCCGTGAGCATGGGCGCGGCCAGCGACAGGTCGGCCGCCTCCAGCGACTTGACGTAGAACATGAACGTTACGGCGGCCAGCGGGCCGGTCACGCCGAGCGCGATCCAGAATCCGGGCTGGATGTCCGGGACGCCCTCGCGCATGACCGGCAGGGCCAGGAAGAGGGTGGTGGCCAGGCAATATGCCCAGACCACCACCGGTGCTTCAACGCCGGTAACGCTTCTCTTGAGGCAAAGGTCCTTGACGGCCTGGCAGAAGGCCGCCACGAGCATGAGGGCGACCCACATCTAGAAAACGGCGACCTCGCGGGGCGGAATGGAGCGTTCCATGCGGCAGACCATAACCCTACTTGCCGCCCGCGCGCCAGCCCTCCATGAAGCCCGCCGCGCCCTTGCCTTCGCGGATGGTGTTGATGAGCGCCGAGCCGATGACCACGGCGTCTATCAGGTCCCCGAAGGGCTTCACCTGCCCGGGCCTGGAGATGCCGAACCCCAGCGCGATGGGCACGTCGAAGTGCGGGCGGACCTCGGCCAGTTTCCTGAGCACTTCCTCGGGCAGGCTCTCGCGCACGCCCGTGGTGCCCAGCACCGACACGAAGTACACGAATCCCTTGGCCTTTTTCGCGTACAGCTCAAGACGCTCACTGGGGGTGTTCAGGCCCACCAGGCAGATCACGTCCACGCCCGTGCCCTCCAGGGCCTTGTCCGCGGCTTCCATTTCCTCGAAGGGCAGGTCCGGGATGATGAGCCCGGACACCCCGGCCCTGGCGCAGTCGCGCCCGAGCTTTTCCAGGCCGTACTGGAAGAAAGGGTTGTAGTAGCCCATGAGCACCAGCCCGGCCTTGAACGCGCCCTTGCGCCGCGCCAGCTCGTCCAAGAGCCAGGCCAGGCAGACGCCCATCTCCAGGCAGTCCAGGGCGGCCTGTTCGACCACCGGGCCGTCGGCAACGGGGTCGGAGAAGGGGACGCCGATTTCGATGATGTCCGCGCCGCCGTCGTCCAGGGCCTTCAGTTCGTCCCAGAAGGCGTCCCGGTCCGGGAACCCGCCCGGCAGATAGGGGATGACGGCCTTGCGGCCCGAGGCGTTGGCGGCGCGTATGCGATCAGTGAGGATAGACATGGTGGATGCCTCCGGCGGCCAGAGAGGAAACTTTTTGAAAAAAGTTTTCCTCTCTGGACTCTCCTTCAAAAACTTTTAACAGCTTCGCGTACAAGCCCGTGAGGCTTGCGGCGTGAAATAACCCATTGCCGGGGTCCGGGGGGAGGCTCTCCCCCCGGCGGGTCCAGGGCGGAGCCCTGGTCCTCGCGTATTTCTTGAACTTCCGTTCGTACTCTTCGATGATGTCCATGTCCTTGTCGCCGCGCCCGGACAGGCAGACCATCACGTGGCTGTCCTTGGGGATTTCGGCGGCGTTCTCGAGCACCCAGGCCAGGGCGTGGGAGCTCTCCATGGCCGGGAGGATTCCCTCCGAGCGGCAGAGCGTCATGAAGGCGTTGTAGGCCTGGGAGTCGTTGATGGTGCCGTAATGGGCGCGGCCGCTGTCCTGCAGGCCCGCGTGCTCGGGGCCCACGCCGGGGTAGTCCAGGCCGGGCGCGATGGAGTGCGACGGCTCGATCTGGCCTTCCTTGGTCTGCAGGAGCATGGACATGGCCCCGTGCAGCACGCCCGGCGTGCCGAGGTTGAGCGGCGCGGAGTGGTGGCAGCCAGGCTCGCCGGTTCCGGCGGCCTCCACGCCCACGAGCTTCACTTCCCCGTGGGGCACGAACTCGTGGAAGGCCCCGATGGCGTTGGAGCCGCCGCCCACGCAGGCCACCACGTAGTCCGGCAGGCGTCCGATCTTCTTCATGAACTGCTCTTTGGCCTCGCGGCTGATCACGGACTGGAACTCGCGCACCAGGGTGGGGAAGGGGTGCGGCCCGGCGGCCGTGCCGAAGCAGTAGTGGGTGGTGCGCTGGTCCGCGATCCAGCGGCGCAGCGCCGCGTTGATGGCGTCCTTGAGCGTCTTCGTGCCGGACTCGATGGGCACCACCTCGCCGCCCAGCAGGCGCATGCGGCGCACGTTGTGGGACTGGCGCTCCACATCGGTCGCGCCCATGTACACCACGCATTTGAGCCCCAGCATGGCGGCGGCGGTGGCGGTGGCCACGCCGTGCATGCCAGCGCCCGTCTCGGCCAGCAGCACGGACTTGCCCATGTGCCTGCACAGAAGGCCCTGGCCCAGGGCGTTGTTTATCTTGTGCGCGCCCGTGTGGTTCAAGTCCTCGCGCTTGAGCCATAGGTTGAACCCGAGCTTTTTCGAGAGGTTGGGGCAGCGGTACAGGGCGGAAGGCCTGCCCACGTAGTCCTCCAGGATGGAGTTGAACTCGGCCTGGAACGCCGGGCTTGGCACGATGGTGTTCATGGCCTCCTCGATCTCGAGGAGCGGCGGCATGAGCAGTTCAGGGACGAACATCCCGCCGAATTTTCCGAAATAGCCTTTCTGCATGGTGTGGAGCCTCCGGCGGCCAGGGCTTGAACTTGTCGAGGAAAGCGGGCCCGGGCCGTCCTGGCCCTCGCCCTTCGGGCGCTGGAAGCAGCGTCCGGCATTTCTTCCTGCAAAGTCGTAACCCCTGGCCTCCTCAAAAACTTTTGACAATATGTATCGCTTGACTGACCTTGGTAATATCCTTGACCCCGGGCGACGCTTCCACGCCGGAATTGAGGTCCAGGCCGGAGGGGCGGGCCCGCGCGAGCGCCTGGCTCGCGTTCGCCGTTGAAAGCCCTCCGGCCAGAAGCCACGGCCTGGGCGGGTCGAGCCCGGCCAGGGAGGAGAAGTCCAGGCTGACGCCGTGGCCGCCGCCGGATGTGCCGGAATCCAGGAGCATCAGCGAGCACAAGGGCGCGAAGCGGTCCATGTCGCGCCTGAGCGCGTCGAGGGCGCGCGCCGCCTCGACTCCGGCGGGCGGACCCTCCGTGCCCTCCGGTGCCGCCGCCAGGTATTTTCGCGGCCAGAACACCTTGATGACCCTTTCCGGCCCCACCGCGCGGCAGAAGGCTTCGTCCTGTCCGGCGTGGAGCTGGGCGAAGTCGAGCCCGGCCGCGTCCATGATGCGGTTAACCTCTTCGGCGCCCTGCTCCACGAACACCCCCACGCGCTTGGCCTTGCCTCTCGGAATGGACGCCACGAGTTCCGGCGTCACGTTCCGGGGGCTCTTGGCCGCGAAGATGAACCCCAGGAAGTCGGCGCCCATCCCGTCGATGGCCGCCACCTGCCCGGGGAGGGTCATGCCGCAGACTTTCACCAGCAGGCTCACGGGCTCGTCTCCTTTTGCCGCACTTCCATGCCCCGGCTCCCGTACGATCCAACCACAACCGGAACACACCCGGCCCCAACCCCTATACGGGATTCCAAAGGGACGAACGTCCCTTTGGCGGGTGCAGGGCAGCGCCCTGCCGGGTCCGGGCGGAGCCCGGCGGGAGAGTCCAGAGGGGGCAGCGCCCTCTCTGGACGCCGGAGGCATATTCCTCTCCCTGCCTTCATCTTATCTTCTCGTGAGCGCCTTGAGCGCCGCGCCGGGGTCGCCGCCCTGCATGAGCGAAGTCCCCACCAGCACGGCGTCGTACCCGGCGGCCGCCATCCTCTCCACGTCCCCGGGCTTGGAGATGCCGCTGGCGGCTATCCATATCTGGCCCTCGGGCTTGTGCCTGGCCAGGCGTTCGGCCACGGCCAGGTCTGTGGTGAGCTTGTCCAGGTCGCGGCTGTTCACCTGGATGATCTCGGGGTCCAGGTCCTGGGCCTTTTCCAGGTCTGCCTCGTCGAACACCTCAACGACAGCGGCCAGGTCGAAGGCCATGGCGAGGCCGAGCATCTCGCGCAGCTCCTCCTTCTCGCTCATGCGCGCGATGAGCAGGAAGGCCGAGGCCGGGGTGGAGGCGGTCTCGATCACCTGCACGGGGTGCAGGATGAAGTCCTTGCGCAGCAGGGGCAGGCCCGCCCCCGCCATGCGGGAGAGGTATTCGAGGCTTCCCTTGAAGTACGTCTCCTCGGTGAGCACGGAGATGGCCGCCGCGCCCGCCCGGGCGTAGGCCCTGGCCACGTCCTCCGGCGAGAGGCCCATGTTGATCTCGCCGCGGGAGGGCGAGGCGCGCTTGTACTCGGCGATCACCGCTAGGGGCTCGTTCTCCCAGAGGGCGCGGATGAAGTCCGGGCGCTCTCCCTCGAAGGGGGCGGGCATGAGGCCCTGGTCCTCGAGGGCGATCAGGCGTTCGATCTCGGCGGCCTTGGCCTGGCGGAATTTCTCAAGCATTGATCTGTCCGCTCCAGAATTTGGCGGCGGCGCCCGCGTCCACGGCTGCGCGGGCCTTGGCCACGGCGTCCTTCAGGGTCAGGCCGTCCTCCAAAAGGTGCAGGCACGCGCCCAGGTTGAGGGCCAGCATGTCCTTCATGGCCTCGGGGCCGTGGCCTTCCAGAAGCTCCAGCAGCACGGCCACGGCCTCGTCCCTGGAGGCCACGGCCACCTCGGAGAGCTTGTGGCGCGGGATGCCCAGGGATTCGGGGTCCAGGGTCTCGCGCTTGGTCCAGCCGTCGCGTATCCAGGCCACCTCGGCCGGGCCAAAGGGGGAAAGTTCGTCGAAGCCGCCCGCGCCATGCACCACGGCGGCGCGGCGCACGCCGGTGAGGGCCAGGGCCTCCGCGATGAGCGGCACGAAACGCGCGGTGGGCACGCCGAGCAGCTGGTGCGTGGGGCGCGCGGGGTTCAGAAGCGGGCCCATGAGGTTGAACAGGGTGCGCGCGCCGAGCTCCTTGCGGATGGGCATGATGCGCTTGAAGGCCGGGTGGTAGTTGGGGGCGAAGAGGAAGACGAAGTTGCGCTTTTCGAGCTCCCCGGCAACGGTTTCGGGCTCGACGGTGAGGCCCAGGCCCAGCGACTCGACGATGTCCGCCGAGCCGCACGTGGAGGACACGGAGCGGTTGCCGTGCTTGACCACCTTGTGCCCCAGCGCGGCCAGGTAGAGGGCCACGGCCGTGGAGCAGTTGAAGGAGCAGGTGTTGTCCCCGCCGGTGCCGCAGGTGTCGATGCGGTCGCCGGTGAGGCCGGGCACGAGGCGCGCCTCTTCCAGGGCGGCCTTGACGCCGCAGGCGATCTCCAGGCCGGTCTCGCCCTTGGTCTTGAGGCCCATGAGGAACGCGCCCACGCAGGAGGCGGGCATTTCGCCCTTGTACATGGCGCGGAAGGACGCGAGGGCTTCTTCTTCTGTCAGGTTCTTGCCTATGGCCAGATGTTCCAGGACTTCCATTTTGGCTGCGCTCCCTTCTTAAACGATCTTCTCGGGAAAATTCTTGAGCATCCGCATTCCTTCGGGCGTGAGCACGCTCTCGGGGTGGAACTGCACGCCCACCCAGGGGCGGTCCTTCCAGCGAAGGCCCATGACCTCGTTCTCGTCGGTCCAGGCGGTGATCTCCAGCTTGTCCGGGGCCTTGTGGGCCAGCACCAGCAGGGAGTGATACCGGCAGACCTCCATGGGGTTGGGGACGCCCGCGAAAAGGCCGGACTCGCGGTGCGTCACCAGGCTGGTCTTGCCGTGCATGATCCTGTCCGCCACCACCACGGGCGCGCCAGCGAAGTGCCCCAGTATCTGGTGTCCCAGGCAGACGCCCAGAAGCGGCGTCTTCCTGGGCAGGCGCGCCAGGAACTCCAGGCACAGCCCGGCGTTCTCCGGGCGGCTTGGCCCTGGCGAGATGCAGCACAGCTCCACCTTGCCGGATTCGGCCAGCTCAAGCACCGACGGGTCGTCGTTCTTCCTCACCACCGGGTCCAGGCCCAGTTGCTGGAAGTACTGCACCAAGTTGAAGGTGAAGGAGTCGAAATTATCTATGAGCAAAAACATCGCCTTCCTCCTGTTTGGCCAGAACCTCGGCCAGCACGCGGGCCTTGTTGTGCACTTCCTGCCATTCCTTGTCCGGGTCGGAGTCGTAGACGATGCCCGCGCCGGTCTGCCAGTGGACCATGCCGTCGCGGAACCACATGGACCGGATGAGGATGCCGGTGTCCAGGTCCACGCGTCCCTTGTCCAGGCCGAGCCAGCCGATGGCCCCGGCGTACGGCCCGCGCGGGATGGTCTCGGTCTCTGCGATGATCTCCATGGCCCGCACCTTGGGCGCGCCCGACACCGTGCCCGCCGGGAACACCGAGCCGATCACGTCCAGGGCGTCCAGGCCATCCTTCAGTTTCGCGGTGACGTAGGATGTGAGGTGCAGCACGTGGGAGAACTTCTCCACCTGCATGAACTTCTCCACCTTGACGCTGCCGGGCGTGGCGATGCGGCCCAGGTCGTTTCTGCCCAGGTCCACGAGCATCACGTGCTCGGCGCGCTCCTTGGGGTCGGCCAGCAGGTCCTGGGCCAGCAAGCCGTCCTCGGCCTCGTCCCTGCCGCGCGGGCGGGTTCCGGCGATGGGCGCGGTGGTGAGCGTTCCATTCACGCAGCGCACCAGAAATTCCGGCGAGGAGCCCACCAGCGTGATGCGCGGCAGGCGCACGAAGAACATGTAGGGCGAGGGGTTCACCTGCCGAAGCCGCCTGTACACCGCGAACGGGTCGCCCGAGAACGGCGCGTGGAAGCGGTTGGAGAGCACCACCTGGATGCATTCGCCCTGGCGGATCATCTCCTTGGCCTTGCGCACGCCTTCGAGGAAAGACTGCTCGCCGGGATGGTGCAGCACGCCGCCCATCTCGGGCTTGTCCATGGAGCGGAAGACGGCCGTGCCGTCAAGCTTCGGGCGCATTCCGCCGCCGAGCGAGAGCAGGCAGCAGCGGTGGCGCAGGTGGTCGAAGAGCACCACGTGGCCCGGCAGGCAGAGCGTCACCTCCATGTCCTTCTCCGGGATCACCCTGGCGAGCTTGGGCTCGAACAGGGCGGCGGAGGCGTAGCCGAAGTATCCGTAGAGGCCGCGCGTGATGCCCGGCAGGTCCTCGAAACCCTCGGGGGGCGTCACGGTGATGCCCGCCATCAGCTCGCGCACGCCTTCCAGGAAGGGGCGGCCGGAGAGTTCCTCCAGGGGCTTCAGGCGGTCGTCGCGGGTGGTGAGGGCCAGCCTGCCGTCCTGGCACTGGGCGGTCAGGCGGAAGTCCCACGCCAGGATCGAATAGCGTCCCAGGCGTCCGTCCACCTCGGCGGACTCGAAGAGTATGCCCGGCCTGTCGCCCACCAGGCCCAGGTACAGGCTGATGGGTGTCTGCACGTCGGCGGGCAGCCACTTTGCTTCCTGCAAGAGTTCGATCATGGCGATTCCTTTCGTTTTGTGTGCGGAGGCTTGGGGAGGCCTCCGGCGGCCAGAGAGGCTCTGCCCTCTCTGGACTCTCCCGCCAAAGGGACATTGTCCCTTTGGGATCCTTTATCGCTTCGCGCCGTTTGGTGCGGGCGCCTGCGAGCACGCGTCCGCGCGGTCGTCACGCCACCACTGTTTGGCCCGCTCCACCAGGAGCTCCAGGTCTCCGCCCGCCGCCACGTTCAGGTAGTTGCGGTAGGACCGCACCGCCTCCAGGCTGTACGGGTTGGCCTCGTAGATGAGCCTGAAGAGGTCGGCGTCCTCCAGGATAAGCTTGCGCGCCGCCTCCAGACGCCTCTTGAAGGAGGGCGTCAGGTAGCGCTCGCACTCCTCGCGCCCGGCGTGGGAGGCGAGGTAGGCCACCGTGGACACGAAGTTGAGCCCCTGCACGTAGGCCATGGCCTTGTCGTGCTCGTGGGCGTCCGCCCGGAAGGGCGCGAAGCCCATCCGCGCGAACAGCTCCTCCACCTGGCGGCAGGCCTCCTCGCCGCGCCCCGGGCAGACGGCCACGCGTGGCGTCTCGTCCTCGGGCGGCTTGGGGCCGAACAGCGGGTGCGTGCCCACCACGGGGCCGGGGTGGAGGAGCATCATCTCCTCCATGGGCCGCACCTTCACCGAGCAGATGTCCGCCACCACGCACCCCTTGGGGATAAGCGGCAGAAGCTTGGCCAGCACCTTGGACAACGCCTGCGCCGGGACGCACAGGAGCACGAGATCCGAGGCGGGCAGGCCGCGCCGGGCCGCCTCCCGCATCGCGGGGGAGTCCAGCGGGGCGTCCAGTTCGTGGCAGGCCAGGCCCTCCCGGCGGCAGCGCGTCACGAACAATCGCCCCATCTTGCCGGTGGCCCCCACCACGGTGATGGTCTTCATTGCCCTGGCCTGGTTCACCGCACCAGCCTCCACTGGTCCCAGAAGCCGGGGAAGCTCTTGGCCACGCAGCCCGGCTTGTCCAGGCGCACGTCCACCCCGGCGAACTCCATGAGCGACATGCTCATGGCCATGCGGTGGTCGCCGTAGGTGCAAAAGTCCACGATCTTGCCCGCCTCGATGGGGTTCGGCTTCACTGTGAGGCCGTCCTCGAAGGTTGTCGCTTCGGCGCCCGCCTTGCGCAGTTCGTCCGCGCAGGCGTTCAGCCGGTCGGATTCCTTGATGCGCAGATGGGCCACGTTTCTGATGGTGGTCGGCCCCTTCGCCTGGGCGGCCGCGGCGCAGACCGTGGGGACGAGGTCCGGGCAGTGGCCCATGTCCACGTCCACGCCGTGCAGTCCCTCGGGGCCGCGCGAGACGGTGACGCCCGCCTCGTCCCACTCCACCTTGGCCCCCATGGCCGAGAGGATGGAGAGGATGGCTTTGTCGCCCTGGAGCGAGTCCTGCCTGAGCCCCCTGACGCGCACGGGTTTCGGGCCCAAGGCTCCGGCGGCCAGGAAGTAGGACGCGTTGGACCAGTCGGCCTCCACGGTGTAGGCCCTGGCGCGGTAGCGCGAGGGGCGCACGGTGAAGAGGAGCCTGCCCGGCGCCACGCTGGTGACCTCGGTGAACTTCTTCTTTACCCATTCGGAGCCTTCCAGGGCCTCCACGCGCACGTCCACGCCGAAGTCCGCCATGGCCATGAGCGTGAGCGACACGTACGGCCAGGACACCACCTTCTCCCCGCCGATGGCCACCAGCATCCGCCGGGCGGCCATCGGCGCGGCCAGCAGGATGCCGGACAGGTACTGGCTGGACTCGTCCAGGGGGATGGTGATCTCCCCGCCGGCGAGGCCCTGGGTGTGGATGACGAAGGGCGGGTAGCCGGGCTTGCCTTCCCAGTGGAAGCGCGGGCCCAGCGGCTCCAGGGCGCTGGTGAGCTGCCCGATGGGGCGCTCGTGCATGCGGCCCTCGCCGTGCACGTTGAAGAGCCCCTTCCCGGCGGCGAGCACCGCCGTGAGCAGGCGGCAGGTGGTGCCCGACTCGCCCACGTTGCAGTCCGCCGGGGTGTTCGCGCCGCCTATTGGCTGGCCGCCGATGCCGGTTATCTCCCAGCCCCGGTCGGTCTTTTTGAAGGACGCGCCGCAGGCCGACAGGCAGCGCCGGGTGCGGATGAGGTCGTCGGACTCCAGGGCGTCCATGACCAGGGACTCGCCCTCGGCCAGGGCCGCGCAGATGAAGGCCCGGTGCGAGACGGACTTGGAGGCCGGGGCCTTGATGCCGATGATGTCGCTCATGAGTGGTTCCTCCCGGATATGCCGGAGACGGCCATCTTGCGGGGTGCGTCCGCCGTCCTGGCCGACCCGGCGCGGGTGTGTTGCCGTTTTGCGTTCACGGCTACCCCCTTTCCACCACGGCGGAACCGGACACGTCCAGGTGCGGCCCCGCCGGGTAGCTGCCCAGGATGCGCAGCGAGTGCAGCTCGTTTCTGAGCTCCGCGAGCATCTTGGCGAATTCCTCGCGGCCCAGGTCGCACTGGAGGTCCGCGAAGAACACGTACTTCCATTTCTCGCCGCGAAGCGGGCGCGATTCGAGCTTGGTGAGGTTGATGCCTTCCCCGGCCAGCTTGTTCAGCACCGCCGAGAGCGCGCCCGGCTTGTCCGGCAGGGTGAACAGGATGGAGGTCTTGTCGCGGTTGCCGGCCTTGGTCTCGGCGGGGCCGATCACCAGAAAGCGGGTCCAGTTGTCCGGCAGGTCCTCGATGCGGCTGGCCAGGACGTTCAGGCCCACCATCTCCGAGAGCTTCACGTGACCGATGGCCGCGGCCTTGGGGTTGTAGATCACGCGCCGGGCCGCCGCCGCCGTGGAGTCCGTGGGCACGATGCGCGCCATGGGCAGGTGCGCCTTGAGCCAGCCGCCGCACTGGGCCAGGGGCTGCGGGTGCGAGTAGACCTCCTCGATGCGGGAGATGTCCGTGCCCTTGGAGAGCAGGGCGTGGCTTATCTTGCAGTACAGCTCGGCCTGGATGTGCACGTCGTGCTTGAGGAACAGGTCCAGGCTCTGGCCCACCGTGCCCTGGAGCGAGTTCTCCAGGGGGATGACGCCAAGCTCCGCGTCGCGCAGGCTCACGGCCTCGAACACGCCGTCGATGGTGGAGCAGGGCTCGAAGTCCGCGCTCCTGCCCAGGTAGGTGACGGCGGCGAAGTACGAGAACGTCCCCTCGGGGCCGAGGTATGCCACCTTCTGGGTGCGCTGGAGCCTTCTGGAGCTGGACATGATCTCCCGGTAGATGGCGCGCAGATGCTCGTCCGGCAGGGGGCCGGGGTTCTCCCTGGAGAGCTTCTCCAGCACCTCCTTCTCGCGGAAGGGCTTGAACACCGGCTCGTCGCTGCCGGCCTTGCGCCGCCCGACCTCGAGGGACAGGCCCGCCCGGCGGTTGAGCAGCTCGAGTATGTCGCGGTCCACCCTGTCGATGGCCTCGCGGACGTCGCCCAGGGGCTCGTCGCGCGCGGGATCGTCGATTTCGTGGCTCATCCGCCTACCCTTCCTTGATCTCTTCGCTGATGCGCATGCCGAAATGGCGTCCGGCCTGGTCCACCTTGCACAGGATCTCGTCGCCCTCCTTGAGGCTCACCACGCTGACGGGCTCGCCGTCCGGGCGGGTGACGCGGATGGTCTCGGCGTTCTGCAAAAACACCGCGCCCTCCGCTTCGCCAACCTTGGCCGTGATGAGCAGCATGGGGCGTATCTCCACCTTCACCCGGCCGATGGTGGCCAGAGACGTGGAGCCGTCCGCGCCCACAACCAGAACCTCGTCCCCGGAGGCGAGCTCCTCAAGGTAGTTGGTCCTGTCGCCGGGCATCACGGCGTAGGCGTGCACGGCCCCGGCGTTCACCCGGAAGGGCCGGGCGGCCACGTAGGGGTTGGACTCGGTCTCGGCGTGCACCAGGAAGGTGAAGGCGCTGGAGTTGCCCACCAGCATGCCCTGTCCCTTTTTGAGCATGCTCATGGTGTCCACGCACACGCGGTGGCCCAGCCCGGCCGCCTTGATGGAGGTGACCACGGCCTTTTGCAAGGCGACCTTGCCCTGGGAGAGTTTCACGTCGGCCACGATTTTCTTGAGATCCTTCGCGCCCTCGGGCGTCACCACGATCACGTCCACGCCGCGCTCCAGAATCCCGGCGGCGAGCCTGGCCTGGTCGAGGCTCGCGGCCTCCACGCCCAGGCCCGTGGCCTGGGCCAGGATGTTCTCCACCGGGATGATCTCCCAGCCGAGCGCCAGAACCGTCTTCCTGCCCGCCTTGAGGGCCGCCGTGGCGGTCTCCTCATCGGCCTTGGAGGAGAGCGTCACTTGCTCCACGTCCTCGGGGACGAGCACCTCCACCCGGCCCAGGGCGCGCACGTCGTCCGCGCGCCCGGGCTCGGTGAGGATGGCGTCCACGCCGGACTCCAGGGCCAGGGTGACGAGCTTCTTGTCGAAGGGAATCGCTTTGAACCAGACCTGTTTCACGGCTTCCACCTAGTCCTTGAGGAGTTCCATGGCCTGTTCCACCTCCCAGTTGAGGTGCACCACGCCGTGCAGGGCCTGAACCAGACGCGAGGGCTGGGCGTACTGGAAGATGTTGCGCCCGATGGACAGGCCCGCGCCGCCGGCCTGGACCGAGTCGTGGGCCATGACCACCAGGTCGCGCACGTTGGAAAGCTTGGGGCCGCCCGCGATGATCACCGGGATGCAGCAGGCGTCGCAGACCTTGGCGAAGGTCTCCACGTCTCCGGTGTAGGGAACCTTGACCACGTCCGCGCCCAGCTCCAGGCCGACGCGGGCGCAGTGGGCCACGGTCTCGGGGTCGTACTCGTTCTTCACCTTGGGGCCGCGCGCGTAGACCATGGCCAGCACCGGGACGCCCCACTCGGTGGCGGTGGAGGTGATGTGGCCGAAATCCTCCAGCATGTGCCGCTCGGTCTCGTCGCCCAGGTTGATATGCAGGGACACGCCGTCCGCGCCGAGCTTCAGGGCGTCCTCCACGGTGCCCACCAGGGTCTTGGCGTTGGGGAAGGGCGAGATGGTGGTGGAGGCGGAGAGATGGATGATCAGGCCCACGTCGCGGCCGCGCTTGCGGTGGGAGCAGCGCACCAGGCCCTTGTGCATGAGCACCGCGTTGGCTCCGCCCTCGGCCACCTGGTTTATGGTCTCGCGCATGTCGATGAGGCCGTCGATGGGGCCGACGGTGACGCCGTGGTCCATGGGCACGATGATGGTGCGGTTGTTGTTGCGGTTGAAGATGCGTTCCATCCGTACGGCTTTTCCGATGAGCATGATCCGTCTCCTGCGGTTTGGCCGGGGGCCACCGGCTTGCGCCTTGAACCGGTGGACCTGTGGTAAAGAAAAGGGCCGCCGGCTTATCGCCAGCGGCCCTCGGTGTGGTTTCCGGTCAACTTGGTTGGTTTACCGTGCACCTCTCCCGATACCGCTGGCGCGGCTAAACCAAAAGTAGAACCAAAAGTAGAAGCCAGCGGTGAAGTTGGGAGATTGCATGGACAAGGTGAGTACGCCCCCCCGCGGGAGGGTGTCAAGTGGGGATTTGCGGAATTGGGAAAAATCAGGATTCGTCCGCCAGGGAGAGGGCGCGGGAAACCAGGGCCGGGGAGAGATGGTATCCACTCTGGACGAGAGAATCGAAAATCCCGGAGAGCGAAGGAACAAGGCCCTTTCTTTTAGCCTCGACCAGGACGCCCGCCGTGCCGATGACAGGGATGCCGATCATGCGCGCAACGTTCCGGGCTTTCTTCTCGTCCAGGAAAACCACGCTGCCGCCGTTCAGCCTGGCCAGCACGAGCGCCTCGGTTTCTCCCGCATCCAGGGGGATGGGCAGGGAACCCAGCATGTCCCCCGGGACTTCCCGGACCAGGATGGTTCCCGCGTCCACGGCTTTGGCAAGCACGGCGGTCCCCGGCTTGCCGCTCCCGATGGAAAGCTCCGCTAGAACCGCCGGGGGAACGAGAACGGTCCCGAACAGCCTCTCCAGCAGGAAGATATGGTCGATCCTGGCCAGCGCGATGAGCGGGCCGGAATCCGCCACGACGATCATTCGGATTCCAGGACGGCGAGCTCGCCTTCGAGTTCCGCCGCGTCGTAGTCCACGGCGGGAATCCCGGCCTTGGACAGCAGGGAGGTGAACTCCCACGTGTCCATGCCGGAGAGCTTCCTGGCCTGGCCCATGCTCAGGACGCCGTCCCTGAACAGCATGAGCGCCAACGTCGTATGCGCGCCCATCGCCAGAAGCCGTTCGTCGAAGGGAAGAGAGATGATGGCTGGCCGTCCGTGCTTGGTGATGACGGACATGCGCCCCTCTTCCGCGTCGCGGATGAGGTCGCCGGTGCGGGTGCGCAATTCGCGCACGGAAAAGACGTCGAACGTTCCGGCCATGGCGGTCCCTCCAGATTGTGCCTACAAAGAGATACACACTTGGAGGGCGCGGTCAAGCCCGTCCGGTCATGCCCCGTCCGTCCGGGCGGCCTGGAGCGTCTCTTCGGCCGCGCCGTGCGGCGTCCTGTCCATGCCCTTGAGGTCGAACACGGCGCACAGGGCCAGGGCCGCGAAGCTGGCCGCCGCCCCGGCCGCGAGAAAGCCCGTTTCGCCGCCGAGCTGCACCGCCGCCGCTCCGGCCACTGGGCCAATGAAGCTCCCCATCTGCTGGAACATGCTGATGAGGTTCGTGTTCACGGCCTGGAACCCGCGTTCCGAGATGGAGAACATCAGCGCGTTCAGAAGCGGCGAGCCCACTCCCATGCCCGCCCCCATCACCAGGGCCGCCCCGTAGGCCTGGACCGGCCCCTGGGCCGTGGCCGTAAGCAGGCAGCCCGCGCCGGTGAGCCCGAAGGCCAGCATGATGAGCCGGGTCTTGCGGACGCGGTCGAAGAGCCCCATGGAGACGAGCCGGATGGCCATGATGCAAAGCATCTGCAAGGTGAAGAACATCCCCACCTCCGCCACGGGCCTGTGCAGGAAGAAGCCCTTGGCCAGGTAGAACACCGTGCTGAACATGACGAGATAGAGCGCCGTCATGGCCAGGATCATGGCCACGGGCGGCTTGGCAGCGTTTTGCAGCATGGCCCCGAAGCTTACCGCGCCGCCGGTCCTGCCCCCGCCGGGCGCGTCCGCCCGGCGGCCCATGCTCCTGCCCTTGGTGAGCATCAGGACCAGCGCGGGGAGCAGGAAGAGCGACATGTACATGTATCCGCGCGCGGTCTGGGCCGGGTCGCGGGTGAAGTGGTCGAACGCGGCCGGGACCACGCTGAATGGCAGAAGCCCCGCGATGGAGTAGAGCCCGAAGGCGCGTCCCGAGAGCCCCGGCGGGATGATGCGCACGAAGAGCGCGGTGGCCGAAGCCAGAAGCAGGGCGAAGGCCAGGCCGTTGCCCAGCCTAAGCGCCAGAAGCTCCCACGGCGAGGACGCGAACAGGTAGGAGAAGCCGCACGCGATCATGAGCGCGGCCCCGAGGCTTGCGCAAGGCGCGGCCCTGCGCGGCGTGATCACGGGGCTCAGGACGAGGTACGCCGCGATGGTGGCCAGCGAAGAACTGCCGATCAGGAAGCCGCGCCACCCCGGGTCGATATGGAGCATCTCCAGGTACACGTCCAGGCTGTAGTAGACGGTGGTGTTGCTGAATGTGAAGAACACCAGCAGGCACAGGGCGATGAAATCGAAGGTGAGGAGGCGCTGGCCGCCTTGCCGGGAGGTCATGGGATCAGTCCTTGCGTGGAGTGACGCCGCTTAACGCGAAGTCCGAGACGATGCGTGCGATTTCGGCCGCGCTCTCCGGAGTGTAGGAGCCAAGGCCGGTCCACCTGAGGAAGGCGGCCCTGCCGCGCGACAGGGCGCTGACCATGGCGAACAGGCCGTAGGCCAGGGTCCTCGCCTCCAGCGCGTCCGGCGGGACGCCCCTGGCCGCTGCGATGGCGCGGGCGTAGACCTCTGCCACCGGCAGGATGGCCTGGCCGAAGATGCGCTCGAAAGCCTCGCCGGGGGCGATGATCTCCCGCTGGATGAGAAGGCTCATCCACAGGGAGCGGTTCACGGTGAGTATCCTGGCGGCCAGCAGGGAGACCATCTCCCTAAGCGCCTGGGCGGCCTGTTCCGGCGAAGCGCCGTCAGGCAGGGCCGCGCCCGGGCCGATGGTGTCCGCGTAGATGGCGGCCAGGGTGTCCGCCACATGCTGGGTGACGGCCGCGTACAGGCCGGACTTGCCGCCGAAGTGGAAGCTCACGGCGGCCGGGTTGGCGTCGCTCGCGGCGGCCAGCTCCCGGACGGAGACGCCCTCGAAGCCCTTCTGGGCGAACAGGCGCACGCCCTCCTGGATGAGGCGTTCGCGGGTGCGCTGGCCGCGCTCCAGGCGCTGGTCGGTGCGGGCGGTCATGGGGTGTTCCTCGCAGGGTCTGGGTACGAGGGGTAGTCCCGCGATAAAATTTAGTCAATCGTTTGTTTTAATTGTTCGAGGGTCGGAGCGGCTCGGCCCGAAACGGTCCGGAGCGGCAGGGGCCGAGGCCCGGACGGACGGCGCGGAATCGACAGCCTCGGATGGTACTGCCGAATCGGCGGCCATGACAACAAATGCTTGATTTTCCGATCGAAGCTTGGTTCATGGCGTTTTGCGCGCGGTGTCGCGACAACGGCGCGCGGGCCGGACCAGCCCGCGCAACAGGACAAAGAGGGACGCATGGAAGCCTTGAAACTGCTTTTCGCGTTTTCGCCGTGGCTGGCCTTCTGGATCATATCCTCCGGCGGGACCATGACGTGGCTCAAGGTGGCCGTGATAGTGTCCTCGGTGATGGTGGCCGCGATGGGCGTCGCCAGGCTGCACAGGGGACTGGTGCTCTGGGTAGGGGTCGCGTTTTTCGCTTTCTGCCTGGCCGGCGTTGTGTGGCTGGAGAACATGTGGGTCGTTCGTCATATGGGAGTGATCGCGAGCGGGACGCTCTTCGCGTCCACGTTCATCGCGATGCTATCCGGCAGGCCTTTCACGCGCGATTACGCCAGGGAGCACGTGCCGCCCGAACTGTGGGAATCAAAGGGCTTCGAGAGGGCATGCTACGTGACCACCGGGGCGTGGTGCGCCGTGTTCTTCCTCAACACTTCGCTCAACGCCGTGAAGCTGTTCCTGCCGCATGCCGGGGAATGGCTCTTCAGGGGCCTGGAACTGGGGTGCCTGCTGGCCGGGGTGTGGTTCACGACCTGGTATGCGGCACGTTCCAGGAGACGGCGGGAGGCCGTCGCCGGTTGACGGAGTTCCTGGCGCGTCGTCCTTGGGGCAAATGGACATCCAGCCCGAGGGTGCTCGTCAGTCATCCTTCATCGCATGTCCGCGCTCTTCAAGAGCGCGGCGTCAGTTACTCCCTGGGCGCGGTCACTGGGAAGTCGAAGTAGGTGTCCGGGAAGGGCTCCTTCTTCAGGGTGAAGTGCCACCACTCCTGCTCGTAGGGGACGAAGCCGTGCTTCTCCATGATATTTCGCAGGAGCATGCGGTTCTGCTGGGCCACGAGGGGGACGCCGGCGCTGGACGGGTGCGACAGCACGTCCATGCAGTCGAAACCGGTGCCCATGTCGATGGAGCCGTCGTTGAAGCGGACGTCGTAGGGGGCCGTGCAGGGGACCAGTTCCTGCCCCGGCGTGTAGGACTCGCCCGGCCTGGGTGGCAGGACGGTGATGGTCACGTCAACGGTGGAGCCGCGCGAGTGGCCGGACTTCTTGGCCACGTAGCCCAGTTCGAAGAAGTCCTTCTTGTCCACGTTGGGGTAGAATTCGGCCTTGGCCGCCTGGTCCTCTGTCTTGGCGCTCCAGTCCACGAAGTCCTGCACGGCGCGCTTGGGGCGGTAGCAGTCGTAGACCTTGAGGCCGAACCCGGACCTGTTCAGCTCGTCGTTCACGGCCTTGAGGGCCTTGGCCGCGTCGGCGGTGAGCACGCACTCGGGGGCCTCGTAGCCCTTGACCGGGCGCCCCAGGAAGTTGTGCCAGCCGTGGTAGCGCATCTCCTGGACGATGTCGGGGGCCACCTGGCGCAGATAGGCGAAGCCCGGAGGCAAGGCTGCGTCGCGGGCGGCGTGCGCGGGCACGAGCAGCATGAGGACGAGGCCTACGAGTATCTTCAGGCGCATGGGACCCTCCCTGGCTGCGTGGCCGGATCTGAGCCGGAGATCAACGCAAGAGGCCGAATTTCCGCAGTTCTTCCAGAAGCGTATCGGGATCGACCGGTTTGGTGAGGTAGCTGACGGCCCCGCCCTGGAAAAATGCCCGGTTCACGTTGCGGGCGTCGTCCATGGCGGAGATCATGAGCACTGCCGTCTGGCCATCGGTTTTCACTCCCGCCTCCTGCTCGGCGGCCCGCAGCTTCTGGACGGTCTGGTGGCCGTCCATGCCGGGCATGCGGATGTCCACCAGGACGGCGTCGAAAGGCCGGCCCTGGGACATGGCGCGTGAGAAGGCCTCGAGGCCTTCCTCTCCGGATGCGGCCGCCTCGGTCTTGCCATGCGGCCCGAGTACTTCCTCGAAATAGAATCGCGTGACGGGGTCGTCGTCGATGATAAGCGTTCTCATGGTCTCTCCCGCCGGGGTTGTACATCCCGGGGGCGGACGTGTCAAAATTTCGGTCGCGTTTTGCCAACACGCGGCGTCAGGCGCGCTGAACGTGCCCGGGGATCAGCCGAAGGGGTTCTCCGGCTCCCTTTTTAACTGGCCGGACAGGAAGCCCCCAGTCCCGGCCATCCGCGACATCGCCACCGGGGCGCTGGCCAATCCGCAGAATCCAAGGGCGTCCGGGCCTTCCCCCTGCCCGTCCCAGCGCCACATCATGCACTGGCTGGCCACGCAGAAGCGCATTTTGCCCTCGGGCGTGGTGAGCAGGGGGCAGAAACGGAACTTGGCGTCCTTTTCCGTGGTGGACATCAGGCGGTCTCCTTGTCTTTGGCCTTGAGGACGAGAAGGGTCACGTCATCCTCGGCGGGTTCGCCCTCGCGGAACGAGTCCAGGGCGGCGAGCAGCGCGGCGAGGATTTCCCCGGCGGACCCGGCGGCGCTTGAGCGCAGCGCCTCCCTCACGCGGTCCTTGCCGAACATTTCGCCGTCCGGCCCGCGCGACTCCCACAGCCCGTCCGAGCCGACGAGCAGCACGTCGCCGGGTTCCGGCCAGGGCCGGGCCGTCTCGACGAAAACGCGGTCCTCCAGAACTCCCAGCGGTATGCCGGGGCCGGAGAGCTCCTCGAAATCGCCGGTACGGCTCCGATAGAGCATGGCTGGGTCGTGTCCGGCCCGTACGTATGTCAGGCGCCGGCCGAAGGGGTCCAGCTCCAGGTAGAAGAGAGTCATGAAGCGGCCCGTGCCGGCGGTGTCGCGGGAGAGGAAGGCGTTCACGTCCGTGACCACCTGGGCGGGCGTCCCCGGCTGGAGGGCGCGCATGCGCAGGTAGGCGCGCGCGGTGGCCATGAGGAGCGCGGCGTCCAGGCCGTGTCCGGACACGTCGCCCACCAGCGCGGCGGCGCGGTTTTCATCCCCGTGCGCGGCAGGGATGACGTCGAAGGAGTCGCCCCCGGTCTCCTCGCAGGCGATGCTGGCTCCGGCCAGCTCGAGGCCCTCGATCCGGGGCAGCTCGGCCGGGATCAGGCGGCGGTGCACCTCGCGGGCCAGCTCCATGGCCTCGCGCAGGCGGGTTCGCTCCTCCAGTCCGGGCACCATCTCGTTGAAGGCCCTGCCCAGCTCCTCTATCTCGCGGCCCCCCGAGGGGGTGACGCGCACGGAGAAGTCGCCGTCTCCGAGCCTCGCGTGGGCGCGGGCCAGCCGGGAGAGCGGACGCGTGAAAGAGAGCGAGACCATCCACGCCGCCAGAGTGATGACGGCCATGGCGGCCATCAGGACGAAAAAGGTGAACCGGAACTGCCCGTCGATGCTCTGCTGGATGTAGTCCGACGCCTTCCGGGCGTCGGCGGAGACGTCCGACTTGGGCGCGAGGATCACAAGCGCCAGCCCCTTGATGCCCGAGGGAGCGTAGGCCCAGATGTAGTCCTTGGTCCCGAGTTCGGCTTGGCGCACCTCGCCCAGGGCGTTATTGAGGTCCGAGAGGATGCGCTCGCGCTCGGCCGGGTCGTCCGGGGTGAGCCAGGCGGGTTCCGTGAGTCCCATCATGCCCATGCGGCGGCCCTTCCCGTGTCCGGCGTCCGGCTGGTGGCCGGACAGACCGCCGTCATCCCCGGCAGGGGGCTTGGGGTCGGCTTCGCCGATCACACGCAGCCCTTTTTGCGGCGCGTCGGGATGGTCGTAATCAACAAGATATGTCCTGAGCCTTGGCGATATTGCCGCCGTGTGCACCCGGCTCATCCCGCCGATGGACAGGGGGGCCATGATGGCCGTGACCCCGGCCAGCCGCCCGGAACGGTCGAAAACCGGGAACGAGGCGGTTAGCGCGATGGCTCGGGTGTTGGGATCGATGACGGGCGCGGTCCAGACGAGCCCCTTCGCCTCCACCGCCCTCCGGTACCAGCGGGCCTCGCGTCCGTCGAAGCGGCGGGGGAGCTGGACGTTCTCGTTGGAGGCCACCACCTTGCCGTCCTCGAAGACCGTGATCTGCCCCAGGACGTTCATGCCGGTGGCCGCCATGGCCGCCTTGTAGGCCTTTGCGACCTCTGAGGGGTCCGGCGCTCCCTGGGGGGCGGCGTCCTCCACCTGGGCCGCCTGGAGTCTCAGGGTCTGCTCCAGCAGCAGTATCTCCCGGCGCCACAGCTCGGCGTGATCCTCCACCATCAGAAGCATGTAGGCCTTGGCCTTGCCCACCAGCAGATGCTGCGAGCGCTTGACCAGGTCGCCCGTGAGCTCCGAGATGTGGTGGCGCGCGTTGATCCGCAAAAGGAGCATGGGCAGCACGGAGAGCGCCAGGAGCAGGAGGAACAGCCTGGCCCGGACGCTCACGGCTCCATCTCCAGGTATTCGTCCAGGATCACTTTCATGCCGAATCCCGGAAAGTTCACGCGGCACTTGCCGTCGCCCAGGCGGGCGATCACTTTGCCCCGCCCGAAGATCTTGTGGCGGCAGTAGCCCAGCTGGCCGTTGCCGCCACCGCCGGAGGACACCGAGGCGAAGGGCGAATGAGCGGCCTTCGGGGGCTCGCCGGGGGGGAATCCGTCGTCAGCGGCAGCCTTGCGGGCGGCTGAGAACCCGGCTCCGGAAGGCGCCTGGGACACGGCCCAGGACGGGGGGAAGCTCTCCCCTCCGTTCCCGGCGGGGACCAGCGCCCCGGAGAAGGTCTCGCGCAGCTCGGTGTAGAGGTCCTTCTCAAGCTCGCGCACGAAGAGGCTCGGCATGGCGGGCTGGGAGCCGCCCCCGGCCCGGTTGTACACCGTTCCCGGAACCAGGAGGCTCAGGTGGTCCTTGGCGCGGGTGCAGGCCACGTAGAGAAGCCGCCGCTCCTCCTCCAGGTCCTCGGGCCGGGCCAGGGCGTGGCGGGAGGGGAAGCGGTCGTCCACCATGTCCATGATCAGCACGGCGGGCCACTCCAGGCCCTTGGACGAGTGCACCGTGGAGAGCACCACGGCGTCCTCCCGCACTCCCTTGCGCTCCTCCTCGGGGTTTTCCAGGGCCAGGTCGGCCAGGAAGGCCTCCAGGTGCGCGTAGGACGCGGCGATCTGGGTGAGCTGCTCAAGCCCGGCCAGCCTGCGCGGGAAATCCTCGGGGTGGCTGGCGGTGAGCGCCGGGGTGTAGAAGGTCACGGCGCGCTCCAGAAGCGAGGCCGGTCCGCCCGGGTCGGCCCGGAGGTCCTCCAGGAAGGAGAACAGGGCCTCCAGTCCCGGGTTCTTCTTTCGCTGGGAATCGAGGAACTTCTTGTCGCCCTCCTTCACGGCGGCCGCGATCTTCATGGCGGTCTTCTCGCCCACGCGGTCCACGAGAGTCAGCACGCGCTTCCAGGCCACGGCGTCCAGCGGGTTGTGCACCACGCGCAGATAGGCCACCGCGTCCTTGATGTGGGCCGCCTCCGAGAAGCGCAGGCCGCCGAACTTCTGGAAGGGGATGCGGTCCTTGTTCAGGGCAAGCTCCAGCGCGTAGGACTGGTAGCCCGCCCGGAACAGCACGGCTATCTCGCAGGCCAGGTAGCGTTTTTTCAGCTCGCGTATCCTGTCCGCCACGATGCGGGCCTGGGTCTGGTCGGAGTAGGCCTTGATGAGCTCCGGCTTGGGACCGTCCTTTCGCTCGGAGAAGAGATTCTTGTCGAAGCGGTCCTTGGCGTGGCGCAGGATGGAGTTGGTCAGGTCCAGTATGGGCTGGGTGGACCGGTAGTTCTGCTCCAGGCGCACGACGCGCGTGCCCTCGAAGATGCGCGGGAAGGAGAGGATGTTCTCCACGTTCGCCCCCCGGAACGCGTAGATGGACTGGGCGTCGTCGCCCACGGCCATCACGTTCCCCGCTTCCCCGGCCAGCAGCTTTACGAGCCTGGCCTGCACCAGGTTGGTGTCCTGGTATTCGTCCACCATGATGTAGCGGTGGCGGCGGCGCAGGTTTTCCAGGAGCTCGGGGTGCGTGAGCAGGGCCTTCTCCAGGGTGAAGAGCATGTCGTCGTAGTCCAGGAGGCCGTGGTTCTCCTTGTATATGCGGTATTCGTCCGCGATGGCCTCCAGGGCCATGGCGTGGGGCAGCAGCTGGTATGCCTCGCGCGAGAGCACGTCGTGGATGGCCAGCTCCTTGTTTCGGGCCTTGCTTATAAGCTCCAGGATGAAGCCCTTTTTCGGGAAGCTCTTGTCGCCCTTGCCCGCGCCCAGATCAGCGACGACGTGGCCCATCACCTCCTCGGCGTCGCCCCGGTCCATGATGGTGAGCGTGCCGGGGTATCCGGCGGCCTGGGGGTTGCGCCTGAGCGTGGCGAAGGAGAAGGCGTGGAACGTGCCGCCCTGCACGCCTCCCAGGGCCATGCCCAGGAGTTTCTCGGCCCGGTGCAGCATCTCCATGGCCGCCTTGCGGGTGAAGGTGAGCAGCAATATGGCCGACGGGTCCACGCCCAGGCTCACGAGCCTGGCCAGACGGTGGACCAGGGTGCGCGTCTTGCCCGAGCCCGCCCCGGCGATGACCAGCACCGGGCCTTCGGTTGTCATCACCGCCTCAAGCTGGGCGGGGTTGAGCTGGCTCTTGAAGTCGATGGGCATGGGGGTCTTCTACGCCTGGAGCCCGAAATGGGCAAAGAGTTCCCGTCCCGCCTCGCTCACGCTTGCGGGGGCGGCCCCGGCGGAGTCGTAGAAGAAGGCGTCCCTGGCCGTGTGCACGCCGAAGCGGCCGTGCAGGCCGCACATGGAGAGCCTGTCGAACTTGCCGGTCAGGGAGATGCCGGGCATGGGCTCGCAGACGAGGTCCGGGGCCTTGGAGGTGAAGGGGCCGGAGTAGATCTCCTCGGGCTCGTGCACGGCGGCCATGATCCGCTTGCCGTCATGGCACAGCTCGGAGAGGGAGGCCTTCAGCTCGTCCCGCAGCTTGTCGCCGATGTACTGGTGGAACACGCCGCGTGCGAAGCGCTCCTTCACGTTGATGTATATCCGGCCCGGGTCCAGGGCGAACGCGGCGGACTGGTGCGGGGCGATGGCCTGGCTGTCGTACTCGTTTGCGCCCCTGTCCTTGAGGCTCAGGATGCCCTGGGACATGAGCCAGACGTTGAGGTCGAACTCCGTGACGCACTCGGTGAACCCGTGGTCGGCCACGACGATCAGGCGCTTGGGGCCGGGCAGGGCGTCGTAGCGGTCCAGGAACGCGCCGATGAAGCGGTCCCACTCGGCCATGAACTCCATGAACGCGCCGTGCAGGGCGTGATGGGGGTTGGCCACGGCAGGGTAGAAGAAGTGGAAGAGGCGGTCGGTCTCGGTGAGCACCAGCATGAACAGGTCCCAGGAGAGGTCCGGCCAGAAAAGGTCCATCGCCTTGGCCCGGGAGCGCAGCGTGGCGCGGACCTGGGAGAGCAGGTAGTCCGGGTCCTTGGCTCCGCGCGTGGTGTCGGCCTCCAGGACGTAGCCCTCGCTCGCCAGGATGGAGGCCAGAAAGGGCGGATGAACGGCCTTTTGCAGGTCGTGGGCCACGAAACCGGCCACCATCATGCCGCTAAACGGCTTGGCCGGGTAGGCTCCGGGCAGGTTGACCACCTTGGAGGTGAGACCCTTCTCGCCAAGACGCTCGAAGATGGTGGGGGCCTTGATGGCCGAGGAGTCCACCAGCGACTGGGAATAGGAGGCCGGATCTATCACGGAGAAGCCGAACACGCCGTGGCCGCCTGGGTTCCTGCCGGTGACGAACGACGCCCAGTTCACGGGCGAGAGTTCGGGGAGCTCGGCGCGGATGGGGCGGGCGTTCTCCGAGAGCGCCAGCGCGGCCAGATTGGGAAGCTTCCCGGCCTGGCAGAGGGAGCGGGCGAGGCTGAGCGGCAGTCCGTCCAGGCCGAGGACCACCAGCCGGTTGCGATCGTTTTGCATGGGGGGTCCATATCAGGACGGCGGCGAGGGGCCAAGGGCTCAGTTGGCGGGCGCGGCCGCCGGGCCGCTGCTTCCGGGTGCGTCCGGGGAGGTCTGCCGAGCACCGTCTGGATCGGTCCCTGAACTCGACGAGCTGGGCCGCCCGCCGTGCCAAGCCCGCCCGGCAATTGACGATACCCCTGCCGGGCGCTAGAAGTGCGGACCTCTCAAGGCCCGAGTGGTGGAATTGGTAGACACCAGGGACTTAAAATCCCTTGATCCGAAAGGGTCGTGCCGGTTCGAGTCCGGCCTCGGGCACCATGATTTCAGTATGTTAGGCCAGTTTCTCGTGATGAGAAAGTGGCCTATTTGACTTTTTGCTCCAATTTTGCTCCACTTGCTCCAGAGCAAGTGGAGCAAAATTGGAGCGTGATATGGCGACATTCCGCAAGCGCGGCCCCTATCAGTGGGAGGCCAGAATTCGCAAAAGGGGCTACCCCACCACCTGCAAAACGTTCGACACCAAGGTGGAGGCGGAAGCCTGGGCCAAGGATGTCGAGACGAACATGAACAAGAGCCTCTTTGTATCTGCCAAAGAGGCCGAGCAGTACACGCTGAGCGAGTGCCTTGACCGCTACATTGAGGAGTATATTCCGCGCCTGAAGCACCCCAAGCGTGAGACCGACCGGGCCAGATTCCTTCAGAAGAGGACCCTCGCCCACCGGATCATGGCCACCATCCGCGCCAAGGACATTGCCGACCTGCGGCGGGAGCGGGAAGCCGAAGGTGCGAGCGGCAACACCATCCGCCTGGATTTCGCTCTGCTCTCCAAGCTCTTTAACTACGCCCGATCGGATTGGGGCATGGAAAGCCTGCAAAACCCCGTGGCCCTGGCAGCGAAGCCCAGGCCAGCCAAGGGCCGCGACCGACGCCTTGAAGACGGTGAGGAAGAGCGGTTGTTGGCTGTCGCATCACCACAATTCAAGCCAGTCATCCTGTTCGCACTGGAAACCGCCATGCGCCGGAAGGAGATCGCGGACCTGCGCTGGAAATGCGTCAACCTGGGGAACCGGAATGTGGTTTTGTCGGAAACGAAGAACAGCGAAGCCCGCACGGTTCCGCTCAGCCCGAGGGCGTTAGCCGTTCTGCGTGAGTTGCCGCGCAGTATTGATCAGAAATCGGTGTTTAACTTCTCGGAAGATCAGATTACGA
The DNA here is from genome assembly GCA_049322415.1 of Thermodesulfobacteriota bacterium. Taxonomy (GTDB): domain Bacteria; phylum Desulfobacterota; class Desulfovibrionia; order Desulfovibrionales; family Desulfovibrionaceae; genus Fundidesulfovibrio. The sequence goes on along the minus strand of JBMORI010000132.1, from coordinate 798 downwards.
CCGCCATGAAGCTTGCGCGCAAGAAGGCAAAGCTTGATGACCTCCGCTTCCATGACCTTCGTCATGAGGCCACCAGCCGGTTCTTCGAGCTTACGGACCTGGATGTCATGGAGATCAAGGCTGTGACCGGTCATAAGACGCTGCAAATGCTGGCGCGCTACACGCACCTGAGAACGGCTCGATTGGCTGACAGGCTGGCAGGGATGAAGCGGGGGTAGGGCCAAAGCGCTCACTGGAGGTAGTCTCACGTCCTCAAAATTCGTCGACATCTATTTGCGGACATAAGACCCGAATTGTCTTGCTGACACTTTTCCGAGCATATCGACGAACAATCTGGACGAGACACTAGCTGATGGCTTTTGATGACTAGGGTCAAGGGTAAAATGGATTTTTACAGGTGTGTCAGAGAAGGTTATAAATCACCGGCTGACCGTTCTCACCCCCTCCGCGAGGTAGATGAAATCCCAACTCGGTTGCGTTGGCGTGGGATCCTAGACAATCCGAACTTGAAATAGACGGGAAATTGTCCAAGTGACCCTGGCCCTCTACAAATGCTTGCTTTGCATTGTCGTACGTGCAAGTAAATAAACAAATTCTTGATTGGCGACTTTAGTTTAAAAAGCATGATGAGGGCACGGCGAAATCATGAAATTCGCTTTCAGGAGTATCCAGACATACACATTTTTTGTCCTGCTTATTGTCTCGGCGTTGCTCTCCTCTTTTGCGTACCGTGCCGTCAACTTTTCATATGTGGCGCTCAGGCATGGGGAGTCTCTCTGGCAGCAGGGGCACGACGAA
>JBMORI010000131.1:0-4846 GCA_049322415.1 Thermodesulfobacteriota bacterium | reverse complement strand
GTCGCCGCGACTGCCGGGCTGCGCGCGGAGGCGGGGGAAGGAAAACACCACCGTAGCGAATCGATACGCGAAGCCATCGCCGGGTCCAGGGGAAGGCTTCTCCCCCTGGCGGGAGAGTCCAGAGAGGGCAGCGCCCTCTCTGGACGCCGGAGGCATCCTCCCTCCCCTCCTACAATTCCACCTGGTTGCCCAGCTCCACCACCCGACCGGGCGGAATCCCGAAGAACGACGTGGCGTTCCAGGCGTTGCGGGACATGAACGCGAAGAGCTTCTTGCGCCACCCGGCCATGGGCGCCTCTCCCGTTGTGAGCAGAGTCTCGCGCCCCAGGAAGAACGACGTGGCGTACACGTCGAATTCAAGTCCCTGCCTCCCGGCCAGTTCCAGAATCTCCGGCACGGACGGAGTCTCCATGAAGCCGTAGCTCGCCACGACGCGATAAAACCCCAGCCCCAGGCTCTCGATGGCCAGCCTCTCCCTGTCCGGCACAGTGGGCGTTTCGGCGGACAGGATCGAGAGCAGCACCACGCGCTCGTGCAGGGCCTCATTGTGCTTGAAGTGATGCAGGAGAGTATGCGGCACGCCCTCGGGAGAGATGGACATGAACACGGCCGTTCCGGCGGCGCGCTGCGGCTTGTAGCCTGCCAAGTCCCGCAGGAACACGTCCACGGGGATGCGCATGCCGCCGTAGTGCCTGGCCAGAATGGCCCGTCCGTCGCGCCAGGTGACCATGACCGTGAGCACGGCCAGGGCCAGAGTCAGGGTGAACCACCCCCCGTCCACGATCTTGAGCAGGTTCGCGCCCAGGAAGGAGACGTCGAAGAACAGGAACAGGGCGAGCAGGGGCGCGCTCTTCCACAGGGGCCATTTCCAGTTGAGACGCGTCACCTCGAAGTAAAGCACTGAGGTGATGGCCATGGTGGCGGTGACGGCGATGCCGTAGGCGGCGGCCAGGCGGCTGGACTCCCGGAACACGAGCACCAGGCCGATGCACGCGGCCATGAGCCCCCAGTTGACGCTTGGCATGTATATCTGCCCCACGGCGCGTTCGGAGGTGTGCACTATGTGCATGCGCGGGGTGAAGCCCAGCTGGATGGCCTGCTGCGTGAGGGAGTACACCCCCGAGATCATTGCCTGGGAGGCGATGATGGTGGCCGCCGTGGACAGGGCGACCATGGGATAGAGCAGATCCCGGGGGACAAGCGCGTAGAAGGGGTTGGCGGCCATCCCGGGGTGGTCGAGCAGCAGCGCGCCCTGGCCGAAGTAGTTGAGCAGAAGCCCCGGCAGCACCACGGCGTACCAGGAGAGGCGTATGGGCGCGCGGCCGAAGTGGCCCATGTCCGCGTAGAGGGCCTCGCCTCCCGTGATGCACAGCACCACCGATCCCAGCACCACGATGCCGTGCAGGTGGTTGATCCTGAAGAACTCCACTGCGTGCATGGGGTTGAGCGCCCGGAGGATGAGGGGCTCCTGGACGATCTCCATCAGGCCGAGCGCGCCGAGCACAAGGAACCAGACGATCATGAGCGGCCCGAAAACCCTGCCGATGGATGCCGTGCCGTGCTTCTGGAACAGGAAGAGCCCCACCAGCACAAGGCAGGAGAGCGGGACCACGAAATCCCTGGCCGCCTCGGTGGCCACCTCCAGGCCCTCGATGGCCGAGAGCACCGAGATGGCCGGGGTGATGACCCCGTCGCCGTAGAGCAGAGCCGCGCCGAATGCGGCCATAAGCAGCATCATGCGCCAATACCGGCCCTGGCTGGCCGGGCCTGAGCGCAACATGGCCAGGAGCGCGAAGATGCCGCCCTCGCCCTTGTTGTCCGCCCGGGTGATGAACAGGACGTACTTGATGCTCACCACCATCATGAGCGACCAGAATACCATGGACAGGACGCCGTACACGTTGGCCGGGGTGACGGCCACGGCGTGCGCGCCGTGGAAGCATTCCTTTATCGTGTAGAGGGGGCTTGTGCCGATGTCGCCGTAGACGATGCCCAGGGCGGCAAGGGCAAGAGAAGCGGTCTGGGATCTTGTTCGTGGGAGATGGACGGACTGGTTGCCCGTCTCACCAGAGAGTGAGCAGGTACGCATGGGATAACCTCGCGGATCGCGCCGGACGGCGATGGACGCACGCCCGGGACTGGCCGCCGGGGCGGCCGTTCGCGTGACGATGCGGGACGGCCTCCCGCCGATCCGGAGGTCTCCCTTCGACGCCTGCGAGGTTAGCTGACGGGCTCGGGCCGAAAGGTGCCCTACGCTTTCGCGATACGCCCCATGGATGCCGTTTCCGGCGCTCCGGTTGGTTCCCCCGCTCCCGCCCCAGGCGGGATTCGGCGCTACGTATGGGCGCTCCTACTCCCGTGCCGGCATCACGTCAACACCGCGGTAGGGATGATTTTCAAGCCACATGATGCCGTCCTGTTCCGACCAAAGAGTTTTTATCCGTTGCAATATCCCTTCGCTTGTACGATTACTCGCTTTCCCGCGCCGCCTATCGGCAGCGCGGGTTCCCATGCCCCCGGACGGGACAGTACCCCGTAGCATGGTCAACTCATCCGTATCTCGTCAGGACCTGCCATGACGAACCCCAGCATCCTCGTCATCGACGACAGCCGCAGCGTAAGAAAGTCGCTCGAGCGCAAGCTCGGCGAGCTGGGCGCGTCGGTGTTCACCGCCGGGGACGGCGAGGAGGGTTTCGAACGGGCCGTATCGACGCCCCTGGACCTGGTCATCTCCGACGTGGAGATGCCAGGCATGGACGGCTTCACCCTCTGCGGGCGCCTGAAGAAACACCCGGCCACGCGCTCCGTGCCCGTGATCATCCTCTCCACCTGCGACTCGGACGCGGACATCAACAGGGGCTTCAGCGTGGGCGCGGCCGCCTACGTGTTGAAGCAGCGCGCGAACCACGACCTCATCCCGCGCGTCAAGGAGGTCCTGAGCCGCACGTCGCTTCTCAGGGACAGGCTCCTGCTGCTGGTGGACGACTCGCGCGCCATCAGGGAAACCCTGGGCGAGAGCCTCCAGCAGGCCGGGTTCATGGTCATCACGGCCGAGGACGGCCAGGCGGCCCTGGACATCCTCGCCGAACACACGCCGGACATCATCCTCTCGGACATCAACATGCCCCGGCTGGACGGCGCGGGCCTGTGCGAGGCCGTCCGGCGCCTGGACCGTCTCTCCGGCGTGCCTTTCGTGGCCATGAGCACCGAGAGCGACCGCCGCGTCATGCGCGAGATGGTGCAGCGCGGCGCCTCGGCCTACCTGATCAAGCCCTTCAACCCCGAGCAGCTGGTCATCCTGGCCGAGCGCCTGCTCTCGGACCACGTGCGCATCATCCTCAAGGAAAAGAAGCTGCTGGTGGCCGAGCGCGACTCGCTGCTCTCCAGCATATCGAGCCTCATCCAGGCCCTGGAGGCCCGCGACAACTACACGCGCGGCCATTCCGACGCCGTGGCCGGCATCTCCGCCCGCGTCGGCGAGAGGATGGGGCTCGGCCCCCTGGACATAGAAAAGCTCGAGCTGGCTGGCCGACTGCACGACATCGGCAAGATCGGCATCCGGGACGACATCCTGCTCAAGCCGGGCCGCCTCACTCCCGAGGAGTACGAGATGATCAAGCGCCACCCCACCATCGGGGCGGAGATTCTCGGCCCCATCGCCAGCATGGAGCGCCTGATACCGGGCATCCTGCACCACCACGAGAAGTTCGACGGAACCGGCTACCCCGGCGGGCTCAAGGGTCTGGCCATTCCGCTCTTCGCCAGGATCATCGCCGTGGGCGACGTGTTCCACTCCCTCACCAGCCAGCGCCCGTACCGCGACCCCATCACCGCCCGCGCGGCCATCGGCATCATCAGGAACGAGACCGGAACCCACCTCTGTCCTGAGTGCGTCAACGCCTTCCTCGCTGAAATGGACAACTAGCGTCGCTTCCGCGAAGAACGTGGGACCATCTCCTTTGACAATACACTGAAATAGTTGTTTTTGTCGAAAAAATGCTCATGTTTTCGAGGACGCGGCGCCAGGCTTTCTCCCTCGCCAGCTTGCGCTTTTTTCCGCAGGCGGGTTATGGGTGGCGCTAACCCATTTCCGGACCGGAGGAAGACATGAAAGTCCTTATCGCCTATTATTCCATGTACGGGCACATCCACGCCATGGCCAAGGCCGCCGCCGAGGGCGTGGCCCAGGTCCCGGGGGCGCAGGCCCTCATCAAGCGGGTGCCCGAGACACTGCCCGAGGAGGTGCTGGCCAGGATGGGGGCGCTCGACGCCCAGAAAGCCCAGGCGGACGTGCCAGTCTGCACCGTGGACGACCTGGCCGGGGCCGATGCGATCATCTTCGGCACGCCCACGCGCTTCGGCAACATGTGCGGCCAGATGCGCCAGTTCCTGGACGCCACGGGCCAGCTGTGGTTGAAGGGCGCGCTCGTGGGCAAGGTGGGATCGGTGTTCGCGAGCTCGGCTACCCAGCACGGCGGCCAGGAATCCACCATACTCACCTTCCACGTGACCCTTCTGCACCAGGGCATGGTGGTCGTGGGGCTGCCCTACGCCTTCCAGGAGCAGATGGGGGTGGACGAGATCAAGGGCTGCTCGCCCTACGGGGCCAGCACCATCGCGGGCGCGGACGGCTCCCGTTCGCCGTCCGCCACGGAGCTGGCCGGGGCCAGATGGCAGGGGCGGCACGTGGCCGGGATCGCCAAAAAGCTGACCGGGAAGTAGGCCGCGCCCGTCTCAGGCTGGGGCCTTCCGGATGACTTTCGTTTTGTCCGGCCCCTCCCGTTGGTGAGCGAGGCCTGCCCGCCAAGGCCGGCGGATCGTCTTCAAATCGATCCCAGGCCTTGGC
>JBMORI010000130.1:0-36885 GCA_049322415.1 Thermodesulfobacteriota bacterium | reverse complement strand
CGACCACGGTGACCCTGGCTCCGAGCTTCGCCAGCCGCACCGCGAGGCTCGCTCCGATGAAGCCCAGCCCGCCAAGGATGAGCACGTTCTTTCCCGGAAAGACCCGGGCCGGATCGGGTGCGGGAGCGTTGGGGGGGGTGGGCATCGCGATAAGGCCGTCCTGGTGGTGTGATCGGCCCGCATGGGCCAGGCAAAGGATTTCCCTACCCCACTTTCACCAAAGGGGCAAGAAGCGGCCTGTCCGCCGCCGTCCGTCCCGCACCTCGCCCCTCTACAACAGAAAATCCGTGGACAGGAAGTTGGACCGCCTGCGCCTCAATATGTCCGAGAGCAGCGCCTTGTTGCCGGGCGTTCCCTTGGCGGCCACCAGCGTGCGAATGGAAAAGCACCGCAGGGCGTCCGTGACCGAGAGGGTGCCTTCGGCCGAGTCCTTGCGCCCCGTGAAGGGGAATGTGTCCGGTCCGCGCTGGCACTGGCTGTTCAGGTTCACCCGGCAGACCTGGTTGACCATGGGGTCCACCAGCTCGGCCACCTGCTCCGGGTCCTGCCCGAAGATGCTCATCTGCTGCCCGTAGCTCGATTCCATGATGGAGCGGATGGGAGTCTCCATTTCCCTGAACGTGACCACCGGAATCACCGGTCCGAACTGCTCCTCCCGGTAGACCCGCATGGCTCCGGTCACGGGGCTCAGGACGGCGGGACGGAAAAGGGTGCGCGCGCACTCGCCGCCGCCGGGGTTTGCCACGCGCGCCCCGTGCGAGACGGCGTCCCCGATGAGCCCTGACAGATAGCCGGTCTTGTCCGGCTCGGGCAGCGGGGTGATCCTCACGCCTTCGTCCCAGGGCATGCCCAGGGGCATGGCGTCTATTCCTCGTCCCAAGCGTTCGAGCAGATCCTCCGAGCGGCTCTCGTGCACGAAGACGATCTTTATCGCCGTGCAGCGCTGCCCGTTGAAGGAGAGCGCGCCGGCCAGGAGCTCCTGGGCGGTGAGCTCCATGTCGGCGCTCTCCATGACGATGGCCGCGTTCTTGGCGTCCAGGCCAAGGATGCAGCGCAGCCGGTGCGGGTGCGGGTGCATCAGGCGCAGGGCGTCCGCCGCCTTGCTTGAGCCGATGAAGGCCAGCACGCCGATCTTGCCGGTCTTCATCATGGGCCCCACGATCCGGCGATCGCCGTAGAGCACGTTGGCCACGCCCGGCGGGAATGCCTCCCGAAAAGCTTCGAGCAGCGGCCCGTAGAGGAGCTTCCCCAGGCGCGGAGTCTTCACGATCACCGGGTTGCCCATGATCAGCGCCGGGATGAGCGTGGTGAAGGTCTCGTTCAGGGGGTAGTTGAACGGCCCCATGCAGAGCACCGGCCCCAGCGGGGCGCGGCGTATCTGGGCGTAGATGCCTTTCTCGACGACAAAGCGCGACGAGGCCCGGTCCAGGTCCTTGAGAGCGTCCACGGTGTCGCGGATGTACTCCGCCGTGCGGTCGAACTCCGCCCGGGAATCGGGCAGGGACTTGCAGATCTCCCACATCATCAGCCGCACCACCTCGTCTCGCCGCTGGGACATGAGCCTGGCGAACTCCTCCACGCAATGGATGCGTTCCTCCACGCGCATGGTGGGCCAGCGTCCCCGTCCGTGGTCCCAGGCGCGGACGGCGGCGTCCACGGCCTCGAGGGCGGCGGCCTCGTCCAGGACCGGGCACGAGCCGATGCGCCTCGGTTCCGGACCGCCCCCCGCATCCACCAGGATGGGTGAGTCCACGGCGGCAGTCTCGCCCTCCCAGTCCCGCAGGACACCGTCCACGAGATAGCGGCGCTGGACAACGGGCGAGGGGATGTCGAACCCGGCGGGTATGGCGGAGGCCGGCGGATACATGGCGGATATGGTCTTATCGTCTGTCATGGGACGCTCCTGGCCGGGATGGCATTCGTGGCGGGCTTTAATATGTCACTCCGGACACGTTTGACTGTTCCACTTTAATGGTCCAAGGGGGGACGGGTGTCAACCCGGACAGGAAAGAGGCGCGAGTGTTGCCGAAAAGACGCATTCGGCCTATCCATCAGGCAAGCGCGTTCATGGGGGGGTGTTGCGATGACATTGTTCCGGCTTCTCGCCGTTCTCGTTCTGGGCCTGACCCTTGCCGCGCCCGTCCACCCCGCGAGCAAGGCGGCCGGACGCCCGGCCTCATCCTCCGGGCCCGCCGAGGAGGACCCCAACGCCAAATCCCTGATGGACTTCTTCAAGACCGAGGCGGCCGCATCGCCCAAGTCCATGGATTTCCGCATCGAGGGAGGCTACGCGGACATCCGCACGGACAGGCCCGAGTCGTCCGGGCGCTACTTCCTTGCCGGGCACGCCGTCACCAGGGTCGCGCCAGACATCTACAGGCTGGACCTGACCTTCAAGAAGAAATTCCAGCGCGACGTGATCGATCTGGCCCCCGAGCACTTTTTCACCCAGCAGCGACAGTACTATTTCTGGTACGACGGAGGGGACAAGATCGTCTTCAAGGTCGGCTCCGGCAGGCGCGAGGTGAAGATCGCCAAGAAGGAGCTCACCGAGATCAAGGTCCGCTCGCTGGAGACATACACCATCCAGAAGACCAAGCTCAGCATGGAGATGTCCCTGCCGGACGGGACCTCGAAGATATTCCTGCAGCTGCGCTTCATCTGACCCGCCAGGCGGCAAAACGGCTTATGGCCGGGCAGGAACTGATCATGACCCGCCATTCCGGCACCCTGTTCGCGCGGCTTGCGGCATGATTGCCAAGCCCGGCGGGCGCTTTGCCTGTCCTTGAGCATTGCGCCGCCTCCTGATACTGAGCGCTCGCGACGCCGTAACGGCGAACATCACCAAGGATCCGACATGCCCTTTCTCACTCTTTTCGCCATAGCCGTGGCCCTGGCCATGGACGCCTTCGCCGTCTCCCTGGCCACCGGCATCTGCCTTCGCCAGGCGCGCGCGGCGCAGACCCTGCGCATGGCCGCCGCCTTCGGCTTCTTCCAGGCCCTCATGCCCGTGCTGGGCTGGCTCCTGGGCCTCTCTTTCCGCGCCCACATCGAGTCCTTCGACCACTGGGCCGCCTTCGGGTTGCTTGCACTGGTCGGGGGGAAGATGATCTTCGAGGGCCTCAAGGGAGAGGACGCCGGGGAGGAATGTCCGCCCAAGGACCCCACGCGCGGCATGCAGCTTCTGGTGCTGGCCGTGGCGACCAGCATCGACGCCCTGGCCGTCGGGCTCTCCTTCGCCGTGCTGAACGAGCCCATCTGGTTCCCGGCCCTGGTCATCGGCGCGGTGTGCTTCGCCATCACCGCAGCCGGGGTGCGCATCGGCTGCATGGTGGGCCACGTGTCCGTGATCAGCCGGTACGCGGAGATCCTGGGTGGCGTCACCCTCGTCGGCATCGGCGCGAAGATCCTCCACGAACACCAGGCCCTGCCCTTCCTGTCCTGACGGGCGGGTACAAGGTGAACGACCCACGCCATGGACATCTTCTCCATATTCCTGACGGTGGCGGGCCTGTGCCTGTTCGAGACAGTAAGCTCCATCGACAACGCCATCATCAACGCGGAGGTGCTCTCCACCATGCGCCCCAGGTACCGGCGCTGGTTTCTGGTTTGGGGCATCCTGATCGCGGTGTTCGGCGTGCGCGGCATCCTGCCCTGGCTCATCGTGTGGATGGTCACGCCGGGGCTGGGCCCCCTGGACGCGCTCACCGCCACCTTCTCGTCAGACCCGGCGGCCATGGCGGCGGTGGACAAGTCCGCGCCCATGCTGCTCATGGGCGGCGGCATGTTCCTGGTTCTGCTTTTCTTCCACTGGCTCTTCCTGGAGGAGAAGAACTTCGGCCTGCCCGGGGAGCGCTTCATCATGCGGCAGGGGGTGTGGTTCTACGCCATCGCGTCGGTGCTGCTCACCGCCGTGACCTGGTACGCCATGAAGAAGGACCCCATGCTGGCCTTCGCGGCGGTGGTGGGCTCCACCACGTTCTTCATCACCCACGGCTTCAAGCAGAACGCCGAGGAGAGCGAGAAGGAGCTCATGCACTCCGGCCGCTCGGACATAGCGAAGATCCTCTACCTGGAGGTGATCGACGCCACCTTCTCCATCGACGGCGTGCTCGGGGCTTTCGCCTTCACAATGTCGGTGCCGCTCATCCTGATCGGCAACGGCCTGGGCGCTTTCGTGGTGCGCGAACTCACCGTGCGCAACGTGGAGAACATAAAGCGCTACCTCTACCTCAAGAACGGCGCCATGTACTCCATACTCGTCCTCGGGGCCATCATGATGCTGGACGGCTTCGGCGCTCACATACCGCATTGGCTTTCGCCAGCCGTGACGTTCGCGGTGGTGGCCTATTTCTTCGTGAAATCCAAGGCGGAAATGAAATAGCCGCAGCGCCATGACAAACCGCCTCCGGCTTCTGGACAACTTTGGGCGGTTTATCTATATCGGGGGGAAATCACTCCAAGGAGTAACGCATGAAACGCGCTGCCGTCACGATTGCCGCCCTGGCCCTGGTCCTCGGGCTCTCCGGAGCCGCCCTGGCCCAGGACGACGCCCCTCCGGCCAAGGGCGACAAAGCCTTCAAGATGCTCGACGCCAACGGCGACGGCAAAGTGACCAAGGAGGAGTTCCTGGCCGCCTCCCAGAAACGCGCCGAGGCCCGCTACGCCAAGCTCGACCCCGAGGGCAAGGGATACCTCACCAAGGATGATTTCGCCCAGGCCCGCGAGAAAGCCAGGGAGAAGGCCAAGGCCCGCAAGGCGAAGGCCGCCGGCGCCGCTCCGGCCGCCCAGTAGACTTAAACCGGGGGAGGAACGCCCTCCCCCGGCCGCGCACCCTCCCGGGAGGAGCCTGCATGACCGGCTCCGGACAGCGCGCCAAGGACGTACGACAGCATGACCGCTCCCGCCGACGGTTCCAGCAATCCGCGCATACTCGTGGCAGACGACGACCCCGTGAACCGGCGGCTCTGCTCCCTCATACTCGGCAGATCAGGGTACGAATCCATGGTCGTGGCCGACGGCCTCGACGTCCTGGAGGTTCTTGCCCGGGAACGCTTCGACCTCGTTCTTCTCGACGTGTCCATGCCCGGCCTGGACGGCCCGGAAACAGCCCGGCGCATCCGGCGCGGCGACGCCGGAGATGAGGCGGCCGCGCTCACCATCCTCGCCGTGACCGGCTTTTCCGGTTCCGATGACCACCGGGCCTGCCTGGATGCCGGGATGGACGGCGTCCTCGTCAAACCGCTGAGCCTGAAAGCCCTGGAACCCTGGCTGGCCGGACGCGCCCCCGGCGGCGCCTCCGCCTGAAGAAGCCCCCGCGAGTCCTTTTTCGCTCCGGTCTTGCCGCGCCCTGGGCGCCGGGTTATGTTCCCGGCAAATCCCATGGAGGTAGCCCATGTCAGACAAGGCCCGTTCCATGGTCCTCGGGTCGTTCATCGGCGACAGCCTTGCGCTCGGGGTCCACTGGATCTACGACCAGTCCCGCATCGCCCGGGAGCGCGGGCGCGTCGAAGCGCTTCTGGCCCCGCCCCCGGACTCCTACCACAAAAGCAAGAAAGCCGGGGACCTCACGCATTACGGCGACCAGACAATGGTCCTGCTGGAATCCCTGGCCGAGGGCGGGGGCTTCGATTTGGCCGGTTTCTCCGCCCGCTGGCGTTCGCTCTTCGAAGGGGGCCAGGACGTCTACCTGGACCGCGCCACCCGCAACACCCTCTCCAGGCTGGCGGAAGGATGGGGGCCAACCGAGGCCGGCTCCGGATCGGACGAGCTTGCCGGGGCCTCGCGCATCGCGCCTCTCGTCTACGCCCTCCGGGACGCCCCGGAGGCCATGGCCTCGGCGTGCCGGGCGCAAACCACCATGACCCACAACAACGCCAAGGTGGCCGACGCATCGGAATTCTTCGGCCGGACAGCCCTCGCCGTCCTCGACGGCGTCCCGCCCGCCGATGCCATGGCCGCCGCCCTCAAGGGCCGCCTGCCAGGCTCCCCGCTGCACGCATGGTTCGAGGACGCCATGAAGGCCGCCTCGGAAGACTCCGTGGCGGCCATCGCCCGGTTCGGGCAGAGCTGCCACATGGACGGCGCTTTCCAGTCCACCGTGCAGCTCATCGCCGCCCACGCCGGGGACCCGGCCGGAGCGCTGACCGCCTCGGCCATGGCCGGAGGGGATTCGGCCGCGCGCAACATGCTCGCGGGAATGGTGCTGTGCGCTTGCAACGGGGTGGAGGCTCTGCCGCGTTCCTGGGTGGAGGGGCTCAACGCCAGGACGCGAATCGAGGAACTGCTGGCGAAGCTGGACCGGGCCTGACGCCACGCGGCGCGGGGCTTGACCGCCGCGCCGCGCTTCACTACCCAAGGCGGCCATGCGCATCCTGCTGGTGGACAACCGGGACAGCTTCACCCGCAACCTGGAGCACCTGATCGCGGACGTCGCCGGAATGCCGCCCGAGATCGCCGGGTACGAGGGGTGGTCGCCCGCCATGTCCCGCCCGTTCGACCTCACCGTCATCTCGCCCGGCCCCGGCCATCCCCGCGACTACCCCGCGTACGGCCCCCTGCTGGACTCAGGAGCGCCGGTGCTCGGCGTCTGCCTCGGCCTCCAGGTCATCAACCTGCACTTCGGCGGCGAGGTGGACAGGCTGCCCGGATGCGTCCACGGCAGGGCCAGCTCCTTCACCCTCTTCGGCCGCGCGGTGACTGCCGCCAGGTACCATTCGCTCCACCTGAGCCGAGTGGCCCCGGACCTGGAAGTGCTCTCCTGGTTCGAGGGCATCCCCATGGCCGCGAGGCACCGGCGGCTTCCGGTCCTGGGGCTCCAGTTCCACCCCGAATCGTTCATGACCCCCCAGGGTCCGGAGATACTGCGTGAGTGCCTGTGTCTTGTCGCTGCCGGTTGACGGCCTCTCCTGGCTGGACGCCCTGGCCGCCGAGCGGCCCGACGCCCTGGTGACGCCCCCCATGCCCGGCGTCCCGGCCGGCGGTGCGGCAGGGCTCTGGCCGTGGGCGGAATGGCGGATGGGCAGGGACGGCGGCCGCGAGGAACTGCGGCGCTTCGCCTTCGGCTCCCCCGGCCCGGCCATGGGCTTTTTGTCCTACCACGCGGGCTTCGGGACGCTTGGCGTTGACCTGCCCTGCCCGGACTTCCCGGCAGGGGTCTTCAGGAAATACCGTGTGCTCCTCGCCCCGAGCCCGGACGCCCGCATGGTGCATGTTCATGCCCGCGATCCGGCGGACGCGCGCCGCGCCGCCGCCCTGCTGCGGGAGCCCGCCGCCGCGCCGCCGATCCCGGCCTTTCCCGGCCCGGCGCGGCCGAGCCTCGGCAGGGAAGGATACATGGACGCGGTGCGCCGCGCACTGGAGCACATCCTGGATGGGGACATCTATCAGCTGAACCTCTCCATCCGCTTCGAGACGGATTGGCCGGAAGGGCTGGCGGCCCCGGCCTTCTTCACATCCCTCATGCGCTCGAAGCCCGCCATGTTCTACGCAATATTCGACGATCCGCCCTACACGCTGATCTCCACATCTCCAGAACGCTTCCTGCTCGCGCGCGGCGGCCGCGTCCTGAGCCAGCCCATCAAGGGCACGCGGGCCGCCGGGACAGATCTTGACCTCGCGGTCCGGGACATCCTCGCCTCGCCCAAGGAGGAAGCGGAGCTTTCCATGATCGTGGACCTCATCCGCAACGACATAAGCCCGCACTGCCGCTACGGCAGCGTGGGAGTGGACGGCCACAAGTCGCTCTTCCTGGTGGACGGGCTGCTCCAGATGTACGCCAACGTGACTGGCGAGCTCCGGGAAGGCAGCACCGTGGTGGACCTGCTCTGGGACGCCCTTCCGCCCGGCTCCGTGACCGGCTGTCCCAAGCGCCGGGCGGTGGAGATCATCGCCTCGCTCGAACCGCGCCACCGCGAGGCCTACTGCGGCTGCCTGGCGCTGATCCACGGCCCACGCGACATGGACAGCTCCGTGGCCATCAGGACCGCCGTGCGTCACGCCAAGGCGGGCAAGCTGGTCTTTCACGCGGGGAGCGGCATCGTGGTGGATTCGGACGCCGGAATGGAGTATGAGGAGACGCTGGCCAAGGCCGCGAAGTTCCTGGCTCTCGCGAGGGGGGTGAAACCATGATCGCCTGGCTCGACGGAAAACTCATCGAGGACGCCGTACACCTGCACATAACCGGCCCGGCCTTCCGGTGCGGAATGGGGGTTTTCGAGACAATCCTGCACCACGGGCACTCCCTGCCACGCTTCGAGCGTCACCTGGAGCGGATGAAAGCCAGCCTCGAGGCCCTCTCCATCCCGCACGAGCTGCCCGGGGACACTTCCCTGCGCCGCGTCGTGCTGGACCTGGCCCTCTCCAACGGCCTCTCAGGGGCCACCGCCAGGGTCAACCTCTTCTGCTTCCTGGACCGCCCGGATGCGCCGGCCAGCCTGTGCGTGACGGTCATGCCCCACGAAATCGACAGCGAGGCGGTCCGCGAGCTGGCGGTCTACCCCGAACCCCACGAATCCCATTTGTGCGCCCACAAGACCATGGCCAACCTGCATCAGCGTCTGGCCTGGGAACACGCCAGGAAGACAGGAGCAGGCGACGCCGTCCTGCTGGACACGCGCGGCATGGTGCTGGAGGCGGCCGTGGCGGCCCTGCTCTTCTCGGACGGGCACGGCTTCTTCACCAGCAGGACCCCCTACAAACTGCCGAGCCTCACCCTGGAGGCCGCGTCCAGGCATCTCCCGGTGGAGGAGACGGAGATACCGGCATCCTCCCTGCACGAGTTCAAGCACGCCTACTGGCTCAACAGCCTGGGCGGCATACAGCCCGTCACACGCATCGACGCGGTCCGCTACGAAGCGGACTGGAACACCTGCCGCCCGCTTCTCCGGGAACTGCTGGGGCTGGAGAATTAGACCCGGCCGCCGGGCCCCCTCCTCTCGCCTCCGTCCATCCTTCCCTGCGACGCAACGGAAAACGCCGCGCCCGCTCCCAGGAAAGGAGCGGGCGCGGCGTGATCGTCCACTCGGGAAGGACCGGCCCTGGCCGTCCGCCCCTTAAAAACATTCCGCGCCCTTCAGGGGCGCAGCGCTAGACGCGGCAGTTGCCGTGCCAGGACACCAGGCTGAAGGAGGTGTAGTTGTTGTCGGGGTCCTCGGCGTAGCGGGTGCCCAGGGGCTGTCCTTCCTCGGCGTGGCGGATGCTGCCGGGAGAACCTTTGAAATAAGGGCATTCGTTGTTGCAGCAGACCAGTATCTCGCCCCAGCCGGACTCGGGGGGGCCGACCCAGGGGGAAAGCTCCTTGCCGCAATGGGGGCAGGCGCGTGTTTCGAGCATGGAAGACTCCTTTGGGTGCGTTTGGAGCTGAGTGAGCTCGCGACCTTGAACTAGGCACGATGGGGCCGGTGTCAAGCCCGGCCGCCCCCCGGGGGGCGGCCGGGCACCGGGCGCGGATGGCTAGGGGATGATGGGATTGAGGCTGTCGCGGACCCAGTAGAGCAGGGAGTGCTTCCTTGAAAGCTCCTCGATCATGCCCGTGAGCACGCCTTTGTCCAGGTCCTGGATGCGGATGAAGACGTCGCGGTGGCCTTCGTCCGCGTGCGAGAACGAGGTGAGCACGCTTATGATGCGCGCGCCGTAGCCCTTGAGGTCGTCCAGCACGTGCTTGAGGCTGCCCTCGGCGTTGGGAAGGCTGAAGGCCAGCTGCACGCCGCCCTCGGTGACGCCGGTGATCTGCACGAGGACCTTGAACACGTCCGAGTCGGTGATGATGCCCACCACCTTCAGGTTCTCGTCCACCACGGGCAGGCCGCCGAAGTTGTTGTTCATCATGAGCACGGCGGCCTTCTCCACGGTCTCCGACGGCTTCACGGCCAGGGGGGTCTTGGTCATGATGTCTTTTACCTTGATCTCGGAGAGCAGGTAGTACAGCTCATGCATGTCCAGAGACGTGGCCTTGGAGGGAGATGCCTCCTTGAGGTCGCGGTCGGACACGATGCCAAGCAGGCGGCCCGAATCGTCCACCACCGGGAGCCTGCTGATCTTGTGCTCGCGCATGAGCTTGGAGGCCTTCATCATGGAGGTCTCGGGGCCCACGGTTATCACGTCCTTGGTCATCCAGTCGCGTATCAGCATTGGGGAATCTCCTTGTCTGGCGGATGCTTGTCCAGGATCGGCAAGTTAGCAGAAATCGCCGGGGAGGACAATCCGTTCCTTCCTTCACAAAGCCGCGAACACGCTTTTCGCCCGGGGAGCCGCCCGCGCCGCGCCCCTTGCCGCGCCCGGCCCGGCGCGGTAATATCCCCGGACAATTCATCACAGGACTTCCCATGCCAAAGCCCCTTGCCCTTCCAGTCGAAAGGCTCCGCGCCGCCTGCCCGCCGGAGTCCGTCCCCTACGAGGACAGCACCCGCATCCCCGAAGGCGACGCCTCCACAGCCGCGTTCCAGCCGCGCGCCCTCTCCGCCCTGGAGCTCGGGCTGTCGCTCAGCGGCCGCGAATACAACATCTACCTCGCGGGCGACGCGTACCTCGGACGCACCTACTTCCTGAAGAAGTTCCTGGCCCCCGTGGCCGCCAAGGCCCCCACCCCGCCCGACATCGTCTACGTCTACAACTTCGAGGACGAGGATAGGCCCCGGGCCCTTCTCCTCCCGGCCGGGCAGGGCCGCCGCCTCAAGGCCGATCTGGCCAAGGCCGTCGCCTCCATTCGCGAGGAGATGCCCACCCGCTTCGAGCAGGAATCCCACATCGCCAAGCGCCAGGGCCTGGCCAAGGCGTTCCAGGAATCGCGCGAGGAGCTCTTCGGCGAGATGGAGGAGCGCGCCCAGGAGCAGGGCTTCAACCTGGACGTGGACGACCAGGGCGGCCTCACGCTCTATCCCCTGATCGAGGGCAAGGTGGTAAGCGACGAGGACTACGAGCGCATGGACCCGGACACCCGCAAGGTCCTCAAGGCGCAAGGCGATGACGTCATGACCGACATGGGCGGCTACCTGCGCCGCCTCTCCTTCGAAGACCGGGCCTACCGCGAGAACGAGAAGAACCTCGACCGCGAGACCGCGGCCGAGGTGGCTGACTGGCACCTCGCGGGCCTCAGGGAGGCCTTCGCCGGCAACGCCGAGGTCGCGGCCTTCCTGGACGCGGTCCGCAAGGACATCGTGGAGAACCACGAGTGCTTCCTCTCCAAGGAGCCCCCGGCCCTTCCCCAGGCCGCCCCCCAGCAGGACCAGGGCGCGTCCGCCGAATCCCTGGCCGGCCGCTGCGAGGTCAACCTCATCGTGGACAACTCCAAGGGCGAAGGCGCGCCGGTCATCATCGAGGACCACCCCAACCACGCCAACCTCCTGGGCTGCGTGGAGCGCGAGTCCGACTTCGGCGCGCTCATCACGGACCACACCCTCATCAAGGCCGGGTCCATACACAAGGCGCTGGGCGGCTTCCTGATCCTGCGCATAGACGACCTGGCCCACGGCGGCCAGTCCTGGGAGGGGCTCCTGCGCGCCCTGCGCTCCGGGCTTTGCCGCATCGAGGACCCCAGCGAGGGCGACCAGGTCCGCACCCGCACCATCGAGCCGCAGCCCGTGCCGCTCACGGCCAAGGTCATCCTGGTGGGCTCGGACGAGGCCTACGAGATGCTCCTCTACGGCGACGAGCGCTTCCAGAAGCTCTTCAAGCTCAAGGCCCACCTGCAGGACCATGTGCCCCGCACCCCGGAGAACACGGCGCGCCTGCTTGGGCTTCTGGGCAACGTCATCGCCGAGTCGGGGCTAAAGCCCTTCGACCGCGACGCCCTGTGCGGGCTCGTGGAGCACGCGTCCTACCTCTGCGACGACCAGCAGCGCCTGACGCTGCGCCTGCCGCTTTTGCGCGAGCTCATGTGCGAGGCCTCGGCCCTGGCCGGGCTGCGCGGCAAGGACGCCGTGGACGGCGGCGTGCTGCGGGAGGCCCGCGAGGCCAGGCTCTTTCGGGCCAACCTGCTGGAAGAGGAGTTCCTGGCCGAGTACGACCGGGAGATAATCAAGGTGTCCACGTCGGGCGCGGCCATTGGCCGGGCCAACGGCCTCTCGGTGCGCATGTACGGCGACGCGGCCTTCGGCCTGCCCCACCAGATCGCCTCCACCGTGGGCGTGGGCCACGGCGGCATCCTGGACCTGGAGCGCGAGGCCGAGCTCGGCGGCCCCATCCACACCAAGGGAATGATGATCCTCAAAAGCTACCTGATAAGCCAGTTCGCGCAGGACAAGCCCGTGGTGCTCACCGGCAGCCTCTGCTTCGAGCAGAGCTACGCCGAGGTCGAGGGCGACTCTGCCTCGGGCGCGGAGCTGGCCGCGCTTCTCTCCGCGCTCTCGGGCGCGCCCATCGACCTGTCCTTCGCCTTCACCGGAGCCGTGAGCTCAAGCGGGGCCATCATGGCCGTTGGCGGGGTGAACCAAAAGATCGAGGGCTTCTTCGAGGTCTGCCGCCGCCGGGGCCTCACCGGCAGCCAGGGCGTGCTGCTCCCAGCGGACAACGTGGTGAACCTCATGCTGAAGGAGGAGGTGGTCCAGGCCGTGAAGGACGGCATGTTCCACGTCTATCCGATCACCCACATCGAGGAGGCCATGGAGCTGCTCACCGGCCTGCCCGCCGGGAGGAGAGGCCCGGACGGCAGGTTCCCCGAGGGGACGCTCTTCAAAATGGTGGACGACAGGATCATGGCCCTGGCCACGCTCGCGCGCCAGTGGCAGATGAACGCCCCGCGCCAGGCGGGATAGCCGAACGGAGCCAAAGCCATGTCCAAAGCCTGGATAGTCGAGAAACTGCCCGAGTTCGTGCGCGACATGCTGCGCGACTTCTGCCTGACGGCGGACATCCTGGAGAGCCAGTTCACCCTGTTCGACCAGACCAACCAGGTCAGCTTCGAGGTGCTGCACGACCTGGTGGGCGAGGAGATGAACAAGGGCCTGCTCTGGCGTCTCAAGGACACCTGCCACCACCTCTTCCGCAACGACGGCCGCGAGGGCCTCTCCGGACAGTTCCTGGACTGGTGCATCGGCTACATCTTCCACGAGACCATGAAGCTCAAGGAGGACGCCTACCAGCAACAGAACTACGGCCCCTGGTTCCGCGACCTCATGGACCGCGAACTGCCCGAGGCCGAGCACGTCATCTCCCGCGAGCTGTTCCAGGTGGTGCTCCAGACCAACGAGTCCATCCGGCGCGAGATCGCCAGGGTGCGCTTCTTCTTCGGCAAATGCCGCCTGCTCATGATGGAGTACCTGGACGGCCAGGACGGCAACCCCCTGCTCGGCAGGTTCCTGTTCGAGCAGAACCAGCTGGTGCGCAAGATCTTCGGCCAGGAGTACGACTCGCTCATCGCCGCCGTCTACGGCGGCGAACCCGAGATGATGTACGTGATGGCCTCCCAGAGTCTGCGCCAGGGCGGCTGGATGACCCACTCGGCCGAGGCCGCGGCCCGGGCCTGCTCCATGAACCCCCACAACCCGCGCGTGTTGCGGGAAAAACAAATCGTTGATACCTGGAGCGAGAGAATCAAGGCCTGACATACGCTCGCCCGTCCCCCCTCAGCGCCTTTCCCCAAGGAGGATATCCCGGCATGACTTTGATGCACCTGAACCGGACCATGCCCCGTCTCCGGCTGGAGAACCCCGACAAGCCGGAACTGTACCGGGAGCTTTATCCCTATACCAAAATCAGCCGGGTGGCTTTCGACGACACCATCGCCATGCCCCGTCCAGCCGAGAAGATGTTCATCACGGACACCACCTTCCGCGACGGCCAGCAGGCGCGCCCCCCCTACACGGTCAAGCAGATCGCGCGCATTTTCGAGCTTCTGCACAAGCTTGGCGGCCAGTCGGGCCTCATCCGGGCCAGCGAGTTCTTCCTCTACTCCGAGAAGGACCGCCGCGCCGTGGAGGCCTGCCAGAACATGGGCTTCCGCTTCCCCGAGATCACCGGCTGGATCAGGGCCAACAAGAACGACCTGAAGCTGGTCAAGGAGATGGGCATCAAGGAGACCGGCATGCTCACCTCCGTGTCGGACTACCACATCCACCTGAAGCTCGGCAAAGACCGCCAGGCCGCCCTGGACAGCTACCTTGAGGTCGTGGACCAGGCCCTGGAGTGGGGCATCGTCCCGCGCTGCCACTTCGAGGACCTCACCCGCGCCGACATCTTCGGGTTCTGCCTGCCCTTCGCCCAGAAGCTCATGGAGCGCTCCCGCGAGGCCGACATGCCCGTGAAGATCAGGCTGTGCGACACCATGGGCTACGGCGTGCCCTACCCCGGCGCGGCGCTGCCCCGAAGCGTGTCCAAGCTGGTGCGCACCTTCACCGACGAGGCAGAGGTGCCCGGCGAATGGCTTGAGTGGCACGGCCACAACGACTTCCACAAGGTGCTGGTCAACGCCTCCACCGCCTGGCTGTCGGGCTGCTCCGGGGCCAACTGCACCCTGCTGGGCTTCGGCGAGCGCACCGGCAACGCGCCCCTTGAGGCCATGGTGGTGGAGTACATCTCCCTCACCGGCGAGGACGACGCCGCCAACACCGAGGTCATCTCCGAGATCGCCCGCTACTTCGAGGAGGAGCTGGGCTACGCCATCCCGGCCAACTACCCCTTCGTGGGCCGCGACTTCAACGCCACCTCGGCGGGCATCCACGTGGACGGACTGGCCAAGAACGAAGAGATCTACAACATCTTCGACACACACCGGATCCTCGGCCGGGCCGTGCCCATCATCATCACGGACAAGTCTGGCAAGGCGGGTGTGAGCTACTGGATCAACCACAACCTCAAGCTCACCGGCGACGCCAAGGTGGACAAGCGCCACCCTGCCGTGGACAAGATCTACAACAAGATCATGCAGGCCTACGAGGGCGGGCGCAACACCTCCTTCTCCAACGACGAGATGCGCGCTCTGGTGAAGCGCTACATGCCCGAGCTCTTCGCCTCGGAGTTCGACCACCTGAAGAAGGTGGCCCACACCCTGGCAGCGCAGCTCATCATGAAGCTGGCCGCCGAGCCCTGCATCACCCAGCTCGTCACCGACGACGCCGCCCTGTGCATGGAGAAGTTCCTGGCCGAATACCCGTTCATCCAGTTCATGTACCTCACCGACACCACCGGCAAGCTGGTGGCCCGCAAGGTGGCCAACCCGGCTGACCGGCCAAAGTTCGCCCCCATGGTGGAAGGCGTGGACCTCTCCGACCGCGGCTGGTTCATAAAGCCCATGGAGAACGGCAAGCTGCACATAACCGACTTCTACACCTCGGCGTTCACGGGCAAGCTCTGCCTCACCGTCTCGCTGCCGGTGGCCAACGACCGGGACGAGATCCAGGGCGTGCTCGGCGCGGACATCCGCTTCGAGGAGCTTCTCAAGCGCCAGGGCGACCTGGGCTATGAAAGCGATCTGGAACAGATGGATTAAAAACCCGTTCGCCCTGCCGCTGACCGTCATGGCGGTCATCCTGGCGGCGGGCGCGGCGGGATTCGCCTTCCTGGAAGCCGGCATGCAATCCGAGCAGGTCGGCTTCTTCGAAGGGCTGTGGTGGTCCACCGTGACCCTCTTCACGGTGGGCTACGGCGACTTGGCGCCGAAGACCGTCCCCGGGCGGATACTCGGCATGGTGGTCATGGCCGGAGGCATCGGGCTCGTTTCCACCATCACGGGCGCCATGGCCTCGGCCATGGTCGAGCGCCGCGCCCGGAAAAGAAGGGGGTTGCTCCCGGTGACGAGTCAGGGACACGTTCTCATCCTGGGCTGGAACAACCACGGCTCCATCCTCGTGGAGCGCCTGCGTTCCCGGCCCGAATACGCCCGCGCGCAGTTCGTGCTCGCCGCGGACATGGACCCCGCCGCATTCGAGAGGGTCGCGGACACCCTCGGGCTGGAGGACGATCTCCTGTTCGTCCGGGGCAACCTCTCGCACAAGGCGGTTCTCGAAAGGGCGGGCGCGGCCAAGGCCCGCATCGCCTACATCCTGGCTTCGGAAGAGGCCTCCCCGGACGACGCGGACAACTCAAGCGTCCTCGTGGCCCTGACCTTCCGCTCCCTTGCCCCCCGCACCCCGCTCTACGCCGAGGCCCTGCGCGAGCAGAACAGGGAGAACATGCTCCGGGCCGGGGTCACGCGGGTCCTCGGGCAGGAGGAGCTCGCGGCCAAGGCCCTGGCCTTCATGTCTTCCCACCCGGTCATGCACGGCCTGCTGGTCACGCTCCTGACCGGCGCTTCCGGCGGCGGCGGAATTCTTCATTACCGCGAGCTCACCGACGAGGAGAAATCCATGCGCTGGCCCGAGCTGGTCAGATCCTGCCTGGAGGAGGGCGGCAAGCTGCCCGTGGCCGCGTGCGGCATGCCCAGGGAGTTCGACCTCAATGACCTGTTGGACGCGTCGCAGGCCATCGACTCCTACGTGATGGAGCTCTTCCGCGCGGCAGGGCGCGACGCCCCCCTCGGCAGGCAGTCCACGCGTCTGTCCGTGAACCCGTCCCCGGACGCGGACCTCTCCTCCTTCGACGGCATCATCTACATGGACCAGGGCGCATGAACGGAATCGACCTCGGAGCCATCAGCCTGTTCGAGGGCCTTGACCAGCGCGAACTGGAGCTGATCCGCCCGATTTTCACCCGGCGGGAATACCCGCCCGAGGCAAAGGTGATCGAGGAGGGCGAGCCCGGTCAGGAGATGTTCATCCTCATCTCCGGCAAAGTCAGGGTGGTGAAGGCCATGGTCCTGCCGGGAGTGGACCTCTCCCTGCTCGGCGGCAAGGACCCGCGCAAGGTGCTGGCCACGCTCACGGGGGAGAACCACCCCTTCTTCGGCGAAATGGGCCTCGTGTCGGACAGCCCGCGCTCGGCCACGGTTGAGACCGTGGAGCCGTGCACGTTTCTCGTCACCGGCCGGCGGCAATTCCTCGGCCTGACCGCCGGGGAGCCGGAACTGGGCTGCAAGCTCCTCACCGCCCTGAGCGCCCGGCTGGCCGATCTGGTGCGCACCGCCAACACGGAGCTCATCAAACTGACCACGGCCCTGGCCCTGGTTCTCTCGGAGCGCCGATGAACACCACGCCCGCCGACCCGACACTCACGCACAAGCTCCTGGCCAAGGCGCTGGGCGTCACGGTGACCACGGTCAAGAGCTACCGGCGCAAGTTCCCGGAGTTCTGGCAGGTGGCAAGCCAAGGCAAGCCCATCCGCTACAGCGCGGAGTCCCTGGAGCTGTGCAGGCGCATCCGGCACCACTTCAGGCGCGGCCTCTCCGTGGAGGAGACCCGAAAGCGCCTGGCAGAAGAGTTCACGATCGTCACCCCCGCGCAGGCGCCTGATCAACCGGCCGCCGTCCCGGCGCGGGACCCTCTCGCCCGCATGGAAGCCCTGATGGAGGGCCTCTTCAACCTCCAGAACAGGACCCACTCCCTGCTGGCCGAACTGGTCTCCAAGCTGGACACCCTGGCCGACCGCCTGGGCGAGAGCCGCCCGGCCCATGCCGCCGGGGCCTCCGGCAAGGCGGGGGCGGCGCCGTCCCGGGTGGAGAGGGCCATCACCCTCCAGGCCGCGTCCGTTGCAAACGGCGGGCGCCCACCCGCGTCCATGACGGAACTGCCCGTGGTGGTGCGCTCGGGCGACGGGGAGTTTCTCGGCGTCACCAGCCCCACCGGACGCCCCTTCACACTGGCCCAGTTCGAGGAATTCCTGGTGATGCGCCAGTCCGCCGGAGCCTTTCCGCCGCGCTGGACCAGCGACGGCGAGGAGTGGACCCTGCGCCTGGAAGGCGGCGGCACGGTGCACGAGCATCACTTCGCCAGGGCCGTGACCCCGCGCGGCAACGCCGTGGCCCGCTTCACCTCCCTCTCCGTGGACGGAGCGCGCTCCTCGGATGACGCCCTCCAGGCCTTCCTTCGCAAGGTCAAGGAATCGTTCGTGAAATGACCATATCCAGTGTCGATCTGGACAAGGAGGCCCGCAAGAGGCGGGTTCTCGAGCTGTTCGCCCTGGCTGATGCACGGCTCGAAGACATGCGGCTCGCCCTCGAACGCCAGGAGCCCCTGGACGCCCTGGAGCGGCGCGACGGGATCATCCCCCTGCTTGGCGAACTCGCCGTGCTGCTGGACCCGCCGCTTGCTCCGGCAGCCCTGGGACGACGGGGGGCGGACCCGCAGTCCCTGCAGGACTTCCGCCGAGCCGCCCTGGACGGCCTGGAAACCCTGAGGAATCGTTTCAATGCCCTGTGCGCCGGGCCGTGGCACTCGAACGCGGACGCCTCCAGGCGCGCCTCGGTTCGCCGGGCCTCTGCCCGCTTGGCCCTCTGCTGCGCCGTGGCCATGGCGGCGCTGGCGGGCTGGTGGGGCTGGCAGGAACGCCGCGAGGCCCATGCCCTGGCCATGCTCGACCAAGCCAAGGCCGGGACGGCGTCGCAGGCGGTGAAGCTCATCAGCATGACGGCCTGGCTTGCCGTGAAAACGCAGGGCAAACCGCTCGGGGAGCTGGCCCGGGACATGTCCGGGGACTGCTCCGGCGTCAACGTGGACCTCACCCTCCCCAACCATCCCTGCCGCCAGGCCTGGGCCGGAAACGGCCACGCCATTTTCCGCGCCTCCATCCCCGCGCCGGGCGAGCCGGTGGACTGCCCCTCGGAGCTGTTCTTCGACCCCTGGGGCGGCCCCTACGTGCTTGTCATCCCATCAGGGGGGCGCGCCCGGGCGCTCTCGGCAGGCCCGGACGGGCTTGTGGGCACGCCCGACGACATCGTCGCGGACATCCCCTACTGGGAAGAAAGCGGCGGCGGATAAAGTTCGGGCGAAAGGCTACTTGCCCGCCGCCCCGGGGACGGCCGTGCACATGGCCGGCGCGTGGGGCGGGTCCTCCAGCAGCCGTACCGCCTTGAGCCCCAAGGCGGCGGCCGCGTTCAATTCAACTCCGGTTTCGCCCCCGAACAAGGGGTAGTACATGGAGAATTCACCCACGCCGGGCGGCGCGTTATATGAAGTCGCAAGATCGTCGTGCCCACCCGGGTAGAACGCCTTGATCGCGTAAAGCGTCTCCGGTGTTCCCGGCGGGGGCCCAAACATGCGAAACTCCAGAAAACGCATTGGCTGTTTCAGGCTCTCCTCCGGGAAATCCATGCTCAGGACAGCCGTCCCGTCCGCTGCCGGAACGGACCTGAACGGCACATCCACCTTGGGCGCGTTCGAATACAGCGTGATCAGGCGCGACACCGCCTTCTCCTGGGCCCTTCCCGCCAAGTGAAGAGCCACGGCCAAGACCAGGGCGGAGATGCCGGCCATGGCCGCCATCGCTCCCAGACGCGCAAGGGGCAAGGCAGGCCAGCCGCGATGTTCCGCCCGCCTCAAGCCTGCGCCCAACCAGCCGCAGGCCATGCACAAAAAGAAATAGCCGGCAAATTCAAGATAGAAGAAATGCCGCTCTTCCCATTGCAAAGACGTGACCGGCAGCATCGCGCCCGCGCAGATCAAGAGGGGCAACCCCCTGCGCCAGTCTCCGGCAAGCGCTCCCAACAGACAAATACAGGCGCAAAGCGGGATGACCCATTCAAGGAAGCTCCGGGCGGGCAATCCTGCCAGCGCGCCCCTCTCCAGCGGGATGTTGAGGTTGTGCTTCACCACCACCAAGGCCCGCATCAGGACATCAGCTGGAAAGAGCTTCAGGTATTCTGAGAAAAGCATGGAGCTGTAAAGGTCGTACGTGGCTTCAACATGCTCCTTCCCGGAATCTTTGTCCCCCGCGACTTGCACCCGGTAGGCCGCGACGAGCCTTTCCACGCTGCTGTCGCTCCCCGTGACAGGCGTCGTGCACGGGAACTGAACGATACCCACATCCCTGAACTTATCACCGGAAATCCCAAGCAGAAAGGAATGCGAAGCACGGCTGGCCCCGAACTGCGTTGGAAGGATGTTCCAAGCGAACAGAAGAAACGCAAAGCTAAAGAGCAGCGCCCCCGGGAGGAAGCGCCTTGCCGCCAGTTCCCGGCTGGTCAGCCACATGATCGCCGTGCAGATGAAAAAGAGCGGCACAGCCAGGATCAGATCAGACCTGAACCCCATTCCAACTCCCACCACTGCGCCGGTCAGGAAGCAAAGGGCCATGCTGATGCGGTTGGTCCGGCATCTTGCTATGCGAAGCAGGCATACGAAGAAAATGACGAAAAGTGGAAATCGGAAAAAGGATCGCGGGTCCGGCAGGTAATGGATCGGGAGCGGAGAGTAGATGATTCCCGCGGCAGCGATGAAAGACGGTACTGGGCCGGCCACCTGCCTGAACAGGACGTAGCAGGAAATGACCGTGAGGAAATACACTGCGAAAAAATACCCCCGGAGGTTGTCCCAGCATATGCCGAACGCCTTGAGCCACAGGCCCATGGAGAGGTAAATGTTCCTGTGGTTGTTGAAAAACGGGAACGAATCAAAAGACATGAAGAACTGCGAGACGTTTTCGCAGGAAAAGCAAGGGTCCTTCCGGTCGATAAACCTCTTGAGCGCGGCATTGCCGAACTCAGGGTCGTTGAGCGGGAATGCATCAGCCAGCAACCCTTTGCCGCAGGCCTGGTTCACGATCGTCTCCAGGGGCGGCAGGACCAGCATTCTGCCGAACTCGAACTTGGCCTGGAATATCTGGAACGCCAGGATGAGAAGCACCGTCGCGAAGAGGATGTCCAATAGCCTTGCCGCGCCCGGACGTCCCTGGCCGGCGGGTCCAAGCCCCATCGATCCCGATTCCCGCCGCAGGCAATCACGGCCTGTCAAATCACGAAAGAAATCCACCATTACACCGCCGTAGGCGCATTAGTTATCGGGCAGCACACCGCCGGGAAGCACCGCGTGTTCAAGGCATGACATGCTCACGCCGGAGAGGGGCCGCCCGTGGAGCAAACCCCGGGGCCTCAGCCCGTCTAGTGCTGGGTCCTCATAGTCAATCCATGCGTATTTTCATGGCAAGCAGCGAAAACCATTTATTTAAATTTTGAAAAACATATCCATGCCATTCATAATCGCGACACTAGCGGCCCCGGTTGACCATGAGAACCCGGGGCTGTTATCCGGCCCTTCCCGAGCAAGCCGTGCGCGGGCGGCCTCCCGCCGGCCCGAGCCCTGGCCTGCTGCTGGAAACCGGACGGCGTATCCCGTTTGCCAGCATGTTCCATTACGCCCAGAGGGGCGCGAGACAGACCCGGCCAAGAGGGCGGGACCGTTTCCCGCCGGCCGAAGCGAGGTCCCGGATGAAACGCGTGGGCATCCTCCAGCCCAGTTACCTGCCCTGGCTTGGCTATTTCGAGCAGATCGCCAGGTGCGACGTGTTCGTGCTCTACGACGACGTGCAGTACGACAAGGGCGGCTGGCGCAACCGCAACCGGGTGAAGATACCATGCGGGCCGCACTGGCTCACCGTGCCCGTGCTCACCAAAGGCGGCAATTTCCCGCTGCTTCGGGACGTGCGCATAAACAACTCCCAGCCCTGGGCCCGCAACCACCTCAAGACCCTGGCGCAATACTACTCCAAGGCCCCGCACTTTGGACGCTATTTCCCCGGATTGCAAGCCTTGCTGGAACGGGGATGGGATCTGCTGGCCCTCCTGGACAGGGCGGTCATCGAGTGGTTGTGCGGCTGCTTCGGCATCGCCACCCCTCTCGTATGGTCGTCAGAACTCGGCGTGGAGGGTGACCGTCTGGAGAGGCTCGCGGCCATCGTCCGGCATTTCGGCGGAGACGTCTTCTACGAAGGCGCGGCCGGGAAAGATTACATACCTGAGGGATTTTTCGCCGAACGCGGCGTGAGCGTGGAGTTCCAGGACTACCGCCACCCCGTCTACCCGCAGTTGCACGGCGGCTTCGTCTCGCACCTTTCCGCCGTGGACCTGCTTTTCAACGTCGGCCCCGCCAGCCTGGGCGTCCTGCTCGGAGACGCTTCCGGGGCTTAACTTTCGCCAACACTTGCTGTAGGAAGTCCGCCGGAGGATTCACCGTGAAGACCATACTCATAACCGGAGGCGCCGGATTCATCGGCTCAGCCTTCACCCACCATATCTACAATACCTATCCCGACTACAGGGTCATCGTGCTGGACGCGCTGACCTACGCCGGGAACATCGAAAATCTGCCAGTATCAAGCTGGGACCTCCAGAACGAGAGGTTCGCCTTCTGGTACGGCAACGTTCTCAACGGAGAACTGGTGGACACTCTCGTCTCCCAGTCGGACATGGTGGTCCACTTCGCGGCCGAATCCCACGTCACCCGCTCCATTTACGACAACTCGCTGTTCTTTCAGACTGACGTCCTCGGCACGCAGACCATCGCCAATTCAGTGTGCAAGTACAGCGACAGGGTGGAGCGCTTCGTGCACATCTCCACCTCGGAGGTTTACGGCACGGCAGAATCCGAAAAGATGGGCGAAGAGCACCCCCTCAACCCCCTGAGCCCTTATGCCGCCGCCAAATGCGGCGCGGACAGGCTGGTGTATTCCTATTACGCCACCTACAAGATCCCCGCCGTGATCGTGCGCCCCTTCAACAACTACGGCCCTCGCCAGCACCTGGAAAAGGTCATCCCGCGATTCGTCACCTCGGTGATGCTAGGCGAGAAGCTCAGGGTGCACGGCGACGGACAGTCCGCCCGAGACTTCATACACGTGGAGGACACCTGCCGGGCCGTGGACGCAATACTGCACGCGCCATCGGAGAAGGTGGTGGGCGAGGTGTTCAACGTGGGCTCCGGAGTGCACCGCACCATACTCTCCCTGGCCGAGGACATCACCGCAGCCATGTGCCGGGACAAAAACTGCTTGATCAACGTGGGCGACCGCCCCGGCCAGGTCATGCGCCATACCGCCGACGCGGCCAAGATCGAGCGCGTCCTCGGGTTCAAGCCCCAGGTATCCTGGGAGGATGGGCTGCGCAAGACCATCGCCTGGTACCAGGACAACGAGGACTGGTGGCGCAAGCAGCTCTGGATGCGGGAGATACCCATCGTGACGGTATCGGGCAAAAGGGAACTGCACTAATGTCGCGATTTTGAAAAACATGGATATATTTTTCAAAATTTAAATAAATGTTTTCGGCTTGTTGCCATGAAAATCCGTATGGATGGATTATGAGGACGCAACTCTGAGCGTGAGCGGGCTGGCCTGGAGATGATTCCCGGCCGGCGCTCACCGCCGCGGGCACTCCGCTCCGCCCGGCGGAGGCTTCAAAGCATGGATGCGCTCCAAAAGCGGCGGGCTTGTCCCCGCCCGCCAGGCACCTGATCCGCCATGCACGCCAAGATCAGCAATACCGCCCCATACGCCCTGCTGGCCGTCATCGTGGCCGTGGCGGCCGCTCTCAGGTTGCCAAATTTGGGGGCGGCTTCGTTGTGGTGGGACGAATTCATCACACTGGGCGTAGCCAGGCTCCCCCTGGACAGGCTCCTCCACCAGCTGTCCTCCGCAGCCCCTTCGGACACGGGCATAGAGCTCTTCCCCCCGCTCTACCACCTGGCTGTCCACGCCCTGATCCAGCTATCCAGCGACGACGCCACGCTCAGGCTCCTGAGCGTGGCCTCCGGCACTGCCACTGCTGCCGCGCTCTACCTCCTGGTGAAAGACTCCTTCAACGCACGGACAGGCATCTACGCCGCCGCCCTCTGCTCGCTCTCTCTCTATCATATCCATTACTCCAGGGAGCTCAGACCCTACAGCCTTTTCCTGCTCCTGAGCGTGGTCTCGCTCCTCTTGGTCCAGAAGGCGCTCGCCTCCGGCCGGGCCCGCTGCTGGGCGGCCTGGAGCGTGTCGGCGGCGCTCTTGCTGTACAGCTCGTACGCGGCCCTGCCCGTGCTGGCCGCGCAGTGCGCCTACGGCGCGCTCGTCCTGGCCGTCACACTGCGCCGGGGAGAATGCGAAACCGCCCTCCGCCGGGCGGGCATGATGTGCCTGGCCCTTGCCGCCGCCATCCTTGCTTACGCTCCCTGGATCGCACCGCATGCCATGACCTACGGGATCATGAGCGCGGACGGCGGGCACGCCCGGTTCTCGTGGGACTTTGCCCGGGATGCGTGGCTGGAGTTCACCGCATATGCCGCGCCGAAGCGAGGCATGCCCTGGCTAGGGTTCGGCGCGTTGGCCCTGGCGGGTTTTCTCGCAGGACTCAGCCCGCGCAGGCGTGTCGCCTTCACCCTCTATCTCCTGTGGGCCGCCGTGCCGGTGGCCGCATTCCTGGCTTCGAGCACGTCGCTCTCGCTTTCCTCGCGATACTTTTTCAGCGCGTATTTCCTGCTTCTCGTTTGCGCGGCCCTGGGAGCGGACCTCGCCGCAAGCTCGGCCCTGCGCCTGTTCAGGACGGGGGAAGACAGCTTCGGCTCCCTCAGGACGGCCTTCGGCCTGTTCCTCTGCCTGGCGGTCAGCATGCCGGGCCTGTCAGCCCTTGGAGACTACTACCGGCGTGAGATCTCCCACGCCAAGGAGCTCGCGGACTACCTCGCCTGGAACAAGAACAACATGCCCTACCTGCTCCTGGAGTCCAACAGGAACCTCAAGCTCATCCTGGGCTGGTATCTGCCGGACGTCTACAGGCCTTTCGACCGGTTCCGGGCCAGCGGCTACAAGCGGGCCTACCTGGTGGGCAGTTCCCGCATCCCGAGTGAGCAGGGCCCCCTGAGCCTGATCCCGAAACGCCAGATCCTTGAGCAGACCGTGTATGCGCTGGGCGTAGTGAACGTCTCGCCTGCCGCGCTGGTTCCGGACGCCTCAGGCCGGACCGGATTCGACACCGGCTTCTCCTCCTTGCGGATGTACGCCGAGTGCTCGGAGGCTGACAACCTGGCCCCCGACCTCACCCTTGGCGTGCTCACCCATTACGACTTCTCAAGGGAAGGGTCGGTGTCCTACGGCTTCACAGTGCCAGGCGGATCGCTGCTGGACGGATTCCTGGAAGTGGGCCTCAGAAGGCGCGGCCCTGTCCACCTGCCGAGCGACTCCAAAATCACCGTCTCGGCCCGACGCGGGCACGGGCCCTACACGGTACTGGCTGTCCTGGACGACGCCTCCGCCGGGCTGGCCGGGCCGGGAAGAAGCACTAACCTCGCTTCGGGAAAAATCACGCTGCCCCTCGGGCAGTCGCTGCGGGGCGCGGGTGATTTCACAATCCGGATCCATTACGGCCCGGTCTTCAGGCAAGCGCTTGTCGAGGTGGAATCCCTTTCTATCAGGGCGGACGCGGCCGCCCCGGCGGAACCCGAAAGGCGGACGGCGGCCCAAGCGGCAAACCTTGCCCGCAACAACGCCCTGGCCACATGGAATCCGGCGGTCCGCCTCATGGATTCCGACGCCCTTTACGCCTTCATGGCCGAGGGGGGGGAGTCATACCCCGGCTGCAACGACAGCTCAGCCCTGAAGAGCTTCAAGACGGCTTACCCCGATGCCTCGCCTGTCCATACGATCAGGCATGCCGACGGCTCCCCGGCCGTATTCGTGTACGACCCGGCCCTGGCCGCCCCCTTCGTCACGCTCGAACCCGGGCGGCAAACCCTCTGCGCAACAGGCATGGACAGGCCATGGACGGTCAGGGCCGCGAGCCTGAAGGGAGAGATGGACCGGCCCACGCTCAGCATCGGAGGCCAAGCGCTCCAGGTCCCGGTGACGGCCCCGCCGGATTCACGGCTGCTCCTCAACGCTGGCGGCGAGGGCGTGTTGCGTCTTGAACCCGTTTTTCATGGCAATGGCATGCCGGACGTCTTCGATTCATCCCCCAACGTCGTCAAGAAGCCGGAGGAGGACTGCCTGACCTGCCCGGACGACAACGGGTGCGAGGCGACGGTGCGGCTGGCCTCGGACTTTCCGGTCAAGAAGCTGCGGGTCGCCTACTACCCCAGGATTTTCGCCGACAAGCCAGGCCTCAACCACGTGCGTCTGAGCGTTTCCGCGGACGGCGGCCCCTTCACGCCGCTGGACTCACTGACGAGCAACGGCTCAGGCTACTGGGAGGGTCTCATGATGCGCCGCGTGGCCGTGTACGAACCGCCGCGCGGGGCGAAGGACTTGCGCGTGCGCATCGAGATGAGCGGCACGGGAGCGCAGCTCTGGTCCCCGCCAAACGAGCGCATGCGCATCGAGGCCGTGATGGACGCGGCCGGATTCAAGGCCGTCACCGTCCCCGGGGGTGCTTTCCCCCTGGCCCTTGATCCGGGAAGCAGGACACCCCTGGGCGTCCAGCTCCTGCCCGATCCCGCGCCCTATTTCCACCTGCTGCAGGACGACCACTGACGGCAACGAACCCGGACGCGCCCGCCGCGCTTGACGGCTCGCGCCCCCAAAGCTAGAGGAAGCCCCCATATCATGAAAGTCGAATTCTACCGCCACGCCCTGGACGAGACCGACATCACCAACGTCGTCAAGGTCCTCAACTCGGTCTTCCTGACTACCGGCCCGGTCACCGCCGAGTTCGAACGCAAGTTTTCCGAATACACCGGCCTGCCCCACGTGGTCGCTCTCAACTCCTGCACCGCCGCCATGCAGCTGGCCCTGATGGGCCTCGGCGTCGGCCCCGGAGACGAAGTCATCACCACGGCAATGACCTTCATAGCCTCGGCCACCAGCGTCTGCCATGCGGGAGCGACCCCCGTGCTCGTGGACGTGGATCCCGAAACCGGCTGCATCGACCCGGCGGCCGTCGAGGCGGCCATAACGCCCCGCACCAAGGCCATCCTGCCCGTGCACCTCTACGGCGTCATGTGCGACATGAAGGCCCTGCGGGACGTGGCCGACAGACACGGCCTGTTCATCGTGGAGGACTGCGCCCACTGCATCGAGGGCGAACGCGACGGCGTGCGCCCCGGCCAGCTGTCGGACGCGGCCTGCTACAGCTTCTACGCCACCAAGAACCTGGCCTGCGGCGAGGGCGGCGCGCTGGCCACCCGCAGCGAGGAGCTGGCCAGGCAGGTGAAGCTCCTCTCCCTGCACGGAATGAGCAAGAACGCGGCCGGGCGCTACCACGGCCTCTACCAGCACTGGGACATGCTGACGCTTGGCTGGAAGTGCAACCTGGACGACATCCACTCGGCCCTCATCGTCAGCCAGCTCGACCGGCTGGACGATCTCTGGGCCGCCCGCAACGCCCATTTCAACCGCTACGAGAAGGGCTTCGAGGGCACCTCCGTGAAGCGCCCCAGGGTGATCGGCAAGAGCGCCCACCATCTCTACACCATCTGGGTGGATCCCGCCCGCCGCGACGGACTGCTCCCGGCCCTCCAGCAGAAAGGCGTGGGCGTGGCCGTCAATTTCAGGGCCATCCACCTGCTCGGCTGGTTCAGGGAAACATTCGGCTACAAGCGGGGTGACTTCCCCAACGCCGAGGCCATCGGCGACAAGACCATCTCCTTGCCGTTCTACCCAGGGATGCGCCAGGAAGAGGTGGACTATGTGGCCGAGCAGGTCAGGGAGCTGGCTGGCGGTGACTAAAAGCCACGGCCCTGGTCCGGCATTTCTGAATCCGGCCGCCCGGGGGGGGGCTCACGCCCTCCTCCGGGAGCAGGCCGGATGACACGCTCGCCATGCTGTTCTCTTCAATAGAGTTCATCTTTCTCTATCTTCCGATCACGCTTTTCTGCTTTTTCGTTCTCAACCACCGGTCCCGCGCCTGGGGCATCGCCTGGATGGCGGCAGCATCACTGTTCTTCTACGGATGGTGGCAGGTTTCGTACCTGGCGTTGCTCGGCGCCTCCATCCTCGTGAACTTTTTCGTTGGGGAGGCCATCCTGGACAGGAAGGCGCTCGGCCGGGAAAACCAGGCCAGGCGCCTGTTCCAGGCGGGCATCGCCCTCAACCTGATCCTGCTCCTCTACTACAAATACACCAACTTCATCATCGGATCGGTCAACGGGTTCCTCTCCCTGGACATACCGAACCCGCCCATCGAGCTGCCCCTGGGCATCAGCTTCTTCACCTTCACCCAGAGCGCCTACCTGGCCGACTGCTATCTCCGGCAGGTCAACCGCTACGGATTGACGAACTACGTCCTCTTCGTCTCCTATTTCCCCCATCTGATCGCCGGCCCCATCTTGCACCACAACGAGATGATGCCCCAGTTCAACTTCCGCAAGCCTCGAGCCTTCAGCGTCCTGGACTTGAGCGTGGGCCTTTCGCTCTTTGCCATGGGCCTTTTCAAAAAGGTGGTCATCGCGGACAACATCGCCTACATGGCCAACTTGGCCTTCAAGGAGGCCGCGGGGAAGGAGGCCATCTGGTTCTACATGGCCTGGAAGGGATCCCTGGCTTACACCCTGCAACTCTATTTCGACTTTTCGGGCTACACGGACATGGCCCTCGGGCTTTCGCGCATGATGGGCATCAAGCTGCCCATCAATTTCCACTCGCCCTACAAGGCCCGGGGTCCTGTGGATTTCTGGCAACGCTGGCACCGGACCCTCTCCCGCTTCATCAGGGATTACCTCTACATCCCCCTTGGAGGCAGCCGGAAAGGGACCCCGCGCAAATACCTGAACCTCCTGGTCACCATGTTCCTGGCCGGGGCATGGCACGGCGCGGGCTGGACGTTCATCGTCTGGGGGCTCATGCACGCGGCCTTCCTCATCGCGAACCATCTCTGGCGGGACCTCAAGGCCTGGCTCGGGGTCAGCTCCGGAAAGGCTTTCTTCCCCCTGCGGGCGCTCTCCTGCATGGCCACCTTCCTCGCTGTGAACTTCGCATGGGTCATGTTCAGGGCCGATACGGTGCAAACCGGGGCCACGGTCATCCGGTCCATGCTCAACCTCAAGCAATGGAGCTCCCACAATTTCCTCAGCGCGGCGGACACCCGGGAATTCCTCACGCTCGGGGTGCTTCTCGCCGTGGTGTTCCTGCTCCCTAACACCCAGCAGATCATGCGGCTGTACTCGCCGGCCATCGGCCTCTACAAGGGCGACCGCCGATTCCTTCTGCGCGGGCTGGTATGGCGGCCGAACGCCATCTGGGCCCTGGCGGTGACGGCCATGCTCACTGCGTCCGTCCTCACCGTGTTCACATCGTTCAAGAGCCTGGAATTCCTCTATTTCCAATTCTAGGACAATCATGAAGCTCCGTCGTTACCAAGCCTACCTGCTCATCGTCCTGGGATTGTTCCTTTCGGCCCTGGCCCACTTCACGGGCTTTCTCAACGTGGGAGGGGGCAGGGCCGGCTACCTGGCCGTCGAATCCACGCCGCCCGGCGCGGACTGGTACATAGACCTGCAATGGGGGCTGACCGAATCCCACTTCCACGTGCTCTACCACGGGATCGGCCCGTCCATCGAAAACGCCCGCAAGGCAGACATCCTCCTTCTCGGCGACTCACGCGCCCTGCTCGGCTTCGACTGGCGGCAGATCGAGGCGTTCTCGAAGGACCACGGGGTCAGAATCTTCAACCTGGCCATCGACGGCGGAACCGGCTGGGAGTTTCCACTGGCGCTCATGAAAAGGCACGGCATCAGGCCCAAGGCGGTCATCCTTACCGTGCCCTCGTTCATCTCCAACCCGGTCTTCCCGGCGGCCCGGGAAGCCATGGATTCGAGCCTTCTCACCAGCTTCAAGTACGTCCTTTCCGGAGAGACGATCTGGCGGCTGAAAAATTCCATCGCGATGGTTTCTCCCCGGCTCCTCACCTGGTTCTACCCGCGGCACTCCTTCCACTCCACCTACCGCTCCACGGTTCACGGCAACTGGTACAGGGACAACTGGATCGACGATCCCCGCTACCCGGTGCGGGCCGCAGGCGAGCCGTGCGGCAAAGAGCCCCCCCTGCCCGCGGAGTTTATGGACACGCTTTCGGGGTGGGGAACCACTGTCATCCTCGGGGACATCCCCGGCGACAACTGGTGCCCTGCCGATGCGGCCAGGCTCGCCGCGCGCATGGGAGCCGAGAGCGTGACAGTTTCCGACAAGGGGCTCCACACGTACGACCACGGCCACCTGACCCGCGACAGTTCGGAACTGTTCACCCGGCGATTCCTGGATGCCCTGACCCGGACCCAGGCATTCGGGCGCATCGCCCGGAAACCGGGTTGAACGCCCCGCCCCCGCCGAGGGATGGACTCCGCGTCCGATGTGCGCTAGATGCCCCGGACACGCTGAAATCACGCCAAGGAGCGAATTGATATGGTTCTGATGGAAACATCGATGGGCCTCATCACCATCGAGCTTTACCCGGACAAGGCCCCCGAAACCGTCGCCAACTTCCTCAAGTACGTGGACGAAGGCTTCTACGAAGGCACCATCTTCCACAGGGTCATCGACAACTTCATGATCCAGGGCGGCGGCATGAACGTCACCATGAAGGAGAAGCCCACCCACGCCCCGGTCGTCAACGAGGCGGACAACGGGCTTGAAAACCTGACCGGCACAATCGCCATGGCCCGCACCATGGACCCCCACAGCGCCACCGCCCAGTTCTTCATAAACGTCAACGACAACCACTTCCTCAACCACAAGGCCAAGACCCCCGAGGGATGGGGATACTGCGTGTTCGGCAAGGTGGTGGACGGCATGGACGTGGTCAACAAGATAAAGAAGGTCCGCACCGGCAGGGCCGGATTCCACGACGACGTGCCCAAGGACCCCGTGACCATCAACAGCGTGCTGCGCGAGGAATAAGCCCCTCGTGGCGGACGACCGCATCGAAGCGGGCCGGGAGATCCTGGCCCGTCTCGACCCCGGCAACGAGGAACGCCTGCGCGCCCTGTTCGATGGCGTCGCCCCGGACATGACCGGAATCATCCTCGGCTTCTTCGGGGACGTCTACGCCAGGCCGGGCTTGTCGCTTCGCGAGCGCATGCTGGTGACGCTCTCGGCCATCGCGGCCCTGGGCCACGCCCAGCCGCAACTGGCGGCACACGTGCGAAACGCCCTGAACATCGGCCTCACCCGCGAGGAAATCGCCGAGGCCCTCATGCAGATAGCCGGCTACGCCGGCTTCCCGGCCTCGCTCAACGCCCTGGCCACCGCCAAGGCCGTTTTCGAGCAGGACGGCAAAAGCTAAAGCATCAAGGTTCACCAACAATGCCCAACGTCTACCTCATCGGCGCGGGACCCGGCGACCCGGGACTTCTCACCCTCAAGGCCAAGCACGTGCTGGAGACCGCCGACGTGCTGGTCTACGACTACCTGGCCAACAAGGCCTTCCTGGACTTCCGCCGCCCGGACGCCGAGGTGATCTACGTGGGCAAGAAAGGCGGGGACCACACCCTGCCCCAGGGCGACATCAACAAGCTCCTGGTTGCCAAGGCCAAAGAAGGCAAGGTGGTGGCGCGCCTCAAGGGGGGCGACCCCTACGTGTTCGGGCGCGGCGCCGAGGAGGCCGAGGAGCTCCTGGACGAGGGCCTTACCTTCGAGGTGATCCCCGGCGTCACCAGCGCAGTGGCCGCCCCGGCCTACGCGGGCATCCCCATCACGCACCGCAAGCACGCATCCTCCGTGAGCTTCATCACCGGCCACGAGGACCCCACCAAGGACGAGTCCGCCCACAACTGGCCCGCCCTGGCCCAGGCCGCGTCCACGCTCATCTTCTTCATGGGCGTGAAGAATCTTCCTGACATCTCCCGCCGCCTCATCGAGGGCGGGCGCGACCCCAAGACCCCGGCAGCCCTGGTGCGCTGGGGCACCACCTGCCGCCACCGCTCCATGGTCTCCACCCTGGAGGACATCCCGGCCGAAGCCAAGCGCCAGGGCTTCAAGGCCCCGTCGCTGTTGGTGGTTGGAGACGTGGTGCAGCTTCACGACAGGCTGGGCTGGTTCGAGAAGCGCCCGCTGCTCGGCAAGGGCGTGGTCATCACCCGCTCCCGCGAGCAGGCAAGCGACCTGGTGCGCATCCTTTCGGACATGGGCGCGTGCACCTGGGAGTTCCCCACCATCGAGGTGGCCCCCCTGGCCGACACCACCCCCGTGCGCGAGGCCGTGGGGCGTCTGGACTGCTTCGACTGGCTGGTGTTCACCTCGGTGAACGGCGTGAAATATTTCTGGCACGAGCTTAGCGCCATGGGCAAGGACGCCCGCGCCCTGGGCAGGCTCATGGTGGCGGCCATCGGCCCGGCCACGGCCCAGGCCCTGGCCGAGCGCGGCATCAAGGCCGACTTCGTGCCGGACAAGTACATCGCCGAATCCGTGGTGGAGGGCTTGTTGGCCCTGCAGATCGGCGGCAAGAAGGTGCTCATCCCGCGCGCCCTCAAGGCCCGCGAGGTGCTGCCGGACGAACTGGCCCGCGCCGGAGCCCTGGTGGAGGTCCTGCCCGTATACGAGACGAAGCTCGCGGATCAGGACCCCGACGAGGTCATCGCCGCCATCGAGGAGGGCGAGATACACTACCTCACCTTCACCAGCTCCTCAACGGTGGACAACTTCTTCCAGATGGTACCGGCAGAGCGCCTGAAGCCCCTGCGCGGCAAGGTGAAGATCGCCTGCATCGGCCCCATCACGGCTGCCACGCTCAAGAAGCACGGCTTCGAACCGGACGTGCAACCCGAGAGCTACACCATCCCGGCCCTGGCCAAGGCGCTGGTGGAGGGCTGAGGGTGAGCCTGCCCATAGCCGTCCTGGTGTCCGGCTCCGGGTCCAATCTCCAGGCCGTCATCGACCGGATCGAGGAGGGCGTCCTGGACGCGAGGATCACGCTTGTGCTCTCCAACAAGCCGGACGCCCACGGCCTTGCCCGGGCAAAACTCCACAACCTCCAACACATCTGCATCCCGCACGCCCAATACCCGGACCGTCTGGAGTTCGACCGGGCCATGGTCAGGGCCATACAGTCCTCTGGCGCGCAGGCCGTGGTGCTGGCCGGATTCATGCGGATGCTCACGCCGGAGTTCCTCCAGGCGTTTCCCGGGCGCGTCATCAACATCCACCCCGCGCTGCTGCCAAGCTTCCCCGGCGTCCACGGCCAGCGCGACGCCGCCGATTACGGCGTAACCGTCTCCGGCTGCACGGTACACTTCGTGGACGAGATCATGGACCACGGCCCGGTCATCATTCAGGCGGCCGTGCCCGCCTACCTGGAGGACGACGGCGAGACCCTGGGCTCACGCATCCTGGCCATGGAGCACCGTGTGCTGCCGCAGGCCGTGCAGTGGCTCGCCACGGACCGGCTCCGCGTCGAGGGACGAAAGGTCCGCCTCCTGCCCTCCGGACTGCCCAAGGCCGATCCCGCGCCGGACGCTCTCGTGAATCCCCCCCTGGAGCAGGGATTCTAGCGCGGCGTCCACGAAGACAGCGAAGGTTGCGTCCATCCAGCGGTCCAGGGATGTTCGGACGGCCTGCCGCTGACCATGCCGCCCTGGCGGCCCCGTATTCTGACGTTCCCTGACCTGCCCGTCGCGAGACGGACATGCAGTCCTATGCGCCTCCGGTTGCCGGTGTCCTTGAAGACCGGGAGGCCCTGGAGCAGTTTCCCTGCCGTACAGGATTGACGCACCGGAGCGGTTTCTCCTCGCGCATGCCGCACTGGCGCACTCACTGCCCGATTCGCCTGGCTGCATCCGTCCCCATGCCCCCTGCGATGCCCAGCAAGCCTGGTCCAGGCAAGCACGCCCGTCAGCCCCCTGAACCGTGGTCCCATATGATCGCTGTACCCGTGGTTTATGCATGCGGCGCCCGATCTCCTCTCTCAAGTTTTTCTCTCCATGACGCGTAACCTGGCGCCTTCTTCATGCGACCGGTATTAGTTAGGTTTACAAACGTTAGCCTACTAATTAATAGTCGCCGAACATTGAGGAGGCAAATATGATTCTCAAAGAATTGCCCAGCTACCAGACGCTGGTCGAGCGCGCCGCGCGCTACCCCACCATGGATATCACCGTGACCGAGGCCTACCTTCACGTGCTGCGCACCGGGACGATCCTGCACCACTGCGTGGAGAAGAAACTGGCCAAGAAAGGCCTCTCCTACGGGCGCTTCATGATCCTGAACCTTTTGAGCCGCGAGCCGGAACCCGTGCCCGTGTGCAAGCTGGCCGACATGGTGGGCGTGACCACCCCCACTGTCTCGGCCGTTCTTTCGGGAATGGTTCGCGACAACCTTGTCGAGCGCATCGAGGACCCCTCGGACAGGAGAGTGGTCCGCATCGGTCTTCTTCCCGGCGGCCAGAAGATACTCGACGAGGTGCTCCCGGAACTGTTCGTGCAGCAGACGGCGGTCATGGCCGATCTTGAGGACGACGAACTCAAGCTGCTTGTCTCGCTGCTTGCCAAGGTGCGCATCGACGGTGGGACATGCGCCGAAAGCCAAGGGAAATAAGCAGCCGGAGGGTGCGCTTCTCGCGGGGCCGCCGCCGGTTCCTCACGCATCCGGAATGCCGCGCCTTTCGCCGGAGACGTCCGCGAGGAGGCAGCGCGTGACCATAGGCAGCAACATGTTGACTTTGCTTGGCATGATGGCCATTTCA
This sequence comes from Thermodesulfobacteriota bacterium, assembly GCA_049322415.1. Lineage (GTDB taxonomy): Bacteria > Desulfobacterota > Desulfovibrionia > Desulfovibrionales > Desulfovibrionaceae > Fundidesulfovibrio. The sequence goes on along the minus strand of JBMORI010000130.1, from coordinate 2,507 downwards.
AATCGCCTCATGACGATGCAAGCGCATCACTGGCCCGGGCGGGCTGAGCCCCAGCTTCCGCCTGCAAGGCGACAACCGGAAACCACCATCGGAGGCTCGTGACATGGATATGGCAGCGCTTCGCAAGAAGGCACGCGAGGACATGAAAGGTTATTGCCGGGTCTGCCCGGTCTGCGACGGCCGCGTCTGCGCCGGGGAGGTGCCGGGCATGGGAGGCGCCGGGTCGGGCTCGGCCTTCGCGGCCAACCTGGAAGCCCTGAAGGAGTGGCGCCTCAACATGCGCACCATCCACGGGGTGAAGCAGGCCGACACAAGCCTGACCCTCTTCGGGCACGAACTCTCCATGCCCATCCTGGCCGCGCCCATGACCGGTGTCGCCTACAACATGGGCGGCAGGATTTCCGAGGACGATTTCATCGGCATGATCATCTCCGGCTCACTGGAGGCCGGAACTCTCGGCATGTGCGGGGACGGAGCGGACCCTGCCATGTACTCGGGCGGCCTCAAGGCCATCGCCGCAAGCGGCGGCAAGGGGATCGCCTTCGTGAAACCCCGCTCGCAGGACCAGGTTCTGGCCCGCGTCCGTGACGCGGAGAGCGCCGGCGCGCTCGCGGTGGGCATGGACATTGACGGCGCGGGACTGGTCACAATGGCGCTCAAGGGCCAGCCCGTTGGCCCCAAAACCTTCGCAGAACTCAAGGAGATCACCTCCTCAACCAGCCTGCCCTTCATCGTGAAGGGCGTCATGACCCCGGACGAGGCCCAACTGGCCGTGGGCGCTGGCGCGGCGGCAATCGTGGTCTCCAACCACGGCGGCCGGGTGCTGGACTACACTCCCGGCGCGGCGGAAGTGCTGCCGGCCATCGCCTCCAAGGTGAAGGGGAGCGCCGTCATCCTGGCCGACGGCGGCGTGCGCTCGGGAGCGGACGTGCTCAAGCTGCTGGCCCTCGGCGCGGATGCAGTGCTGGTGGGACGCCCCATGGCCGTGGGAGCTTTCGGCGGCGGCGCGCAAGGCGTTGCCGCGATCCTGAAGAAGATGCACGGCGAGCTGGTCTCGGCCATGCTGCTCACTGGCACGGCCAGCGTGAGGGAAGTGTCTCCGGATATCATATCGCGCAAGAGCTGACGCCAGCACCGGCAAGGAGCCGCATGGAGCCAGGATGACGCTTCTCCGGGCGCATGTCCGGCTCCGTGCCGCGTGAGTTCAGTTCTCCGCCTTCAATTGCTCCTGGCGCGTCACCCGGCCCCGCTCGCAGGCGGGGCCGGGGACGCTTGCGTCACGTCCGCGCAAAACCATGAGCATGTATTTCAAGGGAAAAACTCCAATCCAGCTTATTGCCACGGGAAAAGCATCCACTTTCCTCGTGAACGCGACGCCAGGCGGGCCATGAGCGCCAAATGTCCTGCCCGGGCTAATCCGGCGAATTGAACGTCCCGCAGTTCTCGCAGGAAAATCCGTGGAACCTGGCTTCCCCGTCCACCACTTCCACTTCCACGTGGTTCAAGTGGCCGCACTTCTCGCACTGTATGATGGCGATCCCGGCTTTGGGATCGTAGAGGCATTCCTCGCCCCGGATGACTACGGTCGCGGTGAATTGATCCATGCTCATGCCTGGCCCCCTGTACGCGGCTATCAGTCGATTCCGTACCAGTAGTTGCACTTGGGGCAGGCGTAGCCCATGAACTTGCCCTCCTTCTCCTCCTTCTTGTGCTCCACCTCGGCCTCCAGTTCGAAGCCGCAACGGTGGCACACATCCAGGACCTTCCTGTTCACGGGATCGAACGGCACGTCCTTGCCTTCCACCGTGACCTTCCCAGTGTATTTTTCCTTGTTCATGGAAACCTCCCTGTGGGTTTGCCAGTATCCATACACAAGAAATCCGATTGTACGCAACGCCCGTGCGGGAACATGATGGGAATCGGAATGGCGGCCATGCGAATTGGCGAGCAAATCAAAGACGTTGAGATGACTTAGAGCCGCCCAGGGATTTTCCAACGAATCGCGCGGTCAGAGAAGCAGCCGGCCCCCGGCCACCAAGGCCATCCCGGCCAGCACCGGCCCGAAGAACCCCTTGAAGCGCCAGGCCAGGAAACCCGTGAGAAGCGCGGCCCACAAGAAGACGTTATCCGCGTCCAGGCGAGGACGGCCGCCCTCCAGGAGCACGGACTGGGCCAGCAGCGCGCCGAGAACAGCCGGGGGCACCACTGAAAGGAACCGCCGCAGGGCCTCGGGCATGGGCCGGGAGGCGAAGAACAAGGCCGGGACGACGCGCGGCAGATAGGTGACGGCCAGCATGCCGAGGATGGTCAGGAAGATCGTTTTCTGGTCCATGCGCGTCACCTCATCATTCGCGCCCGCTACGCGTCCAGGGGGTCATGGAAGCGATCCCGGCGGCGGCCACGGCGGCCAGCAGGGTGGCCCAGGATGCCGCCGGGGTCTGGGAGACGGCAAGGGCCAGACCACCGCCAAGCAACGCGGCCAGGATATGCGCCGGGGTCATGAGTTA
>JBMORI010000129.1:0-36991 GCA_049322415.1 Thermodesulfobacteriota bacterium | reverse complement strand
GCCCTCGGCAATCTGCTTCAGGAGCGCCCCGGATGCACCGAAGTTGGTGAGGATCGTCGTGCCGGGATTGGCCTTCTCACAGGCGGCCTTGATCTCCTGGAAGGCGTTGGTCAGGCTGGCCGCGGCTGAGACCGTCAGCTCGGCCGCGCGCGCGGGGAAGGCCGCGGCCAGGAAGAACGCGATCGCCGCCAGGACCGGACGCAGGGTCGTGCGGATGCTCATGCCTTTCACCTCTGCTTCATGTCCCCCCGGTTGTCTTCCGGAAGGATCGGGATGGGGGCCGCCCTGCCGTAGCAATATCCGTGCGCGACGCATCACTCCCGTGGATCGGCCCCTGAAGCGCACCGAAGGCTCCCGCCAAGCCTCCGGATGGATGTCCGCGCGCCATGATTGCACGCGGCAGGACAAAAATGAAAGGCCGCGCCGTCCGGGCGGCGCTCACCCGAATCGCTAGCGCGCCAGGGTCTCCAGGCAGTAGATGTAGAATCCGGCCTGCAGGGTGAGGCTCAGCGCCAGGGTCGTTCCCATGTATTTGAATATCAGCATCTCCATATCCTCCCGATGAATCATTTCCTCCCGGGCGAAGACCAGCCCGGCACGGTTCAAGGCACATTTCTCGATTCTGATTATCAAAATCAAGAATGAGCTTTCCTCTCCAGCCACTTGACCATGACCGGCGTGCCCGCTCCCATTGCGTGCGCGCCGTGCGAAGGGAGTTCTACCTCCCGCATGTGACAAGGATATGATGCTCGGGAAACGATTCTGGTTACGGCCCAGTCAGGGACGGACGCGCGCGGGGAGGCGCCTCAGCCTTCCCGGCCCCCGGAGCCTGTGGAGAAAACGGCCCAGGTGTTGCGCCCGGCCTGCTTGGCGTCGCCCAGGGCGGCCTGCGCCCCGCGCACGAGGATCATGGGAGCGTCGGCCCTGGATGGGGTGATGGTGGAAAGCCCCGCGCTCACCGTGACCACGCCGCCGTGGGGCGATTCCAGGTGCGGAATCTCCAGCGCGGCGGTCTCGGCCAGTATGCGCCGCGCCACCACTCCGGCCCCTTCTTCGTTGGTGCCGGGCAGGAGCGCGGCGAAGGTGTCGCCGTCCATGCGGGCCACCACGTCCACCTCGCGGTAGAGGCAGCGCATCACGGCCTGGGCGATGGCTTTCAGGCAGTCGTCCCCGTGGAGGGAGCCGTAGATGTCGTTGAAGGAGCGGAAGAAATCCACGTTCACGATGACGAGCGAGAGGGGGGATTCCTCCCGTTGGGCCTGCGCCCAGTCGCGCGCAAGGACCTTCTCGAACGTCCGCCGGTTCATGGCTCCGGTGAGGCCGTCCACCTGCGAGAGTTGCGCCACCTGCTCCATGGCCGCCTCCAGGTCGAGCTGGACCGAGAGCGCCATCTCCGCCACCCGGCGCGAGCGCTCCAGCAACGCCTCGTACTCGGCCAGCAGCTGGCCGTAGGGCAGCGCGGGGCTTGCCTCGCCCGACCCGGCCAAGGCCCGCCGGGCGCTGTCCACGACCTGCTGTTCCCTGTCGAAAAGGGGGATCGGGTGGTCCATTCCGCTGGCTCCTGCAAATGACGTTCGGGACGGGAACAGTACCCGCCCTCGCCCGCCCAGTCCAGCCCTTGAATGCATCCCGGACGGCCGGCATCTTGCCGGGAAGATTGCGCGAGGACAGCCTGGAGGCGGCCATGGAGAGGCTTAAACGGTGGCGGGCGGCTACGACCCGGACAGCTTCAACGGCGTATGCCCGCCTCAATGCAGATGCCCCCGGGGAGAACGCTCCCTGGGGGCATCGTATTCATCGCCAGGCGAAATTCAATCGCCGTCCCCGTCCTCCGGCACGTACTCAAGGATGTCTCCCGGCTGGCAGTCCAGGAAGCGGCATATGGCCTCCAGGGTGGAAAAACGTATGGCCTTGGCCTTGCCGGTTTTCAGGATGGACAGGTTCTGGGCGGTGATGCCCACCGCCTCGGCAAGGGCCTTGGAGGATACCTTCCTCCGGGCCAGCATGACATCCAGATTCACCAGTATGGCCACGTTGCCGCCTAGATGGTCAAAGCCCTGTCTTCCTCGATGCCGCGCCCCTCGTCCATCACCCAGGAGATAACCAGAGCGGCCGCTCCGGCGAACAGGGCCATCAGCTCGATGGAGCCAATCCCCACGGTGATGTAGCGTTGTCCCTCGGGCATTCCCAGGGAAGCGGCCAGCGAAAGAAGCGGCGTGTGCAGGAATACGGCTCCTGCCCAGCAGAGCAGGACCCGGCCCAGGCTGCGGTAGCAGGAGACATTGCGCCCGCTGAAGATTTCTCCCTCGGCGTAGAGCCCGAACAGGCGGCGCATGATCCGGAATCCGGCCATGCCCACCCCGGCTGGAAGCATCGTCGCCACGAAACACAGCAACCGGCTCTGACCTGACAGCACGGGAAGGCCCGCAATGCCGCGCTGCACCCGCGCCTCTGCAGGCAAGTCATTGAAATAGAACCAATATGCCGCGCACAGGATAGGGGTCACCCAGAACATCAACGTGGACAGCGCGAGCAGTTTGCCGCTCATCCGTCTGATCCGGAGCATGTTGTCCATGTGTCTTCCTCCCATTCCCGTCAAGAACCTTCACCGACGGCGGCTGGAGCATCGGGTTTCGCTGCCTTGAACAGAGCGGACAGGTCGGCCGTGAAATCCCGGTCGAGCTCGTCCCGGCCGTGGGCGGTGAACGCTCCGCCCTTCTTCCGGCCGCGATGGGCATCCAGGTATAGCGAGCCGGTGCGTGCGTCAATCGCGCGTGCGTGGTAGGCGAACTGCGTTCCCGTGCTCCAGAACGGCGGCACAAGCGAGATGGTCAACTCCCCTGCGTAGCCCAGGACCTGGACCACAAGCACGGTATCCGCCCCGGCGTCCAGGGCTGCGGCCGCCAGCTCGCCGTCGCTCAGGGAAACGGGCGAGCGTCCGGAAAGGCGCGAGGTCAAGGCTTCCTCGGGAAGCCTGGTCACACCGGGCTGGCCGTCCAGGGCCTCCTCGACGCGTTTGATGATGCGGGCGACCTTTTCGCGGCCGGACTCGGAGGCGTCAGAGGGATTGATGCGGCAGACCAGGATGGTCCGCCCCCAGGACTTGTTCACGGCCGAGCCCCGGGCAACCAGGTCACGCGCGGTGTTGACCGCGCAACCTGTCAGGAAAAGGAGGCCGCATCCCGCGATGGCGGCCAGGGTCATTGTGAGCGTGCGCATGGTGATCCGTCCTTGGCTTGAGGTTTCGCCGGAGGCCCGGCGACCGGGCGGAACGCGCTCGGCAAGGACGGTTTAAACAATAAAAAATTATTGAGCAACAATAATTTTTTATTGTTTACAGCCATGGCACTTAAAAACGTGAACGGCCGCCCGGGTCCCGCAACCCGGGCGGCCGCCCGTGACGAATGAGAGCAGGCAGGAGGAAGCTCTCTATATCAAAAGGTCCTCGCACGGTTCGCCGTTCTCCAGCGCGTCGAGGATCTCGTCCACCTTCTCCTCGGAATCCACCTTTCCGTACCACCAGGCCTCCGGATAGACGATCATCACCGGGCCGTCCTCGCACTGCTTCAGGCAGCCCGAGCCCGTGATGAGGATGTCCAGGCCCCGGTCCAGTATCTCCGTCTCCATGTACTGCAGGAGGCTACCGCCCTGCTTGAAGCACACGCCCTTGGGCTCGCCCTTGGCGCGAAAGCTGTTGCAGACGAGTATGTGATGCTTAGGCTTGTTGACCATAGTGCACTCCATTTGATTGAGGCGGGGCTTCGCCCCGCGCCCCACCAGGGCTCCGCCCTGGGCCCGCCAGGGGGATGATCCCCCTGGACCCGCGATAGCTTCGCGGGGTCATGCCCGACGCGAAGCCGTTAAAAGTTTTTGAAGGAGAGTCCAGAGAGGAAACTTTTGGGAAAGTTTCCTCTCTGGCCGCCGGAGGCGTTCTCCTTTCTATTCCTGTCCTAGTAGACCAGTTCGAATTCGATCTCGCTGGCGTCGCGGTCGCGCTTGGTCAGCATGGCGTCGAGCATCTTCTCGATGAGCCTGAGCGCGCCCTTGTATCCCACGGTGGGGAAGAAGGTGTGGCCCATGCGGTCCAGGATGGGGAACCCGTGCCGGATGTGCGGGATGTCCTCGTCCCTGGCGATGTACTTCAGGTAGGTGTTGCCGATGAGCAGGTCCACGGGCTCCTGCTTGATCCACTGGTGCAGGATGAACATGTCGCCCGGGCACTTCACCTTGGTCACGCCCTCGGCCGGGGTTCCCTTGACGATCTCGCGGATGGTGCGCTCGAACTTGTTGCCGGGCGTTCCGGAGACCAGGTAGGCCGGGATCATGTCCAGCTCGACGAGGAGCCTGGTGAGTCCGATGAGCTGGTCGGGGTCTCCGGCCAGGGCCACGCGCTTGCCGTGGAAGTACTGGTGGTAGTCGCTGATGACGTCCACCACCTGCCCGCGCTCGAAGTCGATGGAGGCGGGCACCGCCTTGCCGGTCAGCTTGGACAGGGCCATGACGAACGCGTCCGTGTCTTCCAGGCCGAAGGGCAGGCCAAGGATGGTGCAGGGCACCTTCTTCTCGGCGTCCAGCCACTTGGCGGCCTGGGACGCGCCCCAGTGGCCCAGGGCGATGGAGGCCGATGCGTCGCCGGAGGCCTTGATGTCGGCCACGCGGGCACCCCCGGCGGGGTACATCTCGTACTTTCCGGTCAGGGGGGCGTTGAGCACGCCGGAGGTGTCCGGGAAGAGGTTGATGGGCGCGCCCATCATCTCCGCCAGGCGCTTGATCTCGGCCATGTCGGCGGGCTCGCAGAAGCCGGGGATGACGTTCACCTTGCCGGAGGGCGTCCCGGTGGACTCGGCCAGGTTCTTCACCATGCCCGTGACCATGTTGGAGTAGCCCGTGACGTGCGAGCCCACATAGGAGGGGGTGTTGCAGTAGATCACGTGCTTGCCGGCCGGGACCTTGCCCTCGCCGCGCGCCTTCTCCACGATCTGGGTCATGTCGTCGCCGATGGTCTCCGAGAGGCAGGTGGTGTGTACCGCGATTATCTCGGGCTCGTAGACGGAGAAGATGTTCTGGATGGCGGTGAGCAGGTTGGCCTGGCCGCCGAACACCGAGGAGCCTTCCGTGAAGGAGCTGGTGGCCGCCGCTATGGGCTCCTTGGTGTGCCTGGTGAGGGCGGAGCGGTGGTAGGCGCAGCAGCCCTGGGAGCCGTGGGAGTGCGGCAGGCAGCCGTGGATGCCGAGCGCCGCGTACATCGCGCCCACGGGCTGGCAGGTCTTGGCCGGGTTGATGGAGAGGGCCTGCCTGTCGACCGTTATTTCAGCGGGTGTGTGCCGTAAAAGTGCCATGACGAATTCCTCCTAGCCGGCCACGAAGCAGGCGGTGAGTTCGGGGTCGTTGGCGCGCCAGGGAGCCTTCACCTTCGACCAGACCTTTGAGTTCACCATCCTGTCGATATCCTTGTAGTAGTTCACCGCGCCCGCAAACCCGGCGTAGGGGCCGCCGTAGTCGTAGGAGTGCAGCTGCTTGAGGGGCACGCCCATCTTCTGTACCGAGTACTTTTCCTTGATGCCGGCGCAGAAGATGTCGGGCTTGTACATTTCGATCAGCTTGTCGGCCTCGAACTGGTTGAGGTCGTCGATGATCATGGTCTTCTTGGGCATGTCGGCGATGAGGCCTTCATACTCTTTGAATTTCCAACCGGCTTCCTCACGGGCCTTCATCTCGGCCTCGCTCATGCGCGGGCTGTACTTCTCGGGATCGGCCTCCACCTCCAGTTCCTCGATGTTGCGGGAGTCGGCGTCGATCTTGATGGTGGGGATGACGTGGCGGCCTTCGTAGTCGTCGCGGTGGGCGAACTCGTAGCCGGCGGCCAGGGTGGTCATGCCGAGCTCGGTGAAGAGCTCCTGGTAGTGGTGGGCGCGCGATCCGCCCACGAAGAGCATGGCGGTCTTGCCGGCGGTACGGGGTTTGATGTCCGCCAGGGCGGCCTCGACGGCGGGCATCTCCTCTGCGATCACCTCTTCCACGCGCTTTATGAGCTCCGCGTCTCCGAAGTGGTGGGCGATGCGGCGAAGCGACTTGGCGGTGGCGTTGGCGCCGATGAAGTTCACCTTGATCCAGGGGATGCCGTACTTGGTCTCCATCATGTCCGCCACGTAGTTGATGGAGCGGTGGCACATGACGCAGTTGAGGTCGGCGAGCTGGGCCGAGGCGAAGTCGTTGTAGGTGGAGTTGCCGGAGAAGGTGGCGTTCAGGGTGATGCCGCACTTCTCCAGGATGCGTTCGATCTCGAAGGCGTCGCCGCCGATGTTGTACTCGCCGAGCATGTTGATCATGAACTTGCCCGTGCGCACCGGGGTCTCCGAGGTGCCGATGACCTCGGTGAAGATCTTGTTGTTGGCGATGTGGTGGCCCGCGGACTGGGACACACCCTTGTAGCCCTCGCAGGAGAAGCCGAAGATGTTGATGCCGAGCTTGGCCTTCATCTCGCGGGCGACCGCGTGCACGTCGTCGCCGATGAGGCCCACCGGGCAGGTGGAGAATATGGCGATGGCCTTGGGCTTGAACAGGTCGTAGGCTTCCTGGATGGCCTTCTTGAGCTTCTTCTCGCCGCCGAAGATGATGTCCTCGTCCTGCATGTCGGTGGAGAAGGCGTAGGGGATGTAGTTCTCCACGCCGCCGGAGGCGTCGGTCTGGTTGCGCCTGGTAAGCCACGAGTAGAAGCCGCAGCCGATGGGGCCGTGGGTGATGTTGATGATGTCGCGCGTGGGGCCGAGGATGACGCCCTTGCAGCCCGCGTAGGTGCAGCCGCGCATGGTGATGATGCCGGGGACGGTGCGGACGTTGGAGAGGATCTCGCGGTCCTCCATGCCGTCCTTTTCCTTGATGAATATCTGCTGGGAGCGCTTGCGGCCGACCTTGGGCGGGTACTTGGCCAGAAGCTCCTTCTTGGCCTCTTCCGGATCGATGTCCGGCATGGTCAAGGGATCTTTGATCGGGGCGTCCATGATGCTTCCTCTCGGTCTCCGGTTTTCAGGGCTCGTCCTCGCGGGACGCGGCCCGGGAAACCATTGATTCCTGATTTGCGGCCAGAGCCGTTATTCCACGGCGCAGGGGCCGGTTTCGCCGGTGCGCACCCTCACGGAATCGCTCAGGGGCAGCACGAAGATCTTGCCGTCGCCGGGCTTTCCGGTCTTGTTGGCGGCGCTGATGGCGTCCACCACGGTCTTCACCTTCTCGTCGGGGACCACCACCGTGACCATCCTCTTGGCGAACAGCTTGCCCTTGCTTCCCAGGATCTCGGCGGCCTCCTGGTTGCCCGCGGCCGCGGCGGCGGCCACTTCCGCGTTGACCAGCCCCTTGCCCCGGCCCCAGGCCTCGTGGGCGAAGAAGGCGGCGATTCCGGCGTCCGTCAGGGCCTTCTTGGTCTGGTTCATCTTGTTCATGCGAACGACCGCGACGACTTCCTTCATGGCCTGGCCTCCCCGATGGACGACAGGTCGGTTTCGACCACGCCGGAGCTTATGGTGTACATCTCCTCGACGGGGGAGACGAATATCTTGCCGTCGCCGAAGTTGCCCTTGCCGCCGGTGCGCGCGGCGTCCACGATGGTCTTGACCACGAACTCCTTGTCCTTCTCGGACACCACGGTCATGATCTGTATCTTGGGGATCTCGTCGTAGGTCACTTCGCCGATCTTGATGCCGCGCTGCTTGCCGCGGCCGGCCACGGCCAGCTTGGTGGCGGCCGGGAATCCGGCTTCCATGAGGGCGGCCATCACGTCGTCGGCCTTCTCGGGGCGGACGATGGAACGGATCATGATGAGGGACATGCTGATTCTCCTGCCTTGCTTGATGGTTTGGCCGATGCCTAGTTCGCGATGCCGTACTTCACGAGCAGGGATTCCAGCTCTTCGATGGGCAGCGGATTGGGGATGACGTAGTCGGTGTTGTCCTGGATCTTGGAGGCCAGGGACAGGTACTCGTTGGCCTGGGGGTGTTCGGGGGAGAAGTCGATCACCGTCTTGCGGTTGAGCTCGGCGCGCTGCACCTGGTTCTCGCGGGGGACGAAGTGGATCATCTTGGTGCCCAGGCGCTCGGCCAGGGCGTTGATGAGGTCCTCCTCGCGGTCCACCTTGCGGGAGTTGCAGATGAGGCCGCCCAGGCGCACGCCGCCGGCCTCGGCGAACTTCACGATGCCCTTGCAGATGTTGTTGGCCGCGTACATGGCCATCATCTCGCCGGACACGACGATGTAGATCTCCTGGGCCTTGCCCTCGCGAATGGGCATGGCGAAGCCGCCGCAGACCACGTCGCCGAGGACGTCGTAAAAGACGTAGTCGAGGTTCTTGTCTTCCTTGTAGGCGCCCAGCTGCTCGAGCAGGTTGATGGAGGTGATGATGCCGCGTCCGGCGCAGCCCACGCCGGGCTCGGGGCCGCCGGACTCGGTGCACATGGTGCCCTTGAAGCCGGGCTTCAGGATGTCTTCGAGTTCGACGTCCTCGCCTTCCTCGCGCAGGGTGTCGAGCACGGTCTTCTGCTGCAGGCCGCCCAGGAGCAGGCGGGTGGAGTCGGCCTTGGGGTCGCAGCCCACGACCATGACCTTCTTTCCGAGGGTGGCCAGGCCGGCGACGGTGTTCTGGGTGGTGGTGGACTTGCCGATGCCGCCCTTGCCGTAGATAGCGATCTTTCTCATGACATGCCTCCAAAAGCGGGGATGGGGTTCGCGTTATGCTGAACCCCTTCTCGCAAGGGGCGTGCCAGGACGTGTTCATAATTTGCAAAATTGGCAAAAATGGCCGTTGCCGCGGGCTCGCGGGATTTTCTCAAGACTTGAACACAAACGGCGTGATAACGGGGAGCGCAACAGTCCTACAAAAATGTCTCCGTTTTTGTAGGATGCCGGGTGACGCGAGTGTAACATGCCGGATTCCGGGCGAGCACCGCGCTGTCGACAAGCCGGGGCAAAGGCGGTACAGCGCGCCCTTTGGAGCGGCCACGCCCGGCGCGGGCCGGACGGCCCCGGAAACGCCACGCCGCCGCGGACTCCTCCCAGTCAGCGGGCGGACGGCAAATGCGCCATCCCGCGCGGCGTGAGGCGCCAAGACATCCACAAGGGAGCTTCCTCAACCATGATCGTCCTGTATTTCCTCATGTACGCCCTGGCGGGCGCGGCGGCCGGGGTCCTGGCCGGACTTCTCGGAGTGGGCGGGGGCATCGTCATCGTGCCGGTGCTGTCCGTGCTTTTCGCATGGCAGGGCATGCCCGGAGACTACATGATGCAACTGGCGCTCGGCACGTCGCTGGCCTCCATCATGTTCACCTCCGTCTCCAGCATGCGCGCGCACCACGCCCACGGAGCGGTGCGCTGGAACATCGTGAAGCTCATCACGCCCGGCATCCTGATCGGAACCCTGGCCGGGTCCAAGCTGGCGGCCTGGCTGTCCTCGGGCTTCCTCAAGGGCTTTTTCATCTGTTTCCTCTACTACGTGTCCGTGCAGATGTTCCTCAACTTCAAGCCCAAGCCTTCCCGCGAGATCCCCGGCCTGGGACCCATGACCGGCGTGGGCGGCTTCATCGGCGTCATCTCCGCGCTGGTGGGCATCGGCGGCGGCACGCTCACCGTGCCCTTCATGACCTGGTGCAACGTGCCCATGCACCAGGCCGTGGGCACCGGGGCGGCCATCGGCTTCCCCATCGCGGTGGCGGGCACCATCGGCTTCATCCTGGGCGGAATGGGCAAGGCCGGGCTCCCGGAGTACACCTGGGGGTTCGTCTACCTGCCCGCGCTGGTGGGCCTCGTGGTCATGAGCATGATCACCGCGCCCACGGGGGCAAAGATCGCCCACAAGCTTCCCGTGGCCAAGCTCAAGAAGGTCTTCGCGGGCTTTTTGTTCCTGATGGCCACCAGGATGCTTTTCCAAATCCTGTAAAACTGCTAGGGGCGGGTGAGAAATCCCGGAGCCTCCATGAAGTTTCCTCTCCCGCCCCTTTCGCCTGAAGACGCCGCCATCCTTTTCGAGACCCTCATGGACTCGTGCCGGGAGGGCGTGACCATCACCACGCCCGAGGGCCTCATCGAGCGCGTCAACCCCGCCTTCACGGCCATCACCGGCTACGAGCCCCACGAGGTGCTGGGCCAGAACCCCCGCGTGCTCAAGTCCGACCGCCACGACCAGGACTTCTACGCCGGGATGTGGCGGCAGCTGGCCGAAACCGGCCGGTGGGAAGGCGAGATATGGAACCGCCGCAAGTCCGGCGAGGCCTACCCCGAATGGCTCTCCATCCGGGCCGTGCGCGACGGGGCCGGAAGGCTTTCGCGCTATGTCTCCGTCTTCAGCGACCTGACCGACCTCAAGCGCCACAAGGACATCCTGCTCCACGAGGCCTACCACGACCCGCTGACGGGTCTCCCCAACCGGCACCTCTTCCTTGACCGCCTGAACGTGGTCCTGCGCCAGTCCCGCTCGGAGGGCAGGCCCGTGGGCGTCATCTGCCTGGACCTGGACCGCTTCAAGACGGTCAACGACAGCCTCGGCCACGTGGCCGGGGACATCGTGCTCTCCGAGGTGGGGCACAGGCTCTCCGTGCTGCTCAGGCGGGCCGACACCCTCTCGCGATTCGGCGGCGACGCGTTCTATATGCTCCTGGCCGACCTTCGCGACCCCGAGGACGCGGCCCACGTGGCCGGGCGCATTCTCACCAGCCTGGCCAGGCCCATGGAGGTGCGGGGCCACGACCTGCACGTGGGGGCCAGCGTCGGCATCACCATCGCCCCCGCCGACGGGGACGACCCGGCAAGGCTCATGCAGAACGCCGAGATGGCCATGTACCGGGCGAAGGAAGCCGGGCGCAACAACTTCACGTTCTTCACCGAGGACCTGGGCAACAGGGTGCTCGGCGCCCTCAGGATGGAGAACGACCTCCGCAAGGCCCTGTCCCGCCGGGAGTTCGTGCTGCACTACCAGCCCCGCGTGGACGTGTTCACCGGCGCCGTGACCGGCATGGAGGCCCTGGCGCGCTGGGTCCTGCCGGACGGGAGCATTGTCCCCCCTTCGGAGTTCATCCCGGTCGCGGAGGAGACGGGGCTCATCGTCCAGCTGGGAGAGTGGGTGCTGGAGGAGGCCTGCCGCCAGACGCGCCTGTGGACCCAGGAGGGGCTTGGCGGTCTGAAGGTCTCCGTCAACCTCTCGCCAGTGCAGCTGGAGCAGCCCGGCCTCGCCGCGAAGATCGGGACGGTGCTCGAACGCACGGGCCTGGCCCCGGGCCAGCTGGAGGTGGAGGTGACGGAGAGTCTCTTCCTCAAGGGCTTCGAGACAGCCCGCGCGAGCCTGTCGAGCCTGGCGGAGACAGGCGTGGCCGTGGCCCTGGACGATTTCGGCACGGGGTATTCCTCGCTCGCCTACCTCAAGCGCCTGCCCATATCCACGCTCAAGATCGACAAGTCGTTCGTGGACGGCCTGCCGGACGACAAGGACGACGCGGCCATCGTCACCTCCATTGTGTCCATCGCTGCCAACCTCAAGCTGGATGTGGTGGCCGAGGGCGTGGAAACCCTTGAACAGCTGGAGTTCCTGCGCGGGCTGGACTGCTGCGGCGGTTTCCAGGGCTACCTCTTCGCCAGGCCCCTGCCCCCCATGGAGTTCGCGGCCCTGCTCACCCGGGGGGGCATGGTGATCCCGGAGGCCCGCCGCCCGTGAGGATCATCGACTCCACCCTGCGCGAGGGCGAGCAGTGCTTCGGCGTCTACATGACGCCCAAGGCCAAGGCGGACATCGTCAGACTCCTGTCCCGGCTCGGCGTGGACGAGATCGAGCTCGGCATCGCCGGACGCGACCCCTCCCTGGCGGCACTCGCCGATGCGGCCCGGGGCCTCGGACCGGAGCTTTCCGTCTGGGCCGCCTGCCGGGCGGACGCCATATCCGCGGCCGCCGCCCTGGACACGGACTGGGTGCACCTTGGCCTGCCCGCGTCCGACGCGCACATGCGAAAGCGCCTGGACCTGGACCGCGACGGCCTCGTCTCCCACCTGGAACGGCACGTGGAGATGGCCCTCGAAGCCGGGGAGGCCAGGGTTTCCGTCGGCCTGGAGGACGCCTCCCGGGCGGACGAGGATTTCCTTCTGCGCGCGGCGCTGGCCGCGCAGGGGGCCGGGGCGTCAAGGGTCAGGCTTTCGGACACGGTGGGGCTGTGGCACCCGCTCAAGGTGGCCGCGCTGGCCGGCCGGCTCAAGACGGCGCTCTCCGTGGCGGTGGGGGTGCACTGCCACAACGACTTCGGCATGGGCACGGCCAACGCCCTGGCCGGGCTCCTGGCCGGGGCGGACTACGCCGACGCATCTGTTCTCGGATTGGGGGAGCGGGCGGGACTTGCCGCCCTGGAGGAACTTGCCGCCTACCTGCACTTCGCAATGGGCGCGCCCTACCGGGTGGAGGAACTGCCCGCCCTGTGCCAGGCCGTGGCAGCCGCTGCCGGGATGGATATCCCACCGCGAAAGCCGGTGGCGGGCAGCGGGCAGTTCGCCTGCGAGACGGGGCTGCACGTCCACGGGCTGGCGCGCGACCCATCACTGTTCGAGCCCTACGACCCGGCCCGGCTCGGTTTTTCGCGCCGCATTGCCCTGGGGCGCAAGAGCGGACGCGCGGCCGTGGCCGCCAAGATCGCCGAACTGGGCCTGGCTCCCTCCAGCCGGGATCTGGAGAAACTGGTGCTCAGCGTGCGCGAGGAATCGGAACGTCTGGGCAGGCCCCTCACTGACGAGGAGGCGAGGAGTCTTCTCGATCCGCCCGGATCTGGCTGCCGATCCGGCTCAAGACGCCCTCCAGGTCCCTGATGTCCACGGGCTTGGACAGGTAATCGTCCATCCCCGCCTCGAGAAGCATCTCCCTGTCGCCCTTGAGGGCGTGGGCCGTGAGCGCCACCACCGGGACGCGCGCGTTGGCGGCCCCCGCTGCTCCGGCGCGGATGGCCTTGACGGCCTCCAGCCCGTCCAGCTCCGGCATCTGAACATCCATGAGGATCAGGTCGAAGCCGCCGCCGGCCAGCTTCTCCAGGGCGTCACGCCCATTTACCGCAATCTCGAGGGTGTGGCCCTTCCTGCCAAGCAGCTCGCGGATGAAGAGCTGGTTGACCATGTTGTCCTCCGCCAGCAGAATCCTCAAGGGAACATCGCCTTCCGAGGGCACGCGCTCCCGGGGCCTTTGCGTTTCGGCGTCCGCCGGGCCGGCCTTTCCGAATCCGGCGGTGAAGAAGAAGGCAGCCCCCTTGCCGGGTTCGCTCTCCACCCAGATGCGCCCGCCCATCATTTCCGTCAGGTTACGGGCTATGGCCAGCCCCAGGCCAGTCCCCCCGTACTCCCTGCTGGCCGAAAAGTCGGCCTGGGTGAAGCTCTCGAAAATCTGGTCCTGCTTGTCCCGTGGGATTCCAATGCCGGTGTCGCGCACGGAGAAGAGCAGGCAGACGTTGAAGCCTTCCCCTCCGTTGCCGCCCAGGATGGGGGTCGCGCGCACGTCCACCCGCCCACTTGCCGTGAACTTCACGGCGTTGCCCACGAGATTGGTGAGGACCTGCCCGAGCCTGCAGGTATCGCCCATCAGGCGGGCAGGCACCCTGTGATCCACCTCCAGCCCGAAGGCGAGCCCTTTCTCCCTGGCGGACACAGCCAGGGGCGCGAGGGTGCTTTCGATGACCTCGCGGGGGTCGAACGGTTCGCGCACCAGCTCTATCCTGCCCGCCTCGATCTTGGAGAGGTCCAGGATGTCGTTTATGATGTGGAGCAGGCTCATGCCCGACTGCTTCACCAGCTGGAGGTACTCCCTTGCGCGGGAGGGGATGCCTTCCTCCATGAGGAGGAGCTCCGTCATGCCCAGGATTCCGTTCATGGGGGTGCGAATCTCGTGGCTCATGTTGGCCAGGAACCGGCTCTTGGCCCTCGTCGCCTCCTCGGCCACCTCTTTCTGGGCCCAGAGCTCCTCCGCGCGCTTCCTGAGCTCGCCATACAGCCGGACGTTCTCCATGGCCACCGAGGCCAGGTCCGCAAGGGATTCGAGCAGGCGCACCTCCTCCGCGCGGGGCTTGCGAAGGGACTTCCAGTAGTTGCCGATGGCCGCCACGGGGTCCTCCCGCCTGACCGGGACCATCACCAGGCTCTTGACAAAGGTCGGCTTGTAGAGGTCGCGGGGTATCCGCGGGTCGGCGAACACATCGGGAATCACGGCGGTCTGCCCCCTGGCCATGACCCAACCGCTGACGCAGGATTCCATGGGGAAGCGCTGCCCTTTCCAGAGGGGCTCCACGGCGTCCTCGTCAGCGTAGTGGCACATGCCGCCCTCGCGCAGCACGATGGTGGCCCCGTCCGCTCCGGAGAGCTCTCGCGCGGCGCGGCGCACGATGCGCATCACTCCGTCCAGGTCGTGAGCCGAGGCCAGTTCCCGTGCCACCCTGGCCAGAAGCTCCTGGGACGCCGCCTGCCGCTCCGCCCTGCCCTTGGCCTCCACGAGCGACTGCTCCATGTACTTGCGCTCTGTGATGTCCGCCACGGTTCCCACCAGGCTCGTGGCCCGTCTGTCGCGGTCTTGGCCGTCGAAAGCCGCCATGCCTCGCGATTCGATCCAGCGGGTGGAACCGTCAGGGAGAACGAGCCTGAACTGCGAGAGGAATGGGGAGCCTGGCGACGCGGGGTCCAGCGCCGACTCCACCCTCTGCCAGACGCCGTCCACGTCTTCCGGGTGGATGCGGTCGAGAATGCTCCTCGTGGGGCCGTTGGCGCCCTCCAGCCTGAACATCCTGGCGAAGCTCGCGTCCCAGGAGGAGGTCTGCGTGGCGGGATCGAAGTGCCACCAGCCCATGCTGGCCGCGTCAAGGGCCAGCTGCCGCTGCCTGGCCAGTTCGGCCAGTTCGGATTCCAGACGTTTGCGCTCGGTGACGTCCTGCACGATGGAGTAGAGCAGCCTCCTGCCCTGGAGCACGAGCGGCCCGCTGTCCACCTCCACTTCCCTGATCTCCCCGGAGGCCAGCCGGTGCTTGAAATCGAAACGGTTGCGCTCCAGGCCGCCGGCCTGGGCCATCCGCTCGCGCAGTTCCTCGCCGGGGAGGGTGTTGATCATGCCGATGGTCATGGAGCGCAACCGCTCCCTGGAATAACCGTAGTAGGCGCAGGCGGCCGGGTTGGCGTCCACGATTTCGCCGCCGCCCGGGTCGATGAGGAGCTTGACGGCGTGCCCGGCCTCGAAGAGGGCGCGGTAGCGCTCCTCGCTCTCGCGCAGGGCGTCGGAGGCCAGCCGGCGCCCGGTGACGTCCCGGCCCACCGAGTGGATCTCCAGCAGACTCCCGCTCCCGTCAAAGACCCCCTTGTTTGAGAACTCGACCCAGCGCACCTCGCCCGCCGCGTTCCTGATCCGGTTCTCGATGATGACGACAGGGTTTTCCGGGCTCAGCGTCGCCAGCCGGCCCACAATCTCCGGCAGGTCGTCGTCCAGCGGCACTGGATGCCACTTTCCGCCCAGGAGTTCTGCAGGGCTTTTGCCCACAAAACGGCAATATCCGCCGTTGACGTAAATGAACGTGCCGTCAGCCTTCAGGCGGCTGACCAGCTCGTCCAGTTCGTCCAGCATGACGAGGTGGCGCTCCTCGCTACCGGCCTGACTGCCGCTGGCCGGGCCGGATACGGAGGCGTCCCCCCCGGCGGGCGGGGGGAGGGGTGATTTCCCGCTGTCCCCGCTGGAAATGCGTTCACGAGGATCAACCGTGTCTGCTTGACGGCATCGGACCTCGTCGCTCATGAGGCGTCGCTCCCGGGCTTCGCCGGAACCAGCCGGCGTGAATCCGCAGGAAAAAAATGCGGAATAGGTTTCCTCATGCCTGTAAATGGCTTTTATGTCAGTGGCAAGAAATCCCGGCTCATTTGTTTCGAACGTCCCGCAATCCGGACGTGTCCGCTTTTCCGGACATGCGAAAACCCCTCCCCCCCTTGACCGTCAAGTTTGGGCTTGCTAGCTTGCGGGGGCTTTACGGTAGCATCTGCCTGCCTGCCCCGCATTTACTCCCTCCCAGCGTGTTTTTTTGCGCGTTCAGCTCCATTGGCTGGTTTTGTCCGGAAAATCAGGCTATGCTTCTCACGAAGCGACCAACAAGTGCTTGAAAATGCAACACTGTCTTCTTTCAGAACATTTTGGCACGGTCCTTGTTAAGGGGCATCATCACTCATTGCGGGCGCAAAGCCCCGCGAAAGCGCGGCATTGCGCGTGAACGCCCATGACAACCCCATCATCACCGGCTGGCCCAGGCTACCCGGAAAGCAATACACATCTATCGATTTCCCGGCCGGGAACGCCTCGCCGCGTATCCGCCCGACATCCGTTTCAGGCGGCCTCGCACCGGCCGCGCCCAAGGCTCTCATCCTCATCCGGCGGCATCCTTCCCTTCCCGCCGGGGCCTTCCTCCACCCCCACCTCCTAGGAGACCCGCATGGCTAACAATCTCTACATCATCGCCAACGAAGCCCGCAGCGGCAAATCCGCCATCTGCCTGGGCGTGATGCAGCTTCTGCTCAAGGACTTCCAGCGCGTCGCCTTCTTCCGCCCCATCATCACCGGCTCCGCCCAGGGCAAGAAGGACCACGACATAAACCTGATCCTCTCCCAGTTCTACCTGAACCAGCGCTACGAGGACACGTTCGTCTACACGCTGGATCAGGCCCGGGACATGATCAACCAGGGCAAGCACACCATCCTGCTGGAGAACATCCTGGCCAAGTTCAAGGAGCTGGAGTCGCGCTACGACTTCGTGCTCTGCGAAGGCACGGACTTCATGGGCACCGACTCCGCCTTCGAGTTCGACATCAACGCGGAGATCGCGGCCAACCTGGGCTGCCCGGTGATCCTGGTGGCCAACGGCCACGACAAGCCCGCCGACAAGCTGGTGGCCTCCACCCAGATCGCCATCGACACCTTCTCGGAGAAGGGCCTGGACATCTTCGCCACCATCGTCAACCGCGTGGACCCCGGCTTCGAGCAGAAGGTGCTCGAAGGCCTGACCTGCAAATACATCGGCGGACAGGACTGCCTGACCTACGCCATCCCCGAGGACCCCACCCTGGGCAAGCCCACCGTGGGCGACGTGGCCAAGTGGCTGGGCGCGCAGGTGCTCTACGGCGACGACCTGATGGACGCTCCCATCGACGACTACATCGTGGCCGCCATGCAGGTGGGCAACTTCCTGGACTACATCAAGAAGGGCGCGCTGGTCATCACCCCGGGCGACCGCGCCGACGTGGTGCTCGGCTGCTACGCCTCCCGCCTGTCCAACGGCTACCAGGACGTGGCGGGCATCGTGCTCACCGGCGGCCTCGAGCCGCACCGCAACATCAAGAAGCTCATCGAGGGCTGGACCGGCGTCCCCCTGCCGGTGCTGCTGGCCGAAGGCCACACCTACAAGGTAGCCCGCATCCTCATGGACCTCTACGGACGCATCGAGGCCGAGGACCAGAAGAAAATCGCCACCGCCCTGGGCACCTTCGAGTCCCACGTGCAGGGCGACGACTTCCGCGCCCGCCTGGAAGCCAAGCGCTCCTCCAAGATCACGCCCAAGATGTTCGAGTACAGCCTCATCGACAAGGCCAAGCGCCAGAAGCAGCACATCGTGCTGCCCGAGGGCACGTCCGGGCGAATCCTGCGCGCGGCGGACATCCTGCTCAGGCGCGGCGTGGCCGACCTGACCATCCTGGGCAAGGATGCCGAGGTCCAGCCGCTCATCTCCCAGCTCGGCCTCAACCTCTCCGGGGCCCAGCTCATCGACCCGGTCAAGTCGCCGCATTACGAAGAGTACTGGAACACCTACTACCAGTTGCGCAAGGCAAAGGGCGTCACCGAGGAGATGGCCCGAGACCAGATGCTCTCCCCCACCTATTTCGGAACCATGATGGTGCAGATGGGCCACGCCCACGGCATGGTGTCCGGCTCCATCAACACCACCCAGGACACCATCCGCCCCGCGCTCCAGATCATCAAGACCAAGCCCGGCATGTCCATCGTGAGCTCCGTGTTCCTCATGTGCCTCTCGGACCGCGTGCTGGTCTTCGGCGACTGCGCCGTGAACCCCACCCCCAACGCGCAGCAGCTGGCGGAAATCGCCATCCAGTCCGCCCACACCGCGCAGGCCTTTGGCGTGGAGCCGCGCATCGCCATGCTCTCCTACTCCACCGGCGCGTCCGGCTCGGGCGCGGAGGTGGACAAGGTGCGCGAGGCCACCAAGATCGCCAAGGAGATGCACCCCGAGCTCAAGCTCGAAGGCCCCCTGCAGTATGACGCCGCCATCGACCCCGAGGTGGCCGCGCTCAAGATGCCGGGCTCCGAGGTTGCCGGAAAGGCCACCGTGTTCATCTTCCCGGACCTCAACACCGGCAACAACACCTACAAGGCCGTCCAGCGCGCCGCCCAGGCCGTGGCCATCGGCCCCGTCCTGCAGGGCCTGAACAAGCCCGTCAACGACCTCTCCCGCGGCTGCACCGTGGAAGACATCGTCAACACCGTCGCAATCACCGCCATCCAGGCGCAAAACTGATATAGACCAAGGAGACGCCTTCCCATGAAAGTCCTCGTGCTCAACTGCGGCAGCTCGTCGCTGAAATACCAGCTCATCGACATGAGCAACCACGACGTCCTGTGCTCCGGCCTGGCCGAGCGCATCGGCGAGTCCACCGGCAAGATCACCCACAAGGCCTTCCCCGGCACGGACAACCAGAAAGTCCTCAACGTGGAGGAGCCCTTCGCCGACCACACCGCAGCCCTTGGCCGCTGCGCGGCGCTCATCACCGGCGGCGAGGCCCCCGTGGCCGCCCCGGCCGAGATCGGGGCCATCGGCCACCGCGTGGTGCACGGCGGCGAGGCCTTCCGCCAGCCCACGGTCATCACCCCCGAGGTGGTGAAGACCATCAAGAAGTTCTGCTCCCTGGCCCCGCTGCACAACCCGGCCGGGCTCATGGGCATCGAGGCCGCCACCAAGCTCTTCCCGGGCGTCACCCAGGCCGCCGTGTTCGACACCGCCTTCCACGGCACCATCCCGGACTACGCCTACCTTTTCCCCATCCCCTTCGAGCTCTACGAGGAGCTGGGCATCCGCCGCTACGGCTTCCACGGGACTTCCCACGGGTACGTCGCCAAGAAGCTGGCCCAGGTGATCGGCAAGCCCTTCGAGAACACCAGCTGCGTCACCGTGCACCTGGGCAACGGCTGCTCCATGGCCGCCGTGAAGAACGGCAAGTGCGTGGACACCTCCATGGGCCTGACCCCGCTCATGGGCCTCATGATGGGCACCCGCTCCGGCGACGTGGACCCCTCGCTGCACGCCTTCCTCTCCGCCAACAAGGGCATGTCCATCGAGCAGGTGGACGGCCTGCTCAACAAGCAGAGCGGACTCAAGGGCATCTGCGGCATGAACGACATGCGCGACATCCACACCGCCCGCGAGAAGGGCGACAAGAAGGCCGAACTGGCCCTGGAGATGTTCTGCTACCGCGTGAAGCACTACATCGGCGCGTACCTGGCCGCCCTTGACGGCTGCGACGCCGTGGTGTTCACCGCCGGCATCGGCGAGAACGACCCCGACGTTCGCCAGATGTCCTGCGACACCCTGGGCGCCATCGGCGTGAAGATCGACCGCGACCGCAACTTCGGCTTCAAACGCGGCCAGATCACCAAGATCTCCACCGACGACTCCCCGGTGGCTGTCTACATCATCCCCACCAACGAGGAGCTGGAGATCGCCACCCAGACCTACTCCCTGGTGAACGGTAAATAGCCGGAGGGACGCCTTGCGACAGCGAAAGGGGAGCCGCGACGGCTCCCCTTTTTTACGGCCGCCGGAAGGCGATCACCTGGGATCGACGAGCTCCATGTTGCGCACCAGATCGTCTTTCCGCGCGCGTCCGGAGGCGAAGCGCTCCTTGATGGCCGCGATTCGGGCCTGGCGTGCCGCCCCGGAAACAAGCGCCAGCCGTCGCGGCCGTCGAAGGAGGGTGTTGCTCATGATGCTGGACAACTTGGGAATCCCGTTTCGCCATGGCCCCAAACGCATGGTTGATGATTTTGAACATTTTTTTTATTTTTCCCCACATAGGGCTATGTGGGGTGAGTTTATTTCCCTCTTGCATATGATTCCCTTAAATTCACGCGGCAAGTCCGCATTCAGGAGGATTCATATGGTCTGGGGATCGGAGGAGACAACAACACGGCCAGCAAAGGCTGAATCCAGATGGAGAGAAATGTAGGGAACTCCTACCTTGCTACGATGAAGGAGAAAATAGTATTGTCTAACAAACGGCAGACTTGGAGGGTGCAATGCAATTATTTATGGCTTTTTTGTTGTGCGCGGTCTGCGTTGCCAGCGATGCAGAAGTGTTTGCACAGAGCCTCAAGGACAAGAATAGCTATGCTTCATCTGGTCAGTTAATAAAAATATTAGAACAGAACTCAAGAAGCATAAGCACACGCCACGCAGATCTTTCTGTATTGATTACTGACATAAAAAGCAATCCAAGTGGTAAAAAAACATTCGAGGCAAAATACGGAAAGCCAAATTGCGATGAAGGCGCCTACTGCATTAAATTTAACGGGCACTATTACATTATACACATAGGCGACAAAGGCCCGACGATAAATTTGGTCTTAGTCTGCGCAGACGAGGCCCTGTAGGCCGTATATTGGATTGCTTTTTTGGGTCTATCTGCTCACGGATGGAAGGGATGGGTGTGGTATGCGTGTTAATATGCCATGTGTAAGACTGCTAGTTTGCATACTGTTGTTTTTGTTCAGCTGCGCCTCTTTGCCCAGAATATCTTACTCAATGGGGTTGAGCGAAGAGGTTTTCAAGAATATTGCATATCCATATGACATCAATATGGGACCTATTTTATTAAAGATGTCTAATGGACATTGCAAGTCAACTGACGAAAATGGCCAGCAGCATGAATTTAGTGTTGCTAGTTTTTTTGTATCGAAGCCAGACAAGTCTGGAACGCAGCATGCATTAGTGTCTGTTTGGTGCGAGCACAGTCGCGGGTGGGGAATTGATGTTCAGCTTTACCTTGTGTCCATAATAAACGGTAAAATCCATGTTTCACACCCACAATACATTGGAGACAGGACTGTTGTAAATAAGGTTTCATTCAAAAAGAACACTGTATCTGTCGGCATGAAGGTGTACAAGTCTGTAACACGTCCAACAAATGCTGGGCACGATATTGTCACTCGCTACAAGATTGTTGGCGGCAATCTTGTCAAATTATAATATGTAGGCTTACCATGGCGACCTTACGCGCTGACGTTCACCTCTGACATCGGCGAAATAAACCGACGACTCCCCGGTGGCCGTGTACATCATCCCCACCAACGAGGAGTTGGAGATCGCCACCCAGACCTACTCCCTGGTGAACGTCAAGTAGCCGCGAGGGACGCTTCGCGCAAGCGAAAGGGGAGCCGGGCTTTCCGGCTCCCCTTTTTTGCGGCCCGCGGTGGGCATCATCTGGGATCGACGAGTTCCATGCAGCGCACCAGTTCGTCTTTGCGCGCGCGTCCGGAGGCGAGACGCTCTTGATGGCCGCGATTCGGGCCTGGCGTGCCGCCCCCGGAAACAAGCGCCAGCCGCCGGATCTCCTCCAGCAGTGCGCGCCGTTCCTCCTGGAGGAACGGCAAAAATCGCTTGATGTTCTCTCGATAACTGGCAAAAGACCGCTTTCGCCCGTGGGGGCGGGGTGTCCCCACCGGGGTGGCCGGAAAAGGCCTCGAACGGATCAAACATGCCGAATACGGAGAAGAACATGCGCAAAATCGTCGTCTTGGCCGCCCTGCTGCTGGCCATGCTCTGCCAGAACGCCATGGCCAAAACCATCGTCTTCGCCTGCAACCCCACCTGGCCCCCCATGGAGTTCATCGGGGAAGGCAAGCAGATCTACGGCTTCGACATCGACTTCATGAGAGCGGCGGGCAAGGAGGCCGGGTTCGAGGTGGATTTCCAGAACACCGCCTGGGACGGCATCTTCGCCGGACTCGCCGCCAACAGGTACGACGCCATCTGCTCCTCGGTTTCCATCACCGAGGAACGCAAGAAGAGCATGGACTTCTCCGTTCCCTACTACAAGGTGCGTCAGGCCCTGGTGGTCCCGGCCGACTCCGCCGCCAAGAGCCTGGCCGACCTGAAGGGCAAGACCGTGGGCGCGCAGATTTCCACCACCGGCCACTTCGCCATCAAGCGCGCCGAAGGCGTCAAGGACAAGTACTACGATGAAGTGGGCCTCGCCTTCGAAGACCTCTTCAACGGCCGCGTCGCCGCCGTGGTCTGCGACGACCCCGTGGCCGCCCAGTACGCCCTGCAGTCCGAGAAGTACAAGGGCAAGTTCAAGATCGGCGGCATCGTCGAGACCGACGAAGCCGAATACTACGGCGTGGCCGTGAAGAAGGGCGACAAGGAGACCCTGGCCCTCATCAACAAGGGCATCGAGGCCGTGAAGGCCAAGGGCATCGACAAGGAACTGCTGAAGAAGTGGATCGGCCAGTAACGGCCGCGGTCATCAAGCATTAGGGGAGGGCGTTCGCGCCCTCCCTTTTTTCGTCCGCGA
Organism: Thermodesulfobacteriota bacterium; assembly: GCA_049322415.1. Classification (GTDB taxonomy): domain Bacteria; phylum Desulfobacterota; class Desulfovibrionia; order Desulfovibrionales; family Desulfovibrionaceae; genus Fundidesulfovibrio. Next base: position 14,389 of record JBMORI010000129.1, on the reverse strand, counting down.
GGCCTCGTGCCGATTGCGCCGCCCGGTTCCGGCGTGGCAATATGGACCAGGCAGTGATCAAACCCGAAGGAGCCTCGCCCATGGCCGACGACAAGCCCGCCTACACAATCGCGGCAAAGCTTCCCATCATCGACGCCCCCGGCGTGAAGGTCACGCTCATGACCTACGAACCGGGCCAGGAAGTGCCCTGGCACAGCCACACCACGGTGACGGACGCCGCCTTCTGCCTCAAGGGGGAGGTGGAGCTCGCCTATCGCGACCCGGACGAATCCGTCACGCTCGCGCCGGGCGGCTGGCGGCAGGTTCCGCCCGGACGGGTCCACCGGGTGCGCTGCGCCGGCCCCGGGCCGTGCGAAGTGCTCCTGGTTCAGGGCGTCGGCGCGTACGACTTCGTGAAGGCCTAAATCTCCGGGCGTAAACTATAATTCACTTTCGGACCTCCGGGCGTTGCGGTAGATTCCGCGCGCCCGCAGGCGTCCCCTTGCCTTACGCGGCGCATGCGTTATTTACCGGCCAAGCCCGGATTCCAAAGGAGCGGCCATGTTCTGGAAGAAGGACAAGGAGAGTCAGTTTCACCCCGGCTACCCCAAGCTGCCCGAACCGCTCCGCGTGGGCGCGATTCTGGCCGTGGAGCCCGGCGAGGTCCTGCGTTACGAGGGGCTCGGCCTCACACTGCCGGTGCCCTCCGGCGAGATGGTCGTGGAGGCCGTCTCCCAGATGGAGCTGTTCAACCTCCTGGTCAGCCGGGCCTACGTCAAGGCCGGCGGCCGCCAGGCCCTTTTCCAGTTCCATCAGCAGAAGGACGGAACGCTCCTGGACGTGAACTGCTTCCAGGTCTACCAGGAGATATTCCCCGGCTCCGAGGCCGACTGGGAAATATGGCTAGGCGTAGGCGGGCTCATCGGCGGACGGGACCTCAACTCCCCTTCCGGCGCGACCTACTCCCGCGACTGGGGCGACGGCGTCCACGCCAACCCCGTCGAGGCCGAGGAGAAGGTCTTCACCGACCCGGCCAGGGCCCCCATCGTGGTCGGTCACAAGATGATGCTCTACAGCCGCGAGATCGGCGAGGACCAGGAATACATGCTGGTCAGCGCCGACGACGAGCCGGGCCAGGCCCTGGTCCGCTGCCTGGCGGGCGTGGTCATGACCCCGCAGTCCTTGAAGATTTACTAACGAAGGCGCGACGCCTCCCGCCGCGCCCAGACCGTGGACGGCCAAGCCCGTCCGGGAGGATGACGACACATGCGAGCCCGTACGCTACTGGCCCTTGCCGCCGTGCTCACCCTGATCCTGGCCCCGGCTTTCGAAGCCTCGGCGAAGCGGAGCGGGTCCTTCTCGTCCGGAGGCAGCCGTTCGGGATCGTCCGGATGGTCCAGCAGCTCCAAGCCATCCACGCCCGCCCCGCCGCCGGGCAGCTCGTCCGGCTGGTCCGGCTCCTCCGCTGCGTCCAAGCCGTCAACGCCCGCCCCGTCTGCCCCCGCGCAGAGTTCAGGCACGTCTTCCGGCTGGTCGAACTCCGGCGGCGCGGCCGCCCCCGGGGCGGCCAAGTCCGCCGGGACCTCGGCATTCTCCTCGTCAGGCGCGGACGCGGCCAAACGCCAGGCGGCAACCACCTCCTACCAGGGCTACCAGGGGCTCTACGGCAAATCCGGCAACCCCGTGAAACCGGGTCAGGTGTCCACCAGCAAGCCCATCCTCAACCAGAACCGCAGCTTCGGCTCCTACCAGGACTACAACCGCTACCGCGACAACTACTACGCCGGGCGCGGCTGGTCCGCCCCGGGCTACGCCTTCGGCAGCTTCTCCCGATTCGGCATGTGGGACGCCATGTTCATGTGGTTCATGCTCTCGAACCTCACGTCCGGCTCCAGCTTCTTTTACAACCACCAGAACGACCCGGGAGTGCAGGCCTTCAAGCAGGAGGCCGCCAAGCTTTCGGAATCCAACGCCGACCTCAAGAAGCAGCTCGACGAGCTCAACGCCAAGATGGACCAGATGAAAAAGGACGGCGTCGCGCCCGACCCCAACGCCTTGCCCAAGGACGTGGACCCCAACGTCGTCCTCGCCGAGCCCAGGATAGAGGAGCCCAAGAACTCGTCCTCCTCGCTCATGGGGCCCGTCCTCGGGATGGTGCTCATCGGCGGCGCGGCCTGGATGTTCCTCGGCAGGAGAAGACGCGCCTAGCGCGGCGGGAAAACGACACCAGCACTCCAAAGGAGACTGTAGCAGATGCTCAATTTCGTGAAGCACTTCTTCGTCAAGAAGGCCCAGGACGCCCAGACGGGCTTCGTCAAGATGCTCGTGGAGTTTGATCCGGAGACAGCATCCGAGGCCGAAATCTCCGAGCTTGACGAGGCTCTCACCAAGCTCACCAGGCAGATGGTCGCCGCCAAGCAGGCCTGGGAGCGCGAGGACCGCGAGGCGGTGGAAATCCAGAAGAACTACGACCTGCGCCTGGCCGCCGCCGAGCGCCTCCAAGCCAAGGCCGAGGCCGCCTCCCCCGAGGAGCGCGCCCAGGTCGAGGCCAGCCTGGGAGCGCTCCTGGCCGAGCTGGAGAAGATGGTCCCCGAGATCGACCGCGAACTGCGCGAGGCCCAGGAAGCGAAGGTCTATTACGACGAGCTGGCCCAGGCGGTGAAGACCGCCTCCGAACGCCTCAAGACCGCCCGCGAGCGCCTCTTGGAGGCCAAGCGCCGCATGGACGTGGCCAAGGTGCGCATGGAGCGCGCCAGGGAGCAGGAGGACCGCGCCAAGGTGCTGGCCGGCATCAAGCAGCAGGCCGGGAACCTGGGCGCCGCCTTCGACGCCATGACCCAGAAGGCCCGGGAGATGGAAGCCGACGCCGAGGTCCACGCCCAGAAGACCCAACTGCTCACGCCGCCCAAGTCCGAGGACCCCTACATCACCCAGGCCCTCAAGGAAGCCGCGGGCGAGAACGCGCCCGCCCAGGCCAGCCTGGCCGGCAGACTGGCCGCGCTGAAGAAGAAATAAGAGGGAAACGAGAGAAGAGCCGGGCTCCGCCCGGACCCGGCAGGGCGCTGCCCTGCACCCGCCAATTGCTTCGCTGGGTTGGGGCGCTACTGATGAAAAGAGCGGGGAGCGCGCGAGGCCGCGCTCCCCGCCTGCCTTCAGTTGGCCGCGCTCTGCGACTGCGCGAAGCCCACGAGGTTGGGCACGTCCAGAATCACCGACACGCCGCCGTCGCCGTTCACCGTGGTCCCCGCGATGAACTTCACCCCCCCGAGCACCTCCGACAGCGGCTTGATGACGGCCTGCTGCTGCCCCACCACGGCGTCCACGGCCAGGCCCACGTACTTGTTCTCGGACGAAGTGACCACTATGCGCTCGTACCCCGGCTGCTCGCCCGGCACGCTGAGAAGCTTGCGCACGCTCACGCAGGGGATGAGCTCCCCCTTGTATTCCATGGAGCCCACCTTGGGCGGGGGCGCCTCCACAAAACGCTCCTGGCAGGCCTCGATGGCCGTGAGCGGCAGCACGAAGAACTCCCGCCCCACGCGCACCTGGAGGCCGTCGATGATGGCCAGGGTCAGGGGCAGCCTGATGGAGAGCCTGCATCCCTTGCCCGGCGTGCTTTCGATGTCCACCGACCCGCGCAGGCTCTCGATATTCTTCTTGACCACGTCCATGCCCACGCCACGCCCGGAGACGTTGGTGATCTTCTGGGCCGTGGAGAACCCCGGGGCGAAGATCAGGTTCAGAATTTCCTTGTCCGTCAGCGGATCCGAGGCCGATATGAGGCCCTTCTCGATGGCCTTGGCCTTCACCCTCTCCGCGTCGATGCCCTTGCCGTCGTCGGTTATGGTGATGAGGATGCTGCCCGAGGAGTGCACAGCGTCCAATACGATGGAGCCCTTTTCGGGTTTCCCGGCGGCCGCGCGTTCCTCGGGAGTCTCGATGCCGTGGTCGATGCTGTTGCGCAGGATGTGCACCAGGGGGTCCTTGAGCTGGTCGATGACGTTCTTGTCCAACTCGGTCTGGGCTCCCTGTCCGAAAAAGGCCGCCTCCTTGCCCATGTTCTGGCAGAGGTCCCGCACGAGCCGCCTGAGGGTTCCGTAGATGGAGCCTATGGGGATCATGCGGATGCCAAGCGTGTGGTCGCGCATCTCCGAGGAGAGGCGTTGCAGGTCCTCGGCGATGGAGCGCAGGTTGGCGTCGCCCGAGCCGTTGGCCGCCTGGGTCAGGCGGGACTGCACGATGACCAGCTCCCCCACCAGGTTCACAAGCTGGTCCAGGCGGGCGGAATCCACCCTTATGCTGGCGGCGGAGGCGTCTGCGGCGGCCTGGGGCTTGCTCACGGCGCGCATGCTCACCTTCTCGGCGATCCAGGCGGCGATCTCGTCGCGCAACTCCTCGAAGGATTTGCCCCCGCCCTTTTCCATCATGCCCAGGAACACCGGCACGTCCGAGCCACGCACCGGCTCGGGGCGGATCTCGTCCACATGGACGCCCTGCTCGTCCTCCACGAAGATGAAGACGTCCCGGATCGCGTCCAGGCCCTTGTCGCTCACGAGCAGGATGTCCCAGCTGACATAGGCCGTCGTGGGGTCGAGCGCGTCGAGCGAGGGTATGCCGCCCGTCTGCATGACGCTCCACGCCCGGCCGAGCTCGGAAAGCTCGTTCATGAGCCCCAGGGGGTCGGTGCCGCTCAGGAAAGTCGATGGAGAGGGCCGGTAGCGGATGAGGTAGGTTCTGGCGGAGGAGGGGTCGAAGCGCCGCCCGTCAGATCTGCCCGTCTCCCCGGCCTTCGCTTCCTTGGCGGGAGACGGCGACGCCCCCCCGAGATACGGCCTGAACCTGGAGAGCAGCTCGTCGGAGACGGCCACGTCATCCCCTCCGGCCTCCGGCGAGGCCAGGAGCCTGCCTATGTGGTCCTTTGCCTGGAGCGTGAGTCCGAGAAGCTCGGCGTCGAGGGCGAGCTCGCCGGAGCGGATCTTGTCGAACACCGTCTCAACGTCGTGGGCGAAGCGCGCCAGCTCGGTGTAGCCGAACATGGCGCCGGACCCCTTGATAGTGTGTATGTCGCGGAAGACCTTGGCGATGCACTCCCCGCTGGCGGGGTCTCCCTCCAGCTCAAGGAGCATCTGCTCCATGTCCGCCAGCAGTTCGGCTGCCTCTTCCTTGAACAACGACGCCGCGTCCATGCTCATCTGCACTCCTCCGGGCTGACGGCGCCGCCCTGTCCGGGACGCCCTGCGATATCCGGCAGGCCGCACAGCATGGCGAGACCCGACTGGCTCTCGGGGAGATTGCCCTCCAGGACAAGCTCCACGTTGCGCTCGGCGCAAGTCTTCCTGAGCGAGTGGATGAGCTGGCAGAACGTGAGGTCCATGGACGTGATCCCGCTGAAATCAAGCTCAAGCCTTCCGCCCGAGGCCATGGACTCCATGAGCGCCGCGCGGAGCTCATCCGCGCGGCCGACCGTGCAATCGCCTTCGATAAGGATGCGCACTTCTATGCCTCCTTGCTGATGCCCTGGCCTGTGGCCAGGGATGCGGCGGACTCGCGGCCACGCGGCTGTCCAACCCGCCCGTGATTCCGCTTAGAACCGCTCGAAATCCCTGGTCTCGTCATCGACTTCCCCGCTGTCCATGGCGATGACCACGCCGGAGGCCTTCCCCGCCTCGCGCTTGGCCTTGGCCGCACGGGCTGGCTTCGCGCGCGGAGCCGGGGCCAGGGCGCGGGGCGCGCCGCCGTTGCCGTTCTCCACCCGGAAGAAGGCGATCACTCCCTGGAGCTGCTCCGCCTGGGAGGAAAGCTCCTCCGAGGTTGAGGCCAGCTGCTCCGAGGCGGAGGCGTTCTGCTGCACCACCTGGTCCAGCTGCTGCAGGGCCTTGTTCACCTGGGCCACGCCCGCGTTCTGCTCGTTGCTGGCGGCGGAGATCTCCTGCACGAGCTCGGAGGTCTTCTGGATGTCCGGAACCAGCTTGTCCAGGAGCTCGCCCGCCCTTTCGGTGATGGCGGTGCTGCTGGAGGAGAGTTCGTTTATCCCCGCCGCTGCCTGCTGGCTGCGCTCGGCCAGCTTGCGCACCTCGGCGGCCACCACGGCGAAGCCCTTGCCGTGCTCGCCCGCCCGCGCCGCCTCGATGGCGGCGTTCAGGGCCAGCAGGTCGGTCTGGCGGGCTATCTCCTCGATGATGGATATCTTCTGGGCGATCTCCTTCATGGCGGCCACGGTCTTGGCCATGGCCTGCCCGGATTCGCGCGCGTCAAGGGCGGCCTTGGCGGCGATGGCTTCCGTCTGGCGGGCGTTGTCGGCGTTCTGGCTGATGCTGGAGGCCATCTGCTCCATGGAGGCCGAGGATTCCTCCAGGGCGGCGGCCTGCTGGGTGTTGGCCTGCGACAGGCTCTGGGCGGAGGAGCTCATCTGTTCGCTGCCGGTGGCCACGTTGTAGGCCCCCGACTGCACCTCGGACACCACGGACCGGAGGCGCTCAACCATGCTCTCCATGGAGATGAGGAGCATGTCCTTGCCGGAGCGCGGGACCACCTTCACCCGCAAGTCGCCCTCGGACATGCGGGCGGCTATGTCCGCCGCGTTGCGCTCCGCCTCGATCATATGCTGCATGGCGTCGAGCAGCTTTCCGATCTCGTCGCCCCTGTCCTCCTTCACGTCCCTGCTCACGTCGCCGGTGGCCACCGACTCGGCGGCCGCGATGGCCTTGCCGATCCCGGCCTTGAGGGAACGGATCATGATGACGGAGAATATTATGCCGAAGACCACCGCCGCCGCGGAGACCGCCACGCTCGCCACGTTGGCGTTCCGGGCGTCCTTTTCCATCTTGGCCTTCTGGTCCTTGAGGGACAGATCGCCAACGTCGGATATCTTCTGGGCGGAGACGGCCATCTCCTTGACCACCGCCGCCTGGGCCTCGGCGGCAACGAGGAATCCGTCCATGCGGTTGCGGTAGGTTTCCGCCTTGGAGGCGATGTCCAGGGCCAGCGCCTTGTCCTCGTTCGAGGCCAGACTCCCGCTGAGCTCCTTCGCGTCGTCGATGACCTTGTCCAGGTTCACCTTGGCGTTGTCCATGCGTTTGGCGTCGCCGCGCCACAGGTAATAGAGCACCTCTATCCGGGAGAGCAGGAACTTCTGCTGGACGTCGGCCATCAAGACCATCTGGCGCATGCTCCGGGCAATGGACTCCTGGTTTCCGGAGGCGGCCGCCCGCGTGGATGCTTCGCCCACACGCTTGTCCAGTTCGTCCGCCGCCTTGAGGAGCGCGTTGGCCGCGTCCACCACCGTCTTGAGGGTGTCGTCCCTGGCCTTGTCGCTTTCGAGGTAGCGGCCAAGACCGGCCTCGTAGCCCTGGGAGGCCGCCACCAGGGCGTCCATGTTCTCACGGTTCCTGGGGTCGGCGAAGACATTCTTGAGGGCTATCGCGGCGTTTCGCGAGTCCGCGAGGTGCTGCCGCAGCGACTGGAGCCGCTTCTCGTCCCGCTGGTTCATGAAATAGAGCATCTCGAGACGCGCGGTGAGCGTGTCCTCCACTATGCCGCCCATGGAGGTGGTCTTCCCGGACCTGCTGCTGACGTTGCTCAGGCCGTTCCACGACACCAGGGCGACGCAGAGGGTGAACAGAATTAGCAGGCTGAAGCCGATCCCCAGTTTCATTGCCAGGCTCATGTTCCTGAACATGCCGTACTCCTTGGGCGCCCCCGGATGAAACCGTACTCCGGGCGGGACAGAGTGTAACCGCGTCTTAATCATAAAAACAAATAGTTACGAGAACACGACTCTGCCTCTTTCATAGCATATGGGAATGTGATGTCCACTGAATTGTAAAGCGCCAAAGACAATGCCCGCGGGATGATCATGCCGGACACGCCATGTGCGCCCGGATTAAGGACGGGCGGTCCCGGTCCGCGGCGCGGACCGGGAAGGCACCATCGCCACGGCCTGCCCCTCCGGAACGGAGGACGGCGACGCGGCGCGGGCCGTCCTCCGCCGGGGAAGTCAGGGTTGACCGTCCTCGCGGCCTCTCAGGCCCTGGCTCAGATCGCCGAGCTGGAACACCTCGTCCGACCCCAGAACCCTGCCGATGTCCAGGATCAGTATGAAGCGGCCTCCCGCCTTGCCTATGCCGCGCAGGAAATCGGCGGTGACGGCCGCGCCCATGCTGGGCGGAGGGGAGATGGAGGCGTCGTCCAGCTCCAGCACCTCCTTGACCGAGTCCGCGATGGCCCCGAGCACCACCACGGAATCGCCCGAGGCAACCTCCACTATGATGATGCGGGTGTGCACCGTGCGCTGGGCCGCCTCCAGGCCGAAGCGCAGCCGCAGATCGACCACGGGCACGGCGGCGCCGCGCACGTTCACCACGCCGCGCACCGATGGAGGCGACTGCGGGATGCGCGTTATGTCCGTCATGTCCAGGATTTCGCGCACCATGCCTATGTCGAGCGCGAACATCTCCTTGTCCAGGGTGAAGGTCAGGTAGCGGCCCGAGGCGGTCGGCTTCATTTCGTCCATGATGTGCCCCCTCTCCCTAAAAGCGCTCGAAGCTGTCGTCCCGGTCGTCCTGCGCGTCCAGGGCCAGGGTCACGCCCTTTCCGGCCTTGGGGGCCTGGACGGTCTTGGCCGCCGGACGGGTTTTGGCGGGACTTGCGGTCGCGGCGCGCCCGGCGGCGAAATGCCCGGAGTCTTCCACCTGGAAGAAGGCGATGGCGCTCTGAAGCTGCTCGGACTGGGAGGACAGCTGCTCGGAGGTGGACGCCAGCTCCTCGGAGGCGGAGGCGTTCTGCTGCACCACCTGATCGAGTTGTTGCAGCGCCTTGTTCACCTGGACGGCGCCCGCGTTCTGCTCGCTGCTGGCGGCGGATATCTCCTGGACAAGCTCCGAGGTCTTCTGAATGTCCGGGACCAGCTTTTCCAGAAGCTGCCCCGCCCGCTCGGCCACGGCCGTGCTGCTGGAGGAGAGTTCGTTGATCTCGGCGGCGGCGTGCTGGCTGCGCTCGGCCAGCTTGCGCACCTCGGCGGCAACCACGGCGAAGCCCTTGCCGTGCTCGCCCGCGCGGGCCGCCTCGATGGCGGCGTTCAGGGCCAGGAGGTCGGTCTGCCGGGCTATCTCCTCGATGATGGATATCTTCTGGGCGATCTCCTTCATGGCGGACACGGTCCTGGCCATGGCCTCGCCCGACTCGCGGGCGTCCTGGGCGGCCTTGGCCGCGATGGCCTCGGTCTGGCGCGCGTTGTCGGCGTTCTGGCTGATGCTGGAGGCCATCTCCTCCATGGAGGCGGACGACTCCTCCAGGGCGGCGGCCTGCTCGGTGGTGGCCTGGGAGAGACTCTGGGCCGAGGCGCTCATCTCCTCGCTCCCCGTCGCGACACTGTAGGCCCCGGCCTGAACCTCGGCCACGACCTGGCTCAGGCGCTCCACCATGCGGGCCATGGACAGGAGCAGGTGGTCTTCCTCGGAGCGGGGCTTCACCACCACCCTGAGGTCGCCCTCGGATAGCTGCCCCGCCAGCTGCGCCACGAACCGCTCGGCCTTGATCATGTCCTTCATGGACTGCATCAGCTGGTCGTTCCCGGATCGCTTGGCCACGTCGAGGCCTTCGAGCGCGCCCACCGACATCCTGGCGGCCACGGCCGCCACGCCCCGCTCGGCGTCCGACACCTTGCGCAGGGCTTCGGCCAGCATGCCTATCTCGTCCTTCTGTTTGACGTCCAGGACCATGTCCAGGTCGCCCGCCGCGAGCTTCTCCGCGAAGGCCGTCCCTTTCCGGAGCGGCGTAACGATGGCCCTGGCTGTCAGGACAGTCAGCACGGCGGCGGCGGCCGCGCCAATCAGGGACAGGATGATGATCATCCTGACCGTCATTTCGCGGGTATGGTCGAATTCCTCGTCGCCCTTGACGTTCTCATGCGCGAGCGACCTTGTTATCTCGCTCAGGTGCTTGAGGGTGGACTTGCGCAAATCGTCTATCTGGCCGTCCATCTCCCGGATTTTCATCGAGGCCGCCGCAGCCTCGGGCGACTCAGGGGGGAGCTTCACCAACTGGTCGAGAGCGGGAAGCATGCTGACTTCGAATGTCTCCACGAAGCCGCCGTAGCTTGCGGCGAATTCCTTGGCGAGGGCCTTCTCCTCGGCCGTGTCCATCCTCGATTCAATAAGCTGCATGTCTTTTTTCGCGGCGGCCTTGGCCTCGGCGAAGTCCTTGCGGGTCTGGCCGAGATCCCTGTTGATCTGGGCGTCCGCGATGATGGAATACAGGTTCCCGGCCCTGAGGGCCGCGTCCATTATCTCCTGAAGGTCCTGGGAGCGCTTCGCGCCCCGGTCCTGGATCTGCCCGAGACGGGAAACCTCGTAGACCTGAAAGGCCGAGAGGGACAGGAACACCGCTATGACCACGGTGTATCCCAGAGCGAGTTTCGACGACACCTTGAGATCCGCCAGCATGAGTGCCTCCGTGAAAGCCTAGAGGGTGCGGGGTGACGGGGGAGAACTGTTCCGGACCGGGAGCGCCGGAGACATTGCAAACCCCCTGGAACCAAGCCTACTACTTCTTAGCATACCAAAACAATCCATGATGTCCACAACCACGGAGACACGCCAAGCAAAAAACAAAGGGCAGGATGATCTCACCGGAGACCGATCGTGTCACCGCCCGCGCCTTTGGCATCGTAGAGGGCGGCGTCGGCCCTGGCGACTAGGCCGCCCGCGCCTCCCGCGGCGTCGCAGGCCGCGAGCCCCATGGACAGCGTGCAGCCCCTGCCGTTGGTTCTCTTGAAACGTTCCCTGATCCGTCCCGCCACTTCCAGGGCCTGATCCTCCGTGCATCCGAGTATCACAGCGAACTCGTCGCCGCCCAGCCTGAAAACCTCGTCCGATCTTGCGCGCACGCTGTCGCGCATGATTCCGGCCAGCAACGTCAGCACCTCGTCTCCAGCCTGGTGCCCGTGGGCGTCGTTGACCTGCTTGAACCGGTCGCAGTCCATGAGCAGCAGGCGCCCGCCCTGTCCCTTGGAGGCGAGCCCGGCCACGGCCTCGTCGAAGCGCCGGCGGTTGCCCAGGCCCGTCAGGGGGTCGGTGCGGCTCAGGTCTTCCAGGTCCTTCATTGCCTGTCCTGTCTCCTCCAGCCGCCAGAGGAGCCGCTTCTCGCGGTCCTTGAGCATGTGCAGCATCCAGTTCAGGCTCCGCTTGAGCCGGATGAGGATGTGCTCGTCCTCCTTTTCCACCGGCAGTTCGAACGGGGCTGGGAAGCCTCCCCGGCGAAGCCTGTAGGCGAAGGCCGCAACCTCCTTCAGTTCCCGGAGAACGCTCAGGTACAGGGCGAGACGTGAAATGAACGGGAGAAGAGCGATGCTGAGCGCACCGTGAATGGCCAGCAAGGCCGCGGCTTCTCCCTGCCTGCCTGTCTCGAGGAAAGCCAGTGCCGTCACGGAAGGTCCCGCCAGAATCGGAACGAGGACCATCGAGAGCTTAACGTGGGGACTCAAGGCATGCTCCAATTTGATAATGAAAATCAAAATCAAAATCAAGGACTGCCTACTTTCCTCACCTCGGCATGTCAAGGATCAGGATGGGCACATTTCGTTACCGGATGGGAAGGTTTTGTAACCCCCCGAGGGGAGGACTTCCAGCAAAGCACTGATATCAATACCTAAACGCTGCTGGCACGCACCGTGTAATCCCCCGGCAGGAGGTTCGCGCTCATGAAACACTTGATACTGGCAGCCGTCCTGACGGCGGCCTTCGCTACGCAGGCCATGGCGTATACGCCCGGAGTGTCGTGGGGCTTCAACATGTCGGTGGGCAACCCGGCCCCGGCCCCCGCGCCCAGGGTCTACGTCCGGGATTACTACCCTCCGCCCCAGCCGGTCGTGGTGGTCCCGCCCCCGGCGCCGCCGGTCTATGTTTACGATTACGGCCCGCCTCACAAGCACAAGCACAAGCACTGGAAGAAGCGCCACCCTCACCATTACCGCTACTGGTAACGCAAAGGCCGGGGGGCTCTCGCCCCCCGGCCGTCCTTCATCCGCCCGGCTTGCGGTCAATTCCCGTGACCACGAACACCCTGGCCGGGCCTTCGCGCCCGGCCGCTTCGTCCGTTTCCCCTGGGTCCGTCTGGCGTACGATCTCCTTGATCTCCTTGGCTGCGGCAAGGCGCACCTTGTCGTCGTCAGCCTCAAGCAGACTTTCGAGCACGTCCAGGACCTTCTCGTTGAGGAGCTTGGCGGCCCTTTTGCACGCCGCCGCCCCCTTTGCCGAAGGTTTCTTCGCGGCGGCCATGGCGGATCACTTCACCATCTGCCGCGCCAGTTTCTCCCATACGGCAAGTCCCAGCCACGCGAGTCCGCCGCCCACCACCGCGGTGACCACGGTGTTGATCACCTGGCTGCGCAGGGAGAAGGCCTCCCGCAGCATCTGGTGGTGCTTGGCGTGCTCGTGGGGCGCCAGATCGCATCCCGAACAGCAGCCCGGCCGCATGAGGCCCTCCTCCTGGGCCTCGCGCAGGGCTTCCTTGATGAGAGGCTTCAGGGACTCGCTCATCCCCGGGCCCTTTCGATGGGCCCGGTGGTGAGCATGCGAAGCGAAGCGTTGGCCACCGCCAGTATTCCAGCCTGAAGGGCCGGATCCATCACGGCCTTGCCCAGGGCGGCCTGGATGCCGATGACGGCCAGGGCGGCGAAGTTGGTCCAGAGCGTCTTTGACGCATACCGTGAACGGCCTTATTTCACGCGCCTCAGAGCGGGCCTGTCCGCATTTTGTCCGCCAAAGTCAATGTCCGCGCCCGCCACTTTCGACAGCCCGGCGGTGACTGCCGAGGGGGTCAGGTGGGCGTAGATCATGGTCGATTTCATGGAGGCATGGCCTAGCAGTTCCTGGGCGACCTTGAGTTCGTTCCCTGCCAGGATAACCATGGAGGCGAACGTGTGGCGCAGATCGTGGGCGTGAAGGTGGCCGTAGCCGGACGCTCGGAGCGCGGCCTTGATGTGGACTGAAACGGTGTTCCGGAGCCTCCAGCGGGTGAATATCCGGCCCAGGCCGCGCGGCATGGACTCCAGCACGGCGCGGAACATGGGGTGCATGGGGAATTCGCGGAGTTCCTTGGTCTTATGGAGCATGGCCCTGTACGTGTTGGCCTGGAAGTCCACGCGGTCCCAGGTCAGAGACAGAAGCTCGGACTGCCTGCGCCCGGTGTAGATGAGCGCGGCGGCGATCCGCCGGGTGTCCAGGCATTCAATGGAGGCCAGGAAGCCGGGCACGTCCTCGGGTGCGATGAACGCGGGCGGGCGCTTCTGGGTCTTGAGCGGGCGCACCCCGGCGAACGGGTTGACCTGGACGTAACGCCACTCGACGGCCTTACCGAACATGGAGCGCAGGCGCAAGAGGAAGGAGTTGATGCTGGACGGCTTAACCCCGCGTTTACGCATTCCAACCACAACGGCGTCCCAATGGCGCACGGTGATCTGGTCCAGGGTGATAGAGGCACCGGCCACGTCCTTGAGGTAGCGCATGGACATGCGCCAAGCACGCCACGTCTCATGCTCCAAGACTTCGCGGCACCACTCCAAAACCTCGTCCTCAAACTGGCCTAGGGAAGCGGATCGCTGCCGGGACCGCCCGGCGAGGCGGTCCTTCTCGCCCCTGTTGTACGCCTTCCTTATTTCGCGGAAACGCTCCCAGGCCACCGCTTCGTCGTCGGTGCGCAGGGAGAGACGCCGCCGGTCCAGTTCGTAGTACCAGCGGTTCCCGCGTTGGAAGGGTTCGCGCAGGGGCATATCGCGCTTCATAGGCCGATGGACTCCAGATGTTCAAGCGCAAAAGCGCGGGCGTCGTTGTTGGGAGCCATGAACGCCTCGATGGAGGCCTCGCGGATGCGCCAGTCCCCGCGCCTGCCGGGGAGCTTGCGCCCCTCGATCAGGCCGTCCTCACAATACTTGCGCATCGTGGGACGTGACAGGCTGGCCTTGCGGCAAGCCTCGCCCATGCGGAGCCAGCGGTCGCTCATCCTACGCGGCCCCTCTCTTCCCGCCCGTGCGCCGCACCTTGGCGGCGGATGGTCAGGCGCATTAGGCAGCCCCTGTGAATGACTTCCACGCGGCCCAGAGAACGCGGGCCAAAGCGCCCCCGCCATACCCGGCCAGAACAGATGCGGCGCACAGGCCAAGCCAGACGACCCCGCGCCATCCGCCATCGGACCAGCCGAGGTAGCCGCTAAGCAGGCCGATGACGAGCCAACATGCCACAGAGAAGTAAAGCCAAGTCATCACCACACCCCCACATCTTTCAGGTTCCACCACTCGACGCCCAGGCCGAGGGCAAGGAGGGCCAGCCAGGGTATCAGGTCGGGCCAGCACAGGCCGCAGGAGGAGAGGAGGCGGGTCATTTGGGCTCCTTCGGTTCCCAGGTTGGGCAGGATG
>JBMORI010000128.1:17417-37395 GCA_049322415.1 Thermodesulfobacteriota bacterium | reverse complement strand
ATTGTAATGCAACCGCGACGGGTTTCTGATAGAAACACTCAAAAACCATCACGGAGGATCCCATGAGCGAGAAAACCGTTCTCGTAGACATCAAGGAAACCATGCTGCGCTATGACGCTGCCGTCATGCTTCGCGAACTCGCTGACGCCCTGGCCCAAGGCAAGTTCGCCGGACAGGCCGGGGACACCCCGGTGGGAGAGAACCTCAAGGTCGAGATCAAGGGCAAGGTCAAGCCCAAGACTGACGGAGCCAAGGGCGAGATCAAGATAGAGCTTTCCTGGCGCGCGTAACGGGAGTCCCGAAGACGGCCAAGGCTCCGCCGGCGCGAAGCCTGGTGGAGCCTTGGCCGTCTGCCTGGCGTGGCGTCCGCCAAGAAACCGGATGCTCGTTTCGTGGGTAATGCACTGAAATGGTTGTTCATGCCCTAGAAAAGCATGAACATGCCTCTCGAGGGCAACACAATTATTTCAATGCATTGCGTCGTGAATAGTGTCCACATTCTTCGTGGACGCCATAGCAGACTTCGCTCTTGCAGGTTCAGGGAAGCCCTGCCGCCAGCCGTTCGTAGATTCGCATGTATGACGCGGCCATCCTCTCCGCCCCGAAATGCCTAAGCGCCCTCTCCCTGGCCTTGACGGACATGGATCGCGCGAGGCCTGGCTCCGCCAGTATCCGCGCCGCCGACCGCGTCAGCCCTTCCTCATCCTTCACCCGCGCCAGCAGTCCCGTCCCGCCGTCCACCACCTGCTCGGGCAGCCCGCCCACAGAGTAGGCGGCCACGGGCAGCCCTCTGGACATGGCTTCCAGAATCACCAAGGGATGGTTGTCCGCCAGGCTGGGATAAACCAGCACGTCCGCGGCCGACAGCAAATCCCCCAACGCCTCGCCCTCCACGTAGGGGAAGTACAGCGTGTTGCCCTCGCGCCGCGTCTCCTCCCCCCCGGCCACGATGCCGAGAAGACCGTCGACGGCCTGGGAAAGCCCTCGTATGACAGCCTGGAAGCGGTCCCCTCCCTTGTAGGAGGCCTTGACCCCTCCGTGGGCGAGAAACAGCGCCACCCTGGCCCCGGCGGCGATGCCCAGCCGGGACCGGGCGGTGGCCTTGTCCGGCGGGACGGCCGCGACAGCCACGCCGTTGGGGACCACCTTCACCGGGATGTGCGGCCACTCCCGCCTGAGCTGTTCCGCCAGCCAGGACGAAGGGGAGACGAGCACTGGGCGGGCTCGGGCCACGAGTTCGCGCTTGAGGGCGCGGTTGGCCATGGAACCGGGATAGTCGCGCGGGCAGGGGTCCTGGCAGGCCTTGGCGTGGTGGGAGCAGAACACGGGATAGACGCACCCGCCCGTGATCAGGGAACAGTCGTGGACCGTGACCACCAGCGGGCGAGGGGACGCGGCGAAACCGCGCAGCAGCGCGTGCCAGTCGAGAGTGGCGTGGACATGGACTAGCTTACCGGGCGGGACCGTGCCCGCGAGCTCTGCCGGGGCGCATCGCACTTCGCCCAGGTCTTCGCCGCCCGGCCCCGGCTCTTCCAGTTCGTAGCTCAGGCTGACGGGCAGCGTCCCTTTCTGGAGTCCGGCCAGCATCCTGGCCACTCCAGCTGCTCCGCCCCTCCTGCGGAGCGCCACGTGATGGCGCACGCCGGACGGCTCATTCACTGGCGCGCTCCAGCAGGTCGTGCTTCAAACACCAGAGCACGTGGGCCTGCGCGCCCTCCGCGCCGAGGCCCGGCACGGCGGCGGCGAGCCTCTCGCCCAACTGGGCGGCGTCCAGCGGCTTGCGGGCCAGCACGAGCAGCGCGCGCACGGTCTCCATGGATATCCTGCCTGCAAGGCCCGCATGGACGAGAGGGAAGTCCTGCCCCCTGTACACGGCCTGCCCCAGACGGCTCAGTGCGAGCCGGACTCCCTCGCCCGGCGTCAGGGTCGCGTATCCGGAGAAGACCTCCGAGTAGGGGATGGCGGCGGGGTGGCGCGCCGAAGGCCGTCCGGAAACGTCCCTGGCCCAGAGCGACTCCCACAGCTCCACGTATCTCCCCGCCACGGACTCCCAGCCGTAGGCTTCGGCGTTGCGCCTCGCGGCCAAGGCCATCCGCCCCCGCGCCTCCGGGCCGTCCGAAAGCTTGCCTATGGCGGCCGCCAGGGCCGCCACGTCCACGGCGGTGCGCTGGGCAAGCTGGAGATGGGTGTGGTTGTCGTAGGCCATGGGGGCGGCCAGGTCCACCTCGTCCGTGATGTCGGGGCCGATGGTGGGCACGAGAATTCCCGTCTCGCCGTGGATCACCAGATCCCGGTAGCCGTCGAAGTCCGAGGCGATCACGGGGAGTCCGCGGGCCTGGGCCTCCAGGAGCGTGAGGCCGAAGGTCTCCTGGAGGTTGTCGGACGGCGAGAGGAACACGTCCGACGCGGCGTAGAGGGCGAGCTTGGCTTCCTCCGACGGACGCTCGACCACGGTCAGGGGCAGCCCGATGTTGCGGGCCAGGTCTTCGAGAGTCCTCCTGCCCCAGTCGCCCTCGTCGGACCATCCGGCCAGGACCAGCCGCACCCCGGCCAGGGGCCGCCCAGCCAGGGCAAGCCGGTGGAAGGCCCGCAGAACCGGCAGGAAGTCCATCTTGGAGCTGTGGCAAAGCCGTGCCAGCACCAGGAACACCGTCTCGGCCCCGAATCCCAACGTCTGGCGCGCCCCTTTCTTTTCCTCCGCGCCGGGGAGGGAGAACGCGGCGAGGTCGACCCCCAGCGGGATGCGCTCCACTGAAGGCTCGGGGAAGGAGTCCTGAGCCAGGCCGTAGCCCCTGCGAAGAAAGCCGAAGAAGCCGCGCACCACGGTCGCTGCGGTGCGCGACGTGGCCACCACCGCATCCCTGGGCGTGCAGAAAGGGCCGATATGCTTGAGCATCTCCAGACCGTAGCGGGCGTAGCTCAGGGAGTGGGTGACGGAAGTTATGGGAAAGATTTTCCCTGAGTGGGCGTTGCGCATGGCCGCCAGAAGCCCCGGATGCACGATGCAGTCCGACAGGTGGAAGACGTGGTGCTCCTCGCGCTCCAGACGCCGAGGAAGCTCGGAGCGGTCCACCACCTGGAGCCGCCCTCTCTCCCACAAGTCCGGCGCGAATGCGGCCAGCGCCCTGGAGAGGGCATGGCTCTCCGAAGAGCTCTGGGGATAAAATCTATAAATATCATATGGATCGAAATCAAGGAGCCCTTTCAGGAAGCCTGCGTTGGCCTGGATGCGGCCAAGCACCGCGCCGGATTCGAGAAAGGGGTCGAGGCTGGCCCAGATGCGGGGATTGGACATGCCGAGGTGAAAACATGACGCGCCCCGGAAGTCAAACACGGCCCGCGTCCGGCAGCAAATTTCGCATGGTTCGCATCTTGCATCGACACGGTCGGCGTGACGGACGCCTGACACAACGGAGGATTGCCATGCGACGCGGGAACCGTCCTGACCTTTTGTGGGGCCTTGGCCTCGACGATGAATTCGCCAAGGCCATCGAAGCAGCGCTCGGCGCGGGCTTCCATCTGCGCAACTGGCCTCTCACCGGCCTGCCCTCCAAGCGCGACATGGACAAGGCCAGCCCGCTGACAGTCTGGATTCCGCTGTCCGTCTGGAACGCCCTGCCACCCTCGACGCGCAAATACCTTCGCGACTGGGAACTCACCCAGCGCGTGCTGGTGCTCGACGGCCCGCATGACGGTCCCGATGTGGAGGAGATTCTCGAACTGGGTTTCCTCACGGCCCTCACCCTTCCGGTCAACGCCAACAAGATCCGCGACGCCGTCTTCCGCGCCAAGGAAGTGCGGGGCCTCTACGACGACATCTTCAGCATGACCCGCGAGATCATGCTCGAACGGGAGCTTCTGGCCCGCAAGACGGACCAGATTCTTTTCCTGAACACCGTGCTCACCCGCGCCTCGCAATCCCTGGACCCCGGCTCCATCCTGTCCAACGCCAGGGAGGATCTGAGCCTGCTTTTCCCCGTGCGCGGTCTCCAGGGCATCTTCTGGCAGCCCGGCGAGGACGGCAGGCTGGAGGCCGAGTTGTTCCTGGCCCCCTGTTTGGACCAGCACGGCAGGCAGCTCTGGGTGGAATACCTTCTCTCATGCTCGCAGAAGCTGTCGGGCGGCCCGGTGGAGGCCTTCACCGTGGAGCAGCTCTTCCAGATCGCACCGGAGAGTTGTCTGCCGGAGCCCAACGCCGCGACGGCCTTGCTCCTGCCCCTGAAGGTCGCGGGCAGCGCCTTCGGATGCCTGGCCATCGCCAAGGACAAGGACCTGCGCCTGGGAAAGGACCAGGTGACATCCCTCAATGCCGCCGGGAACCACCTCGCCCTGGCCCTGCGCAACGCCATGATGTACCGCGAGGTGAAGATCAAGGCGGACCACGACGGCCTCACCCGCATCCATAACCGCCAATCGTTTGACGAGAAGCTCGCCGATGAGCTCAAGCGCCACCAGCGCTATCGCCATAGCCTGAGCCTCCTGATGTTCGATCTCGACCACTTCAAGGCCGTGAACGACACGTACGGCCACCAAGCCGGGGACATGGTCCTCAAGGACGTGGGCATAATCCTGGAGGAATCCAGCCGCGAAACGGACTTCGCGGCCCGGTTCGGCGGCGAGGAGTTCGTGGTCATCCTCCCCCAGACCAACGAGGACCAGGCCTGGGTGCTGGCCGAGCGCATCCGCCGCAAGGTTGAGCAGCGCTCGTTTCAGTTCGCGGACAAGTCTTTCAAGGTCACGGCGTCCATCGGGGTGGCCACCCTCACGCCCGGCTCCCTGGACAAGATGGAGGACCTGCTGCGCAAGGCGGACCAGGCGCTCTACCTGGCCAAGTCGGGCGGCCGCAACATGGTGTGCGTGTCCAGCAGCGCGTCCAAGCGCAAAGCCAGGACCGCGGCCGTTGCCCAATCCGCTTGACAGAACAGCCCGCCCGGAATACTTGGTCGGGCTCTTCGGGCAGTTAGCTCAGGTGGATAGAGCGTTGGCCTCCGGAGCCAAAGGCCACAGGTTCGAATCCTGTACTGCCCGCCAGAATTTCAAGGGGTTGCGACAAAAAGTCGCAGCCCCTTTTTCTGTGGCGGTAACGCAGCGGCAACGATTTAAACAGAAACCCCTTGTTTTGGCAGAGGCTTTCAATGGTCACCACCAAGAAGACCGAGCGGGTAGCTGTAAGGCGGCGTGCGATTTGGCGCCGATTTGCGCCTCATTCGGCACGTCTCCCTACAGGATCAATGCCCAGCCTTCACACGAGCGATGCCATCATCAGGACAAGGCCTGCAATTATTCTCCGTCCCCCTGGTCCCGGGATTGCTTTTCCATAAGATGGAACATGAACATCAGTCCCGGGAATATGAGCAAGGGGATGAATAGGGAGGCCAAAGAAGTGCTGCGCACCTCCTCCGCGAAGACAGCCGACTTGATGAGGATGAAAAAAGCGGCGAAGGCCGAGACGGCCGAACACAAGATGAGGAGTTGGAAGGCCGGATAAGGAGCGACGCGCTCCCTGCGGAACCATAGCATCGTGCCGATGACATTGGGCGCGGCGAAAAGAATGGCCAGCATCGCGCCACCGGCCTGGTCACCTCCGGCGACAAGCACAAAGGCCATGGGAACGAGCCAACAGGTGGCGCCGATCTGACCGCCAAACCACCCGCCCGTATTCCATTGGAACCGTCCTGGACCACGCATGGGGTTCATAAGGCCCTCCTTACTCCGGTTCACTGCGCCTCCCGTCATTGCGGGAGCCGCCTCCCTCGAGCACTCTGGACAACGTCCCGGCGAGCTCCTCCATCGCCAGGGGTTTGGCGAGGTAGCCATCCATTCCCCGTGACAGCAACTCCTCCTTGTCGCCCGCCATGGCGTGCGCAGTGCATGCGATGACGGCAATGCCGGGATTCCTGAACTCCGCTCCCCGGAGCGCGCGCGCCGCCTCGATGCCGCTCATGCCCGGCATCTGCACGTCCATGAGGACGCAATCGAACCACTCCCCGGCCAATAGCTTGAGCGCCTCGGCGGCATCGGCGGCCTCGCCCGTCTCGTAGCCAAGCTTGCCGAGCATCGTGACCGCGGCCATCCTGTTGAGGGCGTCGTCTTCCACCACCAGCACCCGCTTGCCCTTTGGGGCATGCGCGACGGTTTCCGGCAGAGAGGCGGCAAGCCCCTGTGCGGTTGACTGCAAACCATGCCCGGCGTCCGAGATGAGGGCGAAGGGAAGCACCACATGGATGCCCGTGCCCCTGCCGGGCTCGCTTTCGATGGCGAGGGTCCCTTCCAACAGGGAGACGAACCGCTTGACCAGCGTCAATCCCAACCCGGCCCCGCCGTGCGTTCGTCTGTGCCCGGTCTCTCCCTGCGCGAAGGGATCGAAGACGGCCTTCAGCTGATCGTCGAGCATGCCCACCCCCGTGTCGGTCACGGAGAAGCGCACGCATGCGTGGTCCTTCTTGTAGCAGAAAGGCAGCAGCGCCACTTCCAGGGCGACCTGACCGGCGTTGGTGAATTTCACGGCGTTGCCGGCGAGGTTGAACAAGACCTGCCTCACTCTCAAGGGGTCTCCCACAAGCCGCGCCGGGATGGCCGGATCGATGGAGACGCCGATCCTTATCCCCTTGCGCCTGGCTTCGTGGGCGAAGGCTTCCAGCACCGGCTCAACAACCTGCGCCATGGCGAAAGGCTCGGCAGAGATGTGTAGTTTGTTCGCCTCCACGCAGGAGAGGTCCAGGATGTCCCCAAGGATGCGCATGAGGTTGCCGCTCGATTCCAGGGCCAGCCGGACCATGAGATCCTGGGCCTTGGGGAGCTTCGACTCCCGGAGCACCTGGAGCGTTCCCAGAATTCCGTTCATGGGGGTCCTGATTTCGTGGCTCATCATGGCCAGGAATTCCGACTTGGCCCGGTTGGCCGACTCGGCCGCCTCCTTGGCTTCGATCAGCGCCAGTTCCATCCGCTTGCGGTCGGTGATGTCCACGAAGGAGGCCACCCCGGCGAGGAGCTCCCCCTTGCGGCTGAAAACAGGCGTGTTGCCTGCCACCACCCACTTCTCCGTGCCGTCCGCCGACACTATACGATGCTCCTCCGGCTCCAGGGCCACGCCCTTGGCTGCCTGAGTCAAGAGCCATGCGTAGTTGGGCAGAGGCAAACCTGACGCGTCAAAGCTCTCCCATTTGTCCATGACTTCATTGAAAACGAGTCCGACGGAGGATCGTCCATCCAGAAACCCCATCAGCGAATTGAAGGCCTTGTTGGCTATTCTTACTCCACCCTCGGGGTGTCCGACCACCGCCAGGGCGACCGGCGTCTGGTTCACCACCGCCTCAAGAAGGGTGTTGGCCTTCTCCAATTCCTGTTCGGATGTCTTGAGCGAAGTGACGTCGGCATACGTGACCAGCACCCCTCCCACGTCGAGCTCCTGGGAGAGGTATGGAAGAACACGCCGGATCAGCCACCTGCCGGAGGGCGTGAGCAGTTCGTTCTCCACGGGAATCATGCCCGTCAGCACCCGCTCGCAAATCGGCGGCAGGTCCTTGTCCCAATGAAAAAGTGACAGCTCCTGGATACTGCGGCCGATATCATTCGATTTGATGGGGACGATCTCCTCCAGCGCCGGGGTGAAGCGCCTGATGCTGAGGGCCTGGTCCAGGAAGAGGGTCGGCACCTGTGCGCCGTGGAGGAAGTTGATGAGGTCGTCCTGGGTTCTTTGCAGTTCCTCCACCTTCAAACCGAGCTGGGAGTTGACCGAGTTGAGTTCCTCGTTGAGCGACTGCGCCTCCTCGCGCGAGGTTTCCAACTCCTCGTTGGCCGACTGGTACTCCTCGTTCATGGAGAGGAGTTCCTCGTTGGCGGCGCGCAACTCGGCGAGGGAGGACTCCAGGTCCGCCACGGTCAATCTGAGCTCTTCCTTGGTGGCCTTGAGATCGTTCTCCAACTGCCGGATGGCCGCCTCGTGCCCGGCCTCATCAGGGGGGAGGCTCTCCGGGGCTTCGGGTTCGGCGGGCATGTCCTGGAAGCAGACCAGGAGGCATCCCTCCAGCACGGTGGGCTCGCGCAGATACTCCACAGTGAACCTCACGGGGTGGTACAGCCCGTCACGGAGGGCCCTGGCCCGCTCCACCGTGACCACCCGCTGGTCCTTGAGGGCCTTGCGCACCGCGCTCTGCACCTTGACGCGCAGTCCCTCGCGCAGCAGGTCGATCAGGTGGTTGGAGGGCGCACCGTCCGGGAACTCGAGGTAGCCGTGCAGCGGACCGTTGAAATGGATGACGTTGTATTTCCCGTCCGTGACCACGGCTGCGGGCGTGAAGCGTTCCAGGAGCAGGCGCTGGACCGTTGAGGCCTGGTCCTGCCCCCGGCGTTCGTGGGCGAATGCCGGAGGCCGTCCGGGAGCGCCCTGCATGCCGGGAGGCATGGCCCGGTGGCGGCCGGTCTTGGAATAGCATTTCTGGATGCCGGACACGGCCTTGAAGAGGCTGTCCTTGGCCCCGAGCCCTTCCGATTTGCCCAGGAGGAGCGCGCCTCCGTCCCTAAGCGCGAAGTGGAAGGCCGAAAGGACCCGTTCCTGCTGGGCCGTCGTGAAGTAGATGAGCATGTTGCGGCAGCTGACGATGTCCTGATTGGAGAACGGCGGGTCGCTCAGAACGTTGTGGCGGGCGAACAGGATTCTCTCGCGCAGTTCGTCGATGATCTGGTAATGGCCGTTCACCTTGTTGAAGAAGCGCGAGAGGCGCTCCTTGCTCAGCTCCGGGAGCGAGCCCTGGCCGAACACCCCCTGCCTCGCCTTGGCAAGGTTTGCCTCGTCCAGGTCCGAGGCGAACACCTGGAAAAAGGCGGGCTTCTTGGCCTCGGCGAATGCCTCGGCGAGGATGATGGCCATGGTGTAGGCCTCCTCTCCCGTGGAGCATCCGGCCACCCAGGCCCGCAGGGGATTCGACGCGCTGGCCCTGGACACCATGGGAGTCACGGCGTTCAGCTTGAACGCGGCCCACACCTCCGGGTCCCTGAAGAAGGATGTGACGTTGATGAGCAGTTCCTTGAAGAGCGTCCTTGCCTCTTCCTGGTCCTCCCGCAGCAGACGTTCGTAGTCCCCGGGCGAAAGGACGGCCCTGAGGCCCATCCTTCGCCGCAGCCTGCGCACGATGGTTGAAAGCTTGTAGCCCTTGAAGTCGTGCCCGGTGAGGTCCTGTATGATGTCCAGGATGCCCGCGACGGTCTGGGGGTCATCCCAAATCGCCGGGACCCCGGTCCCCTCCACGATGCGCGCGAGGTTGGCGTGGTATTCCATGATGGAGGCGGCCATCCTGGATGCGGGCAGCACTTGGTCCGCCATGCCCGTGGCCAGCGCGCTTTCGGGCATGGAGGCATGCTCCGCCTCGCGGGGGTCCTGCACGACGACAAGCCCCAGATTCTCCTTCATGGTCCTGACGCCGGCGCTGCCGTCCGAAAGGTCTCCCGAGAGGACCACCGCCACCGCCATATCTCCGGCGTGAGAAGCGATCTCGCCAAACAGCGCATCGATGGGGCGGGCGATCGCTCCGTCTTCCTTCGCGTCCACCGTCTCCACGGTTTCCTCTCTCAGCCGGATGTTCCTCCCTGGCGCGACAAGGTGGATGACTCCCGGCCGGACCCGCATTTCCCGGTCCGAAACGACGACGGCATCCAGGCCGCTGTTTCGCGAAAGGATGTCTCCGATCATGACATCGGATCCTCGGGGCATGTGCAGGCAGATGAAATATGCGGCCTGGAAGTCCCCGGGGATGGAGCCGAAGAAATCCTCGAGGGCCTTGATGCCCCCGCTCGACGCGCCAATGGCGACCATGGGGAACGATCTCATTGTTACCTGTCCGGAATTGTAAGCGAATGTGTCTTGGCCTCGTCCATAACAGGCAGGAGCCCTCAGCCGCAATTGCATTCAACGAGGTCTTGACGCGGGTGGGGCCCGGCCTCGGATGAAGGCCTGGGATCATCGGGTCATGGCGGAATGAACGGCGTCTAGGGCCTCCAGGGATTTGCCGACGCTCTCCAATAGCACAGCGGCAATCGCGGCTTTTCCTGCGCGGCAGGCTTCGTAGAAGGCTGTCCCGGCTTCGTTGACCTCCTCGGCGCCGAAGGCCAGCGATGTGCCCTTTATGTCGTGGCCGATCCTGGAAGCGCCTTCCAGGTCGCCGCTGTCGAGGCAGATCCGCGCCTGGGCCGTCATCTTCCTCACGAAGTCGAGATAGTCCTGGAGCAGCGGGCGCAAGGGGTCATGAGCCAGCCGGCGCGGGCAAGAGAGGGAACCGGCCTCCCCGCCCCGGGGCGAGAGGTGGCTGATCGCATCGCGCAGGTCCTCCAGGGACACCGGTTTGGCCAGGTAGGCGCTCATCCCGGCCTCCAGGAAGCGCTCCCTGTCACCTTGCATGGCGTAGGCCGTCAGCGCCACCACGGGGATGTCCCTGGCCCGCTCGCCGCATTCGCCTCCCCGGATGCGCCTGACGGCCTCAAGCCCGTCCAGTTCGGGCATCTGCACGTCCATGAAGACGACGTCGAACTCCTCGCGGCACAGGGTTTCAAGCGCCATCCTGCCGTTTTCCGCCGTCTGGACGCGGTGGCCGAGCATTTTCAGGTATTGCTCGAAGACATGCCTGTTGAACGGGTTGTCCTCGGCGACAAGGACGCTCGCGGGGGGCGATTCGCATTGGCTTTCGCCAGCGGCATCCTCGACTTGGCGTTCGGCGGAAGCCTTTTCGAAGACGGCCGTGAAGTGAAAGGAGCTCCCCTTGCCCGGTTCGCTCTCGACCCATATCCGCCCTCCCATGAGGGACGTCAGCTCCCGGCAGATGGCAAGCCCCAGCCCCACGCCCTGGTAGGTCTTGGAATAGGACGAGTCCGCCTGCCGGAAGCTCTCGAAGATCATGGCTGTCTGGGAAGGGGCGATGCCGATGCCTGTATCGCTGACGGTGAAACGCAGCATGGAGAGGCACTGCGAAATGGCGGACATGGAGGACACGCGCAGGCAAATCCGGCCTTTCGGAGTGAACTTGAGCGCGTTGCCCAGGAGGTTCGTCAGCACTTGCCCCAGCCGCCCCGGGTCCCCGGTCAGATTCCCCTCCACCCCGGGCTCCACCTCGGCGAGAAGCTCGACTCCCTTTTCGTCGCAGGCCGCGCTGAAGGGGGACAGGCAATTGCGGATGACCTCATGCAGCGAGAAATGCTTGCGTTCAAGCTCGAGCTTGCCCGCTTCAACGCGGGAGAGGTCGAGAACGTCGCCGATGATCGTCAGGAGCGTCTTGGCCGATTCCGATATCATGCCCAACTGCTGTCTGATCGCGCCGGGGTCTGCAATGCGCAGGGAAAGCTCCGTCAGCCCGAGTATGGCGCTGATGGGCGTCCTGATCTCATGGCTCATGTTGGCCAGAAATTCGCTCTTGGCCCGGCTGGAAGCCTCCACGGCGGCCAGGGCGACCTTGAGCCGGTCTCTGTCGGCCTTGCTCTCGGTCATGTCCATCATGAAGGCGTAGCGGTAGGCGGCCCCGCCTTCAGGATTCCGCTTCAGGTGGACGCTCAATTCCACGGGAACGCTGGAGCCGTCCTTGCGGATGAACTCCTTCTCGTAGCGGACGGGGAGTCCTTCAGCATCAAGGCGCGCCAGGTGTTCCCTCTCCTCTTCCAGGAAGCGCCTGTCCGTGAGCCCCTCCGACCAGTCCATGCCCTTGAGTTCTTCGCGCCCGTAGCCCAGAAGCCGGGCGAAGGCGGCGTTGCACATGCGGATGCGGCCTTCCGCGTCAGCCGCCACGAAGGGCTGTGAGGAGTTCTCGATGAAATCTGAGAGCAGAGCCGCCTCTTCACGCGTCTCCCTGAGCTCCTGCTCCGCGTTCACCTGCGCGGTGACGTCGTGCCCGAAAGAGACCCCGAAGACCTGGCCGTCCGTTGCCGGGAACATGTTGTTCTGCCAGGAGATGTGCCGAATTTCCCCACTTTTTGTGACCAGGGGGTTCTGAAAGAATTCGGGGAAACCGCCCCCTTCCCTGAATGTGTGGATAACCGCGGCGGTTTGCGGAAAGAGGCCGGACGGCACGAGCCTCTCGAACCAGTCCGCTCCGGTGAGTTCCGCCCGTGAATAGCCGGTAAGCACCTCCACGGCCTTGTTGCAGAAGAGGACCCGGCCGTCCTGGTCCAGACAGACGACCAGCGTCCTGGCGGATTCGAAGAGCTGTTCCAGAAAGGCGTTGGCCCGGCGAAGCTCCCTTTGGGAGGCTGCCTGGCCGGTTATGTCCGTGACCGAGCCGTGGAAGACTGAGGCCCTTCCCCGGGAGTCCCTCTGGACGCGGCCCCTCGCCCGGACGACACGGGCGGGGCCGCCGCAGCGAGGATTTATCCCGTAGACGACGTCGTACGGCGCGACGCCGTCCAGGGCGTCCCGCATGGCCGTCATCACCAGCCCGCGCTCCTCCTCTCGCACGAGGGAGAACATCTCCTCGATGGAGCACCCGGCCCCGTCCAGCCCGTGGATCCGTATCCACTGGGGGGAGTAGACGGCGGCGTCGTTCTCTATGTCCCAACGCCAGCTCCCCGAATCGGCGAGGGCCTCGCCCTCGGCAAGGAGCCGGTTGAACCGTTCAAGACGCCTGACTTCCTCCAGCAATTCCTCTCGGGTGCTCTCGCTGTCGAGGTGCATGCGTTTTCCGGTGGCGATGACATCCGCCGGCGCCGTTCAGGCACGTTTGGGTTCCTTAGGATTCTACCCCTTTGCCTCAGCCATTTCGAGAGCCCTGTCAATATAGGGGGGGATGGGGATGCCCGCCCTGGCCAGGTTGTCCCTGGCGGCGGCGGCCTTATTCAGATCGATGCCCGCTGATTTCCAGTATGCGGCAGGGTCGCCCAGGAAGCCCTTTATCACGGCGAGCGCCTCCTGGTAGGAGCGCACGAGATGGCAGCAGTTCACCACCCACATGGGTCCGAGCGGCGGTATCTCCGCCGCGCCCACGTCGTGGGCCATGGACAGCTCCTTGAACTGCTCTATGGCCTTGCGCCACAGGTTGCCGCCGTCGCCGCCCAGTCCCAGCGGGTCCACGAACACGTAGGGCGCGGGCAGACAGTGGCCGATCTTCATGAAGGTGAGCGCCATGTTGATTTCATAGCAGGTGCCGTAGCCGCCGATGTTGAACACCTTGAATATGCAGCGCCGGTCCAGGATGTCCTGGCGGGTGTTCAGGGCGAGGTTCACGAACTGCACCACCGCCTCGGGGGAGAAGTTGGTCTCCTGGCCGATGCGCTCGCCGTCGATGCCCACCCCTATGCGGTATATGCCATGGCGCGCGGCCGCGTCGTCCACGGCCTTCATCACGCCCGGCCCGCTGCCGTGGGCGATGGAGAGGCCCTCGCCCAGCCGCTCGTCCGCGACCAGTGCGGCGAAGAACTCCTCCAACTGCGGCATGAGAAGGGGCTTGAGCTCGTCCACCACAGACCCGAAGAAGGCCACCGTGGTGTGCAGCCTGGAGATGCGTTCCTTGCCCTCGGCCGTCACCCAGAAGCCGCCTTTGAATTCCCTTACATGGCTCGCCCCCTCGCCGCCGAAGATCATGTAGAAGCGCATGCCCTCGCGCCAGAGGCGGTGGATTTCCTCGTAGGAGGACTGGTCCAGGTAATACTCCGGCTTGGCGCCGTTGCCGCCGGGACGCATGTTGATGCTCTTTATCACCACCACGCCCACGCCGTTTCTCTTGAGCACCCTGAGCGCGTCCACGGGCGGCAGGGAGTCGCACACGAACACCTTGGAGAGGCTCTGTTCGCCGCCCACGTACTTGAGGTCGTGCAGGAAGGAGCGGAAACGCTTTGGCACCTCCTCGTCGGCGAGAACCGCCTCGGGCACGTTGCCGCGCGCGCACTCGTAGACGAGCCTCCACTGGAATTCGGGTATCCAGCGGCCGTCCTCCTGCTCCCAGGGGATGTTCACGATGCGCCCCGGCATCATGATGCGCCCGTACATCCCGCCGCGCCCTGGGGCGGGGGATATCTCGTCGAAGAGGGCCTCGCAAGCGGCGGGGTTGAATATGTCCGTTATCTCGGCGAAATCCACGCCCCTGCTCAGGATGGCCGTGGCATTTCCCTGCTTGAGCACGCGGTTGGAAATGGCCGCCACGGCCTCGTCCGCCGGATAGAGCTTCAGGCGGATGCGAAGCGCCCGGCAGTTGGCTGGCTCGTCGCCGCTGTTGTATATCTCGGCCTGGCGCAGGGTGCCCATGCCGGTGGTGCGCACGCCGTCCAGAAGGCGGGAGGCCAGGTGGAACACGCCCGGGGTGTTCAGATGGCGCGAGATGAAGGCCGTGTACGGCCCAAGCGAGATGCGAAGCGCGCTGACCATGAACTCCTTGGGCGCGAGCTCCTCCGGCAGGCCCGAGGGTGCTGGCTGCTGGAACATGGACAGGCCGTGCTTGCCGCGCACGATCATCTCCGCGAAGTTGTTGGGGATGGAGATGAGCCGCTGCGAAAGGATGTAGCGCACGTTCTCCAGGGGTATCTCCACCACGCCGTCGCGGGCGATGTCGTAATGCCCGGGCAGCAGCAGCTCCTCGCGCGAGATGGCCGCCAGCACCTCCTCGCGGTCCAGGTGCGGCCCGATGGGAACGAACAGGCGTCCGATGTCCACGGGGGAGCGGCTGGTCAGCGTCTGGAGGTTTGAGAGCGACTCCGCCAGATGCTTGTTCAGCGCCGTGACCACCACGGGCAGCTCGATGCACTTCCCCGCGTCCGAGATAACAGGCTCGCCCTCGCCCAGGTGGATGTCCAGGCCGATGCGTGAATGCCCGCTGCGGCCGCTCACGTCGAGGTAGTCCTCAAGGGGACGGGACTCGGCCCTGGCCCTCTCGGCGGTGTCGCGCACGAGCCCCCGGAGGGAGTCCGACACGTTGCTGAAGCGCATGACGCCGAAAAGCTGCGGGGCGGCGAGTTCCTGATTGAAGTGGATGACGCTGGCCTCGACCAGCTGGCCGTCGCCAGTGACGAAAGGAGCTTGTTTCATGGAAAAGGCGTAGTCCTTTTGCTGGTGTAATGCTACGTTCAGCCGTTTACGTGGAATCGCCCTGGCTTGCAACAGCCATCCTCCGCCGGCGTGCTTCCGAAATGGTTGAACCGGCGGCCCGTTCGTGACACACCTGCTTGAAAGATGCATTCCGACGGACCCGCGAGATCCATGAGCATACGCGTAAGCATCGTCATACCCAACCGCGACTACGCCCGGTTCCTGCCGGATCTGTTCGCCTCCATCGGCGCGCAGACGTCCGGCCTCGGGGACGTGGAGGCGGTCTTCGCCGACGACGCCAGCGGCGACGACTCCCTCGCCGTCGCGCGCGAGCTGGGAGCAAGGCTGCCCTTCGCAAGATTCACCGCGCGCGCCTTCCCCCCGATGGGGCATCCCGCCCTCACGCGCAACGCGGGCATGGCGCTGGCGGCGGGCGACACCATCCTCTTCATGGACCCCGACGACACCATCGAGCCGGACTTCCTGCGAGAATGCCTGATAGCCCTCGACGCCGGGGCCGGCGTGGCCTACACCGGCTATGTGGAGCACGGGCCTTCCGGCGCGAGGGAGGTCTCGCCTCCCGATTTCGCCCCTGCCATCCTGCGCACCCAGAACATACCGGTCATGGGTTCGCTCATGCGACGGGATGTTTTCGAGGCCGTGGGCGGGTTCAGGGCGGACTGCGCCTACGAGGACTGGGACTTCTGGGTGCGCGCCGCCGCCAGGGGCGTCCGGTTCGCCCGCGTGGCCCGCCCTCTTTACAACTACCGGCTCCACGGCGTGAACTTCTCGCGCGAGGCCCAGGCCGGGGACGGCCCGGCCAAGGCGGCCATCGTGCTGGGCTCGCCGGAGTTCTTCCCGCCGGAGGTTCGGCGCTGGGCCAAGGCGGTGACGGAGGGCAAGCCCTGGGCAATGCACTTCGGCCGGGGCCTCATCCCGCGAGAGGAGGACGTGCGCCTCATGCGCGGCATCTGGGCCAAGGCCAGGAAGGCCCGCAAGGACGGGTGAGCGGGCAAGGGCTTCCCTTTTTCGAGGAAGGAGTTATCTCGTCAGCTTGCGGGATGCCGCGAGGCGCTTCCTCACCAATTGGGCACGTACCCTTGATATCCACCCGCCTCAAGGGCACGGCCTCGCACGCCGCGAACCGGCGACCCCTTCTCGCCGCAACGGAGCCATGAACATGGAAATCGCCCAATGCCTCATAATCGGAGGCGGCCCCGCCGGCCTCTCCGCCGCGATCTACACCTCCCGGGCGGGCATGGACACGCTCGTGCTCGGGTGCGACCCCAAGATCGCGGGCGACTACGACATCGACAACTATTTCGGCTTCGGGGAGACCATCACCGGCCGTGAGCTCATGGAGCGCGGACGCAAGCAGGCCGCCCGCTTCGGCGCGAAGCTGCGCTGCGAGAAGGTGCTCAGCGTCCATCACGGAGAACAGGGCGGGTTCGAGGTCAAGACAGACAAGGGCGTCTACCGGGCCTGCGCGGTCATCCTCGCCACCGGCGCCAGCCGCGTGCGCCCGAAGATCCCAGGGCTTTCCGGCTACGAGGGCAAGGGGGTCTCGTACTGCGTGTCCTGCGACGGCTACTTCTTCAGGAACAAGCCCGTGGTGGTGGCGGGAGAGGGCCTCTTCGCCGCCAACCAGGCCCTGGAACTGCTCAATTACACGCCAAGCGTCAGCATCTGCACCCTCGGCAAGGAGCCTTCCATCCCGCCCGGCTTCATGGAGCGCCTGGACGCGGCCGGGGTGAAGGTCATCCGGGAGTCCGTCACCGCGCTTTCCGGCAGCCCCGCCCTGGAATCCGTCACCCTTTCCGGGGGGGGGGCCATCCCAGCCGAGGGCCTTTTCATAGCCCTGGGCGAGGCCTCCTCCACCGACTTCGCCTACACGCTGGGCGTCACCCGCAAGGGCAGCTTCATCGAAGTCGATCCCGAGATGAAGACCAACATCGAAGGTGTGTTCGCCGCCGGGGACTGCACCGGAGGGTTTTTGCAGATCGCCGTGGCCGTGGGCGAAGGGGCGCTGGCGGGCAAGGCCGCCATAAGCTGGCTCAAGGAGAAATGCCCGCGAGCGTCGCGCCCCCAGGAAGCATGACCGGGCTCTCAAGGTCAAGGCAAACCATTTCAATCCGTTCCCCATGAGACAATTATTCATTTCATCGCGGACGCCGCGCCAGGGAAGGCAAAAAATCGAAAACACTTGACACGAACATTGGGCGCGAGCTATGAGCACTGATTCAGACATGAGCTTAGGGGGCCCATAGCTCAGTTGGCAGAGCTTCCGGCTCATAACCGGGTGGTCCCAGGTTCGAATCCTGGTGGGCCCACCATTTTTTCTTTGAAGGATGATTCGTTGCCAAACGACGCGCGTGCACAATCCTCGTCTCGCTCCATCAACAACGCTCACGCCAAGGCGCTTTCCCAGGGGTCTACCCGGAAAGCGCCTTTTTTATTCCCATGATGCAAATCCAGGACATATTCTCGCTTATTGAAAAGGCCGCGCCCCCCTACATGGCGGCAAGCTGGGACCGCTGCGGCGTGCAGGTGGCCGCCAGGACAGTCGAAACCGCCAGACTGGCCGTGGCTCTGGACCCCACCCCGGAGGCTGTTTCCGAGGCCCTCGCCTGGGGCGCCAAGGCCGTGCTCACTCACCACCCCCTGGGCAAGACGCCCCGTCTCCCCGACAGGCTGGACGCCCACCACGAGGTCATCCGCCTGCTCATGACCCACGACGCCTGGCTCTACGCGGCGCACACCTCGCTCGACTGCGCCCCCGGCGGTCCGGCCGCCTGGCTGGCCGGCGAACTGGGCCTTACCGGCAGGGAGATCGTGGACGTGCAGGGCGTGACGCCCCGCATCCTGGCCTTCTACAAGGAAGTGGCCACGGACGGCTTCGACGGGCTCGTCATCCCCGAAGGCCTCGACGTGGACCGCATGCACTTCGACCGCGACGCCCTGCGCCACGCCCCGCAGGCCTTCAGCTGCCCCGAGCCCCAGTGGCCCGCCCTGCGGCAGGTCATGGAGGACTGCCGTGACGTTTCGCCCATGGCCGGAGCCATGCGCCTGGCCGAGCCCGCCGAACCCTTCGGTTACGGCCTGTGCGGTTCGCTGCCCGAGCCCCTGCCCTTCGAGGCCTTCATGTCCAGGCTGTGGCAGGCCGTGCCGCGCGCCTTCCTGACGCTCTCCGGAGACGCCCCCGACGTCGTGCGCAAGGTGGCCTACTGCACCGGGTCCGGTTCGTCCCTGGCCGCCAAGGCCTTCGCCAAAGGGGCGGACGTGTTCATAACCGGCGACCTGACCCATCACGCCGCCCTGGACGCGCGCGCGCTCGGCCTCACCATCGATTGCGGCCACCGCGCCCTTGAAGAGGAAATGATGCGCCGCTTCGCCGCCGAGCTTGCCGGGAGGGCCGGAGGCGTCGAGGTCCGCTTCTTTGAAAGTCCGGACCCCTTGCGCGCGGTCACCAGGCCGTAGACACATTTTCACATCACGCGGCCAGCCGCGTTGTGATGCAAGACGACCGGCCGGAGCGGGCCTGCCCGCCGCCGGCGAACACATTCGGAGACGGCAATGTACCAGAAGCAGATCGAACAGTTGGTGATGCTCCAGCAGATCGATGGCGAGATGATCTCGCTCAAGTCCGAGTTGGAGAACGCCCCCCTTGAAATCCAGGGCCTGGAACAGAAGTACCAGGAGATGGAGGCGGCCAAGGACGTCGTCCGCGACAAGCTCGGCTATCTTCAGGACCAGCTCAGGCGCCTTGAGACCGACATCGAGGAGGACCACGTCCGCCTCAAGAAGTCCAAGAGCAAGATGATGATGGTGGGCAACTCCAAGGAGTACCACGCCATGGTGCGCGAGATGGACTCCCTGGAGAAGCTCAACCGCTCCCGCGACGAGGAGAAGGCAGCCTTCGCCGAGGAGCTGGAACGCCAGACAGCCGCAGACAAGGAGGTCTCCGAGCAGGTGGAGACCGTGGGCAAGGAACTGGAGGAGGCCCGCGCCGGACTGGCCGAGCGCATGGAAGCCGCCCGCAAGCGCCTGGACGAACTCTCCGGCAAGCGCAAGGAGGCCTGCAAGGTCCTGCCCCCGCCTATCCTGTCGCGCTACGAGTTCATCCGCTCCCGCCTGGCCAACCCGGTCATCGTGCCGGTGGACCTGGGCGTATGCTCGGGCTGCAACATCTCCATCCCGCCCCAGGCCTACATCGAGCTGCAGAAGGGCCAGCAGATTCTCTCCTGCCCCAACTGCCAGCGCCTGATCTACTGGGTGCGCCACATCGCCCAGGAGGAAGCGGCCCCGGCCGAGGCAGCCCAGGCCTAGCCGGAAAGGCTTTGACGCATTACGATTGCAAAGGGGGGAGCCGGACAGGCTGTCGCCGCGGGGAAACCCGGGGAGGAAAGTCCGGACTCCGCAGGGCAGGACGCTGGGTAACGCCCAGGGGGAGCGATCCCCGGAGAAGCGCCACAGAAAGCAGACCGCCTGCCGGGTTCACCCGGCAGGTAAGGGTGAAACGGTGGAGTAAGAGCCCACCAGTCGCCGTGGCGACACGGCGAGCTAGGCATGCCCCGTCCGGAGCAAGACCAAATAGGGAAGCGCCCGAGGCCGGCCCGGCCGATGCTTCCGGGTAGGTTGCTTGAGGCGGCGGGCAACCGCCGTCCTAGAGGAATGACAGCCGCCCGGGCCGCGAGGTCCGGGAGACAGAATCCGGCTTATGGCCGGCTCCCCCTCTCTTTCGCGGGGCGCATCCATGCGGCTGCGCCCCGCCTTGCGTTACTCGCCGGGGGCGCGTGGCACAGCCCCGGGGAAGGGGCATGAACCGGGGTTTGCGAGCGCAACCCCGCACGGGAATCAAGGCCATGAACATCTGGACCATCCTCCTCGCCGCCGGAAGCGGCTCTCGCATGGCGGCCGCCGGAGCCCCGAGAAAGAAGCAGTTCCTGGACGCGGGCGGCGAGCCCGTGTTCTGGAAATCGGCCCGGG
>JBMORI010000128.1:0-17317 GCA_049322415.1 Thermodesulfobacteriota bacterium | reverse complement strand
GCCATGAACATCTGGACCATCCTCCTCGCCGCCGGAAGCGGCTCTCGCATGGCGGCCGCCGGAGCCCCGAGAAAGAAGCAGTTCCTGGACGCGGGCGGCGAGCCCGTGTTCTGGAAATCGGCCCGGGCATTCTCCCGCGTCGCCGGGATATCCGGCATGGTCATCGTGCTGCCCCCGGACGAGCACGACGGCATTGCCCGGGAGGTGGACGCGCTGGACGGCGCAGCGCCCCTCGGACTCGCCTGGCGCACCGTACCCGGCGGGGAGCGCAGGCAGGATTCCCTGGAGAACGGACTGGCCGCACTGCCCCGCGAGTGCACCCACGTGCTGGTGCACGACGCGGCCCGCTGTTTCGTCACCCCGGCCGTGATCGCCCGCGTGGCGGACGCGCTCAAGGCCGGGGCCAAGGCTGTCATACCCGCCGTGCCCGTCAAGGACACCATCAAGGAAGTGGACGGCGGCGTGGTGGCGGCCACGCCCGACAGAAACCGTCTCATGGCCGTGCAGACCCCGCAGGGCGTGGAGCTTTCCGTGCTGCGCG
This sequence comes from Thermodesulfobacteriota bacterium, assembly GCA_049322415.1. Lineage (GTDB taxonomy): Bacteria > Desulfobacterota > Desulfovibrionia > Desulfovibrionales > Desulfovibrionaceae > Fundidesulfovibrio. The sequence continues at coordinate 16,776 of JBMORI010000128.1, read as the reverse complement.
AGGGCTTCGCCAGGGCCCTGCGCGAGGGGCTCACCGTCACCGACGACGCGAGCCTGGCCGAGGCGGCCGGATACCCCGTCCACGTGGTTACAGGAGCGGAGGACAACGTGAAGCTGACCACCCCCGAGGATCTGCGCCTGCTTGGCGGCGGTCCGGCCCCGGTGGCCGTGCCCCGTGTGGGCTTCGGCTACGACGTGCACCGCTACGCCGGCAAGGACACGCCCGAGACCGAGTCCGTGCGCCCCATGGTGCTCGGCTGCACGCCCATACCCGGCGCGCCCGGCGTGCTGGCCCACTCCGACGGCGACGTGCTCCTGCACGCTCTGGCCGACGCCCTTCTCGGCTGCCTGTGCCAGGGCGACATCGGACGGCACTTCCCGGACACCGACCCGAAGTATTCCGGCGTCGCCAGCTCCATCCTGGTGAGCGAGGTCCTGGCCATGTTCGCCCCCGCGGGTCTCACCCTGACCCACGTGGACCTGACCATCGTGGCCCAGGTCCCGAAGATCGGCCCGCACCGAGAGCACATCCGAGACAACGTGGCCGGGCTTCTGGGGCTCTCCCCCTCGCGGGTGAACGTGAAGGCCACCACCGAGGAGAAGCTCGGCTTCACCGGCGAAAAGCGAGGCATCAAGGCTTACGCGACGGCAACGGCCGTGGAAATCAGGAAGGACCTGGCCTCCTGACGCGAGGCGCGCCAGCCGGTTCTATTGCCCGATGCGAGGCGCAACACGGGCCGCGTCTTGACTTTTGGCCCGCGCTCTGCAACGGGATTTCCCCCAACCAGACCCCAAGGACGAGCCATGCAGCTTTACAATACCCTCACGCGTGCCAAGGAAACCTTCACCCCCGTAAGGGAGGGCAAGGTCAACATGTACGTCTGCGGCATCACCGCATACGACTACTGCCACATCGGCCATGCACGATCGGCGGTGGTCTTCGACGTGATGGTGCGCTACCTGCGATCCAAAGGCCTTGAGGTCCGCTTCGCCCGCAACTTCACCGACGTGGACGACAAGATCATCAAGCGCGCCCAGGAGGAAAACTCCACCTCCGAGGCCGTTTCGGAAAAATACATCGCCGCATTCTACGAAGACATGGACCGCCTGAACATCCTGCGCGCGGACATGGAGCCCAAGGCCACCCAGTACATTGGGGAAATGATCAAGCTCGCGCAGCACCTGATCGACACCGGCTACGCCTACGCCACTCCCTCCGGCGACGTGTATTTCCGGGTGCGGGCCTTCAAGCCCTACGGCAAGCTCTCCGGCCGCAACCTGGAGGAGCTCCAGGCGGGTGCGCGCGTGGCCCCCGGGGAAGAGAAGGAAGACCCTCTTGACTTCGCACTCTGGAAGGGCGCCAAACCCGGCGAGCCCACCTGGGACAGCCCCTGGGGCCCCGGACGCCCCGGCTGGCACCTGGAATGCTCGGCCATGAGCGAGGACCTGCTTGGCCTGCCGCTGGACATCCACGGCGGCGGGCAGGACCTCATCTTCCCCCACCACGAGAACGAAATCGCCCAGACCGAGGCCGCCGCGGGCAAGGATTTCTCGCGCTTCTGGGTGCACAACGGCTTCGTGCAGATCAATTCCGAGAAGATGTCCAAGTCGCTCGGCAACTTCGTCACCATCCGGAACATCTTCGACTACTGCCTGCCCGAAGTGCTTCGTTACTTCCTCATCACCTCGCACTACCGCTCCCCGCTGGACTACTCCACCGAGGCTTTGGACGAGGCTGAGAAGGGCATCAAGCGCGTCTACGCCGCGCTGGCCCAGATGGACGAGGTCCTGGCCGGGACCAAGTGGTCCGCCTCACCCGCTCCCAAAGAGCTGGCGGAAGAGCTGGCCGGGCTCGAATCCGGGTTCGTCCAGGCCATGGAGGACGACGTCAACACCGCCGCGGCGCTGGGGCACGTCTTCGGCATGGTCCGGCTGGCCGGGCGGGTGATGGAGGACAAGGGGCTGCGCAAGAGCCAGGGCGGCAAGGAGATCCTTGAGCGCATCAAGGCGGACATGGCCGGGTATTCGAAAATCCTTGGCGTGTTCGGGATGGTCCCCTCGGAGTTCCTGCTGGCCCTGCGCGACAAGAAGGCCCGGCGCAAGGGCGTGGACGCGGCCAGGGTGGACGCCCTGCTCGCCGCGCGCCAGGAGGCCAGGAAGAACAAGGACTTCGCCGAGTCCGACCGCATCAGGGACGAGCTTGCCGCCATGGGAGTGGAGGTGAAGGACACCCCCGCCGGAGCCGTATGGGACGTGGCTTGATCGTGTCCCCCCAGGACATGGTTTTCCGCGGCGGGGGGGGCCCCGGGCGGCCCGCCGCAATCCGTTTTTTGTTGATGCATCCCCATCCCGCCCGCATGAATGGACAACCCTGGGAATGCATCCCTTAACAATATCTTAACCTTTCCCGGAAATTCAGTTAATTCATTCCCAACTGCGGTTACAATGCTTAACTGACCTGGAACAGTTCATCCCTGGTTTCCCGGCTTGACGGGCAGAGGCATGGACGTCTCCAGAGTCCGCAAGCATCGCCAATCGGACGCCGGGGCATTTCATTGAGTGAGCGGAAATACATGTTTCAAGTCAATCCGGCTGATTTCATCCAGATCCCAACGATGCTGGTGTCCTACGACTGCGGCATCAAGTTCGACGTATACATCCGCAAAGGCGAAAATTATTTTCTTTTCGCCAAGCATGGGCAATTGAACGACAACCACAAGCACCGTCTGCGCGCCCATGACGTGGACGAGCTCTATATTCATTCCAGCGACATCGACTCCTACGACGAGTACATCGAGCTCAACTTCTCCAACCTGCTGCATGACCAGACAATTCCCATGCACGACAGGTCACGCATGCTTTATGATTATTCGCTCAGCATGGGGAAGTCCCTGCTTCAATCAGGAGAGAAAAGCCTCCCGACGGCAAAATACCGTGACAAGCTGGAATCGCTCGCCGGGAGCACCTACGATTATCTTTCCAGAAAGAAAGGCGCTGCAAAGAGCATCGCCGGTCTGCTTTCGCACAATTATCGCACATACAGCCACTGCGTGAACGTCTCGGTCTACACCATGCTCATGCTTGTGGCGCTCGAATACGGCAGGAGCCGCGCCAAGCTCGTCGGCACCGGCGCCATCCTGCACGATATAGGGAAGGTCAAGATACCGAAGACCATCCTGGACAAGCCCGGACGGCTCAGCGACGAGGAACGGGACATCATCAACACCCACCCCGGCCACGGCCTGGACATCTGCCGGGAAATGGACCTGGACACCCTCTCGCAGGAGTGCATCGTCCAGCACCACGAGAAGCTGGACGGCTCCGGCTACCCCTACCAGACCAGGCGCATACCCGAGCACGTGCGCATAGTGACCATCGCGGACATCTTCGACGCCCTCACTTCCGTGAGGCCCTATTCCAGGGACTACACCGCATTCGACGCCCTGCGGATAATCAGCAAGGACGCCGAAGCCGGGAAGCTCGACAAGGACCTGGCCGCCGCCTTCGTGATGATATTGAGCGAAGGCCAGATAGTGACGGGGTGAGCGGCTTCCCTCGCGCGGCAGGGGCTAACCCGCCCCGAACAATGCCCGCTGGAAATCCTTGAGCGTGGCTGTCCCCCTGCCCTCCATGGGGGGGTGGAAGATGGGGTCGTAACCGAGCCTTTTGGCCTGCTTGAGACGTGCATCCTGGCCCGAAACCGGGCGTATGCGACCGCTCAGGTCCACTTCCCCCCAGAACACGGCGCGCGGAGGCAGGGGCCTGTCGTAATAGGACGAGAGCACCGCCGCCACCAGCCCCAGGTCCAGCCCGGGGTCCGAGAGCTTCAGGCCGCCCCCTGTCTTGGCGTAAATGTCGGACTGTCCGAGTTGCGCCCCCAGCCTTTTCTCCAGCACGGCAAGGAGCAGGTTCAGCCGGTTGAGGTCCAGACCGAGCGCGGTGCGCCGGGGCATGGCCAGGTAGGATTTGCTGACAAGGGCCTGCATCTCCACCGCAAAGGGGCGTTTTCCTTCCAGCGCAAGCACCACGGCCGACCCGCTGGCCGTCTCGTCGCGCTCGCCCAGGAAATAGGTGGACGGGTCCGGCACCGGGACCAGGCCGTCGCCAAGCATCTCCAGCACCATAAGTTCGTCCGTGGGGCCGAAGCGGTTCTTGAACACCCTGAGTATCCGGTAGAAGTGCTGCCGGTCGCCCTCCAGGTAGAGAACGGTGTCCACCATGTGTTCCAGTATCTTGGGGCCCGCGATGAGCCCCTCTTTCGTGACATGGCCCACAAGGATCAGCGTGGCGGAGCTCCTCTTGACGGCGTCCACCAGCTCCGAGGCCACCGCCCGCACCTGCCCCGGGCTTCCAGGCACGCCGTCGGCCAAGCCTGACGCCATGGTCTGCACCGAATCCACCACCAGAAGCGAGGGAGAGCCGCCCGCGCCCAGGATGTCCACGGCGTCAGCCACGCTGGTGGTGCTCGCAGCCAGGAGGCCCTCGCTGTCCAACCCAAGCCTTCGGGCGCGCGCGGCCAGCTGGCCGAGCGACTCCTCGCCGGAGACGTACACGGCCTTGCGGCCCGACGCGGCCACCTGACCGGCCAGCTGCAGAAGAAGAGTGGACTTTCCGATGCCCGGCTCGCCGCCCAGGAGCACGGCGGCGCCGGGTTGCAGGCCGTCGCCCAGCACCCTGTCCAGGTCCGGGAGACCGCTGGGCGCGGCGGGGGCGTGTTCGGGGGAGAAGGTCGCGAGCGCCACCGGCTCGCGGGCCGCGCCGGCAAGGCTCGCCGGACGGGCCTGGCTCTTGGAGGGAGCGGCCTGCTCGTGCAGGGTGTTCCACTCGCCGCAGGATTCGCACTGCCCGCGCCAGCGCGGGCTCACCCCCCCGCAGGCCGAGCAGGCGTAAACGAGGCGAGGCCTGGCCACTAGGTTATTTCTTTTCCTGGCCTTCCGGCTTGGCGTCCGCCGGAACGACCTTGGAGAAGGTCTTTATCTTCAGGCTGTAATTCTTCATGGTGTCGGGCGGCTTGATGAAGGCAACCATGAAGGGGACCTCGTCGCCCGTCTTCACCTCATCGTTGTAGAGCATGATCTCCTGTTTGGAGATGAGGCGGCTTTCCAGGTCTTCCTTGTTCAAAGTCTTCAACTCGAAGTTGGTCGCCTTGGGCCCGGCCTTGAAGGTGATCGTTTCCAGTGGCGCGTCCTGGGCGTCCATGATGGATGCCTCCATCTCGATGCCGCGCAGCACGAGCGGAGACTTGTTCAGAAGCTTGCCGGAAATGACGAAAAGCTTCCCGACCTTCTCGTTTTCAACGAAATAGTATTCGTGCGACGCGATCTGGATCTGGCTCAGATAATCCGGCTGCTCTGGCTTTGCCGGCGGAGTATTGGCATCCTGCATGGTGGACGCGGCCGGTTTTTTGGCGAAAGGCCAGAACTCGAAGAAATAAGCGGCCGACCCCGCGATGCCGGCCAGTATGAGAAGCCCCAGCACGGCGCCGACAAGCACCGTCTTCACCGACAGGCCCGATGCCTTCTTCTCGGGACCGCCGAAGTCGATGGAGGTGAACTCGCTGGAGGAGACGCCAGCGTCGTCGAAGCGGTCGCGCTTGCGCTCGGATTCCAGATGGACGTCGAAGCCGCCGAGAGCAGCCTCCCCGTGGCCCCCGGAGTCCTCCACGGGCCACTCCGGCGCGGCTCCCGCCTCCCCGAAGCCCGGGAAATCCTCGGACTCGCGGGCATCCACATGGAATACGTGCTTGCAGACGCTGCAACGGACGTTGGCGCCTTCGGGGCCGACTTTGTCGTCAGGCAGATTGTACTTCGTCTGGCAACTCGGGCATTCGACTTTCATGGCGACGTGGACCTTCTTACTGGCTCAGTTCAAAGACGCCGGGAAGACAACGATAGTCTTCTGCAAAGTCCAGACCGTAACCCACTAAGAAGCCCTTTGCCAGCCTGAATCCATAAAAGTCAACCATAACTTCCGCCTGGCGTCTCTCATGCTTGTCGATGAGGGCGCACAAGGTCACGGAGGCGGCGTTGCGGGATCTGAGAACCTTGAGCAGCATGGACATGGAATGCCCCGTGTCCACTATGTCCTCCACCACCAGGACGTGTCTGCCCTCGCAGGAGGTTTCAAGGTCCTGCAGGAAGGAGAGCTCGCCGGGGGAGTCCTGGGCGCCGTAGCTGGCCAGGCGGACGAAATCCACCCGGGCCGGGACCGTGATGTGGCGCACCAGATCAGCCAGGAACATGAACGCACCCTTGAGCACGCCAACGACCAGGAGGTCCTTGCCCTGGTAGTGGGCCGATATGGCCGCGCCGAGTTCGGCGTTGCGGGCCGCGATGGCCTCGGGAGTGAGAACTGGGGTGAGCTTGCCGGGCACTTCTACATCTCCATGACCATGGCGATTTCGTCGCACTCGGGGAACTTGGGGCAGTGGATGCAGTCCGCCCAGACCTTCTGGGGCAGCTTCTCCTTGCTGACCTCCTCGAAGCCGAGCTTGGCGAAGAAAGCGCTCTGATAGGTGAGTGTGAACACCTTGTAGACGCCAAGCGTCACCGCCTCGGACAGGCAGGCCTCCACCAGCTTGCGGCCCCAGCCTTGCTTCTGCAGGTCACGGTGCACCACCAGCGAACGGATCTCGGCCAGCCCCTCCCAGCAGATGGACAGGGCGCAGCACCCCTTGATCTCCTTCCCCTCCTTCGCGGCCAGCACGTAGAAGTCGCGCAGGTGGGCGTAGAGCTGGTTGAAGGAGCGCGGCAGCAGCAGTTCGCCCTTGGCGCACTCCATGAGCAGGGCGTGGATGGTCTTCACGTCCTGGATGCGAGCCTTGCGCAGGTAGTATTCGGACATGCCTCAGCCCCCCAGGAGCTTTTTGACGAGACGTTCCAGGTCGGGGCCCGGCATGTATCCTTCCTGGGTGTGCGCGAGCTCGCCCTTGGGAGAATACACGACGGTGCGGGGGATCGCCCTGATGGAGAAGGCCGGGGTCACGTCCGGCGCGGCCCGGTGGACGGGGTAGTTGAACCCGGCGCGCGCGACGAAAGCGGCGTACATGGCCGGTTCCTGGTCGAGGCTCACGCCGATGATGGTCAGCTTGTCCTCGGGAAAATGCTTCCTGAGCTCCATCAACTCGGGTATCTCCTGGCGGCAGGGGCCGCACCAGGACGCCCAGAAATTGATGACCACCACCTTCCCTCTGGCCTGAATGACGGCCTTGAGGATGTCCTGCCCCGTCACCAGCGGGGCTTCCTTGGCCTGGGCGTGCGCGGACGGCGCGGCGAACAGGAGGACGGCAAGCGCCAACAAGGCCGTGCGTAAGGATTTCATTCTTGTGTGTCTCACCTTGTGATAAAGAAGTCGTGCCGTTTCCTGTATAACCGGCAACGGGCTACGCGTCCATGAGCCTTTTGGCGAGCCGCACGGCTTCCACGGCGTCGGCGGCGTGGCCGTCCGCGCCGATGGCTCGGGCGTAGGCGTCCGTGACCACGGCCCCTCCCACGATCACCTTCTGGGGCATGCCGCGCTCCTTGAGGAGCTTCACCGTGTCCTCCATGCGCACCATGGTGGTGGTCATGAGGGCGGACAGGCCTATGAGCCCGGCCCCCGTCTCGGCGGCGGCGTCCACGATGCGCGACGCGGGAACGTCCTTGCCCAGATCGACAACCTGGAAGCCGTGGTTTTCGAGCATCAGCCCCACGATGTTCTTGCCGATGTCGTGGATGTCGCCCTCAACGGTGGCCAGGACGATCTTCGGACGCTCCTGCCCCTTCGTCTCCTCCTCCAGGAGGGGCTTCAGGCGCTCGAAGCCGGCCTGCATGGTCTCGGCGGAGAGCAGCAGCTGCGGCAGGAAGTATTCCTTCTTCTCGTAGAGCACTCCCACGTCCATGATGCCGGGGATCATCTGGCCGTTCAGCATTCCCAGGGGGGACTCCCCCCTGGCCAGGGCCTGCTCCACCATCTCCAGGAGGGTCTCCTTGCGCCCGGCCACCACGGCCTCGCGCATGGAGGTGACGGCCTGCTCCCTCGCGGAACGGGCCGAGCCCGCGCCGCCCCCGCCGTATTTCCAGTCCGCCAGAGAGGCGATGAACCGTCCGGCCTGCGGGTCGCGGGCCAGGAGCACCTCGCTCGCCAGTCCGGCCTCGCGGGGAAGCGCCGTGGAGGGGTTGGAGATGTGGGCGGCCATGCCAGCGCCAAGGCACATGGTCAGGAACGTGGCGTTCAGGAGCTCGCGCGCGGGCAGCCCGAAGGAGATGTTGGAGAGCCCGAGCGTGGTGGGAAGGCCCCAGACGGCGGCGCAGTGGCGGATGGTCTCCAGGCAGTGCTTCGCGGCCTCGGGCTTGGAGGACACCGTAAGGGCCAGGGCGTCCACAAGGATGAGGCGTTTGGGGATGCCCAGTGCCTCGGCCCGGACCAGCAGGGCCTCGATGGCCGCGATGCGCTCGGCGGCGGTCACGGGCAGCTTCTTGCCCGCCAGGGGCAGCAGGATGAAGGGCGCGCCGTGCAGCTTGCACAGCGGGCCAAACTCGTCCATGCGGCCGGGCTCGCCGCTTATGGAGTTGACCAGCGCCGAGCCGGGCACGGCCCACAGTGCCTCCTCCAGGGCCTCGGCCTTGGTGGAATCCAGGCAGAGCGGAGTCAGGAAACGGGCCGTGAGCTGCTTGACCAGGGCGGGGAGGAGCACCTCCTCCTTCACCATGGGCGCGCCCACGTTCACGTCCAGGACCGCGGCCCCGGCCTGGACCTGCTCCTCGGCCAGCTTCAGGGCCTCGGTGAATTCCCCGGCCTGGAGTTCGGCGGTAAGAACCTTCTTGCCCGTGGGATTGATGCGTTCGCCGATGCACACTGCCGGAAGCCCCACGCCGACGCACACCGAACTGGACCGCGAGGTGAGCACCAGGGGCCGGCCCTCGGCAGGCACTGGTTTCGTCCAGGCCCTGCCGGAGGCGATCTTGGCCAGGGCCCGTATGTGCTCGGGAGTGGTGCCGCAGCAGCCGGACACGCACTTGGCCCCCATCTCCAGGAAGGGAACCATGCCGTTGGCGAACTCCTCGGGCCCCATGGGAAAGACCGTGACGCCGTTCTCCAGCCTGGGCAGCCCGGCGTTGGGCTTGATGAAGAAGGGCGTGTCGATGCGGGGCAGGAAACCGGAGGCCACCTCGAGCATCTGCTCCGGCCCGAGGCCGCAGTTTATGCCGATGAGATCAACCCCCATGTTCTGCATGGTGTCGGCGAAGGTGAAGGACGGGGTGCCGGTCAGGGACCCGCCCGGCTCGAAGGTCATGAGGATGGCCACGGGCAGGTCGCACACGCGCCGGGCGGCCAGCACCACGGCCCTGGCCTCGGCCAGGTCGAAGTGGGTCTCGGCGATGATCAGGTCGGCGCCGCCCCCGGCCAGGCCTTCGATCTGAAGGGCGAAGGCGTCCACGAGCTCGCGCATGGTGAGAGTGCCCAGGGGCTCGACGAAATGGCCGGTGGGGCCGACGCTTCCCGCGACGAAGTTGTTGTCCCCGGCGGCCTGCCGGGCCACGCGGGCCATCATGGCGCTGACGCCCTTGATGTCAGAGCCAGGGGGGAGCTTGAAGCGGGTGCCGCCGAAGGTGTTGGTGGTGACGACCCGGGCCCCCGCGCGGAGGTAGTCCTCGTGGACCTGCCTCACGGCCTCCGGGTTCTCCATGCCCCACAGCTCGGGGGATGCCCCGGGGGGGAGTCCCCGCGCCTGGAGAAGGGTTCCCATGGCGCCGTCGAAGACTATCACCGAACCGTCGGAAAGGGCTTTGCGAAAATCCGCCACCGTTTGTCCTCCTTGGTCGAAAGCCTCTGGGTCGTACTGAAAAACGTTGAATCCGGCAAATGAAAAGCGTATGAGTTAATGCTTCGGGCGCTATGCGCCCGATGGACGCAAACAATGACCAAGCCCACGCATATCCCCGAGGAGGCCCCCCTCCTCACCCAGGACGGCGAGGGGGAGGCCCGGGAAGAGGAAGACCTCGACCTGGACCACGCCCCGGACCCTCCCGTCGAGGACGCCGCAGGCGAGGACGCCCTCGAGGAGGACGCCCTTGAGGAGGAAGCCTCCGAAGAGGCCTTCCCGGCGTTGCCCGCCACGAGAATCCCGTCCGTCCCCACTTCCGGACGGGACAATCTTCATGCGTATCTTCGCGAGATAAGCAAGTTCCCCCTGCTCGCCCCTGACGAGGAGTTCGAGCTGGCCCGCCGCGTGCGCGACAGCGGCGACCAGAAGGCGGCGTTCAGGCTAGTGACGTCCCACCTGCGTCTGGTGGTGAAGATCGCCATGGACTTCCAGCGCCGCTGGGCCCAAAACGTGGCCGACCTCATCCAGGAAGGCAACGTGGGTCTCATGCGGGCGGTGAAGAAATACGACCCGGAAAAGGGGATCAAGTTCTCCTATTACGCCGCCTACTGGATCAAGGCCTACATCCTCAAGTTCATCATGGACAACTGGCGGCTCGTGCGCATCGGCACCACCCAGGCCCAGCGCACCCTGTTCTACAACCTGAACAAGGAACGCCAGCGCCTCACGTCCCTGGGGTTCGACCCCTCCGTCACCAACATCTCCAAGAGCCTCAAGGTTTCCGAGGCGGACGTCCTGGAGATGGACCAGCGCATGGCCAGAAACGACCTGTCGCTGGACATCACCCTGGGCGACGACTCCACGGCCACCCGCCTGGATTACCTCCCGGCCCTCACCCCGGGCATCGAGGAGCTGCTGGCCAAGGACGAGATCGCCGGGCTCGTGGAAAAACACCTGCAGACCATCATGCCGGACCTCTCCGACAAGGAGCGCGACCTCCTGGAGCAGCGCATCCTGTCCGATTCACCCGTCACGCTGCGGGAGATCGGCGCCAAATACGGCATCACCCGCGAGCGGGTCCGCCAGATCGAGACCAGGCTCCTCGAAAAGATCCGGTCCCATTTCACAAAGCGCATCGACGATTTCTCGGCGGAATGGATCCGCAAGGAAGAGTGACCCACCCCATGGACATCCTCAAACTGGCCATGGTCGCCCTGCTCACGGCGTTGCTGTGCGCCTGCGCCCCGAAGAAGGCGTCCCCGCGCGCCGACATGAGCGCGAAGGGGCTCCAGCCGGCCGCCGCGGCGGACTACTACTACCTGCTCTACCAGGACCTTTCCAGGCGGGGGCAGGTGAAGGACGCCGTCACCGCCCTGGAGAAGCTTCTTGAAATCGAGCAGACCCCCGAACTCTACAGGGACCTTGCCAACCTCCACTGGGGCCTGGGCGACCCCGGGAAGACCCGGGAGATCCTCAAGGAAGGCATCGCTCGCTTTCCCGGGGAGAAGGTCCTCCACTTCTACATGGCCAACTCCTACGTGCTGCAACGCCAGTACGACGAGGCGGCCGCTGTCCTGGCCCAATACCTCGCCAACAATCCCAAGGACACCGCCGCCAGCCAGGAGCTTGGCGCGGTGCTCGTCGAGGCGGGCCGCTTCCAGGACGCCCTGGACTTCCTGTCCCGCATCCCCCGGGACAGGCGAACCCCGGCCATGGCCTACTACGAATCCAAGGCGCTCGCAGGCACCGGCAAGGCCAGGCCTGCCATCGAGAAGCTCCGCCAGGCCCTGCGGGAAGACCCCAACATGCTCGCCGCATGGTCGGAACTGGCCTTCCATCACGAGCAGAACGGCGAATACCGCCAGGCCGAGGAGGCCTACCGCCGCATCCTCGACCTTGGCGAGGACGGCCCCGAGGTCTGGATCAGGCTGGTCAGGCTGGCCCTCAAGCAGAAGGACGAGGCAAAGGCGCTGACGCTTCTCGACAAAGGCCCCAAGGACAGGGCCTATCTCTTCGAGGTCATGGGCCTTCTCATGGACGAGGGGTTCCAGGACGCCGCCGGCAAGGTGCTGGAGCGTCTGGCCAAGGAACAGCCCGGCAACGCGGACGTGATCTTCATCCAGGCCATGCTTGCCGTGGAGAAGGAGAAGGACCTGGACAAGGCCTTCGACCTGCTCGCGCAGATTCCCAAGGGCCACAAGTTTCACGACAAGAGCCTGACGACGCGCGTCCAGCTCGCCATCGACGCGCAGCGGTACGACCGCGCGCTGCCGCTCATCGCGGAAGGCAAGACCCTCTACCCGGACCGCATCGACTTCTGGTTCCTGGAAGCGGTCATGTACGACAAGCAGGGCAACCTTCCCAAGGCAGCCGAAGTGTATTGGGTGGCCACGGGCAAGTGGCCCGGCAACACGGAGGCCCTCTACCGTTACGCCACCGTGCTCGAGCGCATGGGCAACCGCGCCGAGGCCCTGGCCATCATGGAGAGGGTCCTCGGCATGGAGCCGGACAACGCCGACGCCCTCAACTTCGTGGGATACGCCCTGGCCGAGGACGGACGCGACCTGGACCGCGCGCTGGACCTGATATTGAAGGCCCTGGCCCAAAAGCCGGACAGCCCCTACTTCATCGACTCGCTGGCCTGGGTTCACTTCAAGCGCGGGGACATCAAACAGGCCTGGACGGAAATCCAGCGCGCCACCTCAAAACCCCAGCAGGACCCTGCCATCTGGGAGCACTACGGCGACATCGCCAAGGCGCTCGGCAAGCGCAAGGAAGCCGCCAGGGGATACGCCAAGGCCCTCGAGTTCAAACCGGCCAACGCCGCCGAGGTGAAGGCCAAGCTGGACGGCGTGAAATGAAGCGCCCTGTCCGCCGCCCCGCAATGGGCGCTGAAGCGTTCCTGACGAACGCCAAAGGCTTTCAGCCGCCGCGCGTCCGAGGCTTGGCCGCGGCCCTGTGCCTGCTCTTGATCCTGGCCGCCTGCGGCCCCAAGACGGGAGCGCCCAAGCCCGGAGCCCCCCAAGCCACGGCCCAGGAATTGTGGCAGTCCATCGCCGCCCCCTCCGCGGAGGAGGCAAGATCCTTCACGCTTTCGGCCAGCCTCTCCGTGGTGAGCCCCCAGAAGTCCGCCCGGCTGCTGGCGAAATTCTGGGGCGACCTGGACCGCCCCCTGCGCCTGGACCTCTCCACCGGCATGGGCCAGATCTTCGCCATGTGGCGGGAGGACTCGCTGGGCTGGCTGGCCGTCTACCCCCTCAGCAACCAGGCTTTCACCCACCCCGACACGAAGGCGGCCCTCGCCAGGCTCGGCATGCCTTTCCCTTTCGGCATGAAGGAGCTGGCCGCCATCTCCTGCGGCCGCTGGAGCCTTATCCTGCCCGGAAAATTTTCAAGTTCGCGCAAGACCGCCAAAGGATTCCAGTATTCCCTGGGCCTGTCCTCGCCCGTGGAATCCGTCACCCTTGACTTCGCCGGGAATCCCATTCATCTCACCGGCCGGGGCGTGGCGCCGTGGACCGTGGATCTGGACGACTTCTCCCCGCCCGAAACAGGCGGACGGCCCCTCGCCCGCAAGATCACCGTGACGTCGCCCGGAGGCATCCAGGCGATCCTCAGGATCAAGAAGCTGGAACTCCAGCCGGCCGCCATGGCCGGCCAGGGTCTCGAACTGGCCCTCCCTCCGGGAGCCAGGCACATCCCCCTGGACAGGGCGGGAGACGTCCGGGCTCCGGAAATGCCGTAGCCGCGCCGCGACGGGAACGATCCGCTCCGAGGGGACACGATCCGAGGCGTCCGGCAGGCGAACCGTCCCCGGCCTTCCGCCGGAGCGACGGCAGACGAAGCAACCAGAAACCTCGCGCACGGAAGACAACATGCCAACGCCCGTCATCTTCGGTTCCGACCACGCCGGACTCATCCTCAAGCAGCACCTGAAGGACTACGCCCAAAGCCTGGGTTTCGAACCCATCGACGTGGGCACGGACACCGCCGCCAGCTGCGACTACCCGGTCTTCGCCTTCAAGCTCTGCGACCTGGTGCTCGAAAAGGGCTGCCTGGGCATCCTCATTTGCGGCTCGGGAATCGGCATGTCCATGGCGGCAAACCGCCGCAAGGGCATCCGGGCCGCCATCTGCGCCAACGAATACATGGCCCGCGCCACGCGCCTGCACAACGACGCCAACGTCCTGTGCCTGGGCGAGCGCTGGGTGGGACAGGGCCTCGCCCAGTCAATAACCGAGGTCTTCCTCACAACGCAGTTCGAAGGCGGGCGTCACCAGCGTCGCATCGATCTCATCGACACCCTCTAAAAGGAATCTGCCATGTCAGCGATCAACGAAAAGGACCGCCTGGCGGTCAGCGTCATCCGAGGCCTCATCATGGACCAGCCCCGCCAGGCCAATTCCGGCCACCCCGGCGGGCCAATGTCTTCGGCCGACATGGCCTACGTCCTTTTCAAGGAGTTCCTCAACTACTCTCCAGATGACGACCAATGGTTCAACAGGGACCGCTTCGTGCTCTCGGCCGGGCACGAATCCGCCCTGCTCTACGCCCTGCTTGCCTTCCGGGGCCTTTTGACCCTGGACGACCTCAAGGCCTTCCGCCAGTGGAAATCCCGCACCCCTGGACACCCCGAGGTGCACGTCACGCCCGGCGTGGAAGCCACCACCGGCCCCCTGGGCCAGGGCTTCTCCATGGCCGTGGGCATGGCCGCGGCCGAATGCATGCTGCGAGCCCGCCTCGGGGCCGACGTCTGCGACCATTACACCTACGCCCTGGCCTCCGACGGCGACCTCCAGGAGCCCGTGGCGCTGGGCAGCGCCTCCCTGGCCGGGCACTGGGGACTGGGCAAGCTGATCGTGCTATACGATTCCAACAGCATCCAGCTCTCCGGCCCCACCAAGGATTGCGACTGCACCAACTACAAGACCGTCTTCGAAGGGTTCTGCTGGCACGTCATCGAGATCGACGGCCACGACCACGAGGCCATCCGCAAGGCCATCGCCGAGGCCAAGGCCGAGACCAAACGCCCCACCCTCATCATCGGCCGCACCACCATCGCCAAGGGGACGGCCACCCGCGAGGGCGACTTCGAGACCCACGGCGCGCCCCTGCCCGCCGATGAGATAGCAGCGACCAAGAAGAAGCTCGGCCTGCCCGAGGACAAGACCTTCCACCTCCCCCAGGATGCCGTGGAGACCTTCCGCGCCCGCTTCCCGGAGCTTCGCGCCATGGCCGCCGCCTGGAACAAGAACTTCGAGGCCAGGCTCGACAAGGACCAGGCCTTCCAGGAACTCTGGCGCGCCATGAAGCGCAACCCGGCCAACCGCTCCTTCAACTGGCCCGCCTTCGAGCCCGGAACCAAGGTCGCCACCCGCTCCGCCTGGGGCAAGTGCCTGGAGGCCCTCATCGACCAGCTGCCCATCCTCGTGGGCGGCTCCGCCGACCTGGATCCCTCCAACATGACCGCCAAGTTCCGCGACAAGGTGGGCAATTTCAGCGCCTGCGAGCCCCTGGGCCGCAACCTGGCCTTCGGCGTGCGCGAGTTCCCCATGGGGGCCATCGTCAACGGCATCGCCCTGCACGGCGGGCTGGTCCCCTTCGGCGCCACCTTCCTCACCTTCTCGGACTACGAGCGCAACGCGCTGCGCATGTCCGCCCTGCAGCACCTGCCCGCGCTGCACATCTTCACCCACGACTCCTTCCACCTGGGCGAGGACGGCCCCACCCACCAGCCCATCGAGCATGTCAGCGCCCTGCGGCTGATCCCCAACATGCTGGTGATGCGCCCGGCCGACGCGCGCGAGACCGCCCTGTGCCTGGAGATCGCCCTGAAGCAGACCAGCCGCCCCACCTGCATGATGCTTTCGCGCCAGAACCTGCCGGTCATGGACCCGGCGGTCTACCCCGCCGCCATCGACGGCGCGGCGAAGGGCGGCTACGTGCTGCGCGACGCCCCCGGCGGCAAGCCCGACCTCATCATCCTGGCCTCCGGCTCGGAAGTGCCCATGGCCCTGGCCGCCGCCGAGGCCCTCACCGAGCGCAAGGTTCGCGTGGTGAACATGTGCTGCATGGAGATCTTCGACGAGCAGCCCCAGCTCTACAAGGACGAGGTGCTGCCGCCGTCCTGCGCGTGCCGCGTGGCCGTGGAGGCCGGACGGCCGGAGCTGTGGTACAAGTACGTGGGCTGCGGCAGCCTGGTGCTGGGCCTCACCCACTTCGGCGACTCCGCCCCGCCGGACCTGCTGGCCCAGAAGTACGGCTTCACCGCCGAGAACCTGGTCAACAAGATCAGGGAGATGCTGGCCACGGCCTAGCGGCGAGAGAGAAAGAGAAGAAAGGCCGGACGTGAGAGCGTCCGGCCTTTTTTATTTTTCGACCAGGCGAGTTAAGTATCCGTGGCCATACCCAGGTGGCTAGCCGTGACGTGGCGATTGCCTAATCCGTCTCTGGATGTTTGGTAGAAAAGAGGTGGCACACCATATCAAGACTCTCACGTGGTGCAGACGCACAGGCAAGGTCAAGCAAGAAAACGCGCATCGTGCTCATGTGTTTTGAAACCTTTGCGATTTGCTTGGTCTCGCGCGTAGACCAGCCATATGACGCACCAATGTCGCCTAGCATTTTGTCTATTTCTAATTGCATTGAAACAACGCGCGGTGAGATGCTGGTAAAATACTCCAAAGGCAGTTGAGGGCGTTTGTTCATTGGTCTCTCCAGAGGTTTTTATGACCATATCAAAACGCACGGGCAAAATGTCAAGAATTCTTTCAAAACAGGACGATAGGACCTTCAAACGGGTAAACTTTGGAAATGTCCCTTTCTGGGCGACACAGGGGCGTGGCCATCCACTTTTGGGTGGCGCAAGAGGATGGAGCAATATGATCGCAGGGGATGTCCTACGTCATGATAAATCGAACAGCGGCGGCAGGTCAGATATTTTGTTTGACTAACCGACCTGCACTTAGTTTA
>JBMORI010000127.1:0-38781 GCA_049322415.1 Thermodesulfobacteriota bacterium | reverse complement strand
ATGGTTTGATCCCTGGCTTCCCGTGCCAAGGTCCCCCGAAGTGTATGCAGGCGCGTTTTAATTTCACCCCACATAGGGGCATACCGCTATGTGGGTGAAAATTGTTTGCGGAAACGCTGGGAAGGCGCGTGGTTGTTGGGTTTCGAAGGCGGTGAAAAAGGCGTTGCTCAAGGCGCCAGGGCGGGCCTTCAGCGCCCTTCCCGGCGCTTAACGCCGGTAAGTGCCATGCCGGGCGCGTACGGGTCCGGATACGCTTCAGGCATTGCCATGGTGCTCATCATCTCCGTCAGTTTTTGACCCTGCCAGGAGGCCGATGACCGCGAATCATATGCATGGGAAAAAGATTTCACCCCACATAGGGGCATACGGCTATATATGTAAAAATGTTGACGCCCGCGTCCGCGCTCCACGCTTGACCCGCAACCGGGCAGTCCGTATGTGTCTGGAATGCCGAAAGAGCCAAACAGCGGACCCCGCATGGAAAACAAGCATCATTTCACCGTCTGGTACGTCATCGCCGCCATCTGGGCGCTCGTGTTCATCCAGGACTACTACTCCCGCGCCTACGGCCCCAAGGCGCTGGCCTATTCGGAGTTCCTCAAGGAGCTCAAGGCTGGCCACGTCATCGAGGTGGCCATCGGGCAGGGGGCAATCCAGGGAAAGATGAAGGTCGTCAAGGACGGCCAAGAATCCGAGCAGCGCTTCGTAGCCCTGCGAGTGGACCCTGAACTCTCCGAGGAACTTTCCAGGTACAACGTGGAGTTCAGGGGGCAGCCCGAATCCACCTTCCTGCGCGACCTCATGAGCTGGGTGCTGCCCGCGCTCATTTTCTTCGGCATCTGGTTCCTGCTGATGCGGCGCTTCAACCCCGGCGACCAGCTCCTGGGCGTGGGGCGCAGCAAGGCAAAGATCGTGGCCGAGGCGGACCTCAACACCACGTTCGAAGACGTGGCCGGGTGCGAGGAGGCCAAGGAGGAGCTCAAGGAGATCGTGGACTTCCTCAAGGAGCCGGACCGCTTCCAGCACCTGGGCGGGCGCATGCCCAAGGGCGTGCTGCTGGTGGGTCCTCCGGGCACGGGCAAGACCCTGCTCGCGCGGGCCGTGGCGGGAGAGGCCGGGGTGCCGTTCTTCTCCATCTCGGGCTCGGAGTTCGTGGAGCTTTTCGTGGGCGTGGGCGCGTCGCGCGTGCGCGAGATGTTCACCCAGGCCCGCGAGAAGGCCCCCTGCATCATATTCATCGACGAGCTGGACGCCATCGGCAAGGCGCGAGGCGTGAACGTGGTGGGCGGCCACGACGAGCGCGAGCAGACCCTCAACCAGCTGCTTGTGGAGATGGACGGCTTCGACCCTCGCGTGGGCGTGGTCATCATGGCCGCCACCAACCGCCCCGAAACCCTTGATCCGGCCCTGCTGCGCGCCGGGCGCTTCGACCGCCAGGTGTTGGTGGACAAGCCCGACGTGAACGGGCGTCTCGCCATCCTCAATGTCCATGCCAAGAACGTGAAGCTCGGCGCCGGGGTGGACCTGGAGATCATCGCCCGCAAGACTCCCGGCTTCTCCGGCGCGGATCTGGCCAACATCATAAACGAGGGCGCGCTCCTGGCCGCGCGCCGACGCAAGGACGCCGTGGACATGGACGACCTGAACGAGGCCGTGGACCGGGTCATCGGCGGGCTGGAAAAGAAGAACCGGGTGATAAACCCAAAGGAAAAGAAGATCGTGGCCTACCACGAGACCGGCCACGCCCTGGTGGCCGCGTTCACGCCGGGCGCGGACAAGGTGCACAAGATATCCATCGTGCCGCGCGGGCTGGGGGCGCTTGGCTACACGCAGCAGCTGCCCACGGAGGACCGCTACCTCATGACCCGGCAGGAGCTGCTGGGCAAGATCGACGTGCTCCTGGGCGGGCGCGTGGCGGAGGAGCTGAGCTTCGGCGAGATATCCACGGGCGCGCACAACGACCTGCAGCGCGCCACGGACATAGCCCGGGCCATGGTGGCGGAGTACGGCATGGGCGAGACGCTTGGGCTCTCCACCTATCCCAGGCAGTCGCGTCCCATGTTCCTCTCCCCCGAGCAGGCCCCGCTGGTGGGCAAGGAGTACAGCGAGACCACCGCCGCCAAGCTGGACGAGGAGGTCAGGGCCATCCTGGAGGCGGCGCGCGAGAGGGTGCGGGGCATCCTGTTGGAACGCCGGGAAATCCTCGAACGAGTGGCCGAGGAACTCCTCAAGGAGGAGGTCATGGACGCCGCCGCCTTCGAGAAGTTCCTGGGGGAGCCCGGGGAGCGCAAATGAAACGGGCCACTCCGGGAACCATGCCCGCGCGGTTAATGGCCGGATTGACCGCCCTGGGCGCTGGCTCTCCATCCCAGCCGTGACCATCACCGGGATCTGGGATCTTTTCGCCCACCTTGAGGGCCACCTCCTCAGCCTGAGCACGGATTACGGGGCGTGGGTCTACGCCATCATCTTCCTCGTGATCTTCGCTGAGACAGGGCTCATCGTGGCCACGGCCCTGCCATCGGACACGGTGCTCTTCGCCGTGGGGGCCCTGGCTGCCCAGGGGGCGGACTTCAGCCTGTGGCTGACGCTCGCGCTCATGGCCCTGGCGGCCTTCCTGGGCGATACGGTCAGTTTCGCCTTCGGCCGCTACCTGCGCTCGCACGTCATGGCCGGGCGCAGGATTCCGTTCATCTCCCCGGAGTCACTGGCCAAGGCGCACGACTACTACGAGCGACACGGCGGCGTTACCATCGTGGCCGCGCGCTTCGTGCCGGTGCTTCGGACGCTCGCCCCGCTGGCGGGAGGCGTGGCGCTGATGGAGTGGCGGGAGTTCCTCAAGTTCAACGCGGTGGGGAAGATCATCTGGACGCCGCTCTACCTCTTCGGCGGCTATTTCTTCGGCCAGCTGCCCTGGGTGCAGCGGAATTTCGGCGTGGCCATATTTTTCGCGCTGGGAGCGCCGCTTCTGGGCGTGGTGGCCAGGATGGTCTACGTGAGTGTGGCCAAGGGGCGCTGATAGGAAGGTCTACGGGTTGTACGGGGCCTTGAGCACCTTCGCGCCCGGCCAGAGCGCGCCCGCGAGGCAGCATCCTCCCAGGATGGCCACCGCCGCCGGAGCGCCCATCCACTGGGCCATGCTCCCAGCCAGGAGCGACCCGAAAGGGGCCATGCCCAGATAGAGCGTCGAGAACACCGACATCACCCGCCCGCGCAGGCCGTCCGGCGTGGTCAGCTGAACCATGGTGTTGCAACTGGCCACGAGCGCCATCAGGCAGAAGCCGCAGGGTGCGAGGAAGAACGCCGCCGCCCAGAAGGACGGGGCCAGGGCGAAGAGCAAGAGGCACGCCCCAAGTCCAGCGAGGCTCGCCACCGCGATGCCGCGCAGCCCCGTCGCGCCGCGCCTGCACGCCATCGCAAGGGCCCCGGCCATGCTCCCGAACCCCGAGGACGCGGTCAGGATGCCGAGTCCCTCCGGCCCGCGCGCGAACACGTCCCCGG
Source organism: Thermodesulfobacteriota bacterium (assembly GCA_049322415.1). GTDB lineage: Bacteria > Desulfobacterota > Desulfovibrionia > Desulfovibrionales > Desulfovibrionaceae > Fundidesulfovibrio. The sequence continues at coordinate 35,280 of JBMORI010000127.1, read as the reverse complement.
CGAAAACCGGCAGCAGCACCAGCGTGGAAACGCCCATCAGGCTGGCCAACGCCACCACGGCCAGCACCTCCCGCACCAGCGGCGTGCGGCAGGCGAAACACACCCCCTCCTTCACATGTTCCTTGAGGCCGGCACGCGGCGCGCCGTGGGTCGTTGCCCGCTCGAAGCGCATGGCGGCGAGGCTCCACAGCACAGCCAGGAAGCTCAGCGCGTTCAGGGCGAAGCACGGGCCCTCTCCGATGAGCGCAACGAGAAGACCGGCCAGCGACGGCCCGAGCACGCGCGCCAGATGGAAGCTGGTGGAGTTGAGGGCGATGGCGTTGTGCAGGTCCTCGCGGCCCACCATCTCCACAAGGAAGGACTGGCGCGTTGGTATCTCCACGGCGTTGGCCAGGCCCAGGCAGACTGCCAGGGCCATGATCTGCCAGACCTGGACGTCCCCCGCGAGGGTGAGCCAGGCCAGAGCCACGGCCTGGATCATGGCGGCGGTCTGCACGGCGAGCAGTATGGTTCTTTTGGGGAAACGGTCGGCCAACGCTCCCCCGGCAAGGCTGAAGAGAAGCACGGGTAGCAGGGCGCAGAAGCTGACGAGGCCCAGCCAGAAGCTGGAACCGGTGAGACGGTAGACCAGCCAGCCCTGGGCGGTGCTCTGCATCCAGGTGCCGGTGAGAGAGCCGAGCTGGCCCCAGAAGAAGAGGCGGTAGTTGCGGTGCCGGAAAGACCGGAAGGCTGGGACGTTCATTCCTCGCGGTAAGTATGGCGGGGGGTATGGCTCGTCAAGCGAAGTGATTTCGGGCTGCGGGGGGGAATGCATCACGTTTTCCCGCCCGTGTTTGGGGTAGCCCCGGCCGTTCCATGACACTTCGCGAAGCAATTGCGTGCCCAGGGGGATCAACCCCCTGGCCGCCGGAGGCCTAATACTTCTTCCTATTTCGGCAACGCATCGCCCAGCCTGACGATTCTCCCCTCCAGCCTGCCGGAAACGGGCGAGTGGGTGGCGAAGAAGTCGTTGAAGGCGTCGCTCACGGGCATGCCGAAGGCGTACACGCGTTTGGCCCGTTCCTTGAGCACGGCGTAGCCGTCGCCGCCCCTCAGCAGGTAGCCCGTGGTGGCCAGAGGGTATGTCTTCTCGGGATCGAGGGGCGCGTATCCGCCGTCCGGCCCCAGGATGTCGGCTGTGACTATCCGCCGTCCCTCGGGTTTGCGGGGGTCGAAGGAGTACCTGATGCCAGACACCTGGAGGAACCTGCCCGTGCCGGAGCCGCCAGGGTCCGAGGCCATGCTGACGCCGTGCTCCAGCACGGCCAGGAGGTCCTTGCCGGAGAGCTCGAACGTGGCCACGTTGTCGGCGAAGGGGTAGACGGTGAGCAGGTCGCCCAGGCTCACGCCGCCCGCCCTCAGGCCGGAACGGATCGCTCCGCCGTTGACAAACGCCGCCCGCACGCCCTGCGCCTTGGCCGAGAGCCTGACGGCGTCCGCCAGCGCGTTGCCAAGAGCGCACTCGCCGAAGCGGCATTCGGCTGTGAGGTCCACGGAAACCTTGCCGCGCGGCTGGTCCAGATAGGGCTTCATCTCCCCCTGCCAGGCGCGGACCTTCTCCATGAGCGTCTTGTCCTCCGGGCGTGAGGCGTCCATGAGCAGCGGCGCTCCGGCCCAGGCCTTGGCCATCCCCTTGGCGTCGAAGTCCACCTGCAGCTCGCCCAGGTACTTGCCCCATGCCTCGGCCTGAACGATGAGCACGGGCGCGCCGGACGGCGACTTGACCACGACGGGGTAGGGGCCGGCCGCGTTCGGATCGGTGTTGGAGAGCAGGCTGTGGCTGTGCCCGCCCACGATCACGTCGATGCCGTCCACGTTGGCGGCCAGTTCCTTGTCGCGCTCCAGGCCCACGTGGGTGAGCGCGATCACGATGTCCGCGCCGTGCGCGGCCAGTTCATTCACGGCCAGCCCAAGCGGTTCCTCGGCCTTGTGGAAGACGATGTCCGGCCCGGGGTTGGAGAGGGCGGCGGTGTCCTCGTTGGCGATGCCCACCAGCCCGACCTTGCGGCCGCCCACGTTCAGGATGGTCCAGGGTTTGAGCCGGTCCTTGAGCGCGGGGTCCCCGGAGGCGTCCACGTTGGCGGCCAGCATGGGCGGGACGAGCCCGTCCAGGAACGTGTCCGCGAGCACCTTGGGGCCGTCGTCGAACTCATGGTTCCCGAGCGTGCCCGCGTTGTAGCGCATGAAATTCATGCAGTCGCGTTCGGGGCGGCCTTTGAGCAGCGTGTAGAAGAGCGTGCCTTGGAACTGGTCGCCCGCGTCGAGCAGGAGCGTGTTGCCGCCCTTTTTGCGCAATGCCTCCACGGCGGCCGCGACGCGGGGGTAGCCTCCGAAGCATTCGCCCTTGTCCGATTCCTCGGCCGTGCAGATCTGGCCGAACCGGTTGAACCCGGCGATACGGGCGTGGATGTCGTTGGTGTGCAGTATGGTGAGGCGGTAGGGCTTCACCTCCGCCGCATCCGGACTGGCGGCCAGGCAGGCCAGGAGTGAAAGCGCCGCCATCGCGGCCGAAGCGAGCTTCAGGAAGGAAGGCGATGGCCGGAACCGGGGGGTGAGAGGCATGAAATCCCTCCTACTGGGCGGGGGTTACGTCCGCGAGGTAGCCCTGGCAGTCTTCGCTGGGGGTCACGGCCGGATGGACGGTGAGCGTCACGGCTGCGTCAAGCGCGGCCTCCTGTCCGCCGAACCGGGAGAGGGCCTTGAATACACGGTCCTGGTAGTCTTTCCAGGCGTAGCTGTCGGGGATGCAGAATGTGCCGTTGCTTGTCCTCGCCGAGAGGGTGAACGTGTCCCAGCTCCAGCCCAGGAGTCTCGTCCGGACGGTCCGGGGCTGGCCGGGGTACCTCTCCTTGCTGCTTGGCCGGTAGGCGACGGCCACGGACTGGCCGCCGGGGGCCTTCGCCGCCATGACGGCCCGGGTCTCGGTCTCGAAGGTCAGCTCGCACCCGGGCGTCCGCTCGCAATGCTTGCGCAGGAACGCGACTAGTTTTTCGGCGTCCTCGTATGTCACCCTGATCGCGGTCTCCTCGGACGGCAAGGCGTACAGCTGGCTCCCCGATTGGATATAAGGACCCTCCGTTTCCCAGAATATCTCGCATCTCCCTGTCCGCTCGGTGCTGGTCTCCAGGGCCAGGCACGGTGAGGGGAGCAGCAAGGCGCAGAGCACGAGCGCGGGCAAATGCAGCCGCATGGGTCACCCCCGGGAGGAGCGGCGCCCCGGGCGGGCGCCGCCTAGATCGTTGCCTGGGGCAGAGGGATGTCGCGCTTGGTGAACGATCCGCCCGCCTGTTCCACTTCCTTGAGCGCGCAGGCCGCCATGTCGTCCAGGCGGGAGGCCAGCACGTCGGAGACCTCGATGGCCATGGTCTGGTAGTCGTGCGGCTCGATGCCGATGACCACCGCCTCGGGGCGGTTGCCAAGCAGGTCGCAGTAGATGAGCGAGTCCACCAGGTCTGTCTGGTGCATGGAGTCCTTGAAGGCCAGGGACTTGCGCAGCTCGTCGCCGGTGCAGCGGTATATGGTGCCCGCCTCCTGGCCGCCGAGCACGGCGTCCAGGATGATGGCCGTGTCGCAGTTGAGCAGCGAGTCCATGAGCCGCATGCCGAGAGTTCCGCCGTCCAGCAGGGTCACGTTGGGGGAGAACTCGTACTCGCGTTCGAGCTTCTCCACGCAGCGCACGCCCACGCCCTCGTCGGTGTACAGAATGTTGCCAACGCCAAGAACCAGAATCCTGCGGTCGCCGTCCATCGATGCCCCCCACTGAAGATGAGTGCATAATGCCCGTCAAAGCTCCCGGCGGCAAGAGGGACGGCGCTAGCGCGGCAGTTGACGGGCCTTGCGGTTCGTGATGTATTGGATTGCGCGTATTGAATGAGGACTTTGGATATAGGTTTGTTCCCGGGATTGGATCAAAGGAGAGCCGATGGAAGACGACCTCACACCCTTGCCGTACGGAGTCGAAAACGGGAGGCGCGTCCTCTACATCACCTACAAGGGCGACTGCCGCATGGTGCACGTGAATGGGCAGGACCTGCTCTTCACCACCCGCACCCTGACCGACGCCCTGAGCTGTGTGAGGCCGGGCGACATTCTCCAGTTGCTCCCCGGCAAGTACTGGCCACCCATCCTCTACGACGAGGACGCGTGCGGGACCCCGGCCTGCCGCCCCATCAAGATGTACGAGCTTGAAGGCTGGCCGGAGGCCCCCATCACCATCCGGGGGATGGGCGCCGCCACGCTGCTCGACGGCGGACTGGGCGGCGTGCCGCACGATTCCATGCTGCCCGAGATGAAGCACTTCGCCTACTTCAAGCTCAAGGACTGCGCCTGGATCGAGTTCGAGAATTTTCACGTGGAGAACTGCTGGCCCACGTTCCTCTATATCGAGGATTCCACCTACGTCACGGTGCGCGGCGTGAAGGCAAAGGACAGCCGCTACATGGTCTACGCCCGGGGCCAGTCCACGCACCACATCCTGCTGGAGGACAACCTCTGGCGGCAGGACCCCACCGGCTCCATGTGGCGCGACCTCCTCTGGCTTGATTCCAAGAGAAAGCGATACTTCTACTACAATGGCGGCATCTTCGGCAGCTACGGCATCTCCGGGAGCGTGGTCCTTCGAAACAACGTCATCTGCGACGCCTTCAACGGCATGCGCATGAAGGCGGACAAGAAGAAGATCGACAGCCAGAACCACAACGTGGAAATCTACGGCAACACCATGCTGCGCACGCGCGACAATCCCGTGGAGCCGGAGAGCGGGGCCACCAACTGGTGGGTGCACCACAACCGCATCCACAACGCCCACGCCTGGTTCTCGCTGGACGAGGTGGCCGGGGGCTTCTGGTACTACTTCGCCAACACCGGCTGGATCACAGACAAACCAGGGTCCATGCTGGACCCCAACCGGGGCGGCAAGGTTTACAAGTATGACGTCGAAGGGCCGTACCCGTCCAAGGACAGGCCCACCTTCTTCTTCAACAACAGCTATTGCCTCTACAACTCGCTCATCAAGGACGGCGTCACCGCCAACATGCTGCACGTGAACAACGCGGTCCTTTTCAGGGACGAGCTGCCTCCCGCCGCGCCCCAGAAGGAATGCGCTCCCTGCAATCTGCCCGAGGCCGTGCGCCGTCCGTTCCCCGACGGCAACTACGGCAAAGACCGCTTCATGGGCCCGGGCTTCATGCCCAAGGGCTGGGACCCTTCCGTCGCCTTCGACTGCGACCTGACCAACCTGCCCTGGCCGCCCAAAGTGACAGAAAACGCCCAGGAAAAGAACGGCATCTGCGACCCCAAGGCCGCGTTCGCCGACCCTGACGCGGGCGACCTGCGCCTTTCCGGTGGACCTCCAAAAGGTTGTCATATGACGCTCGAGGCGGGGGTGGACTGGCCCGCGCCGGAGAACTGGAGCAGCGGGCCGGACACCCCCATTGGGGCGTACGGTTTTGACGCCGGGCTGGTTGAGGGTCCGGCCTTCGCGTTCCTCGTGCCCAAGACGGCGGACGGCGGCTACAAGGAAATGCCGAGGCTGGTGCGGCTCTCGGTGCAGGAGGGGGCGTTGGTGCTCACGTTCTCCACGCCGCTTGCCGGTGAGACGGCCAAGGTGCGGGTGAAGGCCGGGCAGGACAAGTTCTGGACGGCGGCGGTCATCTCCGGGCGAGTGATGACCGTGGCGCTGCCAGCGCCGCTGGCCGGACGCAGGCTGAAAAAAGTGTGGCTGCCGGACACCCTGACGGGTGCGAACGGCGAGTTCGCCACGCTGTGGTCCAGCGTGTTTGAAGGGCTCAGGTTCTATCAGGCGGGCGCTGTTCCGAGGACGAAGCCTCCGAAGCCGGTTTGCTTTTGCAATTGCGGTGAGGAGATTTGATCCCTCAAGTTGTCGACCCACCCCTAAATTCATTGGGAGGTTCATATGTTTGATTTTGCAGAGAATGTTCAGAATTATATTGACTCCGTGACTATTGATTCCGCCGTTAGTGAAGAGTTGGGGTATTATGTTTATATGCTATCTGACCCTCGTAGTGGCTTGCCATTTTATATCGGTGTTGGTGTTGGCAGCAGAGTTCTTTCGCATTTCGAGGAATCATTGAAGAAAGAGGGGTCAACTAGTTCAAAATTAAATATTATATCAGAAATTTTTAAATATGGTATGTTGCCAATCGTACATATTGTTAGACGAGGATTGACTAGAAAGGAAGCTTTAATTGTAGAATCTTCACTGATTGATGTATTGCGATGTTTACCGAACGCCTCGATTTCAAACATTCAATCAGGTCATTGTTCAAAAGAGTGTGGCATTGTGTCGCTCGATGTTCTTGTCAGCGAGTATGCTGCTGAAGAAGCACAGATCGATTTTCCTGCGGTGATCATAAAGATCAACAGACAGTGGAAAAGGACTATGACAATTGAACAAGTTTATGAGGCTACGAGAAAGTATTGGGCTGTCAATGTTGACAGAGCTAGAGGCGCGGAGAGGGTGCTTTCAGTGGCAAACGGATTGATTAGAGCTGTGTTTAAGGATGTTAAATGGATGGACGCAAGAATGAGTCCTGGTGTCCCTGGGGCAGTGGCAAAGAGGAAAGAATTTGAAGGAACGGACGACAGCAGTGGGAAGTATAAGCATTTGCTTGGAAAGCATGTTCGCCATATAAGCGGTAGATCTCAGTATCCTGTTCTTTATGTGAATTGTTGAAAGAATTCAGTCGTGTGAATCCTGCATAAGAGAAAGGCCCCGCTTTCGCGGGGCCTTTTTGTTGCATAGTGTTCGATAGTCTTACAGCACCTTGAAGCTGAGCACTTCGTTGGACTCCGGCTGGATGACGTGCACGCCGCAGGCGATGCAGGGGTCGAAGGAGTGCACGGTGCGCAGGATTTCGACGGGGCGCTTGGGATCGGCGATGGGGGTGCCGACCAGGGCCTCTTCCACCGGGGACAGCTTGCCGGCGGCGCAGCGGGGCCCGAGGCTCCAGGTGGAGGGCACGACCAGCTGGAAGTTGTTGATCTTGCCGCCCTTGATGTCGATCCAGTGGGACAGCGCGCCGCGGGGAGCGTCGACGAAACCCACGCCCTGAGCGGAGTCGGGCATCTTCCAGTCCTGGTACAGCTTGGTGTCGCCCTTCTTGACGTTGGCGGCCAGCTGCTTCACCCAGCCCTCGATCTCGGCGGCGATGACGGCGGTCTCGATACCGCGGGCAGCCGTGCGGCCCAGGGTGGAGAACAGCGCTTCGGGGCCGACGCCGAGGTTCTTGAGGACCATGTCCACGGTCTTGACGGTGGACTTGTGTCCCTTGGCGTAGGCCACCAGGACCTTGGCCAGGGGGCCGGTCTCCATGGGCTCGGTCATGTAGCGGGGGGCCTTCATCCAGGAGTAGCGGTCCTTGTCGTCCAGCTTGGTGTACTGGGGATCGGTGACGCCCTCGTAGGGATGCTTGGCTTCGTTGCCCTTGTACCAGGAGTGGGCCACGTGCTCCAGGATCTGCTTCTGGTCGACGGGCTTAACTCCCTTCAGGTCGCGCTTCATGATGACGCCGGCGGGCAGGAAGCGGTCGTCCATGCCGTGCTCGGACTTCATCGGGAACTCGCCGAAGCAGAGGAAGTTGGAGGTGCCGCCGATGGCCGCCCAGTCCTTGTAGTAGGAGGCGACGGCCAGCAGGTCGGGGATGTAGCACTCGTTGATGAACTTGTTCACTTCCTTGAACAGGTTCATGTACTCGGCGATGCGCTCGGGGCGCAGGGCGTCGTAGTTGGTGCAGCCGCCCACAACGGTGAACTGGGTGTGGGGGTTCTTGGCGCCGAAGATGGCCATGGCCCTGGCGGCCTTCACCTGCAGGTGCAGGGCTTCCAGGTAGTGGGCGGTGGCGATCAGGTTGACTTCGGGCGGCAGGTAGTAGGCCTTGTGTCCGCCCAGGAAGTAGGCGTTGGTGAAGATGCCGAGCTGGCCGGAATCGACCAGGGCCTTCACCTTGTCCTGCACGGCCTTGAGGTCCTCGGCCTTGGTCTTGCGCTTGGAGATCTGGTTGGCGATCTTGGCGGCGGCGACGGGGTCGGCCTTCAGGGCGCTGGTGACGTCCACGAAGTCCAGGGCGTGCAGGTGGTAGAAGTGCACGATGTGGTCGTGCAGGTACTGGGAGGCCATCACCAAGTTGCGCATGATGGTGGCGTTCTGGGGCACGTTCACGCCGACGGCGTTGTCCACGGCGCGGGTGGAGGCCAGGGCGTGCACGTAGGTGCAGACGCCGCAGGAGCGCTGGGTGAAGTGCTGGGCGTCGCGGGGGTCGCGGCCCTTGAGGATGATCTCCAGGCCGCGGAAGAGCTGCGAGGAGCTCCAGGCGTTCTTGATCTTGCCGCCTTCGACCTCGACCACGATTCGCAGGTGACCCTCGATGCGGGTGACGGGGTCGACCACTACGGGTCCGGTGAAGGTGCTCTGGGGCGTTTTCATGATCTCAGGCTTCTTGTCAGCCATGACATTCCTCCGTGAGGTGTGCTGCGGTTCGAGCTACAAGCGGACCAGACTAACGGGCCGAATAGAAGGGGCTCATGGAATCCCAGAAATCGGGCTCGGAGCAGCCGATGCAGGGATGGCCGGCCTTCACGGGCCAGTTGGTCGAGTTGAAGAGCACCTTCGGGCAGTTGTTGTAGGTCTCGGGACCGCGGCAGCCAAGCTCGTACAGGCACCAGCCCTTCTTGGCTTCCTCGGAATCGAAGCTCTTGGCGAACTCGCCCTTGTCGAAATGCTTCACGCGCTCGCACTGGTCATGGACGGAAGTGCCGAAGAAGACCTTGGGACGCTGCAGAGCGTCGAGCTCGATCTTGTCGCCCTTGAGGAACGCCACGACCGCGCCCACGAAGTTGATGGGGTTGGGCGGGCAGCCTGCGATGTTGATGACGTCCTTGCGGTTCAGGAACTTGCTGACGGACACCGCCTGAGTGGGGTTGGGCTTGGCGGCCTGGACGCCGCCGAAGGTGGCGCAGGTGCCCATGGCGATGATGGCCTTGGCCTTCTCGGCGCACTTCTTGAGGTTGGCGGCCATGGTGTGTCCGCCGACCATGCCCCAGTTGCCGTTCTCGATGGTGGGGATGGCGCCTTCGTGCACCAGGACGAATCCGTCGGGGGAGGCGATGGCCTTGGCCAGGGCGTCCTCGGCGGCTTCGCCGGCGGCGGCCATGATGGTCTCGTGGTAGTCGAGGCTGATGGTGTCGAGGATCAGGGCGTCAATGAACGGCTCGTAGGTGCGGAGCACTGCTTCCGAGCAGCCGGTGCATTCCGCGCCGTGCAGGTAGATGACGCTGGGGCGCTTCTTGGCGGTGAGCGCGGCGGCGACTTCAGCGGCCGCGCCGGGACCCATGCCAAGGGCGGTGGCCACCGCCGCGCAGAACTTCATGAAGTCGCGGCGGGAGACGCCTTTCTCTTCCAAGCGTTTTTCGGCGCCGTCCTTGGCAAGACCAATGGATACGCGCATACGGACCTCCCAAATCGTTACAGGTTGGCTGGTGGTTGTGAAATTTGACCACACTGCGAACCGGAACGGCTTCCCCCACAGACTCCGTCCCGGCTGGAATCCTGAACTCGAATGCCTGACAGTTCCAGGCTGGTCGATACCTTAACAGAACCTGAAGGCCTTTTCCAGTGGAAATTGTGACATGGGGAACAATGTCGCACTGCGGGCCTGGAAGAGGCTCCGCGCGGTCCGGGAAAGGCTCCCGCCGAGGTGTGAAACGGGCGGCCAGGGCTTGTTCAACCCGTTCAAACCACTGCGTGGCAACAAGTTCGCAAACTGTGCCACCCGATAGTGATAAAAATAACTTGCCGTATTTTCAGGATGCTACGCGATGGTGATTTTCAACATCGTCAGGTCGTCCTCCAGCGTGCCGCGTCCGAGCATCCGCCTGGCGTGGTCCAGGATGTCCCCCAGGCGGGGGCCTTCCCGCGACGCGCCCTGGACGTACTCCTTGAACTCTTCGTAGCTCCACATGCCGCCATCCGTTTTCCGGATCTCGTAAGCGCCGTCCGAGACCACCAGCAGGGACGCGGGCGCGGCCACCTCCGCCTCGCTTTCCTTGAAGGTCACGCCGGGCATGGCCCCGATGAAGATGCTCTGGCAGCGCAGTTCCTCCACCGTGCCGTCAGCCTGGAAGAGCAGCGGCGGCGGATGCCCCGCCGAGGCGAACCGGACCTTGCGCTCGAGCAGGTCGTACACCCCATAGAAAATGGTGAAGTAAAGGTCGTTCTGCCAGGACATCTGGAACACGGAATTGAGCCCCTCCATCACCTGGGCGGGAGAGCCGAAGTCCACGCCCGGCAGGGTCTGCGACCTGAGCACGTTGAGCGCGGACACAGAAAGCAGGGCGGGGCCCACGCCGTGGTCGCACACGTCCAGCAGGTAGAAGGCGAAGCGGTGCGTGTCGATCCAATGGTAGCCCAGGGCGTCGCCGCCGAGCTGGGCCGACGGTTCGAATATCCACTCGGTGCGCACCGGTCCCTCTTCCACGGGGCGCGGCAGGAGGTTGCGGACATACTGTGCGGCCTGGTCGAGCTGCCGGGCCAGTTCCCGGTATGCCCGGTCGCGTTCAAGAAGGCGCGTGTAGCCCCGGGAGTGGTGGCGCAGCCTCGCGGCAAGCTCCACCCTGTCGGGAAGCTTGACCAGGTAGTCGTTGGCCCCGAGTTCGAAGGCCCTGGCCTTGGTCTCCGGCTCCTCCTTGGTGGAGAGCACGATGAGCGGCAGCTCCCTGAGCTTGGGGTGGGCGCGGAAATACTTCACCAGGGTGAGACCGTCGATGTCAGGCATGACCAGGTCCAGAAGCACCACGGTGGGCTGCTTCTCCAGGGCGGCCGGAAGGGCGGCGGACGGGTCCTGCACGGAATGGAAGGAGATGTCCGTCTCCGGCGCGAGCATGCGGCGCACGGCCTCCGCCACCATGATCTGGTCGTCCACCAGGAGGACTCTTACCGTTGATTCCGGGCAAGGCTTGATGTCGTTCATGGTATTCGCAGTTGTTTGGCGGCCTGGGCCGCGATGGCGGAGAGCGGCAGCACGAGGCTGGCGGCGCCAAGGTCCCTGGCGGCCTTGGGCATGCCGTAGACGGCGCTCGAGCTCTGGTCCTGGGCGATGGTGAACCAGCCAGCCTGTTTCAGGGCCAGGAGTCCCTTGGCCCCGTCGCTGCCCATGCCGGTGAGCAGCACGGCCACCCCCGGCCCGGCCTGGGACCCGGCCAGGCTTTCGAAAAGGACGTCCACGGACGGGCGGTAGGGAGTGGCGGAGGGCTCCCGGACGTAAGCCAGGGTGCTGACCGCCGTCACCACCAGATGGTCGCCCCCCCTGGCCACGTAAACCCTGCCGGGCTTCAGTCTGTCTCCAGCCCTGGCGATGCTAACGGGCAGGCGGGTCTGGCCCCCGAGCCATGACGCGAGGTTGTCGCTGAAGTGCTGGTCCAGGTGCTGGGCCACCAGCACGCAAGCCTGGAATCCGGCCGGGAGCCCGGCCAGCACGCTGGCGACGGCGGAAGGTCCGCCCGTGGAGGCCCCGATGGCCAGGACGGGGACGCGCGCGGGCGCGTTCACGGCTCCCCCACCAGATCCAGGACGGCGTCCAGGAGGGACTTGTCGCTGAAGCCGGACTTGGCCAGGTAGTGGTCAGCTCCGGCGTCGAGTCCGGCCAAGCGGTCCTCCTGGCGGTCCTTGTAGGAGACGATCATGACCGGGGTCGAGGCCAGGGCCGGGTCGGACTTGACGCGCCGCGTGAGCTCGATGCCGGTCATGCGCGGCATGTCCACGTCGGTCACGATCAGGTCGAAGCCGCCCATGCGCGCCAGGGCCAGGCCCTCCATGCCGTCCACGGCGGTCTGGACCTCGTAGCCGCGCCCGGCCAGGAGCTGGCGCTCCACCTCCCGCACGGTGAGGGAGTCGTCCACCACCAGCACCCGCTTGGGGCCGGACGAGGGGCCGGACCTCTCACCCGCGCCCACGCGGGCGAGGCGTCCTCCGGCAAGCAGGGACTCCATGGAGCGGGCAAGGTCCGCGTCGTCCAGGATGAGCACGGGCGAGCCGTCGTCCAGCATGGAGGCGGCGCTGACGCCTGGCACCTTGCCCAGGCGCGGGTCGAGCGGATGGACCACGAGGTCGCGCTCGCCGAGGAAGGCGTCCACCACCAGGCCGAACCGCGCGCCCCCGGTTTCCAGCACCACCACGCAAAGCTCCCCGCCCGCCGGTGGAGCGCCCTCGAGGCCCAGTATCTGCGCGGCCGGCGCGAGTCCGACGCTTGCGCCGTCCATATCCAGGTACTGGCGGCCTTCCACGGAGAGGATGTCCCCGGGATCGGCCGAGACCACCCGTCCGATGCGCGACAGGGCCAGCGCGTAGGGCTCGCCCCCGACATCGGCCACCAGCGCCCGCAGCACCGAGCGGCTCACGGGCAGGCGCATCACGAAGGCCGTGCCCTCGCCGGGGGCGGACTCCACTCGCACCTGCCCCCCGGCCTCCTGGAGCATGGCCATGACCACGTCCAGGCCGACGCCCCGGCCCGAGACCTCCGTCAGTTCGGGCGCGGTGGTGAAGCCCGGGAGGAAAAGGAACCCGAAGAGCTCCTCCGTGCTCATGCGCCCGGCAATGTCCTTCGCGGCGAGCCCCCTCTCCACGATAATCCGGCGTAGCTCATCCGGGTCGATGCCGCGTCCGTCGTCGGCGAAGCGGACTTCGAGGTGCCCGGAAACGTGCCGGGCCGAGAGGGTGATACGCCCTTTCTCCGGCTTTCCGGCGAGAAGACGCGCCTCGGGGGACTCCAGGCCGTGGTCCAGGGCGTTGCGGGCCAGGTGCATGAGCGGGACCTCCAGCCGTTCCAGGATGTCCTTGTCCACGGCCGTTCGCGAGCCTTCCAGGGTGAACCGGGCCTTCTTGCCGAGTTCCCTGGAGAGGTCCCGCGCAAGCCGGGGCAGGGCCTTGGCGGCCTCGCCGAAGGGGCGCATGCGGCTGCCGAGCACCTCGTTGTAGAGGCGACCGGAGACCAGCTCCATGCGGCGGGCCAGGCCGTCCAGCCCGCCCGTGAAGGCCTCGTGGCTTTCCCCCAGGGAATTGAGAATGGATAGCGCATCCTCCAGGCGCGCGGGGGCGTCCGCCCCCTGGAGGCTGGCCCGCAGGGATGTCAGCGCCTCGGCCAGATCCATGAAGCCGCGCCTGACTCCGCGCGTCCTGGCGAGAATGCGCCCAAGGGTCCCGGCCTCAACCAGGCACTGCCCGGCCAGCCCCATGAGCCTGCCGAGCGTTTCGGCCTGAAGGCGCACCTCTCTGTCGCGTCCCGGCTGTGAAGTAGCGCCGCCCGAAGGAGAAAGGGGGGACTCGGGGACCGGCTGGAGCGTGCCCGGACCGGATGAGGGCGCGGACCGGCCAGGACCACGTTCCTCCAGAAGTCCGCGCAGCGATGCTTCCAGGCCGTCCAGCTCGCCGCCGGTGGACTCCAGCTGGGCGGGCATGTCCAGGGGCTTGGCGTCGGCGAGCCTGCCAAGATAGTCGTTGGCCGCGAGAAGGGCGTCCACTTGGCGCTGCCCCAGCTCCAGAAGTCCCTTCCCCGCGGCCTGGAACACGTCCTCCATGGCGTGGGCCAGGCCCACCGCCCGGCCGAGGTTGACGATCCTGGCGGCCCCCTTGATGGAGTGCGCCGCGCGCATGAGCGGCTCAAGGCGCTCGGGCCGGGGGTCGTCATCGATGCCCACCAGCCCGTCCTCGATGGCCTGGCGGTTGGCCCGAAGCTCCATGGAGAAGAGCTCCAGCAGGGAGAGGTCGGCCAGCTCGGGGCTCATGGCCTGAGACACTCCTCCAGGGCGGCGGCGAGCCGCTCCTCGTCGGCGATTCCGGCGTGACGCCCCTCCACGACGGCCATGGCCCTGATCACTGGGCGCGGGGAGAGGGCCAGCGTGTCCGGGGGCGGGGAGAGGGCGCCGGGGTCGTAGCCGCATGTGCCGAGGGCTTCGTCCACCAGCAGGGCGAACCTGCCGCGAGCGGTGCTCACCGCGATGAAGCGGGCGGGGGAGGCGGACGGGCCCGGCTGCGCTCCGATGAGGGCGGCGAGGCTGACGCAGGGGGTCAGCTCGCCGTCCACGTTGCAGAGCCCGAGGAAGGTCCTGCTGGAGAGGAAGGGGACCTTGTGGACGGGCCCGGCGGGAAGGGCCTGGTCGATGATGGACGCCGGGATGGCGATCCACTCCTCCCCCGCCCGGACCAGCAGGGCTCCGGTGCGCCGGGTCTCGCCCGAGGGCTTGGGCGCGGCGGCCTGGGCGGTCCATTCGGCCAGGGTGCCGTTGTCCACCTCGCGATCGAAGAGGATGCGGGAGGCAAGGGAGTCGTCGCTCATGGCATGGCCTCCCCGGCTTTCCGGGCGCGTCCGGCGAGCAGGTCCGCCTCCCGGTCCCGGCCCCGGGCGCGGGCAAGATGCTCCAGGTGCGATAGGGACTCCAGGTGGGCCGGGTCCAGGTACAAGGCCCGGCGCAGGGCGCGCTCCGCCTCGTCCTCGCGGCCCAGGGCCAGCAGGGCGGCACCCTTGAGGTGGTAGTGCCCGGCCGTGGGACACCCGGACGACAGTGCTTCGTCCAGCAGGGCCAGGCTTTCGTGGAGCTTGCCCGCGTCGGCCAGCCGCCTTGCCTCGGCGAGGAGAGCGGCCGGAGCTTCCGATTCCCGCGCCGGCGCGGGTTGCGGCTCGCGGGGGATGCGGGGGGACGCGGCCCGGACGGCGGGTTGGCAGGCCGGGAGGGGAGACAGCCCCGGAGTGACGCCGCGCCCGTGGGGTTCAAGACCCAGCCGGGCGAAGGCGGCCGCCTCGGCGGGGGATGTGAAGAGCGCTCCGCCCGGGGCGAGCAGACGGCCGATGTTCGCGGCCAGCCTCTCGCGCCCCGCCCCGGTCAGGTAGATGAGCAGATGGCGGCAGATGACCGCCTGGTAGGGCGGCTCACCGGCCATGAAGGATTCGTCCAGCACGTCCGCTTCCAGGTAGCGGATGCGGGCGAGCAGGGCCGGATCGAGTGTCAGGCCTTCACCGCCTGGGCGCAACAGCGGGACCCCGGCAGCCAGGCCCGAGCGGATGCTGGCCGCTCCGAAGCGGCCAGTCCTGGCCCGGGCGAGAGCCTGGGGGTTTGCGTCGGCGGCGTCGATGGCGAAATCGGAAGGGGAGAGCCCGGCCTGGACGAGGGTGACGGCGGCGGAGGCCGGTTCCTCTCCGGTGGCGCAGGGCACGCACAGCACGCGAAGCGGCATGCAGAGTCCGGCCGCGAAGCGTCCAAGCGCCGCGAACATTTCCGGATCGCGCAGGAGCCATGTCTCCTGAACCACGGCCTCGCCCGCCAGCCGCCTCCGCTCCAGCGGGTCGCGCACAAGCAGGGCGAGGTAGGCCGGTCCTTCGAGGCCGAGCCTCTCCATGGCCTTGTGCACGCAGTCCCTGAGGGCGCGCTCGCCAACGGCCCTTATGTCCAGCCCCGCCAGGGACGCAGCGGCCCTTTCGACGCTCACGCCGCCTCCAGGGCCGCGCGCAGGCTGGCGGCGAGGTCCTGGGGGATTATCTTCGAGAGGTCCAGCACCTGCACGAGTTCCTCGCCGAGAGGGACCACCGCCCGGACGAAGGGCGCGGCCGGAGCGCCGGGAGGAACGAGCGAGGCGGGGTCCGCCTCCAGCGTCCTCATGGCCCTTTCCACCATGAAGCCCGCCTTGAGTCCGGGCGCGGCCAAGGCGATGACGATGCGCGTGGACGCGAAGCGCCGCGACGGCCTGCCCGTGAGCAGAAACGTCATGTCCGCGACCGGGAGGCTCGCTCCCCGGTGGTTCATGAGCCCCGCGAGGTAGTCCGGAGCGCCGGGCAGGGGGGCCAGGCTCACAAGGGGCGCGACCTCATCCACGTCGCGCGCGGGGATTGCGTGGCGGGCTCCGGCGGCCTTGAACATGACGAGGAGCATCTATTTCCCCAAGTCGAAGCGGACGAGGATTTCCTTGAGCCCGGCGGCCGTGGCGGTGAGCTCCTCCGCCGCCTGGCGGAACTCCGCCAGGGAGTCGCGGGTCTGCCCTGCGCTGTCGGCCAGCTGGGCGATGACCACGCTGATCTGGTCCGCGCCCTCGGCCTGGAGGCGCATCCCGGCCGTGGCCGTGGAGACCTTGGGGGCCAGCTCCTCGCCGGACTCGATGATGCGCCCGAGCTTGGCGTTGACGGCGCGGGAAGTCTCGGCGGTCTGTCCGGTGAGGCTCTCGAATCCCTCCATGGCGGCCGCCCCGGCCTGGACGGAGGCCTGCATGTCGCGCACGGTGCGTTCGATATCCAGCGCGGCCGAGGCGGTCTGGTCGGCCAGGCGGCGAATCTCGCGGGCCACCACGGCGAAGCCGGGCCCGTACTCCCCGGCCTTCTCGGCCTCGATGGCAGCGTTGAGCGAGAGCAGGTTGGTCTGGGCGGCGACCTTGCCGATGGTGGTGAGCATCTGGCCGATGCCTCCAGCCTTCTCCCTGATGAGGGCGAGCTTGGCGGCCATCTCCCTGCCCGCCCCGGAGAGCCCGTCCATTGCCTGGCCCATGCGCGCGAGGCTCTCGCGGCCCTCCGAGGCCAGATGCGAGGAGCGGCTGGCCGCGCCCAGCACCTCTGTCATGGACTGGGCCAGCTCTCCGGCGGTGGAGGATATCTCCTTGCTCGTGGCGCCCACCTCCACGGTGGAGGCGGCCTGCTGCGTGGCGGCGGCCTCGAGCTGGCGCGCGGTGGCCGCGATGCGCCCGGCGGAGGCCTGGAGCTGCGTCCCGGTGGCGTTGACCGCGCCCAGGAGTTCCTCCAGGCCGTGGATCATGACGGCCACGGCCGAGTAGAGCTGGCTGGTCTCGGAGCGCGAGCGGCTGCCCGCGAGGAGGCGCTCGCGGGCGCAGCTGCCCGTGGGACAGGCGGTCTCAAGAAGCCTGGACGCCTCGCCCACCTTGCCCTCGGCGATGGTCGTGGCCACGCGGGCCACACGCGAAAGCGGGCGAGTCACCGACGTGACCACCGTCCAGGCCAGCAGCGCGGTGATGACGATGCAGCCCAGGCTCACGCCCAGGGCGAGCCCCATGCGCAGCTTGAGCTCCGAGGCGCGCTGGGCGAGCAGGTCCATGAAGATTGCGTGGCACTGGTCCCAGAGGGAGGCCCCCGCCTTGCGGGCGTCAAGGCTCGCGGCCAGGAACTTCTCCATGCTGACCTTGCCGCTTTTCGAGGACACGGCCTTGCTCATCTCCAGAAACGTCCTGGCGGCGTCCGAATAGGCCTGCACCGCGCGGGGCAGGGACGAGAGGCGGTCACCGCCCAGGGCCCGCTGGGCCTTGACGAGCTTGTCCAGGATGCGCTGGGTCACGTTGCGTTCCCAATAGGTGCCGGCCTGCTCCACGCGCATCCTGCCCGCCTCCCCGCCGGGCAGGCCGGAGAGGGCCAGGTATCCGGAGGCCGTGAGCATGCCCAGGGTTTCCTGGGCGCGGGGGATGTCGAAGATAAGAAGATACATGAGATAGTAGCTGGAGAGCTGCGGATCGAGCACCAGCTGGGCCGAGTCCGCCAGGTAGTCGCGCATCTCCGCGAGCAGCGCCTGGAAGCGGACGTGCGCCTCCAGAACCTGTTCGGGGTTCTCGGAGGGCTTGTCCGCCATGGCCTCAAGACGCCTGAGGAACTCCTGGGGCTCCAGATGTGCCAGGCCCTGGGGCTCCAGCTTGTCCCTGGTGAGGCCGAGAAGGCCGGCGTCCGCGGAAAGCCTGCGCGCCATCTCGTTCCAGCGCTCCTTGCTGGCGGCCTGGAACTGCTTCTCCCTGGCGGTCACGTCCTCGCCGGAGAACCTTGCCAGGCTGATGAGCAGATGGTCCGTGACCATCTCGGTCAGGTCCTCGATCGGGTCCACCGCGTTTATCCCGGCCACCTCGACCTTGGTGAGCCGTATGTCGCGGGACATCTGCCCGAGCAGCAGGAAAAGCAGCAGGGCCAGGGGGACGAGGAAGCTCAGGCCGCACAGGCCGAGCTTCGAGGAGAGCTTGAGGTCTCGCCACCAGGCGATCATGACACGCCGTCCTTTGCTGTGGTTGCTCCGCCGGGTCCGCCCGTGCGTCCGATGTCCGCGGCCAGCCCGGTCAGCCCGGCCAGCTCGGCCGATACCTCCGCCGCCAGTTTCCGGGCCTTTTCCAGGCCGTCCGCCACCGGGTCCGCCAGGGACGAGGCCTCGTCAAGGGACGCGGCCAGCAAGTCCAGGGCGTTCCTGGCGGCGGCCGCTGTTCCTGCCGCCTGCTTGAGCTTCTCCCCTCCGCTCGCGGCCTCGCGGGAGAAGCTGTCCATCTCCATCACTTCCGATGCAACGGCCTGGCGCATTCGCGCGACAAGGCGCTCGATGTCCTCGGCTTGGGCGGCGGCAGCGTCAGCCAGCCTCCTGACCTCCCTGGCCACCACCGCGAAACCCCTGCCGTGCTCGCCTGCCTTTTCGGCCTCGATGGAGGCGTTCAGGGAAAGCAGATTGGTCTGCTCGGCGATGGCCGCCATCCCGGCCACCAGGGACTGGGCCTGCTCGGCGGTGCCGGAGATGACCGTGAGCTTGGCCGAGGCGCTGTCCGTGCCGGAGAGGATGCGCTCCATGGAAATCCCCAAGCCTTCGAGCGACTCGGCGCATGACCGGAAGGATTCCCGGGCGGCCTCCATGGGCGCGTCCATGCCTTCCCGTGAGCGCGCGGCCGCGCCTGCCTTGCCGCTGGCCGCCAGGAGGGTGGCGGACAGCTCGTCGAGCAGTTCGGCCGGAGCGCTGGCGGCGTCCGCCAGGCGGAGCGCCCGGCTTGAAAGCCCGCCGCATTCCGCCGCGGCGGGGGCGAGGGGGACGGTCGCGGTCGCGGCCTGCACGGGCGCGGCGGAGACGTCCTCCTCGCCGGGGCTTGCCGCGTTCCTGAACCACGCCGCCGCAACGCCCGCCATGGCGGCCAGGACCGCGCCAGCCAGGAACTCCGTCAGGGGGGCGGGTTCAAAGGAAAGGGCCTCGATCACTGCCCGGAGCCCCATGGCCAGGAGGTAGGCCAGAAGGCAAGCCGCGGACAAAAACAGAGGGGATGTGGCGGACATGGGGAAACGATACCCCGCAACAGGACCGCGCGCAACACGGCGGTGGTTGAATGCCCGGATGAAAGAGGGTAGCATCGGCAAAAAGTTATGCCTCAAGAGTTATTGCCCACCCACTTCGCCCCGTCCGAGCGGCTGGACATCCGCCTGATCAGGGAGGATTTCGCAGTCCTTGAACGGCATTTCATCGCCCAGACCCTGGACGCTCTGCCAGTGATAACCCTGCTGCTCAACGATTTCAGGCAGATAGTTCTGGCCAACGCCCAGACGCTCAAGACCACGGGCGCGGGGATCGACGACATCCTGGGCAAGCGGCCCGGCGAGGCTTTCGGCTGCGTGCACGTCAAGGACGGGCCAGGCGGCTGCGGCACGTCGCGGTTCTGCTCCCGGTGCGGGGCCGTGCGCTCCATAATCCTGGGGCTTGAAGGGCGCAAAGACGTCCAGGATTGCAACCTCCTGCGCATGGCGGACAACGGAGTGGAGGCCCTGGACCTCCAGGTCAGCTCGTCGCCCATCGAGGTGGAGGGCCGCTCCTACGTCCTGTTCTGCATCCAGGACCTCTCGGATCTGAAACGCCGCCGCACCCTGGAGCGCCTCTTCTTCCACGACATGCTCAACACCGTGGGCGGCCTGCGCGGCCTTGCGGAAATCCTGAGCCAGGACGTGCCTGACGCCTTCAAGGAGGACGCCGGATTCATCCATTCGACGCTGACGCAGCTCACCGACGAACTGCTCGCCCAGAAGGACCTCCTGGCCGCCGAGAACAACGAGCTCACCCCGGTGTTCACCCTGATCCGCTCGCGCTCGGTGCTGGATTGGGCCGCGCGCATGGGCGCGAGCCTCCCGCAGGCGAGCGGCAAGACCTTGGAGGTGCCGCCGGAGTCCGACGACGTGGAGTTCACCAACGACCCGACCCTGGTCAGGCGGGTGCTGGGCAACATGGTGAAGAACGCCCTCGAAGCTTCCGGGAGGGGGGACGCCGTGAAGCTCTCCTGCCGCCTCGAAGGCGGGGGGGTGCGCTTCACGGTGGCGAACCCGGCCGTCATGAGCGAGGACGTGCGGCTGCGGGTGTTCAATCGGAACTTCTCCACCAAGGGGCTCGGCAGGGGGCTTGGCGCCTACGGAATGAAGCTCCTCTCCGAACGCTACATGGGCGGCGTCGTAAGCTTCACTTCACGTGCCCCCGAAGGGACCATGTTCCATCTCTTCCTGCCCCTGGACCCCGGCCGCGGCGGCAACGGACAGGACCGGCTCCACTACCAGTGATCACATCCCTGACGCTCGTGGATTTCATGGCCCACGCCCGCACCACGCTGGAGCTGGCGCCGGGGCTCAATGTGCTATGCGGCCCCAACAACACCGGCAAATCGGCCGTGGTGGAGGCCTTGCGGTGCCTGGCTGCCAACCCGTCGCCGCGCCACGTCATCCGTCACGGGGCCTCCGAGGCCAGAGTGGAGGCCCTGCTTGACAGCGGCCACAGGGTCTGCTGGGTCAGGCGCAGGACCTACGCCCTCTACGAGGTCTTCGCCCCCGGCGCGCAAGAGCCCGAGACGTACGCCAAGCTCGGCAAGAGCGGCGTGCCCGAGGACGTGGCCAGGCTCCTCAAGCTCTCCCCGGTCAGCTTCGAGAAGGGCCAGGAGGTGGACGTCCATCTGGGCGACCAGCGCCATCCCATCTTCCTGCTGGACCAGCCCGGCTCCCTCCTGGCGGACTTCCTGGCCTCCTCCACCGAAAGCGCCCACCTCATGGCCATGCAGGACCTGCTGCGCGACAAAGTGCGGGGCGCGAGGAAAGGCCTCAAGGGCCTGGAGGACGCCGTGCGGCGCGCCGGGGCCGGCCTGGACGGCCTGGCCGCGCTCCCGGAACTCTCCCTGGGCCTGGAGAGGCTGCGCGAGCAAGGGAGTGCCCTGGAAGCAGCCGCCGCCGCGATCCCGGGACTTGAAACCCGGCTTGCCAGGCTGGACGGCCTTTCCGGTTCGCAACGGGCCACGCGCGCCCGCGCCGCAATGCTGGACGGACTGACGCCGCCGCCTTCGCCCGAGCCCGCCGCCGCCCTGGCCGCCTCCCTGGCGGAGATGGAATCGTCGCACCGCAGGGCCGCCTCGGCCCGCGCAGTCATGGAAAGGCTCAAGCCTCTTTCGGCTCCTCCGGTCCCCGGCCCGTCCGGGAGGCTGGCGGCGGCCCTGGCTGGCATCCGCCGCGCCGAATCGGCCAGGGCCGGAGCGGTCAGGCGGCTGGACGCGCTGAACCGGGCCGCGGAACCCCCCGCCATGCCGGACCCGGCCCCGCTGGCTGGCCTTGTCGCCCAGATGGTGACGCTGGCCGCGCGGGTGGAGAAGGGCCGGTCCTGGATGGCCGCCAGGGAGAAGGAGCTGGCCGGGATGGCCGGGCGCATCGCGGCGCGGCTCGCGGAAGTGGGGGAGTGCCCGCTGTGCGGTTCGTCCATGGAGGCCGAGAAATTCCTCAGGAAGGCGGGAGAGCGTGGAACTGCCTAGGATCAAGGCCAAAGGCCTTTTCGTGGTATGCGATCCCCACGTGGCGGCAACCCCGCCGGGGCAGCGCCTGGAGGGCTACCGGGAGCAGGTGATGGACAAGCTCGCCGCCTGCCTGGACCGGGCCAGGGAGCTGGACCTGCACACGGTCATAGCGGGCGATCTGTTCCACTGGCCCAGGGAGAACCCCAACGGCCTGATCGTGGAGCTCATCGATCTTTTCAGGCCCCACCGGCCATCGGTGCTGGTTGGCAACCACGACAAGTATCTGGCCCGCTTCACCCGCGACGTGTCCCTGGCCGTGCTGGACGCCGCCGGGGCCGTGCGCCTCATGGACGAGCCGGGGCCGTCGTTCTGGCTGGACACTCCGGAGGGTCCGGTCCTGGCGGGCGGCTCGCCGGACGGCGCGCACCTGCCCAGGCACGTGGAGCGAGGCGGCGCGGTGGAGACGGTCTGGTTCACGCACCACTCCATCACCTTCCCGGATTTCCAGGACAGGCTCCTCTTCCCACGCGAGATTCCGGGGCTGGACTGGCTCATCAACGGCCACATCCACCGGCCCCAGCCCATGATAGTCAAGGGGGGCACGCGCTGGTGCAATCCGGGCAACATCACGAGGCTCACCTTCACCCGGCGCACCAGGGACCGCGTCCCGGCGGCATCGGTTTGGCGGCCCGGTGCGCGGGAGCTTTCGACCTGGCCCGTGCCGGTCCTGCCGTTCGAGAAGGTGTTTCCGGACCAGCCCTTCGCCCCGGAGCCAGGACCGGAGGAGCGGAAGTCGCAGTTTCTGAAGGGGCTTGAGCGCCTTGCCTGGCGGCGCACCCAGGAAGGGCTCGGGCTCAAGGATTTCCTTTCAGCCAACCTGAACCCCGAGAACCCCGAGACGGGGCTCATCTGGGAACTCTACGAGGAGGTGGCCGGTGGCAAGAACCGCCCACGATGACCCCGACGCCGCCCTGGAGCGCGAGCTGGGGCAGCTCAAGGCCGAATACGAGAAGCTGCGCGAGGAGAAGGTGCGGGCCGAGCAGACCCTGGCGCACCTGGAGGCTGAACTGGCCGCCCTGCGGGAGAAGGCCCTGGAGGAGTACGGCACGTCCGACACCGGGGAGCTCAAGGCCCGGCTGGACGCCATGCGCGCCGAGAACGGCCGCCGCGTGGAGGAGTACCGCCAGCACATCGCCTCCATCCGCGATGGCTTGGCCGCGCTCGAACGCGGCCTGGACGAAGTGGGCCAATAGTGGCTGCCAAACCCGTGAAGCCGGAGGGGATTCCAAAGGGACCAGTCCCTTTGGCCGCCGGAGGCATCTTCCCGGCTGTTCCTCCCGGCCCCTTCAACCTGAACGCATGACCGCCTCCACCTCCGAAACCCTCGCCTCCCTGCGCCGCGAGCTGGACGGCCTGGACCGCCGCGCCGGACGCCTGGAGGGGCTGGCCGAATCCCTGACCCGGGAGCATCAGCGAGCCCGGCGCGAGCTTCTGGCCCTGCGCGATTTCCTCGACGCCGCGCCCAAGGCCCTGGAACGCCTTGAGGATCTCTCCCGCGACCTCTTCGGGGAGCTCATGGAGGAGGTCGAGTCCAACCTCACCCACGCCGTCAGGGAGATTCTGGGGCAGGACCGCAAGGTGGTCAGCCGCCGGGAGATCAAGGGCGGCAAGTTCCACATCAACCTCGAGATGGAGCAGGACGGCCAGGCCGAGGACATTTTGCGCGGCCAGGGCGGGTCGGTGTGCAACATCCTGTCGGTGGGGCTTCGGCTCATCGGGCTGGCCCAGCTGGACCCGGACGCGCACCGGCGGTTTCTGGTGCTGGACGAGCAGGACTGCTGGCTCAGGCCCGAACTGGTGCCGCAGTTCGCCCGGCTGATCGCTGCCATCGGGGACAAGCTCGGGCTCCAGGTGCTCTACATCAGCCACCACCCGGTGGACGCCTTCTACATCCACGCAGGCCGGGTGTTCCAGCTCGCGCCCAGCCGGGAGAGCGGGGTGAAGGTGACGGTGCTGGACGTGCCGCGCGAGTTGCGGGCGGTGCGGGAGTCAGCGCTAGAGGGAGATGCGTCCGAAGAGACATGAATTCGCGGTGATTGTCCCGCAACCCGGTACACCCGGGGGGACGCTGAACGGGCCGCCGTTCCGTGGTGGTCCCGGCCCATTTGGCTTACCGTGTTTTTCTGGCGAAGCCGGGGACATCCTCTCCGTCGGGAACAATGGTCACGGCAGGCAAACCCTCTCTGGCCGCCGGGTAGAGAGTGAGTTCCAACCGCCGCCGGGGCACGGGTCCGTGGACTTTATTCATGACGAGCCCGGCGTCGCGAAGCAGAGAGAGATCAAGGGCCAGTTCGGTCGAACCGGCGTTGTTCGGCCCTGCCTCGAGAAACATGATGTTGTCCGGGCTGCGAAACCTTTCAGGCGAGGCGGGGTTGCCGGTGGAAAAGGCTTCCTGGGTGAGCCCGAGAGAGAGCGTTAATATGAATTTGTTGTTGATGCTGTCGCCGTCGGCTAGGTGAGGGAAGAAAACAACCCTGGCTTGGTTTACCGGAGAGGCAGTGGACAAGGCGATCCTCAACCTTGAAGTGGTCTTTCCCGGGGCTGTTGTCACATACCTGATGTTGCCGCCCCCTTGTTCTTTGACAACGATGTCCGTGTTGTCCATTTTGTATGATGTTATGAAACGGTTCGGCGTCATGGAGAGCGTTCCATCGAGTCCGAATGTGAGCTCAATTTTTATAGGCTTCGTGTATATGTTGTTCGGATGGATATGATTTGGGGTCGCGAACGTTGTTCCGCTCTGGCCAATTATCGATGATATTTTTGATGCAATCAGTCTGGATATGACAATGTTTCCTTCTGTGTTTGTGTGAAAATCGTCCTCCAGAAAAGTTGCAACATTCTGTTCAGTTCTAAATTTTCTCAGCAATGAAGTTGTGTCTAGGTACGGTATGTTGTTTCTTTCGCAAAATTCAGACAGAACGACTGAGGGTGCGTTGAAGTTTTCCGTGAGCTGCGCATTGTCAGGGATTATTATTAGAATAAAATTCTTTCCGTCTTCTTTTACTGTGTCATGGTAAAGTTTTAGTGCTGAAAGATATCTTTCCCATATTGGCCACATGGCCTCAATGTTGTCTTCCTTGAGCAATGATGTGGAGTCTTTGAGAAGCGCCGCTGCTTCGTCTGTGATTGTGACGACGTCTCTGAAAAAAGAAATAGACCTGTTCCCGGTGGCTTGTCCCGGTGCGTGAAAAAACTGCAGCAACGCTTTGGGCAAGGGCAATGCATTGAATATCTGCAGCAGATAGGATGATATGACAGGGGCGAGTGTCCCGTCCTTGAGAAAATTGAATTCGTGTTGGTCTGCCCGGCGCGGGTATCCGGAGTAGGGGATGTTGTGCCCAAGGGCGTAGTAGAAAAACTGTTCGACTACCAGATCCGGATTGAGGAGCCTCCCCTTGTCCAGGTAATAGGCCAAGTGGTTATCGATCCCCGTGGCGATCGTTCCGGCATTGTAAAGACGTAATGGTCTCTCTCGGGCAAGCTCTCTTTGTGTCATGTATGGGAACGTCTTGTCATCATCGCTGCCCACGCCGAATGTGAAGGAATCTCCAGTGCACAGTATTGTGTATGGGTCCTTGCCGCCGGGAGGCATCGTTCTGAATCCGTCCGCATCAATGGTAAAGTGATATTTGTCTGCTGGGTTCTGGTATGTTGTAGCGGCAAGATAAGGTTTGAGATTCCCTTTGACGTTGGAGTAATAGGAAGCGCTGGGCTGTATGCCCAGGATCGGTGATCCGCTTCTCGAAATGACCTCAAGGATCACATAGGTTGAGATCATCAATATGAAAAGAACGACTTGGACGGACTTCACAATCCGCTCGAAAGGACGGTGATTAGAATATGGCATGGTTGAACGTGGCGGAGCAATTGCCGACCGTGTGTTTAGGTCACCCATAATCCCCTGTCAATTCGCCTGTCCTTCAGCGCGTCCAGCACCGATTCCGGCACCGCAAGCTTTCCCTTGCCCGCGCCCAGCTTGATCTGAGGCTTGATCGACCCGTGGAAGTCGGACCCGCCGCACACGCCCATGCCCAGGCGTCCGGCCAGGACCAGGTACTCCCTCGTCCTTATGGGCGAGTGCTCCGTGTAGTAGGCCTCCAGCGTGTCCGCGCCCATATCCCTGTATCGCCGGACCATGTCTTCCAGGCTCCTGCCGTTCTCGCCCAGCAGGTATGGGTGCGCCAGGGCTGCGGTGGCCCCTTCCGCGTTGAGCACCTCCAGGGCCGTGGCCAGGGAGAGCGAGCGCTTGGGCGCGAAGGCCCGGCCCTGCCTGCCGAGGTACTGCCTGAAGGCCGCATCGTAATTGCGCACGATGCCGCGCTCGATGAGGATCTTGGCGATGTGCGGCCTGCCCACCGTGCCCCGGGCCTGCTCCAGCACCTCCTCGTAGTCCATGTTGATGCCAAGCCTGCCCAGGTTTTCCAGGATCAGCCTGTTGCGCTCGTCGCGGCTGTCGCGCATGGACGCGAGCACCCGCTCAAGCTCCGGCGCTCCGGGCCGCGTCCAGAGCCCCAGCACGTGCAGCTCCTTTGCTCCGTCCACCACCGAAAGCTCGCAGCCTGGGATCACCTCTATACCGTGCTCGCGCCCGGCCTCCATGGCCTCCTCGAGGCCGTCCAGGGTGTCGTGGTCGGTGAGCGCAACGGCGGCGAGGCCCGCCTCGGCGGCCAGGCGGACCACCGCGGACGGGGACAGCTCGCCGTCGGACGCGCGGGAGTGCGTGTGCAGGTCGATGAAAGCCATGCCCAAGGGGTAGGCGCTCCCGCCGGTCGCGTCAACGCGGCCCTTGAGGCAAAACCCGCCTTCGCGTATACGATCCGAAACGATACCGGAGGAAATCAGATGCCCATCGCATCCGAACTGCTCGAAATCCTGGCCTGCCCCAAATGCAAGGGCGACATCGCCCCCACTCCCCAGGCGGACGGCCTCGTCTGCGCCAAGTGCGGCGTTGTCTACCCAGTGCGCGAGGACATCCCCATCATGCTCATCGACGAAGCCGTGGAGCTCTCCCGCTGGGAGGCCGGGGAACGCAAGGCCAGGCCCTGATTCTTGACAGGGGCCCCCTTATGGTTAAGTACCCTGGATGCTGAACCGAAACGGCACGATCCGAGGTGACGCCACATGGCCAAACTGAACTGGAATCCCTGGATGGGCCTCGCGGACATGAAGGCCGAACTTGACAGGGTCATGTCCGAGGCCGCCCGCAAGGGCCGCGCGCCCAGCGCGGTCTCCGAGAAAGCCTACTTCTGGGCGCCCTGCGCGGACGTGCTGGAGACCAGGGACGCCTTCGTCATTACCGTGGAGCTGCCCGGAGTGGAGCGCGAGGACGTGGCCGTGGAGGTCAAGACGCGCACTCTTTGGGTCTACGGAGAACGGCGCTTCGCCAAACTCTGCGAGGGCGAGGGGGTCTACCACTCGCTTGAGCGCTCATACGGCCCGTTCGCGAGACGGTTCACCCTGCCCAAGGGCATCGACCGGGGCGGCGTCAGCGCCGTGTTCAAGCACGGACTGCTTGAAATCACCCTGCCCAAGGAATGCCAGGAAACGCGCTGCCGCCGCATCCAGATTCTCTAGCGCAACCCGACTTTTCCCCTGGAGGAATCCCGATGACCAGTCAGATAAAGACCGGCCTTCTGCTCGGCTTGCTCACCGCCCTGCTCGTGTTGCTCGGCTCGGCCATGGGCGGCAAGACCGGCCTCGTTATCGCCCTCGTGTTCGCCGTGCTCATGAACGTGGGCAGCTACTGGTTCTCCGACAAGATCGTCCTGCGCATGTACAACGCCAAGGAACTCTCCGAGGAGGACGCCCCCGGCCTCTTCGACCTGGTGCGCCAGCTGGCCGGACGAGGCGGGCTGCCCATGCCCAAGCTGTACCTGATACCCCAGGAGCAGCCCAACGCCTTCGCCACCGGCCGCAACCCGGCCAACGCCGCCGTGGCCGTCACCGAGGGCCTTCTGCGCCTGGTCTCCCCCGACGAACTGGCGGGCGTGCTGGCCCATGAGCTGGGTCACGTGAAAAATCGCGACATCCTCGTCCAGACCGTGGCCGCCGTGGTGGGCGGCGCCATAACCGGCATCGCCAACATGCTCCAGTGGGGGGCCATCTTCGGCATGGGGCGCTCCAGCGAGGAGGAGGGCGGCGGCATGGGGACCTTCGGGGCCATCGCCATGGCCATCGTGGCCCCCATCGCGGCCATGCTCATCCAGATGGCCATCTCCCGCTCGCGCGAGTACCTGGCCGACGAGACCGGCGCGAGGCTGGCGGGCAACCCGCTGCCGCTGGCCGGGGCGCTCCAGAAGCTCGACGATTACGCGCACAGGGTGCCCATGCACGGAGCGAACCCAGCCACCGAGAACATGTTCATCGTAAGCCCCCTGAGCGGAGGCGGCGTGGCCAGCCTGTTCTCCACCCACCCGCCCACCGAGGAGCGCATCAGGCGCCTTCGGGCCATGGCCGGACGCTAGGGGAGGAGGCGGGGCTTCGCCCCGGACCCCGCCAGGGGGATCATCCCCCTGGACCAGGCGATTGCTTCGCGGGTTTCGCGTGGAACTATCAAGATGATCGGGGAGCGTGCAAAGCCACGCTCCCCGATCTTGTTTCCTGAATTAACCGCTTGCGGGGCTCGCGACAGCAACCGCACGGACGGCTGGAACTCACGCCGGGACCCGCGAAGCAACTGGCGGGGCAAGGCGGGGCTCCCCCCCCGTGGCGGGCGCAGGGCCGCGCCCTGCCCGGTCCGGGCGGAGCCCGGCTCAGGCCTTGACGGCGCTGACGCTCACGGGGACCCTGTGGCTCACTATGTCGAACACGGGCGAGTGTTCCTTGGCGTAGTCCATGAGGTCCTCTATCTGCTCCTCGCTGGCGTCGGCGTCTATGGTGAACCTGACGGCGATGTCCTGGAAGCCCTTGCGCACGGACTCGTCGATGCCCAGAAATCCCCGCACGTCCAGGTTGCCTTCAAGTTCCGACTCGACGCGTTTCAGCTTGATGCCGCGCGCCGCGGCGCTCGCCACCAGGGACGTCGTGAGGCAGCCGGACAGGCCCACGAGCACGTATTCCACGGGATTGGCCCCCTTGTCCGCTCCTAGCAGAACCGGCGGCTCGTCTTCCTCGTAGATCAGCTTTGTCTTCCTGGTGGGGTGTTCCTCGCCCGCGCCGAAGAATCCTTTCACGGTGGCCCGGTTGTTGGTGCCCTCAACCCATTCGTTGGAAGCCCGGAAGGTGAACTTGCCCAGGCCGGGCTTGGCCTTGATGGAATTGACCGTTTTGCCGAGCATGCCGACGTCTATGCCATTGACCTTGTCGGGAGCCATGACGTGCCTCCACGGTTGAAGTGGTGAGCGGCCGCGCGAGAAAGCGGAGGGCAGGGGAGCAGGCGGGAGAACGAGCAGAGAGAGGGCGGCCTGGGATTCTTTACTACAGTAAGGTCCGAACCGGGCGATGTGAATCGAGCCGATCATGTAGGGAGAATGACCGGTACGGGGGGAGGGAGGCGATTTGGACGCGCCTCCCGCTTCAGTTTTGCATGCACGAACCCCGGAGGAGTCCGGGGGGCGGAGCGCCTGGATTCCCGTCCTCCGTTGCCGGGTACCTACAGCTGCAGGAAATAGTCGCTGCCGCAGACCGGGCAGCATGTCTCCTTGCCCGCCAGGAAACCGCAGGACGCGCATTTCTTCTCGGCCTTGGGCAGGGCGGGGTTGTGCGCGCCGCACATGCGGCAATGGGTGAAGTCCGGGTCGTTGGAGGCTTTGCAGTTGGGACAGGTCCATTCATTGGGCTGGGTCGTCATGGTCAACCTCCATTGTGAGCGTGGTTTTTCGTTCCATACTTCCGCGCAAGGCCTGGAGCAACGAAAAATGCGGGGAAGCCGGGGGAAATGCATATTGGGGGTATGAGGCGCCGCTCTGGGCGTGCGGGACAGCTGGCGCGGCGTCGGCGAAGAAAGTGGATGCTTGCTGCGCGGATGGCAAAGCAGGAATGGTTTTTCGAGCACGGGGCATTGGGCGTCCGGCATTGGGAGGGGCTGGCCATGCCTGCCGGGGCAACGATGGCCGGGCCGTCAAGGGCGGGCCTGGAGTCCGGGCGCGGCCCCGCAGGGCTGGACGGGAGGAGAAGGCTCCGGTCATCTCCCGGCTGCGGCCATGCCCATTACGGGCCTGAGCCTTCGCACGGAGACTGTCTTGGCCTTGATCTGCTCCTGCCGCCAGATCTCCTGGAGGTGCTGCCAGACCATGTCCAGGGGCACGTGCGAGCGGAGGTAGTCCTCGCAGGTGGAGAAGGCGTAGTGGTGGGCCACGCTGCGGCTGACGACGGCGTTTTTCCAGTTGCCCACGCGCATGATCGCGTTGACGGGCGCGGCGTCCTGCCCTTGCTGCCAGTCGGAACCGTCCGGCTGAAGGGGTTCCAGGGCCTTGATGAGGCGGCGGTCGAAGGCGGCGCATCCGAGGCTGGCGAACCCGGGGTAGAAGTAAGGCTGCGGATTGGAAGCCAGCCAGGACTCCATGAAGCCGCCGTTTGCCACCTTCTCCCACATCCAGCGGTGGTAAACCCAGTTCTGCTCGACCGCCTCGCCGTCGAACATGGCGCGCTCGGCGGGGTATTCGTTCTTGAGGAACCGGTTGAGGGCGAACCGTCCGTCCGGACTCACGGGCGAGAGGGCGCTGACGATGGGGATGTCCTTGCTGGCGGCGTGCACCCGGTAGCCTTCCAGCAGGTGTTCCAGCCAGAGCGGCGTCACGAAGACGTCGTCGGCCATGGTGACGATGACGTCGTCCAGGTGGCGGTTGAGGAGTTCGTCCCGCACCGCGGCGAGGACGGGACCGTTGCCGGAGCAGTGCACCACGTCCACGTTGTCGCGGGTGTGCATGAACCGGTAGAGGATGGCGGCCTGGTCGGGGCTCACCGAGTCTGCCAGAACGTATATGTGCTTGAATCGGGCCAGATTGGTGAAGCGCTCAAGGCTTCTCAGGCTGAGCAGAGTGCTGTCGATCCGGTGTGACGCGGTGAGCATCAGCACGGGGCGGATGGGGTCGCGGTTTGGCCGCAATGCGACGATCTTGCTCATGTTTCTGCCTGTCCTTGGCCTTATTGGAGTAGAATCCAACCGACTCCGCAATTCTTATCGGATCGAACAGGGGCGACTTTAGGGGGCGGTGCAAAAAAAATGCGGCCATGGCCGGGCGATTCAAATTCTCCCGCCAGCGACCGGCCCGCTTGACAGGGCTTCGGTTCCGAGGCTAAGGCTTAGCACACCTGGAGCGCACCTCGATGCGCCCTCCTGCATCTTGCTTGAAATATTAAGGTTTTCAGGGTGGGCCAGCCGCCTGGGGGCGCATCCTCGACAGAGAACGCAACAATCCAAACGTGAGAGTGGAGGTTAGGACAATGGGTTACAAGGTCACCGTCGATGAAGAGAAGTGCACCGGCGACGGCGAATGCGTCGACGTCTGCCCCGTTGAGGTTTACGAGCTTCAGGACGGCAAGGCCGTCGTGATCAACGAGGAAGAGTGCCTGGGTTGCGAATCCTGCGTTGAAGTCTGCGATCAGGACGCCATCACCGTCGAGGAAGAATAGTCCCTTCCGCGATTTCATTTAAAGCAGGCGGGAGCGGCTCCGGCGAGTCCGCTCCCGCCTGTGTTTTGCTCTTGCCCGGGCGGGTTTTGGGCTTATATCTACGGCTGCCGCTGCCAGCGGCCGGGAGTGAACGTGATCGACGCCGATTTTTCCGATATTTTCGCCAAGTACGAGGCCCTCTGCGCCGAGGTTGACGCCGTCTTCGAGAAGGTCAAGAGCCTGTGCCCCTCCGAGGTGCGCTGCGAGGTGGCCTGCGCCGACTGCTGCCACGCGCCCTTCGACGTCAGCCTGGTCGAAGCCATGTACATCCACAAGCGTTTCAACGAGCTCCACGCCAAGGGAGACGAGCGCTACCGCCTCACCGAGGCCGCCAACCGCTCCGACCGCGAGCACTACCGCCTCAAGCACAAGGCCTGGAAGGCGCACAAGGCCGGCGTTCCCGACGAGAAGATCATCGAGGATTTCGCCCGCGAGCGCATCCGCTGCGCCCTGCTCTCGGACGGCGACCGCTGCGAGATGTACGAAGTCCGGCCCCTCACCTGCCGGCTCTACGGCACGCCGCTCAACATCGCCGGGCAGATGCGCGTGTGCGGCAAGTCCGGGTTCGAGCCAGGCGGCAAGTACCCGGCCGTGAACATCGCCAAGCTCCAGGAGCGCCTGTTCGACCTCTCCCGCCAGATAACGGAACGCGTGGGCGCCAAGCACGACTACATCGCGGAAATGCTCGTGCCCGTGTCCATGGCCATGCTCACCAAGTACGACGAAGAGTTCTTCGGGCTCAAGGAATCCAAGGATTGACGCCGTGCTGCCCAAGCTGCTCACACCCGAGGAAGAGGCCCAGAAGCGCGCCATCTACGAAAAGATCGCGCCCCGCCGCCGCAAGTTCATCGACAAGATGGGCTACGACAACTGGGATCCGTTCCAGAAGCCCTTCGACCCCATCGACATCCGCATCGACACCACAAAGCGGACGTCGCAGCAGCTCATGAGGGAGTTCCTCCAGTCCATCCCGGCGGGGACACCCGTCAGCACGGACTACTCCCAGGGAGCGTGGGAGCTGTGCGTGGGCATCATCAACGGCGCCGAGAAATTCAAGGGCATGTTCGATTTCGTCCAGTGGTACGTGAAGCTCCTCGAACAGGAGGGGCGTCTTGACGAACACAAGGAAACCAAACGATTGGGGTAGACACCATGGCCGTCCAAGCTGAAAATATCGACGACTACATCGCCGGGCTCGAAGCCAAGCTCGACAAGAACGACCAGTGCGCCAGCTCCCACTACAACCTGGGAGTGGCCTACCTCTCCAAGCGCCGCTTCGAGCAGGCCAAGACCAGCTTCCTGCGCGCCATCGAACGCTCCCCGGCCATGGCCGAGGGCTACGTGCAGCTCGGCGGGCTGGCCCTGAACGACGGCGACATCGAGGGCTGCCTGCGCTACAACCAGGCCGCCATCAAGGCCCGCTCCCGCTTCGCCGTGCCCCACGCCAACGTTGGCTTCTGCCAGCTCCAGCTCGGGCAGGTGGAAGACGGCATCAAGTCCCTGCGCAAGGCCATCAAGCTGGACTCCCAGTTCGTGCAGGCCTACGGCACCCTGGGCAGCGCCCTCTACATGGCCGGCGAGCTCGACGAGTCCATCGAGATGAGCAAGCGCGCCGTGGAATTGCACCCCAAGTTCGGCCCCGCCTGGAACAACTTGGCGCTGGCCTACCTGGAGAAGGGCGACGCCGCCAAGGCCATGAACTGCGTGAAGCAGGCCCAGGAATGCAACTACGAGGTGCATCCCGGGCTCGTCGCGGACATTGAGGCCAAGTTGAAGGGGTAGTGCCGCGAGTCTAAACGTCAAGTGCATGTTCATCCAGAACGGAGTTCATGTATTTGCATGCGGCGTCCAGAGCTCTGCGCGGTGTTCTCTTGCTCGGCGCAAGGTTCAAGAAGAGGGCGCATAAGCCCTCCGCAAAGAAATGGCCGGAGGCATGCCCGGCGGCGCCATGGGCACCAAAACCAAAAGCCATACCGAATTCCTGCGCGACCCGGACCTGCCCTTCCTGGAGGCCCGGGACTCGCGCTTGTCCGGACGCCCCTTCGGAATGCATTCCCACGGCACCTGCTCCGTGGCCGTGGTGGGCGAGGGCTCGACCATGATGTGGTGCAGGGGCGGGGAATGGCTGGTGAAACCCGGCGCCGTGGTCTTCCTGCCGCCCGGCGAGCCCCACGCCTGCAATCCGGGGCCGGGCGCGGTACGAGCCTACCGCATGTTCTATTTCGAGCGGAGCTGGTTCGAGGACAGCCTGGACCGGCTCGGTCCTGCCGGGAAGCTCGATCCGGCCACGCCCGCCATACTGGACGACGAGGCGGTGGCTGAAGCTTTTCTCGCTTTCGGCGAGGCCCTCTCCGCGGGAGCCCCCGCAAGCGAGAAGCTGCGCCTTTTGAATGAAGCCCTGCGGATGCTCCTCGAATCCAGGGCCGTCCTCCATCTTGACGGCGGTCAGCCCCGGGCCGACCACCGGGCGGCCCGCCTCGCGGCGCGGCGCATCGCGGAGAGCCCTGCCGGGAGGATCACCCTTGCCGAGCTGGCCGCCTGTTGCGGCGTCACCCCCTGCCACCTCACCCGCATCTTCAGGCGCGCCCACGGCATGACCCCGCACGCCTACCAGAACCAGCTCCGTGTGGAGCTGGCCAAGAAACTCCTGGCCGCCGGGACGCCCATAGCGGAGACGGCCGCCGAGGCCGGCTTCACCGACCAGAGCCACCTGAACCGCGTTTTCCGTCGCTACGCCGGGGCCACGCCGCGCCAGTACATGCTAGGCTCGCGCCGCCCCGTCTGAGGATGCACGACGCGCCCGGAGCTCACCACGAAGAGCATGATCCTTGCCCGTCAAGCCGGTGAAGAGGGCACTTCGCGTGCGCGTGAAGGGAGGCGTGCCTCGCGGAGGAAGCGCAAGGCCGTTGGCCGGCCCACTCGGCGGCCCTGAACTCCCCGGCCCGCG
The DNA here is from genome assembly GCA_049322415.1 of Thermodesulfobacteriota bacterium. GTDB lineage: Bacteria > Desulfobacterota > Desulfovibrionia > Desulfovibrionales > Desulfovibrionaceae > Fundidesulfovibrio. The sequence goes on along the minus strand of JBMORI010000127.1, from coordinate 1,078 downwards.
ATCACGCGGTCTGACTCAGGTCCGCGCAATTTCGTCCAAGATTTGCCCGCCCGCCTGAGCTACCCCCGTCCCGCCGCCGCCCGGCGGCTCATCCATCCGAGGGGGTCCGCCATGACACGCGGAGGTTTCGCCGCATACGCCGCGCTTTGCGCCACTGTTCTTTTCTGGGGTTTGTCCTTCACGGCCACGAAGCTGGCCCTCGCCCACCTGGCGCCGCTCGCGGTGATCTTCCTGAGATTCGCCCTGGCCTTCGTTCTGCTCGCGCCCGTAGCCGGGCGCGCCGCCCTGCGCCTCCCGGCCTCGGCCCACGCAAAGGTGCTCGGCATATCCATCCTGTTTCCGGGTTGCTACTTCGCCTTCGAGACCTTCGCCCTGCGCCTGACCACTGCAACCAACGCCTCCCTCATCGACGCGGCCATCCCCATGACCGTGCTCGGGCTTTCGGCCGTGGTCACGGGAACGAGGCCGCCGCTCCGCAGCGTGCTCGGCGTGGCGGCCTCGCTGATTGGCGTGGCCATGCTGGTGGGCCTCGGCGGCGGGCCGGTGAACGCCGGGGACGCCATGATGCTCGGGTCCGTGGCCTCGGCCTCGGTCTACATGGTGGCCGCCTCGCGCTTTTCCGGGGTGACGCCGCTTGAGCTGACCACGCTCCAGATGTTCTGGGGCGCGGTCTTCTTCCTGCCCTTCTTCGCGGCGGACATGCCGGACCTCGCGGCCGTTCCGGCCTCGGGCCTGGCCGCCGTGGCCTGCCTGGGGCTCTTCGCCACGGTGGGGGCGTTTTTGGCCTACAACTACGCCCTCTCCAAGGTGCCCGCAGCCACGGCCTCCATGTTCATCAACGCCGTGCCCGTGGTGGCCGTGTTCGGGGCGAACCTGGCCCTGGGCGAGACGGTCACGGCGGCTCAGGTGGCCGGAGGGACGCTCATACTTGCGTCCGTGTACGCCACCGCGGCGGCGGGGAGGAAGGAGGATACGGTGTCGGAAGGAGAGAGCCTGGAACTGGGAGAAGAAACCTAGAGGAAGATGACTCCGGCGGCCAAAGGGACAATGTCCCTTTGGAATCCCCTTATGCTTCGCG
>JBMORI010000126.1:0-38879 GCA_049322415.1 Thermodesulfobacteriota bacterium | reverse complement strand
TAGAGGTTTATGGGGTCCAGGGGAGTGGCCTCCCTGGCGGACAGGGCCCTGCGGCGTATTTCGGGATCGATCGTCGCGGGGTCGCGCATTTCGGCGAAAGTGGGTCCTGATATGCGGGGCATATGCCGTCCTTGTCGTTATCTGTTGATGCCTGTGAAGAAGAGGCAGGCGCTCTCTGATGGCTTGACCGCTCCTGCCTCCCTGAGGGCCATGAGTCCGGCCAATCCAGCCGAACCCGTGGCTGAGACTTTCACGCCCGTATTTTTCAAGGCCAGGGCGTGGGCCCGGGCCACCAAGGGCTCGGGCGCGATCACGCAGCGGCCACCCGTGCGGAGCATGGCTCGGGCCAGGAAAAACCAGTCGTATGTCTCGTCGTCCAGGATGCCGTGGGCCAGGCTGCGGGGAACGGGGCCGTCCCAGGGACGCATGAAGCGGGAGGGAGCGAGGACCGCCCGGCGCAACGCGTCCTGAACGGCAGCCCCGGAGAACTTCTCGCGCGCGTACTCCACCGCCCCGGCAACAAGGCCATCGCCCGCGAGGATGTCTCGGACCTCGTCCAGGCTGCCGGGCGCGGGGAGCTTCACGCCCGCCGCCGCGCTGACTTCCGTCAGCAACGAGAGCCACGCCCTGGCGAAGGGGAACGCGCCCTCGGTCTGACAGGCGTGAACGCGGGGCGTCTTGTCCATAAAGCCCAGGCGCTCCATTTCCTCGAAGGCGGATGCGACGGACCGGGCCAGCGCCCCACCGCCTGTCTGGAGCACCAGATGGTCCGGCGCGCCTCCCGACGCCCGCCATTGAAGGGCGGCCTCGAAGCCCAGGCTCCGCCCCCCCTCGATGTTGGACCAGTTGTCCCTCCCCGAACAGCAGAAGGGCGCGGCCCCGGCCTTCACGGCCTCGCGGAAGGCCAGGTAGCACGGGTCGCCGACGCCGGTGGAAAGCCTTGGCGTAACCGAAACCCTGGCGCCGCGCTCGGAAAGCATTGCCGCCACCTCCGGATGGACGTCCCCGGGCACGAAGGCGGTCAGCTCGTACCCCGACGCCCGGGCAACGCATGCGGCCGCCAGGGCGGCGTTGCCGCAACTGGAAATGGCCAGGGGGCGTCTGGGGCCATCGCGACGGAGCGCTTCAAGATAGAGCATGGTCCCGGCCAGATGGCGCGCCTTGTGGGACCCGCCGGGCTGGCCGGTCTCGTCCTTCAGTGCCAGACGTCCCGCGTGGCCAATTGCTCCGGCCAACTCCGGGGTGTCCACCAGGGGGGAAACGGCCAGGCGGCGTCCCTCATGACGGTCCAGCCCGTCCTGGAGCGACCGGACAAGCCCTGCGTACGTGGTCTCGCCAGCGAGCGGGCAGGTGGCGCCGAGCGGCGCGAATGCCAGGAGGGGGTCCGAGCCATGATTCGCCCAATGCTTCAGGATTTCTCCGGGCAGTTCCCGGCCCGGGTCGAGACGCAGGTCGAGGATATGCTCCCGACCGTCTCCGGTGCCAGGACATGAAAAAAGTCCTGACGCGGGGTCATGGAGAGAATCGCAGGCCGGACAATACAGCATGGGGTTTGACATGATCAGGCACCGAGCAAGGCCCATGCCGTGCGCAATAGCTATCGGGACAAATGGCCCAAAGCTCCGGCTGGTTTTCCCCGGTTTCTGCCCGGCAATCATCCCGACCAGCAATACAGCGGCATAATTGAATATTACCCAAATACACCGTTACAGAGACTTTTTCAGGAATTATTGGACAATCCGCCCTTCATTTCTTATTTTGAGAAGAGATGATTCATCGAAATCGATGCTTCTTCTCATTCCGTGAAACCTCTCATATTGAGAACACGATGCTGGACCAGATAAAGGAAGCTATCACCCGGTATACCCAGGTCATAGCCACCGTAACGGGAATCGATGTTGAAGTCGTGGATGTCGGTTATATCCGTATAGCCGGCACGGGACATTACGCGGCCGGCGTGGGGAAGAGCATCATCGACGAAGGCGAGGTCTATCGTCATGTCATGCGGACACGGCAGACGATTCTGCTCGAGACTCCCCGCGAGCATCCCCTGTGCCGCCGATGCCGGAAGCGGGAAGTCTGCCGGGAGACGCTGTCTCTGTGCACGCCCATCGTGGACGGACAGGACGTGGCAGGGGTCATCGGACTGGTCTGCTTCACGCAGGCCGAGCGTGAACGCGTCCTGGCCAACCGCGACACCTACACCGATTTCGTGGCCCAGATGGCCGAGGCCATCGGCCGCAAGCTCTCAGACCACCGCCGCATGGCCAAGGCTTCGGAATTCCTGGACCTCATGCTCCAGATCGTGGATATGGACAATCGGGGGGTGATCGTCTTCAACGACAAGGGCGGCGTCAGCTACCTGAACGCCTTCGCCCGGCGCGAATTGGCTATACCGGCGGACAAGCCCGCCCCCGGCCTGGACGTGCGCCGGACAAGCGAGGGGTTCTCCGACCTGGACGCATTCGAGGTCGCCGTTTCCGGACGCAGGTTTCCGCTGCTGGGGCAGCTGGCCGCCCTCAAGGGCCGGGACCCGCACTTCTCCAAGGTACTCGTGTTCGAGCCGCTGACCAGGGTGGCAGGGCGCATGTCCGCCGCCGAGGACGCCTCCTCGCCGCCGGGCCTGGACGCCATCATGGGCCGTTCCCCGGCAATGAAGCGCCTCAAGGACCAGATCGCCCAGGTGGCCGCCTCCACCTCCACCGTTCTCGTCACGGGAGAATCCGGCACCGGCAAGGAGCTGGTGGCCCGCGCCATCCACCGCCTCTCGCCCCGCAAGGGCAAGCCCTTCATAGCCGTCAACTGCGGGGCCATACCGGACACGCTCATCGAGAGCGAGCTTTTCGGATACGCCGCCGGAGCCTTCACCGGAGCCAGCTCCAAGGGCCGCATGGGCAAGTTCGAGCTGGCCAACACCGGCGTGCTCTTCCTGGACGAGATCGGCGCGCTGCCCCTCTACCTTCAGGTGAAGCTCCTGCGCGTTCTCCAGGAGCGGAACTTCACACGGCTTGGCTCCAACCGCCTGCTTGAGCTGGACATCCGGATCATCGCCGCCACCAACGAGGACCTCTCGGACCTGATAGCCCAGGGCCGCTTCCGCGAAGACCTCTACTACCGCCTGAACGTCGTCCCCCTCGAGACGCCCCCCCTGCGCGACCGGCCCGGGGACGTGGAGGAGCTGGCCCGGCATTTCCTCAAGCGATACGGAGAACTCTTCGGCAAGGATGTGCCGCAGCCGGACGCGGCCTTCCTGGCGGCCCTCAAGGCGTACCCTTGGCCAGGAAACGTGCGCGAGTTCGAGAACGCCATGGAGTTTCTGGTGAACATGCTTGCGCCGGGCGGCGCGCCGCACGAGGGGCTTCTGCCTCCCAAGATCAGGCAGGCCCTGGGAGAGAAGACTGGGCGTATCGAGAGTGCCCAGGACACGGAGACGGCACTGGAGCCGCTCATGACCCTGGCCGCGATGGAGAAGAAAGCCATCGCGGCGGGCCTCGCCCGGTTCGGTTCCAGCCTCAAGGGCAAAAGAACCACGGCCCAGGCTCTTGGAATAAGCCTTGCGACGCTGTATCGGAAGATCAAGGAATACGGGCTGGAAGGCTGACGTCAAGGCGATCGTCCGAACAGAAATCAAAACATGCAGGCAACCAAGGAGCGCCAGATGTCCACGGTCATGATACACCCAGCGGACTACCAGGAATGCCAGGCGGCCGTCGACCGCGCCTTCGAGCTGTTCCCCCAGGTCATCAAGGGCAGAAAGGTGCTCATCAAGCCCAACGTCCTGCGCCCGGCCCGCCCCGAGGAGGCCGTAACCACCCATCCGGCCATCCTGGAGGCCGTCGTGCGCCGAGTGGAGGCGGAAAACCCCTCTTCCATCATCGTGGGCGACAACCCCGGCCTCATGGGCTACGGGGCCAACGAGAAGAGCTTCGAACGCTGCGGACTGATCCCCGCCTCGCGCGGGCACTATCGCAACATCGGCACGGACGCGTCCGACGTCCCCTTCGCCCAGGAATACGGCGGGACTCTGAGCGTCTCGCGGGACATCCTGGACGCCGGCGTGTTCATCTCCCTGCCCAAGTTCAAGACCCACGGCCTCACGGGCATCACGGGCGCCATCAAGAACAGCTACGGCATCCTCCCCGGCGCGCAGAAGGCCAAGCTCCACAAGCTCTCCGGCGGGCAAACCCGCTTCCATGAGCTCATCGTGGACGTCTTCAGGCTGCGCGTGCCGGACCTTGTCATCATGGACGCGGTGCTCGGCATGCAGGGCAACGGCCCTGCCTCCACGGAGCTGCGCTGGATCGGCCGCGTCCTGGCGTCGGATGATGCGGTGGCCCTGGACGCGGTAATGGCGCGCATGATGGGCATAGATCCCGAGCAGTTGCGGTTTCTCACCCGCGCCGGGGAGCTTGGTCTCGGGGACTTCTCGGAGGAGTCGATACGCCTGGAGGGAGATTTCTTCCAGATCGCGGATTTCAAGTACCCGCCGCTGGGCGAGGACGCGCTCAAACATCTGTCCCACATCCAAAGGCTGTTGGACGAGCGCGCCGCCAGCCGGCCGGAGGCGGACCCGGCCCTGTGCACGGCCTGCGGCGCCTGCGTGGAGCTGTGCCCGGCAGGCGCCTTGACCATGGAGGGCCAGCTTCCAATGGTGGACGCGGAAGCGTGCATCGCCTGCTACTGCTGCCAGGAGATGTGCCCGGAGAAGGCCATTTCGCTCAAGACGCCGGAGAGGTTATGTCCTGGCAGAGCCTAGCGCCTGAATGCCGGGAGCCCCGCCGTCAGCGACGGATTCCCGGCTCTGGCGCCGCGACCTTGAAAGCCCGGACATGGCCGCAACCGCAACCAGTGGCTACAGGCTGTTGCGCCTCGCGCCATCATGATTGTTCCTGGGCGTGGCATCCGCACGCGCTTAGGACGCGCGGCTAACGCGCCCCGAGGCAGGCCTTGTGCTTCACGTCCACGCCCTGGACGATGAAGATGACGCTCTCTGAGATGTTGGAGCAGCGGTCGCAGATGCGCTTGAGGCTGTATGATATGAAGGCCATCTGCTCCGCCTGCTCAACCGAGGCGGAGTGGCGGATCATGATCTCGGTGAGCTCTTTGAAAACCTTGCTGTGCAGGGCGCTCGATCGCAGAACGGACGATCGCACCTCGTCGCAGAGGTCGATGGAGCCTTCGGCGTAGGCGTGTGCGGCCTTGTCGAATATGTCCAGGGCGAGCCCGCCCATCTCCCAGAGGCCCTCAACGCTCTCTATGGGCTGGCGCTCCAGGAGGATGACGTTGCGGTCCACGATGTTGACGGCCTCGTCCCCGATCCTTTCCAGGTTGGAGGCGATGCGCATGGTGGCGATGATGTTTCTCAGGTCTCTGGCCACAGGCTGTTTGAGGGCCAGAAGCCTCAGGCTCTGGGCTTCGGTGCGGCATTCACGGATATCGATGTCCTCGTCGGCGTCCATGACCTCCTGGGAGAGGGCCCCGTCGCGAAGCTTCAAGGCCTGCAGGGCCTTGTCCACCGACCCGCGCACGGCTTGGAACATGCTCAGGGTGTCGTAGCGCAGGAGGGCGAGTTCCTGGTCGAATTCAATGGCCATGCGGATGGTCTCCTTTTCTCCCGCCTGGAGGCGGATGGGCGTTCATCAAAATGGAATATTTCGCTAAATGATGTCAATGACGTAACGATACCGATATGTTTTTTTACGGGGGACGCAATCCCATGGCGGGTGTTTGCCGGATCAAGGAGACCCCGAAAGCATGAATACGACCCTGGCGGCGGTGGTGCTGGCGGCCGGGCTTTCCCGCCGCATGGGCCGGGTAAAGCTGGCGCTGGACTGGATGGGCAGCCCCCTTCTGGAGCGCGCCCTCCTGGCGGCGGCCGCCCTGGACACGGCCATTCTCGTCGGCGGGCCGGAGGCTGTCGCGCTCCCACCCGGCATGACGCGCGTACCCGCCCCGGCGGGGAAGCCGGCGCAGTCGCGCTCCCTGGCGGCTGGCATCCTCGCCCTTCCGGCCGGAGTGGCCGGGGCCGTGGTCCTTCTCGGCGACATGCCCCTGGTCACGCCCGGACTGGTGCTGGAACTGGCCGGAGCCTTCAGGCCGGGACGCTTCCTGGTCCCGGTTCATGCCGGGATGAGGGGCAATCCGGTGGTGATTCCAAGGGAGATGTTCGCCAGGGCGCTCTCCCTGACTGGCGACACGGGGGCCAGGCCGCTGCTGGCCGGGACGGACGCGCCCGTGGACTATCTGGAAGTGGACGATCCGGCGGTGCTGACGGACGTGGACACGCCCGAGGACTACGCGGCGCTGACCGGACTCGCGCGGCGCATGCAGGACGGCGCTACCCGGCGTCGATGAACCAGCCGAGCATGGCCGAGCCCAGCAGCCGCCCGGCTCGGGGATGCAGGTCGGCCTTGTTATGGAAGGCCAGCTTCCTGGCATCGCCAGGAGCGCCCTTGAACAGTCCCCCGGGGTGGGCGGCAAGCGCGACCAGATGTTCAGGCCCGATCCGGCCGCCCTTCTCCATGCCGGTCAGCCCAAGGAACGCCTCAAGCCTGAACACGGTTGCCTCGTCCGCGGCCATCCCCAGGCAGTCAAGCCCCATAACCCCTATCACCAAGCCGGAGCAGGCGGGGACAACAGGCTCATGCTCCTCGGGAGCCTTCACAGGCCGCCCGGCCGCGCCGTCGGCCTCCACAAGGACGTAATCGGCCCGGAATCGCTCCATCAGCCCCGGTATTTCGTCCGGGCCAACGCCAAGAAGCTTGCCGCTCTCCGGGTCCACTTCATGGCCCACGGTCAGATGCCTGTACGGAGGAACGCGGCCTGATCCCAGCAGCATGAAGTTGCGGGAGGGGGGATACATTTTCGTGGTGGTGGTGACGAGCACCCTGGCGCCCCAGCCGGAGAGCTGGCGGGCCAGGGTGTAGATGAAGGTGGTCTTGCCGCCCGCCCCCACGAAGGAGACGACCCTTTCGCCCGGCAGCAGAAGGTCCTTCAGGGGTTGCACGGCGCTGTCTTAGCCCCGGTGCGCCCAGGCCGTGAAGCGGCGTTCCAGCATAGCGAAGAACTCGTACATGCCAACACCCATTGCCGCGATCACCATGAGCCCGGCGAACACCAGCGGCACGTTGAACTTGGAGCTGGCCGACATCATCAGATAGCCGATGCCCGCGTTGGAGGCCACCGTCTCGGAGATGACCGAGCCCACGAAGGCGAGCGTCACCGCTATCTTGAGCGATGCGAAGAAGAACGGCAGGGACCTGGGGATGCCCACCTTCACCAGCACGTCCACCTTGGTGGCCCCGAGCACGCGAAGCACGTCCTCGAGCTCCGGCTCAAGCGTGGCCAGGCCCGTGGCCACGTTCACCACCACGGGGAAGAAGGAGATGAGAAATGCCGTGATGATGGCTGGCACCGCGCCGATGCCGAACCAGATGACCAGGATTGGCACCAGAGCCACCTTGGGCACGGAGTTGAACCCCACCAGCACTGGATAGAGCGCCCGGTAAACGACCTTGGAGGCCCCCACGGCCACGCCCAGGAACATCCCGAAAACGACGGCCAGGGCGAAACCGGCCGACGTGGTGTAGAGGGTCTGGAGGGCGTGTTCGAGGATGGGCCCCTTGTAGTTCCAGCCTTCCACGATGGACTGGCTGGGCGTGGGCAGTATGTAGCTGGGGATGTTCCCCACCCGCACCACCAGCTCCCACAGGACGAAGAGCCCCAGGGTGACCAGCCACGGCGACAATGATTCCAGCGTATTGCGGCTCACCGGCACGGCACGCACTCCTTGTCGCCGGGCGCGCAGCGCACGGCCTCTATCTGGTCGCGCAGCTCGTGCACGATGTCCACGAATTCCTTGTCGTAGCAGCGGTCGAGGCTCCTGGGCCTCGGCAGGTCCACCTTGCGGGTGTGGACGATGCGGCCGGGACGCCTGCTCATCACGTGCACGGTGTCCGCCAGGAACACAGATTCACGCAGGTCGTGCGTGACCAGCACCACCGTGAAAGGGTTGGCCTCCCAGAGGTCCCGCAGCACGCACCACAGCTCTTCGCGGGTGAAGGCGTCCAGCGCCCCGAAGGGCTCGTCCAGCATGAGGAGCCTGGGTTCGTGGATGAGCGCCCGGCAAAGGCTGGCCCGCTGCTGCATGCCGCCGGAGAGCTGCCAGGGGTATTTGTCCTCGTGGTTCTTGAGGCCCACGGTGCGCAGTAGCTCGCGGGCGCGCTCCTCGTAGCGGGCGCGCTCGGAGCGCAGCTTCGAGCGGTGAGGCTGGACGATCTCCAGCGGGAGCATGACGTTGTCCAGGAGCCTCCGCCAGGGCAGCAGCGTTGCGTTCTGGAAGGCCATGCCAACGAAAGGCAGCGTGCCGGAAACCGTCCTGCCCTCCACGGTCACGGAGCCGCGCGTGGGCGGGCGAAGGCCCGTCACCAGCTTGAGCAGCGTCGACTTGCCGCAGCCGGAAGGCCCTACCACGGCGATGAACTCGCCCTCGCCGATGGACAGATCCAGCCCGCGAACGGCCAGGACGCTGCCGTCCGGGTCGTAGGAGAGGTCTACGCCATGAAGTTCAACGAATCCGCCATGCACGAAATAGGCTCCGCTTGTCATGAAGGCCGCGCCGCCCCGGACGGGGACGGCGCGGCGGTTGGTCGCGTTGCAGGCAAGGGACTGTTTGCTAGAAGACCTTGCGGTCTTCCTTGGCGGGCATGAAGGACGAATCGAACACGTCCGCAGCCTTGGGCTCGCTCTTGAGGCCGAAGGAGGCGGCGGCCTCCTTGATGGCGGCGTCCATGCGGGCCGGGTCCACGGGCCCCATGCCGTTGGCCTTCACGTCCGGGGTGGCGATGCACATGTCCACGCACAGCTTGAGGCGCTTGACTTCCAGGTCCGCGTCGATGAGGCCGTCGCGCTTCTTCACGTACTCCACCGCGGCCTTGGGGTCGGCGATGGCCTCCTTCCAGCCCTTGGCCACGGCCTTGAGGAAGGCTTTCACCTGCTCGGGCTTCTTGGCCATCTCGGGGCTTATGACGATGGCGTTGCCGTAGAGCTTCACGCCGAAGTCGGGGTACTTGAAGATGTTGAGGTCCTCGGCCTTCACCCCGGCTTTCTCCAGGTTGAGAAGGCTCGTGAAGTAGAAGCCGGAGATGGCGTTCACGTCGCCCCGGATGAGCATGGGCTCGCGAAGCGGCGGGTCCATGGTCTGCCACTTCACCGACGCGGGGTCGAGCTTCACGGCCTGGCAGAAGGCGGGGAAGGTCTTGCGGGGGGCGTCGAAGATGGGCGCGCCCAGGGTCTTGCCGGCCAGGTCGGCGGGTTTGGCGATGCCCGACTTCTTCAGCGAGAAGATGGCGAACGGCGGGTAGTCGTAGACCATGAACACGGCCTTGAGGGCCTTGTCCGGGTTCTGGGCGTTGAACTCGATGAGGGAGTTGATGTCAGCGAAGCCGATGTCGTACGCGCCGGTGGCCACGCGGTTCACCGCGCCGGAGGAGCCGTTGCCGGAGTCGATGGTCACGTCCAGCCCGGCTTCCTTGAACCAGCCCTTGGCGTCGGCGATCAGGTAGGGGGCGGCGGGGCCCTCGAACTTCCAGTCCAGGGTGAACTTGACGGGGGTCCCGGCCGCGGCCAGCGAGGCCAGCCCGAAGACTGCCGCCAACGCGAGGGCCAGCGTCCTGAAGGTGTTTCCGATCATGCTCCGTGGTCTCCTTTTGGTATGAATTCGGGCCAAGGTATGCGAGGCAGCCTCTCCTGGCAAGATTCACAAACGGGGGAAAACAGCCTCAGCCATCCTTCAGGCAGCGCTCCACCGCGTCCACGATGGTTGTGTAGCCGGTGCAGCGGCACAGGTTTCCGGCATGGCCGCGCCGGATGTCTTCCCGGCTGACGGGCTTGCCCTTGTGCTTCTCTATGAACGCCGTGGAGGCCATCACGAGCCCCGGCGTGCAGAAGCCGCACTGCACGGCCCCGGCCTCAAGATAGGCCTCCTGCATCGGGGAGAGCGCGTTGCCGCGCGCCTCGCCCTCGATGGTGCGCACGGCCTTGCCGTCGGCCCACACCGCCAGGAACAGGCAGGAGTCCACCGCCACGCCGTCCACCAGCACGGTGCAGGCCCCGCACTCGCCCACGCCGCAGCCCTGTTTGACTCCGGTGAGGCCCTCCTCGCGCAGGAAGTCCAGAAGCGACATGCCGGGATGGATGATCGCTTCCACCGCTTGCCCGTTGACCGTCACCGTGATGCTCACGTTCATGCGATAATCCCTCCGGCGCGCTCCACGGCCTTGGTTATGGCCCTGGCGGCCAACTCCCCGGCCAGATGGTTGCGCAGGTCCGCAGGGGCGCGCCAGGAGTCGCGGGGCATGATGTCCCCGGACACGGCGTCCCGCACGGCCGCTATCGTTTCCTCCGTCACGCCCTTCCCTTGAGCCGCCCCTTCGGCATTCGGGCAGCGCACCGGCGTGGGCGCGGCCACCGAGAAGGCGAGCCTTATCCAGGCGAACCGCCCCCCGTCCAGGAGCACCGCCGCCGAGCAGCCCAGCGTGGTGATGTCCATGGCCCGGCGCATGGCGTACTTGATGCTGGCCGCGCCGAAGCTCCCGGCAGGCCTTGGCGGGACGAGCACGCGGGTGAGTATCTCCGCGTTGCCGCGCCTGACCTTGCCCGGCCCGGAATGGAAGCCGCGCAGGGGGATGCGTCGCGTTCCATCCGGCCCCTCAAGTTCGATCTCCGCGTCCAGCACCAAAAGCGGCGGCACGGAGTCCGCGCAGACCGAGCCGTTGCAGATGTTGCCGCCGACCGTGCCTACGTTGCGGATCTGCGGCCCTGCCACCCAGGACGCCCCTTCGGCCAGCACGGGCGCGTGGGCCGCGACCAGCGGGGATTCGATGATATCGGTGAAGGTCGCTCCGGCCCCCACGCAGAGCGTTCCGTCCGGCTCAAGCTTAATGGCCTTCAATTCTCCCAGGCCGTGGATGTCCACCAGGTTGGCGTACTGCCGGTGGCCATCGCGCAGCTTGACCAGCACGTCCGTGCCGCCCGCCACGGGGATGGCGAAGGGGTCCTCCGCGAGCAGCCGGACGGCGTCCGCCACGCTCGCGGCCTTCACGTATTTCTCAACCGCGAACATGGCGTCCGCTCCTTTGCGTTGTCTGGGTCATATCAGCCCCGCCGCCTTGAAGTGCCTGAACAGCACCTTCGGGTTCATTGGAATCTCGTCGATCCTGACGCCCGTGGCGTCCCACACCGCGTTGCGGATGGCGGGCGCGGGCGACAGCAGCGGCGGCTCGCCCAGCGATTTGTTGCCGAAGGCGGAACTCGGCTCGTCCGTCTCCACGAAGGAGGCGCGCAGGTCCGGCAGGTCCATGCAGGTGGGCAGCTTGTAGTCGAGAAGGTTGTTGTTGAGCACGCGCCCGGTGCGCTGGTCGATGAGCATCTCCTCCGAGAGCGCCCAGCCCACGCCCATGGCCATGCCGCCCTGAACCTGCCCCTCGGCCAGCCTGGGGTTCATGATGACGCCCGCGTCGTGGACGTTGAGCATCTCAATCACCCTGGCGCGGCACAGGGGGACGTCCACCTCCACCTCGACGAAGGTGCAGCCGAAGGACGGCGGATTGGCCCGCGTCTTGTGCGAGCATTCGCCCGAGAGCTGGCTGCCCCGGTCCTTGTCGTAGAAGGCGTCCATGGCCACCTCCTCCATGGAGGCGACGGCCTCTCCGCCCTTGAAGACCACGGCGTCGCGGATGTCCAGATCCGGGGCGGAGCATCCGGCCATGAGGGCGGCGTGTTCCAGGATGCGCGCCTTGAGTTGTTCAGCCGCCCCCTTGACCGCCGGGGCGGCGGTGAAGGTCTGGCGGGAGGCGTACGCGCCCGGATCGAAGGGGGTGACGTCGGTGTCCTGGGTGGAGACCACGTTCACGTGGGCAAGCGGGATGCCGAGCACCTGGGCGGCCATCTGGGCGAAGACCGTGTCCGCGCCCTGGCCGATCTCGGTGGCCCCGGCCATGAGCTGCACCGTGCCGTCCTGGTTGAGCAGCACCCTCGCCCCGGACAATTCAGGGGATACGGGATAGACCCCGGTGTTGAAGCTGAAGCAGGCCACGCCGATCCCCCGGCGCACGGGGCCGGTTCGCGTTCGCGTGGCTGCGCGTTTTTCGTCCCAGCCGAAAAGCGCCCTTCCCCTCTCCAGGCATTGGGCGATGCCGTGGGTGGTTATGACGCGCTTGTTGAGCGGATTGACCTCGCCGGGAAGTCCCACGTTTTTGAGCCTGAACTCGATGGGATCCATGCCCAGCTCGCGCGCGGCCTGTTCGGCCATGCAGTCCAGGGCGAAATGCACTTGCGGCGAGCCGTAGCCGCGCATGGCCCCGGCTACGGGAAGGTTGGTGTAAACCGTGGACGCCTTGAAGCCGAAGGCCGCGCGTGGGTAGAGCGAGGGGCACTTGGCGCCCCCGGCGGAGGCGATGGAGTGGCCGTGGGAGGCGTACGCCCCGGTGTTGGAGTAAACCTCCAGGCTGACCGCCGTGATGCGCCCTTCCTTCGTGACGCCCATGCGCCCTTCCATCTCGAAGGCGTGGCGGGTGCGCGTGCCCTGCATGCACTCCTCGCGCGGCAGGGACATCCGCACGGGCCTTCCGCCGAGCTTCATGGCCAGGAAGGCCACGATGGGCTCGATCACCACGTCCTGCTTGGCCCCGAAGCCGCCGCCCACGCAGGGCTTGATCACGCGCACCCGGCTCCATGGGATGCCTAGCGCCTGGGCCACGATCCGCCGGCAGATGTGGGGGATCTGCGTGGAGGAGACGATGGTGATGCGCTTGTCGTCCTCCATCCAGGCGTAGGCGGTGTGGTTCTCCAGGTGGCAGTGCTGCACGACAGGGGTGCGGTAGCCGCCGCCAACCAACACGTCCGCCTGGGCGATGAGCGCCTCGGGGTCGCCGCCGCAGGCGAAGGAGTGGCTCTTCACGAGGTTCCCGCCAGGATGCAGCGCGGGAGCCCCCTCGGCCAGGGCCTGGGCCGGGGTCAGCACCACGGGCAGCTCCTCGTAGCGGACCTCCACCAGCGCCGCGGCCCTGTCCGCCGTGAGCTCGTCGCGCGCGACCACCACGGCTATCTCGTCGCCGTGGAAGCGGGCGTGGGAGGTGAGCAGGAGCTTGTCCGCCACGTCGCGGTGGCCGGGGTCCAGATGCCAGGGATGCCCGGCGGTGGGGAAAAGCGTGTCCGGCACGTCCTCGTGTGTGAAAACCGCCTCGACTCCAGGCAGGGCCAGGGCCCTGGACACGTCGATAGACGCGACCTTCGCGTGGGCCGCTTCAGAACGCACGAAACGGGCGTGGCGCATGCCGGGCATGGCGGTGTCGTCCGTGTAGCGCGCGCGGCCCGTCACCTTGGCCGGGCCGTCCACTCTTCTGGCTGCTTCGCCTATGGCCACTCTGGGGCCTCCTCGGACCGGCCTGAATCCGGCCTCGCGTTGAATCGTTCAAGTATCGCCTCGAGAACGCCCCCGCCAACGGCCAGGGCCTTGTCCGAGACCAGCGAGCAGCAGGACGGGTCGTCCCTCGGGTCCACGTCGCCAACCTTGAGCCCGGCCAGGACGCGGGTCATGTGGGGGAGCAGGCCGCGCAGCACGCCGGGAATGGGGGTGACGACCGGAGTTCCGTCCACGAATCCCACCGTCTGGCCCTGGGCCACGCGGTCTCCGATGTCCAGGGATGTCTCGAAGAAGCCCTCCGCCGGGGCGCGCAGGACCCGCTCGGCGGCGAAACCCATCACCGGGTTCGGCACGCCGGTGTTCGGGAGCGCCCGGCCGCCGGAGATGACCCGGCCCAGCCCGTGCCCCCTGTGCGTCTCCACCACCCTGTGGCAGTCCTGCCCGGCGGTGAAGCCAGGGCCCAGTCCTATCACCAGCTGAGCGTCGCCCTTGGACGTGCCCAGATTGCGCTTGGCCATGACTGCGTCCACCAGCACATGGGGCCTGAGCTTCGCCACGGACGAGGCCAGGGGATCGACCATCACGGGAATCCCGCCTCCGGACAGGATGGCGCGCGCTTCCTGCGAGCTTGCGGCCCGCCATGCCTCCACCCCCTCCACGGCATGGCGTCCAAGCCGGGCCGCCTCGCTGAAAGAGACTTTCCTCCGCACGGCCAGGGGGTCTTCGCGCTCAAGCATCACGATGGAGCGCAAGCCGGACCGGTACAGGCGCAGGGCCACGCCGGTGGCCAAATCGCCAGCACCCCGGATCACGATGCGAATGAACAACGGCATGCTCACTTCCAGAAGACCGCCACGACGTCCGAAAGGGGATTATACAGCAACCCGGCCCGGGCCGCCAGAGCCAGGGATGCCTCTTCCACCCCCGGAGCGAGCGTCACCGAAACCGCCTCGAGGGTCGAGGCGTCGAGAATCGCCGAAAACCGGGGAGATTCCACCACGACGGCCGCGCGCGCCGAACCGCTCTGCTCCGCGCAGGAGCGAACGGCCATGCGCTCGCCTCCGAGCGAGGCCTCCATGCGGCCGGGCTCTGAAAACCAGGCCCCCTGCCCGGCGGATTCGAAGCTCGCGCGGTGGAGATGCAGCCGGAACTTGTCCCTGTGGGGGGCTCCCGCCGAGGGGCAGAACGAGGCGCAGTTGCCGCACTCGTTGCAGAAATCGGCCACGTTGACGATCTGGAAGAGCTGGGACGCGCCCTCGCGTCCCGATGTCTCCACCCGGACGCCGTCCGGCGTCCTGACGGCGCGCTGGACCGGAATCGAACCGGGGCGGCCCGCCAGCTTCCAGGGGATGGCCATGTTGGCCCGGTTCGGGCAGACCGTGACGCAGACGTTGCAGACCTCGCCGCACCGCAGGCAGCGGGCGGATTCAATCCGGGCCGCGTCCGCCGAGTCAACGCGGTCCGGGCCGTAATCCCGCCGGGCCTTTGCCGCAAAAAGCTCCTGCAGACCGGGAAGCGGCGCACCCTGGGCGGCAGCTGGAGCGAGCGCGTCGAGACTGGAGGCCAGAAAAGCCTCGGCCCGCCTCCTGCCGCGCCTGACTGCCGACGGGAGTCCTGCCGGTCCGCTCGCCGGGGTCATGGCTTCGATCGCACCGGCGGGAGCGTCTCCGTCGCCCAGCCGGACGCCCATGGCGAGAATGGAGGCCAGGTCCGCCACGCCGGATTCGCCCGCCAGGAGCCTGCCGTCCGCGCCGGGAGCCGGACCGTAAGCAGTGACCGCAACGCCCGCCCTGGCCAGGAAATACGCGCAGGCCAGCCCCTCAACGCCCGCTCCCTTCACCGAGGCGCTCAAGGCGGTACCCGCGCGCCCGGTTCCGGGCAGCGAAGCGCCTCCCGTCCTGGCGGCCTGGAGCTTCACCTCGCGGATGCGAAGCGGCCGGTCGTAGTCCATGCGGGTGCATCGCGTCCGGCATAGCCGGTCGCAGGAACGGCCCAGCAGATGCGGAAATGGGTTGGTTTCGCGGATGACGGCCAGGGACAGGTCGAAGCGCCCATCGGCAGCATGGGAGAGGTATCCGGGGATGTCCTGCCCCGCGGCGCAGGCATCCATGCAGGGCGCGGCGGCGCAATCGAACATGGGCAGAGGGCGTGGCGTCTTGACCGACGGGCTAGGTTTGGCGTCCTTGCGGTAGCGCGGGTCGTCCACTGTTCCGGCGGCGTAGGCGGCCAAGTCCGTTGGAGCGGCCTCGCGCAGGGCCTCCACGCACTGGCGCAGGCGTCCGTAGCCGCCGGGTTTCAAAAGCTCCGTGCAGAGCGTGACAGGTGTAAGCCCCGCCCCGGCCACCCTGGCCACGTTCAAGGCGTCCACGCCCGCGCAGAAGGAAATGTCTAGCTCGGGCCCGAAAGTCTCGCGCAGCCTGGCCGCGAGGCTTACGCTGAGCGGGTGCAGGGCGCGCCCGGAGAGGTAGAGCATCCTCTCGCCAGGGGGCAGGTTGCCCCGGTTGACCACCTCCAGCGTGTTGGTGAGCTTCACCCCGAAATGCCGCCCGGCCTTGCGGGCGCACTCACGCAGGGAGGCTATGAGCTCCACCGCCTGAGGGTACTTGAGGTCGTGCCCGAAGGCCTCGTCCGGGACCTCGGCGGCGTAGCCCAGGCGGCCGTTCAGGATGGAGCGCACGGCCTCGGGGCCAAGAAGCGTGGGGTTGAGCTTCACGCACGCATGAACCCGCCGGTCCTCCAGGAAATGCCGGGCGATGCGTTCGATCTCGTCCGGCGGGCAGCCGTGCATGGTGGAGAGCGTCAGGTTGTCGGATACGAAATCCGGCAGGCTCATCCCTTCAAGAGCGGGGTACAGGGGCGACAGCAGGCCGCGCAGTTCTCGCACCTCCTCCGGACAGGAGGCCATGCGGTCCAGGAAGCGGGTCATGGGGGGGCTTTTGACGCCCTTCAGGTCGTAGCCCGCGCTCATGTTCAGGATGAAGCCCGGCCCCTGACCCGGCTGATTCTCAGGGTGTCCCAGGGCGTGGCGAAGCACGTGGATGAGCGCCATGGCCGAGAGGTACTGCCCGAAGGACTCCTCCAGCCTGAGTTCCTGGGACCACTCGCAGTTGTAGCCCTCGTCGGAGGCCTCGATGCAAGGCTTTGTCACCTCCAGCTCGTCCAGCGCCTGCACGGTCTTGAGCTCGATGAAGCGCGCGCCGCACAGCCAGGCGCTCACGATGTTCTGCGCCATCTGGGAGTGCGGCCCGGCCGCCACGCCGAGCGGCGTCTCCAGGAGCCTGCCGTAGCGGCCCGACCGGAAGGGATCTGACGGATCGGGCGTGAAGAAGAGGCTCCTGGCGATGCCGAAGACTTCCCCGCGTGGAAGCCCGTCCAATATCATTTGGAGAAGTGTTTCCGGTCCGGCGGGATGGAAAAGGTCGGGTCGTTTCATGCTCTCTCCAAAACCCTGTGGACGAACCGGCCCCAGCCCGGTTCGCCCGTGAAAGCGGCGTCCGTGACAGCGGCAAGCCCCCGCGAGAGGACGTGGCGCGGCCACCCGGCGGCCTCCATGCCCGCAAACGGGGTGAAATCGACGCCGTGGCCGAGGATATCGGCTCCGATCACCAACCGCCGCGACGGATCGAGTACGGCCACGTCGGCGTCCATGCCCGGTTCCAGGCGTCCCTTTTTCGTAAGGCCCATGATGCGCGCCGGGGCCGTGCAGCAGACCTCCACGAAGCGTTCAAGCGTAAGCCTCCCGGCCTCCACCCCGCAGGTATAGATGAGCGGCAGCCGGGTCTGGACACCAGCCGCTCCGCCGGGGCAGGCGAAGACGTCATCCCCTCCGAGCCTTTTCTTGAGGGCTAGAGAAAAGGCGCAGTGGTCCGTGGCCGCGACCTGCACTGCCCCGTCCGCGAGTCCCCGCCAAAGCGCCTCTCGGTCGGCGGCGGTCCTGAGCGGCGGGGCCATGACGAAGCCCAGGCCGTCCGGCCCTGAATACAGCGCTTCGTCCAGCAGCAGGTACTGCGGACATGTCTCGGCGATGACGGCGACGCCTTCGGCACGCGCCTCCTCGACGGCGCGCAGGCCCTCGGCGGTGGAGAGGTGCACCACGTAGAGACCGGCCCCCGTGGCCCTGGCCATGGCGCAGGCCGCACGCACGGCGAGGGCCTCCGCGTAGGCGGGGCGCGAAAGCGGATGCGCGGCCGGGTCCGTCCGTCCCGCCTTCCGCAATTTGGAGGACAGATGGCTCACCACCGCGTGGTCCTCGCAGTGCACCGCCGTGAGCACGGCCTGGGGCGAGGACGCGGCTGCGTCCATGATGGCCGCGAGACCCGCCTCGTCCACCCGCCCGGCGTAGGTGAGGTAGGCCTTGAGCGACGGGCACCCGGCCCCGGCGAGCGCGGCGACGCCCTCCAGGACTCCCGCCTCGGCGCTCCGGGCCACGCCGTGCAGGCCGTAGTCCACGAAGCACCGCCCCGCCATCTCCCGCTGGAAGGCCAGAACCTGATGCATGAGCCCGCATCCGTCCGGGCCGAATCCGGGATGCTCGACGATGCAGGTCGTGCCGCCCATTGCCGCCGCGCGCGTGCCGAGTTCGAATCCGTCGTCCACCCTGGCGAAACCCAGGTCCAGCCCGAAGTGGGTGTGCACGTCCACGCCGCCGGGCATGACCACGCACCCCGAGGCGTCCAGCACGCGCGCGCCGCCGGAGGGCAGGCCTTCGCCCATCTCCAGGATGACGCCGTTCTCCGCCAGCACGTCTCCCTTGAAGGAACCGGCCGCCGTGGCCACGGTCCCTCCCGACACAAGAACGCGCGTCACCGCGCCTCCTCCAGGCGCGCCCACAAGCGTTCCGCCTGTTCCCGGGCGAAGGAGAGGATCGCCCCCTCGCCGGCGCTCACGAGCCTGCCGTCCTCCACGATCACCCTGCCCTGCGCCACCACCGCGCTCACGTGGCGCGAGGTCAGGCCGTAGGCGAAGTGGCCGGGGAAGTTATCCTTGGTCACCGGGGTCGGGGAGTCGTAGTCCAGCACCACCAGGTTGTTGCCTGAGTCTCCGGGCGCGCCCGTCCCGGCTATGTGGGCGTGCACGGCCCGGAAGCGCCGGTACGCGGCGAGCGGAGAAAGGCCTTCGGTCTTCTGCCCGACCAGGTAGGCGGCCTGGGCGCTTCGCAGCATGTCCGAGTGCATGCCGTCGGTGCCGAGCATCACGCGCGGCCCGAAATCCGCGTACCCGGTCACACCCACGGCGTTGTTCAGGTTGCTCTCGGCGTTCTGGACCACCCAGGCGGTGGAATCGCGCACCATGGCCCGCTCCTCCTCGTCCAGGTGGACGCAGTGGGCCAGGATGGTGCGGGGAAGGTCCAGCACGCCCGCGTCCTTGAGGCGATGGATCACCCGTTTGGCGTGGTAGCGCAGGCTGAGCTCCTGGTCGGCCATGTCCTCGGCGGCGTGGATGTGGATGCCCGCCCCGTGCTTTCCGGCCAGGGCCACGGCCGATTCCAGAAGCTCGTCGTCCACGGTGAAGCTTGCGTGCAGGCCCACGTGGCCCTTGCGGCCCTTGGAGAGGTAAGCGTCCGTCTCGGCGAGCCCGGCAAGGGCGGCGTCCTTGCCGTCGCGGCCGCTGGTCTCGTAGCAGAGCAGGTGCCCGATCCCCACCTTCTCGAAGGCCCTGGCGATGGTTTCCAGGCTGCCCGGGATGGCGTTCGGGGAAGCGTGGTGGTCGATGACGAAGGTGACGCCGTTCTTGGCGCAGGCCAGGGCGGCCGCCTGCGCGGACGCTTCGATCATGTCGCGGTCAAGACATTTGTCCAGCCGCCACCAGACGTATTCCAGTATCTCCGTGAAGTTGCGCGGGGCCTTCGGGGCCGGGGGCATGCCGCGCGCCAGGGCGGAATAGATGTGGTGATGCCCGCACGCGAATGAGCGGGTGACGAGCCTGCCCTTGCAGTCGAGCGTTTTAGCGCCCGGCGGGATGCTGTCGACGGGAGAGGCGTTGCCGAACGGCCCCTCGTCCACGGCCAGGTGGACCCGGTTCATGCTGAAATCGGCCGGGTCCAGCCACTGGGCGTCGCGCAGGTACAACGTCACTTGCTTGCTCCTTTGGGTTTCTCAAGCGGCAGGCTGCGCCTTGCCTTGCCGTCGAAGCGGTAGAAAGCGTTGGCCACGGCGGCGGCCGTGGGGATGGAGCCTATCTCCCCCACTCCCTTGGCCCCGTAGGGTCCTTCGGGGTCCGCGCCCTCCACCAGCACCACCTCGATCTCCGGCACGTCCGATATCTTCGGGATGCCCAGGGCCGACAGCTTCTCCGAGGCGAGCCGCCCGTCCTTGAGCGGCAGGCGCTCGCTCAACGCGTATCCAAGGCCCATGGCCACGCCGCCCTGCACCTGCCCCTCGCACAGCAGGGGGTTGATAACGCGCCCGGCGTCATGGGCGGCCACGATACGCGACACCCTGCCCTCCCCGTCAAGGATGGCCAGATGCGTGGCGAAGCTGTAGGCGGAGTGGCTTTTCACCTCGCCGGGGGGGCCGTCCGCCTGGGTGTCGTCGCAGACGTAGCGGCCCTCGAACTCCCGGCCCGTCAGGGATTCCAGGGTCGCGCCGCCCTTGAGCTCGCGCCGGAGGCGTTCCCCGGCGTCCATCACGGCCCGGCCCAGCTGGAACGTGCCCCGGCTGGCCGTGGTGGACCCGGCCAGCGCGCCGGAGACCGTGTCCGCGCGAACCTCCAGGCCCGCCAGATCCTTGAGGCCTGCCGATTCACAAAGTATCTGCGCGGCCACCGTGTCCAGCCCCTGGCCCATCTCGGTCCAGCCGTGGTCCAGGCGGGCGCGCCCTTCCGGCAGCACCGTGAGCTTCACGCGGCATTCCTCCACGACCCCGCCGCCGATGCCGGTGTTCTTGATGGCGCAGGCCAGACCGGCGTGCCTGGCGTTGTTCCATGCGGCCTTCACCGCTTCGAGCGTCCGGCGAAGGCCTATGCCGCCGCCCAGGCGCTGGCCGCTGGCCGTGAGCCTTCCCTCGTCCAGGGCGTTGTCGTAGCGGAACTGCCAGGGGTCGAAGCC
Source organism: Thermodesulfobacteriota bacterium (assembly GCA_049322415.1). Classification (GTDB taxonomy): domain Bacteria; phylum Desulfobacterota; class Desulfovibrionia; order Desulfovibrionales; family Desulfovibrionaceae; genus Fundidesulfovibrio. The sequence goes on along the minus strand of JBMORI010000126.1, from coordinate 18,411 downwards.
TCCGCGCGCGCACAACTCCTCCACAAGGCTCTCCATGGCGAAGGTCACCTGGTTCACGCCGAAGCCGCGCATGGCCCCGGCCGGAATGTTGTTGGTGAACACGGCCAAGGATTCAACGTCCACGCAGGGCACGTCGTAGGCTCCGGTGGCGTGGTTGGCGGCCCGGGCCATGACCGGCCCGCCGAGCGACGCGTACGCGCCCGTGTCCCCCACGATGCGAGCTTTCAGCGCCGTGAGCCGCCCCTGCCGGTCGCAGCCCAGGGCGTACTCCATGCGCATGGCGTGGCGCTTGGGGTGGAAGCGGATGGAGTCCGGACGGGAGAAGCGCACCTTCACCGGCCGTTTCAGCAGAAACGCCATGAGGGCCGCGTGGCCCTGGGCGGCCAGATCCTCCTTGCCCCCGAACGCCCCTCCCGCATCCACGCGGGTGACGCGCACGAGTTCCGGCGCGATACCCAGGATGCGCGAGATGTTGTGACGGTCGTGCCAGATGCCCTGGGTCTGGCTGAACACCCGGACCCCATCGTCCTCGGGCATGGCCACGCCGCATTCGGTCTCCAGGAAGCCGTGCTCGATGGCCGGGGTGGTGAAAACGCCGCGTGCCACCGCGTAGGACGCCGCGAGGGCTTCCTCCACCGGTCCGCCCCTTCGGATGACCTTGCGCGAGAGCACGTTGCCGCCATCGTGCACGAGGATGTGCCCGCGCAAGGCCGTTTCCGTGTCCGTGACGGCATCGAGCGGCTCGTAATCGACCTTGACCAGCTTCGCGGCGGCGCGGGCCTGGGCTTCGGTTCCGGCGGCAACGGAGGCGATCACGTCGCCGATGTACCGGGTTGTCTCGCCCGCGGCCGCCATGACGGGCCAGTCGGGCCGCAGTATGCCCGTGGTCCGCTCCCCCGGGACGTCCTGCGCCGTGAAGACGCGCAGGACCCCCGGCGCGCGGGCGGCCCCGGAGACGTCGATGCATTTGATCACGGCGCGTGGGTGCTCGGAAAAGACGAGCGCCCCGTGGACCATTCCCGGAAAGTGCAGGTCGCCCGTGAAGGGGGACCGCCCCAGCGCCTTCTCCACTGCCGAGAGCTTCGCGTGGCGGCCGCCCACGCGAGGGTCCAGGGGCAGCACCGGGGGCGTGCCCTCGCGCAGGGCGCGGGCGGCCTCCAGGACGGCGTCCACGATCTTGACGTATCCCGTGCAGCGACACAGTTGGAAGCGCAGGGCGCGGACAACATCCTCGCGGGCGGGGTCCGGGTTGGTGGCGAGGAGGATCTTGGTCCGGGTGAGGATGCCCGGCGTGCAGAATCCGCACTGCACCGCCCCCTTGGCCGCGAAAGCCAGGCCGAGCGTGCGGCGCAGGGCTTCCGGGAAGCCCTCTATGGTGACCACGCTTACGCCCTGGAGCCTGGACATGGGTGTGGAGCAGGCCAGGGCTGCCTTGCCGTCAATTTCAACGAGGCACGCGCCGCAGGCGGCCTGTCCCGAACAGCCGTCCTTCGGGGAGAAGATGTGCTGGTGCTCGCGCAGCCAGGTGAGAAGGGGAAGGGACGGGTCGCCGTCGTAAGATGCGGGCTGGCCGTTCAGGGTAAGCGTGATCATCTGGATGCTCCGGATGTGTCGTCGCTCGCTCCGCCTGGGGCGGAGCTGGCCACATCGATGCTTCAGAAATCCCCGTCGCCGGTGAAATCCGCGAAGCCCGTATAATTATACTGGAATGAAGAAGGTCCGGAGTGAATCCCTTTTTGCTCACAAAAAGGGTTTCACTCCAGCTCTTCCCTATTTCTTTACCTCACCCTTTTCTTTCCCTCTTCCAGTATCCCGTCAAGCACCTGCGCGGCGTTGCGCTTCTTGGCCAGCAGCATCATGGCGGCGATGACGAAGGGCTTGTACCCGGCCTGGCGGTAGAGAGGCACGCGGTAGCGGTCGAACACGGAGGCCGCCACCTCGCCCTCCTTGCACGAGACGCCGGTGATGTCCGCCGGGAGGCAGTGCATGTAAAGGGCCTCGCCGTTTTTGGTGGAGGCCATCAGCTTTTCGCCGCACTCCCACTTCTTGTGCTTGGCGTTCTGGGCCAGGAGCTTCTTTTCCAGGGCCTTGATGCCGTCCCAGTCGTTGTTGGCATAGAGGCCGGTGCGCTCCTCCATGGCGGCGAAGGGCGCCCAGCTCTTGGGGTAGACGATGTCAGCGCCCGCGAAGGCCTCCTCCATGGAGTTGGACACGCTGAAGCTGCCGCCCGTGGCCGCGGCGTTGCGGCGGGCCACCTCGAGGGTTTCGGGCATGAGGTCGTAGCCCTTGGGATGGGCCAGTGCCACGTCCATGCCGAAGCGGCTCATGAGCCCGATGACGCCCTGGGGCACGGAGAGAGGCTTGCCGTAGGAAGGCGAGTAGGCCCAGGACATGGCGATCTTCTTGCCCTTGAGGTTCTCCACGCCGCCGAAGTGGTTGATGAGGTGCAGCATGTCGGCCATGGCCTGCGTGGGATGGTCGATGTCGCACTGGAGGTTGACCAGCGTGGGCCGGGTGGGCAGCACGCCTTCCTGGAAGCCTTCGCGCACGGCCTTGGACACCTCGCGCATGTAGGCGTTGCCCTTGCCGATGAACATGTCGTCGCGGATGCCGATGACCTCGGCCATGAAGGAGACCATGTTGGCGGTCTCGCGCACGGTTTCGCCGTGGGCGATCTGGGACTTGCCCTCGTCCAGGTCCTGGGGCGTGAGGCCAAGCAGGTTGGCTGCGGAGACGAAGCTGAAGCGGGTGCGGGTGGAGTTGTCGCGGAAGATGGACACGGCCAGCCCCGAGTCGAACACGCGGGGGGAGATGTTGAGCTCGCGAAGCCCGCGCAGGATCTCTGCGACCAGGAAGGTGGCCTGGATCTCCTCGCCGGACTTTTCCCAGGTGAGCAGGAAGTCCTGGTTGTGCATGCCCGGGAAGTTCAGGCGTCCCAGGGCCTTGATCAGTTCTTTCACGCGCACGGCGTCCATGGTTTCTCCTTTATCGTACGATGTGCGTGCCCGAGCCTTCCGACAGGGCGCGGTACAGGTTCTCTGGTCTGGTGATGATCACTTCCTTGCCGCCGAACTCGAGGAAGTCAACGGCGGCGGCTATCTTGGGGGCCATGGAGCCGGGGGCGAAATGGCCATCGGCCAGCAGGGCCTTCATGGTGGTCAGGTCCACGCGGCCGAGCGGCGTCTCGAGCGGCGTGCCGTAGTTTAAGGCCACATGGTCCACGGCGGTGGAGATGACGAGAAGCTCCGCACCGAGCTTCGAGGCCAGGAGCGCCGAGGCCAGGTCCTTGTCCACCACGGCGTCCACCCCTTCCAGGATGAGGGAGGATCCTTCCTGCGTGTTTGGGGTCCGGGAGGCCTTGGCGTCGTGGGACATGGGCCTGTCCCAGCCTGAGTCCGGGGCGGGCACGCGCACCACGGGGATGCCACCGCCGCCGCCGGCCACCACGTTGAACCCGGCGTCCAGGAGGGTGCGCACGGCGTCAAGCTCCAGGATATCCACGGGCTTGGGCGAGGCCACCACGCGCCGCCATCCGCGCCCGGCGTCCTCCTTGAGGACCCATTCGGGATGGTGGCGCCCCAGTTCGCCCAGCTGGCCTTTGGTGTAGAACTCCCCGATGGGCTTGTCCGGCTCCGCGAAGGCCGGGTCCGCCACATCCACCAGGGACTGCGTGACCACGGTGACCGTGCGTCCGGGCAGGCCGCGCGCGGCCAGGGCGTTGTCCATGGCCATCTGAATCTGCCAGCCGATGGCCCCCTGGGTGTCCGCCACGCAGCTCACCAGCGGCACCATGTGCATCCCCGCCACCTCGCGGGCGATCTCCGAGCGCAGCATGATGAAGCCCACCTGCGGCCCGTTGCCGTGGGTCACCACCACCCGCCAGCCTTGGGCCGCCACCTCGGCGATGTGCTCCACGGTCTCGCACAGGGCGCGGTACTGGTCCTCCACGGTGCGCAGGTCCCCCCGCTTTATGAGCGAGTTGCCGCCGATGGCGACCACGGCCAGGCGTCCGGACATGATGACCCTATCTCGCGGCGTAGGCGTGGACGAGCCCGGCGTACATGGCCGCGCAACGGACCAGGTCGGCCTTCCAGGTCTTCTCGTTGGGGGCGTGGGCCTGATTCTCCCTGCCCGGGCCGAAGCCCACCACGGGGATGCCGAACATGCCCATGATGGACACGCCGTTTGTGGAGAAGGTCCACTTGTCCACGCGGGGCGCTTCGCCGAAGAGTTCCTTGTAGGCGGCCACCGCGCTCTCGCAAACCACGTGGTCCTCGGGCAGCACCCAGGTTGGGAAGTAGCAGTCCGTGGGGTAGACGAGCCCCGTCCAGGAAGGGGCCTCGTATGTGTACATGGACACCACGGCCTTGTCCCCGGCGGCCTTCACCGAGGGAAGCTCTCGGATCTGGGAGAGGGCCAGCTCCTTGTCCTCGCCGTGGGTGAGGCGGCGGTCGATGGACACCGAGCAACCGTCGGCCACGGCGCAGCGCGAGGGCGAGGTGTAGAAGATTTCCGACACGGTGAGCGAGCCTTTGCCCAGGAAAGGGTCGTCCTTCAGGCGCGGGTGCAGCTGTTCAAGCTCTCCGAGGATCTTGCCCATGCGGAAGATGGCGTTGTCGCCGCGCTCGGGGGCCGAGCCGTGGGCCGAGACGCCCTTCACGTCCAGACGGATCTCCATGCGGCCTCGCTGGCCCCGGTATATGCCGCCGTCGGTGGGCTCGGTGCAGCAGACGAACTCGGGTTTGAGCCCCACCTCCTTGATGAGGTACTGCCAGCACAGCCCGTCGCAGTCCTCCTCCTGCACGGTTCCGGCCATGACCACGGTGAAGCCCTCGGGGACGCCGGTCTCCTTGAGGATCTTGCCCGCGTACACCATGGAGGCCATGCCGCCTTCCTGGTCGGACGCGCCGCGCCCGCCGATGGTCTCGTCGTCCTCGTAGCCGTCGAATGGATCGAACATCCAGTTGGAGCGGTTGCCCACGCCAACGGTGTCCACATGGGCGTCGAATGCGATCAGTCTCGGGCCGGTTCCGATGAAGCCCAGCACGTTGCCCATGGGGTCGATATCCACCCGGTCGAAGCCCACGGCCTCCATCTCGGCCTTTATGCGGCGGATGACGCCCTCCTCCTTGCAGGATTCGCTGGGGATACGGATCATGTCGCGCAGGAAACGGGTCATGGCCGGAAGGTCTTCCTGGGCCAGCCGGTTGATATGCTTGGGATCGATTTTCATCATATGTAAAGGTCTCCGGGATGATGATTTCTTTCCAAAAGGAATTTCTCCGGTTAGCAAAGGCGGCTCCAAAAGCGGCCCATTGTCTCAGTAGATTTTATTTCTTTTAATTCAACTACTTAAGATACTCTTTGCTGGCTATGTGCGTTGCGTGCCGCTTCTAAAAATGCAAACATTCTAAAAATGACAAATTGCCTTCTGTACGATTCAATTGTTCTTAAGAACATTTTGCTTCGGGCAATAATGACAACCGGCGTATTTTTGGATAACATCCATAAAACTATGATAAGTGTCATGATTTAATACAATTAACCGTGACCGCGCTGAGACCTGAATGCACGCAGCAGTCAGAATAGCGGCGATGATTGCCGTCATGTTGTTCCCCGCCGTTGGCGCGCATGCGGCCAACGGACTCTCCGACAGGGTTCTGATACTTCATTCCTACCATCCTGGTTTCCCTTGGACGGACGAAGTATTGTCCGGCATTTTTTCTGAGTTCCGGCGCGTTGACCCGCATTTCGAACCCTTCGTGGAGTACCTGGACTGGAAACGCTTCCCCTCGCGAGAGAACCTTGAAAACGTCATCCAGACCTTGGAACGCAAATACGCGGGAAAACGTTTCGATGTCATCATCACTTCCGACAACGCAGCGCTGGATTTCGTTCTCAAATACAGACAACAGCTTTTCAAGGACACTCCAGTGGTCTTTTGCGGAGTCAACGGCTACTCGGACGTCCTGCTGGGCGGACAAGGCGGCGTAACGGGCGTGACAGAAGACCTGGACGTGGCCGGAACCATTGGCCTCATCGAGTCCGTGCTACCGGGCACGCGAAAGATCCTGGCGCCCATCGAGGACACCGAAACGGGGCAGGCCCAGCGCATCGAGATGGTCAGGGCCATGCGCGAACGCAATGGGCGCATCCAGATTCATTTCCTGGACAATCCAGCCATCGAAGAAGTCATCAGGGAGTGCGGGACTAATTCGTCGAAGGACACGGTGCTCCTGCTCTCGTCCTTCGGCCGCGACCGCACCGGCAGGATATTCCCCGACTTCGGCGTGGATCTCTTTTCCGCTGGCTGCGATCTCCCCATCTTCGTCATGTGGGACTTTCTCGTTGGCAAGGGAGCCTTGGGAGGCAGCGTGCTCTCGGGAAAGCTCCAGGGACGCGAGGCGGGAAAGCTCGCCATCCGGGTTCTGTCGGGAGAGCGGGACATTCCCGTGGTCCGCAAGCCGCCCACGCAGACCGTGTTCGACCATGACCAGCTCAAGAGATTCAAGGTAGCCGCCTCTTCGCTCCCGGACAACAGCCTGCTGCTGAACGAACCGCTCTCCCTCGTCCAGCGCTACCGGGATTTCATCCCCTGGCTTCTCGGGACCGTCGTGATCATGGCCGGAGCCATTGCGGCGCTCTCCATCTCCATCCTTGCCCGCAGGCGCGTGGAACGCGAACTGGACAAGACCAAGGCCCTGCTCGCCGTGGCCGTGGACCAGAGCCCAGCAGGCATCATGGTGGCCGAAGCGCCGGATGTGCTCCTGACGCACGCAAATCCGGCAGCTGTTCGAATCATGGGCATACAATCCACGCCGGAACGCCCCGCGAGCTACCTGCGCGAGGAGGATATCCCTTGGACATGCCTGCGCCCGGACGGAACACCTTACAAGGCCAGCGAACTGGCCCTGCCCCGAGCCGTGCTCGAAGGCGCGGTAACGGACAACGTGGAGATGCGGATCCTCCGTCCGGACGGCCAGGAGCGCTGGATCATGCTGTCGGCAAGCCCGGTCCGGGACAAGCAGGGAACAATCATCGCCGGAATCATCGTCTTCACCGACATCACCAGCCGCAAGAGCATGGAGGACATGGTTGTCCAGTCCGAAAAGATGATGTCCCTGGGCGGCCTGGCGGCCGGCATGGCCCACGAGATCAACAACCCCCTGGGCATCATAGTCCACTCCGCCCAGAACGCCCTGCGCCGCGTCTCGCCTGACCTGCCCGCCAACCAGAAGGCCGCCTCGGAGGCGGGAACCACGCTGGAGGCGCTCGGAACCTACCTGGAAGCCAGAGGCATCACCGTATACATGCAGGACATCATCGACGCGGGGCACCGGGCGTCCAAGATCGTGCGCAGCATGCTCAACTTCAGCCGCCCGAAGGCCTCGGAACGGTCGCCGCTGAAGGTGAACGCCCTGCTGGACAAGGCTCTGGAGTTGGCCCAAAGCGACTACGACCTCAAACGCAACTACGACATCAAGAAAATTCGCTTCGTCAAGGAATACGATCCGTCCGGCCCGTCCGGCATGTTCGTGGAGACAGAGATCATCCAGGTGTTCCTCAACATCATCAAGAACGCGGCCCAGGCCATGAGCGCCAAGCGCTACGGGGATGCGCAGGAACCAACCGTCATCCTCAGGACCGCGCTGGAAGGCCCGGACATCCGCGTGGACATCATGGACAACGGCCCCGGCATGGACGAACGCACCTGCAAACGCATCATGGAGCCATTCTTCACCACAAAGCAGGTGGGCGAAGGGACGGGACTCGGACTTTCCGTCACGTACTTCATTGTCACCAACTCCTACGGAGGCACGCTCACGGTGTGTTCCGAGAAGGGCAGGAGCACGGCGTTCACCATACGCCTGCCGAGAGGGAGGGCAAGCACCGATGCCTGACACGAGAGTGCTCATCGTCGATGACGAGGACCAGCTGCGAAAAAGCCTGCGCGACGCCTTCGAGGACATGGGCTACACGGTGCTGACGGCCACCAGCGCGGAGGACGCGCTGGAGATGCTTCTGCGGGAAACGGTGGACGCCTGCACCGTGGACATCAGGCTGCCGGGCATCTCCGGCAACGATTTCATCCTGCGCGCCCATGAGATGCGCCCCGCCCTGAAGTTCGTCATCTACACCGGCTCGTGGAATTACGAACTCACGCCGGAGATCGTCCAGGCCGGAGTGAGCGGCGCCGACGTATTCAAAAAGCCCTGCGGCGACCTCATCGAGATTGCCCAGGCGATAGAAAGGCTCCTGAGCCAACCGAGGGGAATGGGGGGGATTTGATGGCGGAGAGGGTGGGATTCGAACCCACGTGCAGGCTATTAACCCACAACCCGATTTCGAGTCGGGCCCGTTACGGCCACTTCGGTACCTCTCCGCGCCGTTGGGGAAGCGGAACTTAGTCGAATCCAGCGAACTTGGCAAGCGTCATGGGACCGTGCAATCCAGCCTCACCTGCCCTTTCTCCACACGAAAAAGCCTTTGTCCTGAACCCTGATGTGCTCGATGAGCCAGCGCATCAGGAAACGCAGCATGTCCAGCGCGGTCCATTCGCTGTCGGCCAGGGCCTCCGCGCTGAAGAGGGACGCGCGTCGCATGAATTCGCCGTGCATCTTCCTGTGCTCGGCGAGCCCCGGCCACCCGGCCTGCTCCATCAACCGCTCCTCATCCTCGAAATGGGTGGCGGCGTAGGTTCTCATCCCTTGCAGGGCGTCCAGAACGGCCAGCCCGAACTCCTCCTGGCTCATGCGCGCGTCCAGTTCCATGATCATGCCGAAAAGCGATCGGTGCTGCCCGTCGATGATTCCCTCGCCGACTTCGAGGGCCGGGTCCCAGTCCTGAGGGGCGTTGATCACTTGTGCGCTCTCCGCAGTTCCTTGATGAAGGTGTTCACGTTCTTGTCGCCGTGCGCCTGCCTGGCCACGACCCACACTCCCCAGAAGATGGGGATGTTGCGGTTCTCGGTGTCCTCGTAAAAGGCGTCGAGGCCGGTGGCGATCTGGGCCGTGGTGAGGTTGTCCATGTATTTGGCGGTCTGGGCCATGATGCTTTCGATCACTTCGGTGCAGATGGTGTAGTTGTCGCGCACCACGATGTGAATGAGGCTTTCGGACAGGGCCATTCCATCGAAGAAGCCCAGGATCACGTCGAGCTTCTCTGTTTCGGGTATGGTCCGCCAGTAGTGGCCGTCGCGTTTATCCTGGGCGTGCGCCTGGACGGAGGAAATGGCCGTCAGGATGGCCGCGAGCATGACGAGGCGCAATATCGCGGGCATGGACACACCTTTTTGCAAAATGGCTGCTGATTTGATCGCCATGAACACCACCGGTCGAAATACTCATTCATCCTATAAAAAAAGGTCGTGGTCCCGTCCAGAACCACGACCGTTTTTTCAGGCATTCCTACCAATTATTTCTTGAGCCAGCTCATCATGCCGCGAAGCTTCCCGCCGACTTCCTCGATCTGGTGCTCGGCGTTGACGCGGCGCATGGCCAGGAAGTGGGCGCGGCCGCCGGCGCGGTTCTCCAGGATGAAGTCCTTGGCGAACTCGCCGGTCTGGATCTCGCGCAGGATCTTGGCCATCTCCTTGCGGGTCTCGTCGGTGATGACGCGGGGGCCGCGGGTGTAGTCGCCGTACTCGGCGGTGTCGGAGATGGAGTAGCGCATCTTGGCCAGGCCGCCCTCGTAGATGAGGTCCACGATGAGCTTGAGCTCGTGCAGGCACTCGAAGTAGGCGATCTCGGGCTGGTAGCCGGCGTTCACCAGGGTCTCGAAGCCGGCCTTGATCAGCTCGGACACGCCGCCGCAGAGCACGGCCTGCTCGCCGAAGAGGTCGGTCTCGGTCTCCTCGCGGAAGGTGGTCCGGAGCACGCCGGAGCGGGTGCCGCCCACGCCCTTGGCGTAGGCCAGGGCGATGTCGAAGGCCTTGCCGGAGGCGTCCTGGTGCACGGCGGCGATGCAGGGCACGCCGGAGCCCTCGGTGTACACGCGGCGCACCATGTGGCCGGGGCCCTTGGGGGCGACCATGATGACGTCCACGTCGGCCGGGGGCACGATCTGGTTGAAGTGGATGTTGAAGCCGTGGCCGAAAGCCAGGATCTTGCCCGCTTTGAGGTTGGGCTTGACGCACTGATTGTAGAGGTCGGCCTGGTACTGGTCCTGCACCAGGATCATGATCAGGTCGGCGGCGGCAGCGGCGGCGGCAGCGTCCATGGGTTCGAAGCCGTGCTCCTTGGCCAGCTTCCAGTTGGGGCCGCCTTCGCGCTGCCCGATGACGACCTTCACGCCGGAGTCGCGCAGGTTCTGGGCATGGGCGTGGCCCTGGGACCCGTAGCCGATGATGGCCACGGTCTTGTCCTTGAGCAGGGAAAGGTCGGCGTCCTGATCGTAGTATACTTTCATCGAAGGGGCTCCTTATGAATCTCTGGAAAGAGAGGGATGGCTGGTAGTCGTGGGACAGGGACTTTAGAGCAAAATTGTCAAGTCCGCAAGACGGAACGGATGGTCCGGGCAGGATAATGCGCCTGATTCCCCTCACCGGCACAGAATCACAGCCCTGCCGCGCTCTGGCACCGGGCGGACCTGCCGTCACCATGACGTTAACCGACGCGAAGCAATTGAGGGTCCAGGGGGATGATCCCCCTGGCGGGAGAGCCCAGAGAGGGCAGCGCCCTCTCTGGCCGCCGGAGGCCTCTTCTCCCAAAACTATTGCTGCATGCTCCTGCGCATGGCCACCGCGCCGGTGCGCGCGATCTCCTTGATGCCGAAGCGCTGCATGAGGTTGATGAGCGCCACCAGCTTGTCCTGGGTGCCCGTGACCTCTATGGTCAGCTCGTCGAAGCCCACGTCCACCACCTTGCAGCGGAACACGTCCACGATGCGGAGAATCTCGGCGCGCTTGCCCTCCTCGGCCGAGACCTTGAGGAGCATCATCTCGCGCTCGACGTTCTTCACCTCGGTCAGGTCCACCACCTTGATCACCGTGACCAGCTTGCGCAGCTGCTTGATGATCTGCTCGACGATCTGGTCGTCGCCGATGGTGATGATGGTCATGATGGACACCCCGGGCTCAAGGGTGGGGGCAACGTTCAAGGTTTCGATGTTGAAGCCCCTGCCGGAGAAGAGGCCGGACACCCTGGAGAGGACGCCCGGCTCGTTTTCAACGAGAACCGAGAGAATATGGCGCATGGCGTCCTCCTTAGACCAGGATCATTTCGGTGAGGGCCTTTCCGGCGGGGACCATGGGGTACACGTTCTCCTCCGGGTCCACGGCCACGTCCACGATGCAGGGCTTGGGCGAGGCGAACGCCTTCTTGAGCGTTGCTTCCAGGTCCTTGGCCTCGGTGATCCGGAAGCCGTCCGCGCCGTAGGCCTCGGCCAGCTTGACGAAGTCCGGGGCCACGTCCAGGCAGGTGTTGCAGTAGTTCTTCTGGTAGAACAGCTCCTGCCACTGGCGCACCATGCCCAGGTAGCCGTTGTTCAGGATGACGATCTTGACCGGCAGGTTGTAGCAGACGGCCGTGGCCAATTCCTGGATGCACATCTGTATGGAGCCGTCGCCGGCCACGTCGATGACCAGCTTGTCCGGGTAGGCGGCCTGCGCGCCGATGGCCGCCGGGAAGCCGTAGCCCATGGTGCCGAGGCCGCCGGAGGTCAGCAGCGTGCGGGGTTTCTTGTAGTTGAAGAACTGGGCGGCCCACATCTGGTTCTGCCCCACCTCGGTGGAGACGATGCAGTCGCCCTTGGTGATCTTGTACATGGCCTCCACCACGGCCTGGGGCTTGATGAAGCCTCCCTTGGCGGCGGGCTTGTACCCGAGCGGGTGTTTCGATTTCCACTCGGTGATCTGCTCGATCCACTTGTCCTTGGGGGAGCACTTCTCGCCCGCCTCGGCCATGGCCGCCATCTCCCTGTTGAGGGCCTCCAGGAACAGGCGGCAGTCGGCCACGATGGGCACGTCCACGCGCACGTTCTTCTGGATGGAGGTGGGGTCGATGTCGATATGGACCATGGTGGCCTTGGTGGCGAACTCGGAGATCTTGCCGGTGACGCGGTCATCGAATCGCGCGCCCACGGCGAGGATGAGGTCGGCTCCGGCCATGGAGTGGTTGGCGGAGTAGGTTCCGTGCATGCCGAGCATGCCCAGCCAGAGCTTGTCGTCTCCCGGAAAGCAGCCCAGGCCCATGAGCGTCGCCGTCACGGGCACGCCGTAGGTCCTGGAGAGGCTGGTCAGTTCCTTGGAAGCGCCGGAGCTGAGGACGCCTCCACCCGCGTAGATCACTGGCTTCGAGGCCTTGCACAGCAGTTCGGCGACCTTGCGGACCTGCTTGACGTTGGGCTCGTAGTGCGGGTTGTAGCTGCGCATGGACACCTTTTTGGGGTAGCTGAACGCGCAGAGCTGCTGCTGTACGTCCTTGGGCAGGTCGATGAGCACGGGACCGGGCCTGCCGGAGGCCGCCAGAAAGAATGCTTCCTTGATGGTCTTGGCCAGCTTGGTGATGTCCTTCACCAGATAGTTGTGCTTGGTGCAGGGCCGGGTGATGCCGACTATGTCCACTTCCTGGAAGGCGTCGTTGCCGATGAGGGGCGTGGGAACCTGTCCGGTGATGATGACCACCGGGATGGAGTCCATGTAGGCCGTTGCGATGCCCGTCACGGTGTTGGTGGCGCCGGGGCCCGACGTTACCAGGCATACCCCTACCTTGCCCGTGGCGCGCGCGTAGCCGTCGGCCATGTGTATGGCGCCCTGCTCGTGACGGACCAGAATATGCTTGATATTGGGGTAGTTGGGGAGCTGGTGGTAAATGTCTATCACCGCGCCGCCCGGGAATCCGAAGATAACGTCAACTCCTTCGCGCCCGAGAGATTCAAGGAGTATTTGGGCCCCGGTCAGTTCCATGATCTAATTCGCCTCCGCCTTGCGGTAGTTGTCCAGGATGGCCTGGATGCGGGTCTTGCCCGCCAGTTTCTTCTTCTTGAGTTCCTTGACTTCCAGGTCCTCGGTGGCGTTGAGATACGGCTTGCTCTCAAGCTTCTCGATCAATTTATCGAAGGCCACATGCTCATCGTAGAGCGCCCTGAGTTCCGCGTCCGACTCGCCGTGCTTTGCGATAAGCTCCAGATCGCGACTGTCCATGGCCGTTGCCTCCTGTTGCAGGTTGTCAACCGTGTTCGACTGCCTGTTCCAACTCGCGCCACCCTGGCTCGAAGCCAGGCAGGACGCGTATCGTCTTTCTTCTGTTGGTCTGGCCCGCGGCGAGCTCCAGGCCGCTTTTGGGGATGCCCATGAGCCCTGCCAGGAAGGACACCAGCGCCACGTTGGCCTTGTTGTCCTGGGCCTGCGCCTTGAGCCTGACCCTCAACCTGCCGTCCTGTATTCCGGCGGCCTCGTCGCGCCTGGCTCCGGGCTGCACCCAGACAAGCACCCTGTAGCCGCCCTCCTTGGCCGCCTGGACGTACGGCGGCAGGCACATCCCGCTACTCCTGGCCTTCGTTGAAAATGAAATCCCCGCCGGACTTGTCATTGTCTGGCGAGGATTGCGAAGCTTCCAGCAAGCGGAAATGATCTTCCAGCAGCTTGCGCAGCTCCTGGTCGAACGCCTCCCTCTGGGCTCTGATCTCCACGATCTCCTCGTAGATCCTGGCCTTCACGAGATTGGCTTCCGCCTTGATGCGTGAAGCCTCGGCGCGGGCCTCCTCGACTATGCCGCGCGCCTCTCTCCTGGCGTTTTCATGGATGTCCTCCACTATCTTGCGGCCAGCGGCCAGGGCGCCGCGCAGGTCCTGTCCGGCGGAGGGTGGGGGGCATTCGGAGGTCTTCTGCTGGACGGCCCTTTCAAGGGCCGCGATGCGCTCATGAAGCCTGCGGTTCTCGTCCGCGGCCTCGCCGAGCGCCTCGGCGGCGTCGTGCACGACCAGGTCCACCTCCTCGGTGCAGTACCCGCGCATGCAGCGGTTGAATTTCTTTCCCAGCAGGTCGATCTTGGAGATCGTCACAGCCTCTCCTAGGCTTATCGCACCATCATGCCGTGTCCGGCGTAGCTGCTGACAAGATACGTCAGGAACATCTGCACGAACTGTATGGCGAGGATCACCACCACTGGCGAGAGGTCGAAGCCTCCCACCATCACGAACGGCATGAGGCGCCGGATGCGGTAGAACACCGGCTCGGTGACGGCCCGCAGGAACCGGACCACTGGGTGGTAAGGATCGGGACGGACCCATGACATCAAGGCGGAGATGATGACCACCCAGAAATACATGGTCAGCAGGATGTTGATGATGCCGACCACGGCCCCCATGAAGGAAGAAAAAATATACATTCTGCCTCTTTAGGCTTATAAGCCTTAGTCTTGTAGGTCATTTTCAAATTGGCACACGCCACCCCTCAAATCAAGGGGTTTTTACTTTTCCCCCACGCCGAAAAGGCCGAGCAGGTCCGTGAAGCTGCTCACATGCATCCGCGCGGCCAGTTTCGGATTCTTGTACGCCCAGAAGCTCACCCCGGCGGCGCGGGCCGTCTGCTCGTCCACGACGGAGTCCCCGATGTAGGCCACCTGATGGCGCGTCACGTCCCATTCGCGCAGGATGCGGTGCACGCCCTCCGGGTTCGGCTTGGGGTGGCTCACCTTGCCGGCCGTGATGACCGGATCGAAGAAATGGGTCAGGTCGAAGGTTTCCAGGAGCATTTCCATGGAGTCGGTGCGGTTCGTGTTCACGCCCAGCCGGTAGCCTTTCTCCTTGAGGCCTTCCAGCAGCTCCACGAGCCCCGGTTCGAGGTAGGTGTATTCGAGCATCTCGGCGAAGTCGATCTCGCGGCGGGCGGCCTCGGCCTCGTCCAGACGGTCCGCCGGGACGATGCGCGCGATGGAGGCGGCCACGGCGTGGGCGTGGACGTACTCCTCCTCCTCGGGGGTCATGGACAGCATGCCGAGCTTCTGGCGCACCAGATTGTAGTACATGCGATTGGCGTCCTTTGACTCCACAAGCACGCCGTCGCAATCGAATATGAGGCCTTTGACCCCGTCGATGATCTCATGGTCGGAATTGATCCTTGGGGCCATTGCTACGCCTCCGCCGGCGCCAGGACGATTCTGGGCTCGTCGAGCCAGGGCCTGGACGGGTCCGGCCGCCTGGCCAGACAGAGAAGGTGGCCGGGGGCTTGTGCCTCCCGGAAACTGCCCGAGAGCCCGAAGCGGGACAGGGTCTCCGGGGACGCCTCCGAAAAGGAAACGCCGTACTCCTCCCAGTCCGCCAGGATCGCCTTGCCGGCGCAGTAGAGCCCGCACCCTGAGGGGAGGAAGGCCAGCACGGCATCGACAAGCACGGCGAACGGCACGCGGGGCGCATCGGGAACCAGCGAAGGCCTGGCCCCGGCCAGGGCGGCCTGGTCCTCGTCCTGAACATCCTCCTCGTCCAGCCCCAGGTTCTTGGAAAAGGTGTCCCACTGGCTCTTAAGCTTGTCGTCGAGTCCGGCCAGTTCCAGGGAATACTCCTCCAGGGCCCAGGCAAGGCACAGCTCGGTCTGGGCGCGGGAGAGGGCCTTTGCCCGCTCGATATCCTTCTGCCTGCCGGATCGGGCCGCTTCCAGCTCGTCCTTGATTGCGTGGGAGCCGCCCGAATAGAAGTCGTTGTACTGCCCGGCCGCGAATGCCGAGATGTCGGCCACGCTCCTGGATTCGCGGGCGAGTTGCGCGAACTGGGCCAGCATGGCCTTCACCACAGGCGGGGCCATGGGCAGTCCGGCCGGAGTGAAATAGACGCCGCTTTCCGCCGCCGGCAGGCCGGGGTTCAGATGCCGGACTCCGGATGGCGCTTTGTCGGACGATTCGTGGTGCAGGCCGGGAACATTGACGAGAAAGACGCTTTGTGAGGGGCTCATAAACCTGGGATCATCCCCGCTTTTTTTGTGTGTAGTTGCGGCAGCGTCCGGCGCACCGGGGAAGCCTGAGCAGGCAGACGTCCCCGAGGCAGTGCGCGCAGCCGGGAAACATGTTCATACCACCGGGTTCGTGCGCCTGACAACCCGTATCCTCCCTGCACATGTCCCGGAAGCGCTTCTCCCAGATGCCGCAGGCCGAAGATTCGTCCAGGCCGAAGGCGTCGGCCTGGGTCAGGAAGGCGTCGTAGAGCTCCTGGAGCTTGATGAGCGCCTCGCACCGGTACTGGACGTGATAGCCCGGATTGAGGATCTCCTCGTAGTCGCAACGGCCAGAGAGGAAATGCCTGCAGCCCACGGCGGGCAGATGCACCACGCGGCTCACGGCCGGGCTCCGCTTTCTTGACCGCCCGCGCGGCGAGGTGTAGCGTTTCGGGAACAATTCCGCTGGAGGCCGCCAATGTTCGGTTTGGGAATGGGTGAAATTCTGATTCTGTTGCTCATCATTCTGCTGCTTTTCGGCGGCAACAAGCTGCCGGAACTGGGACGCGGCCTGGGCAAGGCCATCAAGGATTTCAGGCGGTCCACCTCCGAACCCGACGAAATCGACGTCACCAAGGACAAGGACAAGGACAAGACCGGCAACCCCTGACCTCAAGTCCGGGCGTTCTTGCCGAACATGGCAAACCCCTTGAGCACGTAATGCCCGCCTGACGCCACCGTGAGGGCGGCCGTCGCCCAGACCAATCCTCCCACCAAAGGCCCGGACCCCGCTGTCCACCATCCAGCCCCACGCAGGAAGGCCGCCAGGATCAAGACCATCTGGGCTGCCGTGGTGGCCTTGCTAACCGGGCTTGGCTTGATGCGCGAGCGCATGTCCTGCCCCCAGAAGGTCAAAAGCGCCACGCCTCCCAGGATCAGCACGTCCCTGCTCACCACGGCCACTGCCAGCCACGCCGGTATCCACCCTGCCTGCGCCAGGCAGACGAAGGACGTGTTCAGAAGCACTTTGTCCGCCAGGGGGTCCAGCACGGCGCCAAGCGGGGAGCGCTGGTCCAGCACGCGCGCCAGGAATCCGTCCAGGGCGTCCGTCAATCCGGCCAGGAAGAACAACGAGAGGGCCGCCGCGTGTTCGCCGTCCAGGAAAAAGACCACGAACAGGGGCGTGAACAGGATGCGCGCCACGGTGAGCGCGTTGGGGATGGTCCAGTTTGTCGAGCCGGAACCCATGAGGCAGGAGAACCTATCCCCGGCTTTCAGTCAAGGCTAACGCCAATCTAGAGGCCACGCCCCGGCGGCCCTCCGGGCTGGCCAGAAGCTCCTCGTCTTTTTGCGAGGACAAAAAGCCCATCTCTACCAGCACCGAAGGACCTGCGCACCCGCGCAAGACCTTGAGCGGCCCGGACTCGACCCTCGTCCCAGCGCCCAGAGCGCCCGCGATCCTGGCCGCCGCCTCCCTGCTCCGGGCGGCCATGCGCCGCTCTCTCCACGCGCCGAGGAATTCACCCGGCCCGGGCAAGGGCATGGCGGGCGGCAGTCTGCGCTCGAAACGGGTCACGCCGTTCTCCAACTCGGCGACTCCGTGAGCCCGAGGGCCGGAAGCCCCGGGCGCATACGTGTACGCCTCCGCGCCGGACTGCCCTGCCTCGGCGGCCGTGCAATGCAGGCTGACGAACAACCCGGCAGCATACAGGCCCGACATGGCGGAACGCGCCCACAGCGGCACGTCGTAGTCCCCGTCTCGCGTGAGCACGGCGCGGACCGCCCCCGTGGACGCAAGCTCAGAGGCCAGCTTCAGGGCCACATCCAGGCAGACGTCCTTCTCGGCCGTCCCGGACGCGCCGGAGACGCCCTTGTCCGCCCCGCCATGACCAGGGTCGATGACGATCACCTGCCCCTGCCCGGCCTCGCCTGATTTGCCGAAGGCCTCCAACTCCTCGCGGGCTTCCGTCTCGAGCTGCGAGGGTTTCCTGGACTTCCCGGGCCCGCGCTCGCCCTTCGGGGCCGGGAGCGGTCTCTGTGAGAGCATCTCGAGCATCATCCGGGAATACCCGTCCGAGGGGTCGATCCTGAGCGCCATGGCGAAACTCTCCGCCGCCTGGCGCATGTCTCCGGCCTGGTAGCTGGCACGGCCGAGCAGGTTGAAGAGCCACGGGTTGGACGGGTCGAGCCTGGACGCCTCGCGAAGCACCGCCGCCGCCTCTCCGGGCCTGCCGGAGACGAACAGGTCGTGTCCCTTGGACGCAAGCTCCTGGCCGTCGCCCTGGGCGGCCCAGGACGTGCGGGGAATGAGGCCCGAGAGGGCGAGAAGGGTTATGGCCTGGCGTCTGGTCATTTGTGAAAAATGCCTCCGGAGGCCAGAGAGGGCTCCGCCCTCTCTGGCCTCTCCCGCCAAAGGAACTTCGTTCCTTTGGAATCCTTTTCAGCTTCGCGTCGCGCGGCGAACTTGTGTCAGGCCCGCTTCCCGTGCGCCGGTCGCGGCCTCCCCCGCGCTCGGCGACGGATCGTCTTCAAATCGATCCTAGCCG
>JBMORI010000125.1:0-39349 GCA_049322415.1 Thermodesulfobacteriota bacterium | reverse complement strand
CAGATGCACTAACAATTCCACCCAATGGAGATTTTATGTCGTGCTTCATCATATTAAAAGATAAATTGTTAACCTCTTCCAGCTTCTTCATATTGCTGACATCAGCCTCATCAACTATAAACAAAAACCCGTCCGAAAGGCTTGCCTTTATCTTTACCCAGTGACTTACAACGTAAACATCCTCGCCCGAACGTTTTTTATGCTTATACTCGCCTCTCCACTCTTCTCCGCACGACAGCGCTCGGCGCAACTCCATCATCGAATCCACAGGACTCGTCATCAACAACTCAAAAACATTATTCTTATACGCCTCAACCTTGTTGTACCCATACAACTTTTCAAGCATCTCTGGCCAGAAAAGAATCCTGTATTCTTCATCAACCAAAAAGACATTGACCATGTCCAGCATTCTAACCGAACAACTCAATGCCTCCCCTAAATGCGTCAATTTTGCAGACGGGCCACCCGAAGGAGAGACTTCCCCAGAAATATCAACAAGCCCACAATGAAACAACTCTTTAAAATACATTTCCATTCTCATTATAATTCAGATTAAAACAACATTACATGCATTCAATGCCCATGTCAATTAAGATATAAACTCAACATACCAGCACCTTGAAGTGACCAGATGCTGTATGACATAACATCGCCATTAGCACGGCACATCCGGCTGCTGACAAGTCACGACCAAACAAGAAAATGTATAACATGCAACGATGTATCACATATTACGTGCACAACACATGCTTAGCTGAGCGCGAAAAAGTTAAATTGAGCACTATTTATCCAGCAAAATGAATACGTCCATCCTCATTCCCACCGGTATCTCCGTGCCGGGCTCGAATTCGATAAGCGTCTCGAGCACCTTGGTGTCCAGGCGTTCGGCCGGGTCGTCGGTCCGGATGTTCTTTCGCCCCATCATCCTGGCCACGCGGATGACCTTGCCCTTGAACTTCCTGTCGCCGTAGGCGTCAGCCGTGGCGTACGCGTCCTGGCCCTCCCTCACCCGGGCCACGTCCTTCTCGTCCACGTCGGCCCGCACCCTGAGCGTGGACACGTCTCCCACCGTCACCACCGGAGTGTCGAAGTTGGTGGAGACCATCTCCCCCGCCCGGCGGTGCTTGCGCAGCACCACGCCGTCGATGGGGGAGTGGATGAGGGCCTTGTCCACGTAGGCCTTGGCCTCCTCCAGCTGGGCAAGCGCCTGGGCGTATTCCGATCCGGCCCTGCGGACGTCCTCCTCGCGGGCGGGGTCGTCGACGAGGTGGAAGCGTTCCCTGGCCTGGTTGGCCTTCTGCAAGGCCACCAGGTATTCGCGCTCGGCCTGGTCGGCCTCCTCGCGTGAGATGACTCCCTGGGCCACCAGCCTGACGCGACGCTGATGCTCGATCAGGGCGTTCTTGAGCACGGCCTCGGTCTCACGCAGGGCGGCGGCGGCCTCCTGGCGCTCCATTGACCGGGCTCCGGCCACGACCTTGTCCAGCGCGGCCTTGTAGGCCGCCACATTGGCCCTGGCCTGCTCGTGCCGGGCGCGGATGTCGTCGTCCACCAGCCGGGCCATGGGCTGGCCTTTCTTGACCTTGTCGCCCTCCTCCACGAAGACTTCCAGAATTTTTCCGGGGATGTCGAAGCCCAGGCGCATCTCCTCGCTCACTGGTTCGACGCGACCGGCGGCGGCCACCCACGCCCCCTGCTGGGGGATGCGGCTTACCACCGTCTCGCCGTTGAGGGCCACGGCCGGTTGTATGAGCGTGCCCGCCAGACAGGCCAGGACGGCAAGGATTCGCATCATGAGGAGCCCTCCTTGGAGCTGAGGCGGCCGTCCTCGATCTCGACGATGCGGTCCGCGAAATCCAGGATGCGGTTGTCGTGCGTGACCACCACCACGCACCGGTCCAGGTTCGCGGCCAGATCGTGAAGCAACTCGATCACCAGGCGGCCGTTGACTGAATCAAGCGCGGCGGTGGGTTCGTCGGCCAGTATGATCTCCGGCTCCCCCGCCAGGGCGCGGGCGATGGCCAGGCGCTGCTTCTGGCCGCCGGAGAGATTTGCGGGCAGGCTCCCGAGCTTGTCGCCCAGACCCACGGCGGCCATAACGTCCGAGGCCCTGGCGCGCGCCTCCTCCCCCCTGACGCCCTTGAGGTCCAGGGCCACCATGACGTTCTCCACGGCCTTCAGGGTTGGGAAGAGGTTGTAGTTCTGGAAGACGAAGCCGATGCGCTCCAGGCGCACGCGGCAGAGCTGGTCCTCGCTCATGCCGGTGACGCGTTGGCCGTGCACGGAGAGCTCCCCCGAGTCCGGGCGGAGAATGCAGCCCATGATGGACAAAAGCGTGGTCTTGCCGCTGCCGGACGGCCCCATGAGCAGCACGAGCTCCCCCCGGCGCACGTCGAGGGAGACGCGGTCCAGGGCCACGGTGCGGGCCGCGCCCTCGCCGAAGGCCTTGGAGAGGTCGCGCACGGAGATGGCAGGCACGCCGTTTGGAACCATGTCAGCGCCCCTTGAAGACCATCACCGGGTCGATCCGGGTGACTTTGTTGATGGAGATGAGCGCCGCGCCGACGCACATGCACACAGTTATGAAGAAAAGCCCGGCCGCAAGCCAGGGCGGCAGGAGGATGGTGGCCCCCCCCTTTTCGGAGAACTGCACCACCACGTAACTGATGAGGATGCCGAACGTGTACCCTGCCACGGCGCTGGCCAGGGCCTGGATGACGATGATGCGGTGGATGTAGCGGTTGGACGCGCCCATGGCCCTGAGCGTGCCGAACTCGGCGAGGTGGTCCATGGTGGTGGCGTAGAGGGTCTGGGCCACCACCACCACGCCCACCACCAGCCCCAGGGCGGCGGCGATCAGGAGCGCCAGCCCCGCGCCCGTGGTGAACATCCAGTATTCCTGGGTCTTTCGGGAAAACTCATCCCTGGTGAACACGTCCACGCCGTCCACCCTGGCCTTGAGCGCGCGCCGCACCTGCTCGACCGAGGACTCCGGCGACACCTTGACCAGGGCGTAGGTGAACTTCCCCTCGCGCAGGTTGTTGATGGTCTGGGCGATGGGAAGGGAGCAGAAGATGTAGGGGGACGTGGTGAAGGAGCGGATGCCACGGGTGAAGGCCACCACCCTGAGCCTGTGTCCGTTGACCTCGGCGGACTGGCCCAGGCTCTCGATGCCGAGCTTCTCGCGGTAGGCTTCGTCGATGATCACGGTGTCCGTGAGGTTGAGCGCGTCCGCCGAGCCCTCGACTATGTTCCACGGCTTGCCCAGGCCGCCTGGCAGGTCGTAGCCGACCACCTCGACGCTTTCGGTGCCGCCGTCGGGCTTCTTCCAGTTGGCGAACTGCACCACCAGCCTGCGCGCCTCCGCCACTCCCGGCACGGACATGGCCCGGTAGTAGACCGACTGGGGCATGGGCTGGGTGACGTCGAAGTTGCGCATGCCGCGCGCCGCTATCCAGATGTCGGCGTCCGTGTTGTCGATGACCGTGGAGGTGGCGGAGGTGAAGCCCACGAAGAGCCCGGCCTGCACCGCGATGAGCACCACGGCGAAGACCACGCCCGTGAGCGTGACCACCAGGCGCACCTTGTCGTGCAGGAGGTTGCGGATGGCTATGAGAAAGGTCATGGGTCCTTCCGTCCAGCTCCGGGCGCGATGGAGGTCAAGAGAGCCCCGTTACCCACGACAAGGAGCCGACCATGGTCAGACCCGAAGATATGTGGCGTTGCCAAACAACCGGTTGAAGTTGCATCCATGCCCCCCGCAAGGGGAACCGCAAGGCAGGACTCCGCCGGGACGGCATCCGGGGTCCTGCCGGAGGATTGGCAGCGTTCCGAAGACAAAGCCTCGAAATGGTGTTTCAGTCCGCTTGCCGGGCCGGGACCCGCTACCCGGCACGCCCTGCCCCGGCGCCGGAGCCTCCGGCGGACCCGCCCGGCCAGGGTCTCCTCCGGCTGCCTCCCGGTGCTCCGATGTCACTCTCAGTCTTCGCCGGGAATCTTCTCGCAATCGGGCCTGAAGCAGCAGTCGGGCTGGCCGCAGACGTCGTAGAGCCCGCGCCCGAAGCAGGATTCGTAACCCTCGGCCGTCTGGATGGCCCTGACGGTGACTGTCTTGGTCCATCCCACCGGGACCTTCAGGCCGACGGTCTTCGCCTTCTCGCGGAGTTCCTTCATGTTCATGGATCGAGTGCCTCCCGGGATGTTCTTAGCCTTCTCCATAGACCATCTCGTGACGGCGTGCAATGCGGGAGACAAAAAAAGCGAAGGATTCCGCGCAGGCAGGGAGGCACCCTGCCCGCAAGCCCGGCTTCAAGCGGATGCCGCCGGAATAATTGCAGGAAGCGCCCGGAAACGCCCTGGTCATTGCGCCGCGGCCCTCTCACGGGCCAGGGCGGCGTGCCACTCGAAGACGCGGGTGATGAGCTCGTCGGCCACATTGTCCACGATGGGCTGCCAGAGGATCTCGTTGGTGTCGATCTTCTTGCGGCCCACGTGCTTGAACTCGACGCCGATATCCACGTCCCTGGTCACCCTGTCCTCCACCACGCGCACGGCCTTTCCCGAGAGCCAGAGCTCCCGCGGCTGGTTGCGCACCTCCTGGGCGAAGCGCAGGTAGAGGGTGTATTCGTCGTCCATGGAGGGGCAGTGCTCGGACTGGACGCAGAACTGCCTGTCGAAGTGCAGGCCCATCCCCCCGGCGGACATGTTCTCCATGCGGCAGAGTCTGGCCTGGCGCAGTTCGCGAAGTCCAAGGAGTATCTCGTCCGTTTCGGCCTGCGCCCGCTGGCCGCCGCGCCACAGGAAGATCTCCTCGAACCAGCCGAGCTCGGGCCGCACGCGCATGCTCCTGCGCCGCTGCGAGCGCTCCACCCGCGCGGGCAGGGACGCGAAGAAGACGATGCCGCCGTTCCTGGCCTGCCGGACCTCTTCCACCATGCTGCGGAAACCGTAGAAGCCGACGGACTTGCCTTCCTTCACGCGGAAGTAACAGTTGAAGTACTTGCCGCTGAAGCTGCCGGGGCCGGAGATGCCATACACGTCTAGAACGAGGCTCTCCTTGCCGATGGTGTTCAGGGCGCAGCTGAGCCCCTTGATGGCGGTGACGGATTCCTCGAACACGAGGTCCATCTTGGCGCGCTGCACGAGGGCCTGGTCCAGCACGGCGCTCGAGGCGGGGTCGAGCGCGGCGTTTTTCTTCTTGAACAGATCGAGTATCATGGAGTTAGCAAAATCGTTTCTTTTCCGGCCGCTGCTACATGAGGCCGCCGCATGCGGTCAATGCTTCAGTCGTGCAGCAGCTTGACGATGGTCTGGAGATAATCGTTGAGCTTGGCCAGCTCCTCCTCCTGATCCTTGGAAAAGGACACCCTGCATTTCACCTTCTTGCCCTTGTTGTCCACGTCCAGGATCGATCCGACAAGCTTGAGCCCCACCCTCTCGCCGGCGCTCAGGCTGAACTCCAGCGAGGCCTGGGAACCGGAGGCAAGGGAGAGCGACGCCTCGTCGCGCGGCAGCTTGAGCTTGCAGCCGCCGCAGCTCACGTCGGTGACGACGCCTTCCATGGCGTGCTCCCCCACCGTGAGCAGGGCCTTCTCGGCCACTTCAAGCCTGTCGCACGACCTGAGCCCCACCTGCTGCACGCCGTGTGGAAAAGCCAGGAACAGAAGCGGCAGGGGCTTTCTGAGAGCGGCAAGGAAGCGCGTCTCGAAACCGTAGGCCTTGCCGTCGTGGACAAAGCGCACCACCACCGCGTAGGCCTCCGTAAGAAGCTGTGTCACTCCGGGAGTGGCCGGGAGCTGGAGGATGATCGCCTCGTCCAGCACCATGCCCACGTAGGCGGTCTTGTGGTTGGTCTTCTGGCTGGGGAACTGGAAAAACATAGCCAGGCCGGGCGGAACCGACCTGAAGATGCTCCTGCCCTCCGTGATAGACAGCGGCTTGTCCATCTCGCCTCCGTGGTGTTTTCGCGTGAAGCTACACCATCCGGGCTTTTTCGCGCAAGGCCCGGGGCAACCGGGCATGTTCTTCCCGCCGGAGGCTGGCTCGTCAGGCGCAGCGGTGGTTCTTGAGCGGCAGGCTCACCATGAAGCGCGCGCCCTTGCCCGGTTCGGACTCCACCTCGATCTCGCCGCCGTGGTTCTCCCTGACGATGAAATAGGAGACCGACAGGCCAAGCCCCGTGCCATTGCCGGGGGACTTGGTGGTGAAGAACGGCTCGAAGGCCTTGCGGCGCACGCTCTCCTCCATGCCAGGCCCGTTGTCCGCCACCTCTATGACCACGCAGTCCCTTTCCTGCCTGGTGGAGATGGTGATGGAGGGGTCCGGCGTCCCGGCGTCGTACATGGCCTGGGCCGCGTTGCGCAGAAGATTGAAGATCACCTGCTGTATCTGCTGGGACGAGCAGGGCACGCTTGGGTTCTTCGGGTCGTAGTCGCGGATTATGCCGATGCGCTTGAAATCGAAGTCCTGGGAGAGGTTGTAATCCTGCAGGCAGAGTTCGATGGACTTCTCGGCCAGGGTGTTCACGTCCACCGGAAGCCAGGCCGACGTGCTGCGCCTGCTGAACTCCAGCATGTTGGCGACGATCCCGGCGGCGCGTTTGGCGCTTTCGCGCAGCCCGTCCAGAAGGATTGGAATCTCGCGGTGATCGAGATATGCGCGCACGGCCTCCATGGACACTCCCACATCCCCGGCCGCCTTGACGTTGGCCGGAAGGCGCGGCTCCATGCGCTTGGCGATGACCTGGGCGCTCTGCATCACCCCGCCCAGCGGATTGTTGATCTCGTGCGCCATCCCCGCGGCGAGCCCGCCCACCGACATCATCTTCTCGGATTGGACAACCAGCTCCTCCATGCGGTGACGTCCGGTCACGTCATCCACCCGCACGACTGCCTCGGCCAGGCCGATGGCGTGCAGGGGATAGATCATGACGTCCTCGGCCAGGAGCTTACCGTCCACCGTGGTGATCTGGCGGGGCAACGCGACGCTTTCCCCCCCGGTGATGGCCAGGCGTATCTTCTCCATGGCGTCCGGGATCCTCGGCAACGCCTCCTCGAACTTCCTGATGGAGGGCCCGGCGCACAGTTCCCTGGCCCTGAGGTTGGAATGGGTGATGTTTCCTTCCAGGTCCACGCCGAAAATGGCCGAGGGCGAGGAGTCGATGATTGCCTGGAGGTAGTTGCGGGTCCGTTCCACCTCCAGCTCGGCTTTGCGCAGATCGGTTATGTCCGCTATCACGCCCACCAGGCCGGCGGCGCCGCCCTCGGCGTCGTGGTAGAGGGCCTTGTGGAAGCGTATCTGCCTGGGACCGGCCGGGGTGGATTTCTCGAACTCGTATATCTGCACGGGTCCGGAAGCGAACAAGGCGTCGTCCTGCTTCTTGAAGACGTCGGCCTCCTCCTTGGGATAGAGTTCGTGGACGGTCCTGCCGACAAGGCGCGCGCGATCGATGCCGGTGAACGCCTCCATGGCCCTGTTGCACCCCAGATAAATCCCCTTGGCGTCCTTGTAGAACACGGGTGTAGGCATGGCCTCCATGAGGGATCCGACGAAATTCACCTGCGCGGCCAGCTCGTTCTGCGTTCTGCGCTTGTAGGCGGTGTATAGGGCCAGCACTCCGGAGACGAGGAACAACAACGCGGTGACGACTCCGTACAGCCAGACGAGTTGCTTGTTCTGCTCGTAGAAGGAGACGGGCTTGTTGACGATGACGCTGCCAGGGGGGAGCATGTCCCCGGCGATGTTGAAACGCTTGAGGGCCAGGTGATCGAACAGGTAGGTTCCGGTGTCCTCCCTCACGGCTGGCAGCCCCTTCGCTTCGGAGCCGCCCAGGATCGCCATGGTCATCTTTCCGGCCTTGAATCCCTGTTCCTCCGAGGACATCACCCTGCCGCCCACGGCTCCGTGCCCCACCCAGGTTTGCCAGGTGGCGAACACGGGAACCGGACTCGCCGAGGAGATGCGTTGCGACGCGCTCGCCGAGGTGAGCGCGATGCCGTTGAGTTCCGGCCGTCCCACCGCCAGGACGATCCAGTCCTTGTCCAGAGTGGAGAGGCGCTTCTCCACCGCGTGGATGTCCTGGTCCTGGAAGCGTTGGATGCCGATGCGCCCCTCGAACGGTTTGAGTTCCCGCTCAAGCTGAGCCCGGAGCACCGTGAAATAGGGCGCGGATGTTTCGAGCACCAGCACCTTTTTGGCCCTGGGGACCAGGCGCATGGCCGCTTCGAGCGTCTCGCCCAAGGCCAGACGTTCCACCACTCCCGTGACGTTCTCCATCCCGGACACCCAGGCGGGAGGCGGAAAGCCTATGCCGCAATAGACCACGGGCAGCCCCGGCGCGAGGCTTTCCCGGTGTTCCCGCCAGAACCCCAGCGCCGTCCAGTCCGTGACGATGATCACCTTGGGGGAGGCGGCCTGGATCATGACCGACAGGGTGTTCCGGGTGGCTTCGAGGATCTTGGGGTAGTCCGGGCTTGTCCCCAGGCGGTCGGCGTCGAGGTAGACCACCATCTGCGGCGTGGACTTCCCCTCCACGGTGAGCGCCCTGCCGATGCCCCTTGCCAGGCCGTCTGTCCGGGGCGAGCCCTGGTGGTAGGAATGAAGGGTGAGGACGCCGGGCAGCGGCTCGTCAGAGGCCGCCGCCACGCCAGCCAGGGCCGCCAGCATGACCATGACGGCCAGGCCCGCGGCTGCCGGGACTAAGGCTGCAACTGGGCGCAGCCGGATGGATTTCCAGAGGAAGCACTTCATGAATGACCCGCCGTGCAAAGGGAGCTCATCGTCGAAGGCCGGAGGCTTTTTCCCATAATGTCAGGATAAGCGTTCAGCGTCAAAAACAAAGAGGGGACACGGCGCCGGCCGCGTCCCCTTCCGTCCTGGCGCGGAGGGCCGATCACTGGAAGTCGATCTTGAACGAGCCGTCCCCGTCCACGTCCAGGGAGACGGCCGACGGCATGCCACCGGTTGTCATGTGCCCCAGGATCTCCTGGGACATGCGCGGCAGCACGTTGCCGTTGAGTATGTATTCTATGTTGCGCGCGCCGGTTTCGGTCTCGGTGCAGCGCGCGGCCACGGCCTCCACCACCTTGGGGGTGTAGGTCATCTTCATCTTGTTGTTGTCGAGGAGCATCCTGGCCAGCTTGTTCAGCTTGAGGACCACGATGTCCTTCATGGCGTCCGGCGAGAGGCTCACGTAGGGGGCGATGCTCATGCGGGCCAGGAGCGCGGGCTTGAAGTACTGCGAGAGGATGGGCCGCACGGCCGAGAGCACCGCGTCGTACGGGATCTGCGCTCCGTCCTTGGTCATTTCCTGGATGACGTCCGTGGCCAGGTTGGAGGTGAGGATGATGAGCGTGTTCTTGAAGTTTATCTCCTTGCCCTCGCCGTCGGAGAGCATGCCCTTGTCGAACACCTGATAGAACAGGTTGAGCACGTCCGGGTGGGCCTTCTCGGTCTCGTCGAGCAGGACCACCGAATAGGGGTGCTGGCGCACGGCCTCGGTGAGCATGCCGCCCTCGCCGTAGCCCACGTAGCCCGGGGGCGAGCCGATGAGGCGCGACACCGTGTGCTTCTCCTGGAACTCGCTCATGTTCACGCTGACCACGTTGCGCTCGTCGCCGAAGAGGATGTCGGCCAGGGCGAGGCCGGTCTCGGTTTTGCCCACGCCGGATGGCCCCACCAGCAGGAACACGCCCATGGGCTGGTCCGGATTCTTGATGCCGGACTTGGCGGCCTTGATCACCTGCGTCACCACGTCCAGGGCCATGTCCTGGCCCTTGATGCGTTTCTTCAGGCGCTCCTCCAGGTTGACGATGGTGGCGGCCTGGTCGCGCGCGACCTTGCCCACGGGGATGCCGGTCCAGTCCGCCACCACCTGGGCAACGAGGTCCGGATTGACCTCGATCTGGATCATGGGGTCGTCGCCCTGGATTTCCTTGAGGGCCTTGCCGGCCTCCTCCAGCTCCTTCTCCAGGGCGGGTTTGTCCGCCTCGGCGGCTTCCGCCACCTTGGCCCGGATGTCCAGGACCTTGTGGGCGGCCTCCTTCTCCTTGAGCCAGGCTGCCTCCAGACCGGCGGCCTTTTTCGTGAGCTCCTCGATCCTCGCGCCAACTTCGGCCAGGCGTTCCTCGTCAACGGGGACGCGGTTGTCCTTGTCGCGCAAGATGGCCGCCTTCTCGCGGCCCAGGGCCTGTATTCCGCGCTCGACGTCCTCCAGGACGGCGGGCTTGGCCGTCAGGTTCACCTTCACCCTGGCGCAGGAGGTGTCCAGGAGGTCGATGGCCTTGTCCGGCAGGAAGCGGGCCGCGATGTAGCGGTCGGCGTACTCGGCGCAGGTCTTGATGGCGTCGTCGCGGATGATGACCTTGTGGCTCTTCTCGTAGCTGTCGCGAAGCCCTCTCAGGATGAGTACCGCCGATTCCACGCTGGGCTCGTCGAGCTTCACCATCTGGAAGCGCCGGGCCAGGGCCGGGTCCTTCTCGAAGTATTTCTTGTATTCGCTCCAGGTGGTGGCGGCGCAGGTCTTGAGCTCGCCGCGCGCCAGGGCTGGCTTCAGGAGGTTGGCCGCGTCCGATCCGCCCGCCTGTCCGCCCGCGCCCACCAGGGTGTGGGCCTCGTCGATGAACATGATGATGGGCTTCTCGCTGGCTTTCACCTCGCTGATCACGCCGCGCAGCCTGTTCTCGAACTCGCCCTTCATGCCCGCGCCCGCTTCCAGCAGGCCCATATCCAGGTTGATGAGCGTCACCTCCTGGAGCGACTCGGGCACGTCGCCCTGGGCGATGCGCAGGGCCAGTCCCTCGATGACGGCGGTCTTGCCCACGCCGGGGTCGCCCACCAGAATGGGGTTGTTCTTGCGGCGCCGCGCCAGGATGTCCACGATCTGGCGTATCTCGTTGTCGCGGCCGAACACGGGGTCGATGCCGCCGGCCTTGGCCTTGGCGGTGAAGTCCTGGCAGAAGCGGGAGATGAAGCTCCCCTCCCCTCCCCCTGGCGCGCCGGGCGCGGCCCCGGCCTGCGCCATGGGTCCGGCCGTGGCCTGCTGGGCCTCGGAAGAGGCCTTGGTGGCGTTCCAGAAGTCCTTGACCAGGGCTTCGCGGTTCACGGGCTGGAGGAGCTCCAGGTAGGGGCCGGAGCCGAAGAAGCTCGGCCGGGCCAGGAAGGCCAGCAGAATGGCCCCGGAACGGATGCGCGTGTCGCCCAGGTCCACCGAGGCCACCACCCAGGCGTCCTCGATGAGCTCTATGAGAAGAGGCGAGAAGGTGGGCTTGCCGGAATTGCCAGTCTTGAGGTCTTCCAGCGAATCGGTGAGCCCGGCGCTCAGGCGGCCCGAGTCCACCCCGGCCGCGCGCAGCACGGTGGGTATGTCCGACCCCGCGTCTTCAAGGCACTTGAGCAGGAAATGCTCCACCGTCACCTCGTACTGGGTGCGCGAGACCGTGAGTCCGGCTGCGTTGTGCAGGGTGTTGGTGCTGAAGGTGTTGAGCTTGGCCAGAAGGGACTTCATGTTCACGTTGATCATGCGCGCGCTCCAGGTATCCGGTGATTATTCCACGATTGCGCCGACCGTACACCATTTCATGTGGAAATGGGAAGGATTCTTGACGATAAGCCGCAAGGCCCTGGTCAGCCGCCGCACCCGCGAGCCTAGGCCGGCGCGCGGGGCGCGACGGGATCTGCGTTAGCGCATCGACGCGGCGGGCTTCCCTGGATGGCGGGGGACGACGCCCCCGCAAGGGCGGGTCAACAAGGTCCGGCGGGCAGTCACCTTGATCATCCTGGCAGGAACGCTGATGGCGCGGATTGCGGTTTTTCGTCAAGCAATGCGGACTTGGAAGGCAAAGCTCTCATTGATATTGACGATTCGTTGGTATACTAAGCATCGTGCAACGACATGGCTTCATTCATAATTTTCAAGCTGCCAAGGTGAACTGGGGGGGACATGAAGAACATCAGGATGTCGGTCAAGCTTGTGGGCGGGTTCGTGTGCACCGCCGTCATCGCCCTCGTGATCGGGCTGGTGGCCATCACCCGCATCGGCGGCCTCACGGAGCACATGAACGACATCGGCAGGATACACCTACCCGGCGATGACAGCCTGCTCCGGATCAAGGCCGAATCCAACGCCATCATGACATCGGTGCGCACCCTCATGAGCCCCTTTCTGGACAGCGCCGCCCGCGACAGGATCTACGCCGACATCGCCGCCAGCCAGGAGAGGCTCAAGAAGGCCGAGGCCGTCTACGCCCCCCTGCCCAAGACGAAGGAGGAGGCCGAACTCTGGAGCCGCTTCCCCGCCGCCCTCGCCGAGCTGAACAAGTACATCGGCCAGGCGGTGGAGCTCTCAAGGAATCTCCAGGGCGTGGACATCCTAAACCCGGACGCCTTCATGACCAACATGCAGCTCTTCCGGGGCGACCACTACGCGGGCGAAGTCAACGCCTGCCGCCTTCTCGTGGACGGCACGCAGTTCCAGGGCGGCGACGACCCCACCAAGTGCAACTTCGGCAAATGGATGGCCGCCTACACCACCAAGAACCCCGCGATGGCCAAGATATTGGCCGACGTGAAGCCCGTCCACGATCATTTCCACGCGGCCGTGGGCGACATCAAGACGGCCCACGCCAAGGGAGACCACGCCGGGGCAAAGGCGGCGTTCGCATCGCGGATGGTCCCGAGCGCACAGAAGGTTTTCGACCACTTCGCCGAGATGCGCGCCGAGACCCAGAAGTCCGTGGAAATATTCAATCAGCTCGGCAAGGTGCTCACCGTGGATTCGGTGAAAGCCAGCTCGGACCTTTTCCAACTCATCGAGAAGCTGGTCGAGGTGAACATGCGCGAGGCGGGAATCGCCATCGCCGAAGGCGAGGAAGACGCCTCCTCCGGCCGCGCCGTGACCATCGCGGGCATGATCGTGGGCGTCATCCTGGCGCTGGCCCTGGGCGTGCTGATAGCCCGGGGCATCACCGTCCCCGCCGGCAAGGGCGTTGCGTTCGCCCGCTCGATGGCCGGGGGCGATCTCACCAGGACACTGGACATCCATCAGAAGGACGAACTCGGCGTCCTGGCTGACGCGCTGCGCGACATGACCGGGAAGCTGTCCGAAGTGATGAACGAGATCAGGGAAGGCGCGGACAACGTCTCCTCGGGGGCCATGCAGCTCTCCTCCACCGCCGAATCTCTCTCGCAGGGGGCTTCGCAGCAGGCCGCCAGCGTGGAGGAGGTCTCCTCCTCCATGCAGCAGATGAGCGCCAACATCCAGCAGAACGCCGACTACGCCGCGCAGACCGAGGCCATGGCGGTCAAGGCGGCCAAGGACGCCGAGGGCGGAGGCGAGGCCGTGCGGCGCACGGTGTCCGCCATGAGCCAGATCGCTGAAAAGATATCCATCATCGAGGAGATCGCCCGCCAGACCAACCTGCTTGCCCTGAACGCCGCCATCGAGGCCGCCCGCGCCGGGGAGCACGGCAAGGGCTTCGCCGTGGTGGCCGCCGAGGTGCGCAAGCTTGCCGAACGCTCGGGCGTGGCGGCGGGGGAGATTTCCGCCCTCTCCACCGAGTCGGTGGCCGTGGCCAAACAGGCCGGGGACATGCTCGCCGCCATCGTCCCGGACATCCAGAAGACCGCCGGGCTGGTGCAGGAGATCGCGGCCGCCTGCCGCGAGCAGGGCGAAGGGGCCTCCCAGATCAACAACGCCATCCAGCAGCTCGACCAGGTAATCCAGCAGAACGCCTCCGCTTCGGAGGAGATGGCCTCCACCTCCGAGGAACTGTCCAGCCAGTCCGAACAGCTCCTGGCGACCATAGCATTCTTCAAGACCGGCGGCGAGGAACGGCGCGGCGTTCATCCCAAGGCCATCGCGCCGGCCCGCAAGGCCTCCAAGGCGCTTGCCCCCAAGACCATCTCCAAAGCCTCGGACGACTCAGGCTTCGAGAGATTCTAGCGCCGCGGCCCCGAATGGCTTGAACATTTTTTCGACATTAAAACCAGCCACTTGCACGATTGACCTTATCAATCAGCATGGGCGTATTCTGAGTTCGACAGCTTTGTGGCAAGGGGAGGGTGCGCCGCGCCCCCTCCCCTTCCTAATCCGGCCTGCCGCCCCTTTCCAAGTTGTTTTCGCCGCCCCGCCGGAAATGTGAGCCACGTCACGGCGGGCGCTCACCATCACGGCTAGCATGAACCATCCCAACGGTTCAGGGCCGGAGCCGCATCGGCTCCGCGCCTCATCGAACGCAAAGGAGCAACCATGCCGGCATTCAAGGCCACGCCATCCGAACTCGACATCCTTGCGGCCATGCGGGCGGGGGGAACTTTTCTGGACATCACCCCCCAGGACGCCGGGACGCTTCTTCGCGCCGCCCGCGACCTTACCGTGGAGCGCCTCCACCGTCAGGTCCGCGTCGCTGACGTCATGACGCCGGACCCACTTGTCCTCGACCCCGGAGAGGATGCCCGGGACGCTGCAAGGCGGCTTGCCGGGGCGCGGGTCTCCGGCGCTCCCGTGGTGAGCGGCGCGGGAGTGCTCGGGGTCATATCCTTCCGGGACTTCCTGGCGTTTCTTGGCATCACGCCAAACGCGCCTCCCATCGCCCTGGCGTCCGCCCTGCTCGACGGCCTCGCGCGCGGCAACTCAGGGACGCGGCGGCCCAGGGTGGGGGAGCTCATGAGCGCCCCCGCCGTGACCGTCCACCCCGACGCCTCGGCCTTCGAGGCGGCGCGGATCATGTCCGGGCGAGGCGTCAACCGCCTTCCAGCCGTCAGGGATGGGAAGCTTGAGGGAATCGTCAGCCGTAGCGACCTGGTCCGCGCATTCGGCGACCTTCTGGAGGAGCGGCCGTGAAGAGCTATCTGGCGAAAATGAAGGGTGGGGCGCAGGGCCCGCCCAGAGCGCGCGCCTCCGAGGTGATCTGGTCCTGGCTGGGCGCGTTTGCGGGAATCGCTCTTGTGGGATGGATGAACGAGCGGGTGGTGGGCTCGACGGACACGATCCTGCTCATAGGCTCTTTCGGGGCTTCGGCCGTGCTGCTCTACGGCGCGCCGGCCAGCCCGCTGGCGCAACCGAGAAACCTGGTGGGCGGCCACGTCCTCTCGGCCCTGGTGGGAGTGAGCGTCCGGCTGGCCATGCCCGACCCCGCCTGGCTCTGCGCGGCCCTGGCCGTGGCCACGGCCATAGCGGTCATGCACGCCACCGGAACGCTCCACCCCCCAGGCGGGGCCACCGCGCTCATCGCGGTCACGGGCGGGCCGAAAGTGGTGGCGCTGGGTTACACGTTCGCGCTGGTCCCGGCGGGAGCAGGAGCGCTCATCCTGCTTGCGGTCGCTCTCGGGGTGAACAACCTGGCGAAGGGACGGCGATACCCCGCCTACTGGTGGTGACGCCCGGCTGATCCCAGGGCCGGGCAGACGACTCAGGAATGCTCGTCGCGGTGGGCGGCCAGCAGGGCGTGCATGGTGAGCGATCCGGCGATCCTGTCCGGGTCGCCCGTTTCCACCACCGGCAACTGGTCCGCCTGGGCCTCCACGAAGGCCATGAGGGCCTGGTGCAGGTCCTGCTCCGGGCGCAGCAGATACGCCGGGCGGGCAAGGTCCCTGACCACAACCAGCGGATAGAGCGCGTTCTCGAAGATCACCCGGCGCACGTCGCCGATGGTGACGATGCCCGTCAGCCGTCCCTCGCTGGAGCGCACCGGGAAGGTTTTGGCGTCCGTCCCGGCGATGATGTCAGAGAGCGCCCCGAGCGTTGTCCCCTCCTCCAGCACGGCCATGCGCCCCCTGGTGAACACGTCCGACACCTTGAGCTGCCTGAGCGCGGCCACGGCGGCCTCGCCCCGGTGGGCCGGGGAGTTCACCTTGCCTCGCAGCTGGTTCTCGTAGAGGCAGAACCTGCCCGAGAGCGTCAACGCCACCGCCGTGCACAGCATGAGCGGCGCGAGCAGCACGTACCCCTGGCTTATCTCGCACACCATGATGAGCGGCCCGATGGGCGCCTTGGCCGCGCAGGCAAAGAAAGCGCTCATGCCCACCAGAACGAAGGAGCCGTTGCTGGCGCTGAACTCCGGCCGCCACATGTGGCAGAGCTTGCCCACCAGCCCTCCGGTCATGGCCCCGACGAAAAGGCCTGGGGCGAACATGCCGCCCGAGAATCCCGAGCCGATGGTGACGGAGGTGGCCAGTATCTTTCCGAGCAGCAGGATGAGGATGGCCAGGGCCGGAACCTGGCCCAGCACCACCAGCTCCAGGCTCGAATGGCTGGAGCCGATGAGTCCGGGGTAGCACATCCCCACGATCCCCATGGCCAGGCCGCCCGCGCCGGTGGTCAGGGGGAGCCCCCACTTGCCGCTCAGGCGCTTGAAAATCCTGTATTTGATGAAGAAGAAGCCATTGACGTAGAGCCAGGCGGCCACCGCGCAGGCCACGGCCAGCAGCAGGTAGAACGGCACTTCCCGTATTGTGGCCGGGCGCAGGTCCGGGATGGTCAGCAGGGGGGCGGCCCCGAAGAACAGCGTGCAGACCATGTAGGCCGTCACGGAGGAGATGATGGAGGGCAGCAGGGCCTCGCCCTCGAAGTCCTCGGAATAGAGCACTTCCACGGCGGTCATGGCTCCGCCGAGCGGCGAGCGGAAGATCGCGCCCAGCCCTCCCGCCGCGCCCGCCAGGAGCACTATGCGCCTGTCCCTGTCGGAGAGCTTGAGCTTTCCGGCCAGCCAGGAGCCCAACCCCGCGCCCATGAAGGCGACGGGGCCTTCCTTGCCCGCGCTGCCTCCCGAGGCCAGGGTCAGGATGGACGTGGCCGTGCGCAGCACCGCCGCGCGGGGGCGGATGCGCCCCTCGCCCTGGTGGAAGGCGCGGATCATGGCGTCGGTGCCGTCGGTGCCCGCCGTGGCCGCCGCCGGAGTGAAACGGCTGATGAGAAAGCCGGTGAGCGCGCCGACGAAGGTGGTCATGACCGGAAGCACCCAGGGGCGCTTCAGCGTGGCCAAGGCCTGGTGGGAGTGCTCCTCGAGGCCCAGCAGGCCGCCCTGGGCGAAACGGGTGAGAAAATCGAGGACGAAGGAGTAGCCCGCGGCCAGCAGGCCCGCGGTGGCCCCCACGCCCACGAAAAGAACCACCCGCCTCACGCGGCGGGAATGGATCGAGACCCTGAGAATGTTGTCGAGGAGATGTTTCATGCGCGGCCCTGCGCGCAATCGCCTGTCGAATCGCTGCCCATGGAAGCCAACTCTCGCTGCCGGACGTGAAGTCAGGCCCCTTCTTTCACGATTCAACCGAGAAGGCCAGGTTGATATTCTAACAACGCACGGCACGCTTCATGCGGGCACGCCCTGCAACCCCGGGAAAGTGACCTGGGCCTCGCCCCCGTAGCCCTCGGCCAGCAGCCAGGTGTCGTACCCCAGGCGGGACCAGACCGAATGCCCCGGCCGGGCTGGCTGGACCTCGCCGGGCCTGAGCTTCAGGCGCAAATCGTGCTCCACCGGCTCAACCAGGTACATGCCGATGAGGCTCTCCACGTGGTAGTTGAGTTCCCGCCCCGGCAGCAGTTCGTGGAAGCCCTGGGCGTCCAGGCCGCCGAACTCCACGGTTATCTTGCCCATGCGGTCCTCCACCAGGGACCCGACCCAGCAGTCCTCGCCCAGGGTGCACCCCGACTCGCCAAGGATGTTGCGCTGGTCGCCGGGGATGGGCACCCAGCGGTGCACGCACTGCTCCACGTTCACTTCGCCGCCGCCCACGGCGTCCGCCAGCATGGTCCGAAGGCCAAGCGCCGAGCGGGGATACTGGGTGAAAAGGCCGATGTAGCGAAGCGCCGCCGACGGCCTGGAAAGCTTGGCTCTAAGCTCCTCGTGGCCCAGGCCCAGGAGGCAGTAGAGCCGGTCCAGGTAGTCCCGGTCGTCCTCCTCCAGGGTCTTGACCATGAGGCGGTATTTGGTCCAGGCCCGGTAGAAATTGACGAATGTCCGGTTGCCCAGGATGTCCAGGAAGTCGCGGGAGACGCTCTTGTCGTCCGCCTGCTCCTCCAGGAGCTCCTCGGTGTAAAAGGTGGGCAGGGGCGAGCCCGTGCCGTAGAGCCCCAGGA
The DNA here is from genome assembly GCA_049322415.1 of Thermodesulfobacteriota bacterium. Classification (GTDB taxonomy): domain Bacteria; phylum Desulfobacterota; class Desulfovibrionia; order Desulfovibrionales; family Desulfovibrionaceae; genus Fundidesulfovibrio. The sequence continues at coordinate 21,276 of JBMORI010000125.1, read as the reverse complement.
ATGTTGCGGTGATGTCCACGCGGGGGGGGTGATCCTCCCCGGCCGGCGTCAGCGCGATCTCGGTCATGTCCGAAGCCGGGAAGGCCAGGGAGAGGTGCGGGCGCACCCTGAGGACGTCGTCGTAGAAGGCCTGGGAGCCCTGGCCGGAGGTCATGCCGGTCCAGAGCTTCAGCAGGCGGATGGCCTGGAAGAACGAATAGCTCTGCGGCTTCCCGGCCAGCCGCTCCACTACAGCAGGTAGCGTTCCCCGATCCTCGCCGGCCATTCGTAGCGCTCCTTCTTGTAGACGTCCTCCACGGCGAGGCGCGTGAAGCTGTTCACGGCCGCGTATCCGGCCAGGAAGCAGTCCAGCACGGACCCGAACAGGTACATGTCCCCCAGGCTCGCGAACCCGGTGGGGTCGAGCTTCATCTCGATGAGCTGGCCGCGCATCATGACGCCCTGCACCAGCCTGTTGGTGGTGTCCACCTTCATGTCGGAGACGGCCTCGGCCCGCTTGATTCCCGCAAGCACGCCCGCCCGGTCCCTGGTCTCCGGGAAGATGTAGAGCTTCACCAGGGCCTTGAGGTTCTCGGTGTCGGCCATGGGGAGGTAGTTGAGGTAGAGGTGCGACAGGAGCCGCCACAGGCTCTCCTTGCCGATGGGCGGCTGGCGCGTGGCCGTGGGCGGGCGGATGTTGGAGAAGTCCGCCAGCACGGGCGAGGTCTCGGTGGGCCTGGATATGTCGCCGATCTGGATGTTCTCCGGCAGGGTGGCGTTGGTGCAGCGGATGGAGAGCGAGAGCGTCTCCGTCCCCGGCTCCTGCCCGCCCTTGGGGTAGGCCACCGAGAGATAGAGCTCGGTCTTCTCCTCCAGGGGGCTCTGGCGGTGGTTCAGGGAATAGACCGCGCGGGCCTCGCTCATGGGGTTGAACATCTCGAAGGGGTAGTACTCCCTCTGCCCCACCGAGCCCTGCATGAACCCGATCACCTTGTCCACGGAATAGACCTGGTAGTGGCCGGACGACTCGCCTCCCGGGATGACCCTGTACTCGGGCATCCTGTGGTCCAGAAGGATTGGCTCCGCCTCGTGCGGGAAGAGGTTGATGGCGGGAGTGGCGAAGAGCGCCAGGCTGTCCTTGTTGAAAGCGGGCGGGTCTGCCGCGGGCGCGTCGAACTCCAGCACCATGTCGAATGCCTGCCCAGGCCCCTTGTCCTGCCAGCGGTCCAGCCCGGTCACGTCGAAGAAGAGGAACTTCTCGGGGAGGGTGAAGTATTCCTGGAGGATGCGGTATCCGGGGTAGGACTGGCTGGGGTACGGGATGGCCGCCTCGGCGTCGCCGAAGCCCACGGGGGACAGGCTCGACCGGGGCAGGACCATGGGTGTTCCCCCGTCCCTGGGCCGCAGGGCGATGCGGGCCGTGCGGCGCATGAGGGTCAGGTAGCGGTCGGCGGCGTGGCCGAAGTCGCCCGCCAGATGCAGCCGCAGGCTGCGCGAGTTCCAGTTGGAGAGCGTCATCCCGGACAACTCGAAGGAGACCTTGAGGCCCGTGGCCCGGCCTCCCGCCTGGATGAGGGAGCAGTCCGCGATTGCCAGGGGCAGCAGTTCCACGTCGTAGCAGGTGGAGAAGGTGCAGCTGGTGCCTTCCACCGGGATGGACGCGGCCTGCGTCCCGGCCGGAATCACCAGCGGCTCCATGAGCGAGCGCTTGGGCGAGTACTTGAGGATGGTCATGGACGGCACGGGGCTCAGGTAGTGCGGGAAGACCAGCCGCATGAGCCCGTGGATGATCTCCGGGAACTCGTCGTCGAGCTTCTGGGCCAGCAGGCCCGAGAGGAAGGCCGAGCCTTCCAGCAGGCGCTCCACGTCCGGGTCCTGGCTGGGGCCGGAGAGCATGGGGGCCAGGGCCGGATGCTTCTTGGAAAACTCCACGGCCAGGCCGCGGAGGTTGGCCAGCTCGCGCTGATAGTAGCGGTTGATCACGGCCTACTCCTTGACGCTCACCTTGCCGTCTGGATCGATTACCGTCTCGAACACCACGGGCACTTCGCGCGTTTCCGTCTGGATGGTGGCCTCAAGCTTGAAGGCCACCTGGAGCACGTCCTGGCTCTGCGGGATGTAGGTGACGTTGACCCCCTTGAGGCGCGGCTCGTACTTGCGCACCACGTCCGCGATGGAGCGCTGGATGTCGGGGATGGTGTCCTGGCCGAAGGTGGAGCCCAGGTTGGTGAAATCGGGGACGCCGAAGTCGTCGTCGATGGGGGCTGTGCCCTGCTTGGTGTTGAGTATCATGCGCAGATGGCGCATCACGGACTGCACCACGACCTCCGGGTCGGGGTTGCCGCGCAGTTCCGGATGCTTCTCCACCTCGCGGATGCGTTCGAGCAGGCGCTGCTGATACATGGACGGCCCCTTCTTGCGAAGCTGTTAGATGAACCGTCCCGACGCGTCAATGCGCCCGGGGCGGGCTCAGGAGTCTTTCGCGTCGCCCGGCGCGTCGTCCGCGTGTTTCTTCCAGTCGTCTCCCGGCTTCATGCCGATCTGCTCCCAGAACATCTGTATGTTGTCGCGCCCGGCCGCCGGGGTGAGGTCGGGGCTGGTGCGTTCGTCCCCGGACGAGCCGTCCTCGCCGAAAGCGCCACGCCTGAAATCGTCGTCACCGCGCATGGTGGTTCCTCCTTGAAGAGGCCGGGGCATAGTCCAGGCCGGTGGGGCGGTCAAGCGGCGCGGCCCGCCGCCCCGTCTCACGGGCGGCGGGCCGTCTGAAATGTCTTCCCGCGGCCGGGCCGCCGGGATCACTTCCCGGTCTTCTCTCCGCCGCCTCCGGCCTGCCTGGCTTCGGGAGCGCCTCCCTCGCCCGGGCTGGCCTGCTCCTCGTCCCCTCCGGGCGCGAAGACCGCCTCCCGTATGTAATCCTGGGGCATCTGGTACAAATTACCCAGCGGGTCCGTGCCGGTGACGAAAGGTTGCTGCTCTGCCATGGCGACCTCTTCTGGTTACGGCGTCCGTCAGCCGGGCTGGACGCTCCAGCCGCCGGCCGGGTTCTCGGCCTGGTCCCCGGTGACCGGGTCAACGATGGGGTTTCTCAGCGGGTCCGCGACGGGGTCGCTGATGGGGTCCTTGAGAGGGACCTGGATGTCGCTGTCTGGCATCATATCCTCCCGGGGCCTAGGCCCTCCGCTTCAGGTTGGCCGCTCGCGCGGCTTACGTCACGGTTGCCAGCAGGCCTTGAGCGCCTCGTCCAGGCCGTCGCCCATCATGGGGTACGAGCACATGCAGTTCACGAACTTGGGATCGGAGCATATGCCGTGGTTGGCCGCGCAACTGCTCAGGGCGCCCTGGATGCTGCCTGTCATCATGAGCATCACCGTGAGGCATTCCCGCACGGCCTTGTAGCTGTCCACCGGATCGGAGATGGCAGGCTTCACCGCGTCGGGCATGGGGTTTCGCAAGTATTCCCGGATCACTGAAGGCTCCTGACGCCGCTAGGCCGTCCTGTCGCGGGACGCCCCGCAGCCGGGGCGGGGCGTCCACCATTTGGCTATGCTCTTACGCGCCCTTCCAGTCGTCGGTGTACTCGATGTTGCCGTCATTGTAGGTCCAGGTGATCTTCGAGTAGGTGAAGCTCACCTCTTCCATGTCGTGGAAGGGCTTGTTCTCAGGCAGGAAGGTCATTGGGGTGTATTCCCGGAACATGACGATGATGGCGTCCTCCATCTTCACGGTGAAGTAGTTCTCTTCCTTTCCGTCGGGTTTGATGCGGAAATAGTTGAGCTCCACGGTGCACTGCTCGCCCTTGCAGCAGGCCTGGGCCAGCTTGGGGGAGGAGTTGTCCTTGTGCTTGGTGACGGTGAAGGGATGGTGGATGCGCTGGCCGGTGGGCAGGCCGGTGTGCGTGTCCTTGGGAATCTCGACGTAATGGTTGGACTGGTAGACCAGTACCGTGTCCTTCTTCTTGGAGTCGGACTGGTCGCAGTCGCCCTTGATCTGACCCTGCGTCTTCCCGGTGACCTTCATATAAGCGGTAAGAGCCATGATGAAACCTCCGTCGTGGGTTGGTTATTTCTTGTCCAGCTTGCCCACCAGGGACAGGGTGAACGAAGCGCCCATGTACTTGAAGTGCGGCCGCGCAAGCAGGCTTACCGAGTAGAAGCCGGGATCGCCCTCCACGTCGTGCACCTCGATCTTGGCCATGCGCAGCGGTCTTCTGGAGCGGACGCTGGGCGCGGGGTTGTCCATCTCGGTTACGTACTGGCTGATCCACTTGTTGAGTTCGTCTTCCAGGTCCGAGCGCTCCTTCCAGGTGCCTATGTTCTCGCGCTGGATCACCTTTATGTAGTGGGCCAGACGGTTCATGATGAACATGTAGGGCAGCTGGGTGGAGAGCTTGTAGTTGAGCTCGGCCTCCTTGCCTTCCTTGGAGATGCCGAAATACTTGGGCTTCTGCACGGAGTTGGCGGAGAAGAAGGCCGCGTTGTCGGAGTTCTTGCGCATGGTCAGCGCGATGAAGCCCTGCTCGGCCAGTTCGAACTCGCGGCGTTCGCTGATGAGCACCTGGGTGGGGATCTTGGTCTGGATCTCGCCCATGGCCTCGTACTGGTAGAGGGGCAGGTCCTCCACCGCGCCGCCGCCCTGCGGTCCGATGATGTTGGCGCACCAGCGATACTTGGCGAAGGAGTCGGTCAGGCGCGAGGCGAAGGCGAAGGCCGCGTTGCCCCAGCAGAAGTCGTCGTCGCCGCCGGACACGTCCTCCTTGAAGTTGAAGCTCTTGGAGGGGGCGGTGTCCGGGCCGAAAGGCAGGCGCAGGAGGAACCTGGGCAGGGTCAGGCCCAGGTAGCGCGCGTCCTCGGACTCGCGCAGCGAGTTCCACTTGGTGTACTGCGGCATCTCGAAGATGGACTGGAGGTCCTTCAGGTTTGGCAGCTCCTCCCACTTCTGGATGCCGAACATCTGCGGCCCGACGGCCGAGATGAACGGCGCGTGGGCCATGGCCGCAACCGAGGCGCAGTATTGCAGGAGCTTCACGTCCTGCGGGCCGGGGCCGAACTCGTAGTTGGCCACCATCGCCCCGAAGGGCTGGCCGCCGAACTGGCCGTACTCTGCCGTGTAGACCTGCTTGTAGAGGCCGGACTTCACCACCTCGGGGGCGTCCTCGAAGTCGCTCAGCAGGTCCTCCTTGCTGACGTTCACGAACTGCAGGCGGATGTTCTCGCGAAAATCCGTATGCATCACCAGATACTTGAGCGAACGCCACGAGGACTCCATCTTGCGGAAGTTCTCGTTGTGCATGATGGCGTTGACCTGGGCGGAGAGCTTTTGGTCCAACTGGCCGATCATGTCGTCCACCAGCGCGCCGGATACGCGCGCGCCCGCACGCTCGGGCTTGACCAGCTCCTCCAGGAATGCCTGGAGCCCCTGTTTGGTTGTGGAGAAGGCGTCGTCGCTGGGCTTTAACTTGGTAGCCTCGACGATATCGTCCAAGAGCGATGCGTCTGGCGCTTGCGCCTGCGCCTGCTCGGGCGCTTGCTGCGCCTGGGTCGCTTCGTCAGCCATCTGTCGTCCTCCTTGCCGCCAAGGCCGCGTGCCCCTTGCCAGGGCTTCCCGCGGAAAAGATCTTCGTTGCCGCTTGCCTCTGACCGTGGTCTAGGAGCCCAGGCCGAGCTCCTTGAGCAGCCGGTCGCGCAGGCCGGGGTCCTGCACCATCTCCTGCACCTTCTTGCGGAACTCGGGCACGTTGGCCAGGGGGCCTTTGAGGGCCTTCAGGGCCTCGCGCAGCTCCATGAGCTTCTGCAACTCCGGCACCTTGGCCACGATGGCGTCCGGCTCGAAATCCTTGAGGCTGGACAGGTTCAGGTGGACGCCCATCTCGTCGTCGGCCTTGCCGGAGAGCATGTTGGGCACGGTGAGGTTCATCTCGATGTTCTGCGCCTTGAGCACGTCGTCGAAGTTGTCCTTGTCGACGCTTATGGGCTCGCGGTCCTCCAGCGTGCGGTCGTCGGGGCGGTTGGTGAAATCGCCCAGCACGAGGAGCTTCAGCGGAAGTTCCACCTCTTCCTTGGCGTCGCCCGTGGCGGGCTTGTAGACGATGTTGACGCGCTCCTTCGGGGCGACGGACGCTTCCTGAGCCATGGGACCCTCCTGAACGGTATTGAGAGTTTCGAGCGTGTTATATCAGAAATATTCCTGATGGGAACCGTTTTTTTATCATCTCCCTTTCGGACGCCTGAACCACGCGGAGCCTGGAGAGACCGGCGTGACGCGCTGCCGGACTTCCAGGCAAGGCCGGCCTGAGCGCCCCCGCTGCCGGACGCCCACTGGGTCTCAGCGTTTCGGGCGATCCAGCACTGTGCGGATGGCGCGGCGGATGGCGGATTCGATGTGGGAGTCCTTCACCGGCTCCGAGAGCACGATGGTCCCGGCCTGGCGGTAGCGCGAGGGCAGCAGGTTGAGCGACAGGGCGTAGGCGTCCTGGATGTCCAGGGGGTCCATCACGGCGACGCCGTCGTCCGCCATAACCTTCTCGAAGAGCCGGGCGACCCGGACCTCGTTCTTGTTGCGGATGCGGGCCAGATTGACGCCCCTAATGACGAGGTCTTCTTCCTTCATGAGTCATGCCTCCGGCGGGGATTGCAAAAATCCTCTTATTACGGTTCCATGTGTATCAGGGATGCCCGCCGGTGCAAAGCCCCCGGAAGAAAAAACAGCGGCGGGAACCGGGGGGATGAAGCGGGCGGATGGCGGAAAAACGGAGGGATGCTTGAGCGATTGGGCTTGTCAGGGATGAAGATCGCCGCGCCAACCGGGCACGGCGCGACACTTCGAAGGAAACGGCGGGAAAACGGGGACGGAACGGATGGATAAATAAAGGCCCGGAGGCGAAACGCCTCCGGGCCTGAGGATGAACGTGCGGACGGCTACTTGTGCTTCTCGTGCCACTTCCAGGCCGTGCCGACGATCGTTTCGATGTCGCCATATTGCGGCTTCCAGCCGAGCAGCTTGTAGGCCTTGTCCGCATAGGCGTACAGGCCCGGCGGGTCGCCGGGGCGGCGCGGGCCTTCCTTCACGGGCGTCGCCTTGCCCGACACCTTCTCCACGGCCCTGATCACCTCGCGCACGGTCTGGCCGTTGCCAGTGCCAAGGTTCACGATGAGGCTCTCGTCCTTGTCCTGGAGGTATTCCAGGGCCTGGATGTGCGCCACGGCCAGGTCGGTGACGTGGATGTAGTCGCGGATGCAGGTGCCGTCCGGGGTGTCGTAGTCGGTGCCGTAGATTTCCACGTGGCCGCGCCTGCCCTGGGTGGCGGCGATGACCAGCGGGATGAGGTGCGTCTCGGGGTCGTGGTCCTCGCCGATCTCGCAGTCGGGGTCGGCCCCGGCGGCGTTGAAGTAGCGGAGCGCGGCGTGGCGGATGCCGTAGGCGGTGTCGAAGTCCTTGAGAGTCTGCTCCATCATGAGCTTGGTCCAGCCGTAGGGGTTGATGGGCTTCTGCGGATGGTCCTCGCGAAGCGGCAGCTCGTTCGGCACACCGTACGTGGCGCAGGTGCTGGAGAACACGATGTTTTTGCACTTGGCGCGCCGCATGGCGGAGAGAAGCGACAGCGTTCCCGTCACGTTGTTGCGGTAGTATTTTTCCGGGTCGGCCACGGACTCGCCCACGTAGGCGAAGGCGGCGAAGTGCAGTACGGCCAGGGGCTGGTACTGCCTGAACACGGCGTCCAGGGTCTCGCCGTCGAGGATGTCGCCCCTGACGAGCGGCCCCCACTTCACGGCCCAATCGTGGCCGTAGACCATGTTGTCGAAGGTTACGGGTTCGTATCCGGCCTGCTTCAGGGCCTTGCAGGTGTGCGAGCCGATGTAGCCCGCGCCGCCCGTCACCAGGATGTTGCCTTTCATTTCTGCGCTCCCGCGTTGTCCACGGCCCGGCCGAGCACCGCGCTCAGGCTTCCGGAGGCCATGGTCAGTTCCCTGTAGAAATTGGTCACCTCGATGCTCACGCTCAGGTCCTGGCCGGGCTTCAGGGCGTCCACGCCGAGAAGCTTCGCCGGGATGAGCCCCTCCACCTGGATGTGCGGCAGGGGCTTGTCCAGGGCCTGAACCAGCCCTGTCTCATCGATGCGCTGCGCCGGTTTGCCGTTCTCGTACCGCCACAGCTGCGGAACGAGCTCGTACCTGCCCTGCCAGGTGCGGTGCGGCCGGGGCGCAAGGTGCACCCCCACGGCGACCGGGCCCGCGCCCGCATCCACCGTCATACGAATCTGGTAGGTTTCGGACAAGGGGTATTCGCCCTGGTAGTCCAAAAGCGAGAGGTCCACGTAGTTCTGGGCGATGTTGAAGAAGTGGAGCCCTTCAGGACCCCAGGACAGGTGCACGTCGCCGAAGGGCACGTACGGCTTGGGGGCCGTGAAGCCGAGCACGCGGGTCCCGGCCTTGTCCTTCCAGTCAAGGAGGGAGCCGTCCGTGACGCTCTTGGGGCCGCCGTTCAGGATCACGGTCTTCAGTTCGCCGTCGGGCTTGGGTGTCCAGCGCGCTGCCGCGTGGATTTCCGGGACGCGGCGGTTGAGGTCGGCGAAGGCGGCGGTCAGGCCCTCGTAGGGCTGGTCGTGGATGTCCACCAGCCCCATGTTGAAGTCCTCGCCGTCGCTGCGCCCGCCGGTTGGCTCGTCCGCGAACTGGAACCAGTGCACCCCCGCCACGTTGGGGAAGGAGGCGAAGTTCCTGAGAGCCGCCGTTGCCCCGGCCACGCGCTCTTCCTGGGTCTTCACGTGCATCAGGTGACCGTTGTTGAGGTTGCCGCTGCGGTTTTCATCCGCGGCGAAGAAGTACTCGGAAACGAGCACCGGCGCGCCGGACAGCTCCCGCAGGCCCTCGAAGTAGTACGGGGCCACCCAGCCGTCCTCGCAGTCCACGTTGTAGTTGGTGGAGAGAACGTCCACGAAGCCCTTCTGCCCGAGCACCGCGTTCTGGTCGTAGTAGAGCGGCAGGCGGTCGCCCACCACGAGCGCCTTGGGGTCTGCCTTGCGCATGGCCCGGAAGGCCAGCTCGTAATAGCGGCCCGCGATCATGCGCGTGAACGCCCCGATCACCCTCACGCCCCTGCCGCCGGGCCTGAGCTTCAGGGCGGCGCCCGTCTCCTTGAGCCTCTCGAAGGAATCGAAGCCCTCCGCGGGGACGAAATCCTTGACGAGCCTGTCCCAGCGGCCCTCGTACGTGTCGTAAAGCAGCTGCCACAAAGCCCGCTTGGAAGAAAACGCCCATCCGCGCTCCAGGTGCCACAGAAACAGCGGCGCGCTCCACCAGCCCACCTCGTTGTCCGTGAAGTAGCCGAGGATGCGCGGGTTGTCCTTGTACCCGGCCACGATCACGCGGGCGATCTCGTCGGCGGTGTCCTGCATGGAGGGGTCGAAAATGTCGTACCAGTGGAGCTTGGAGTTGCGGCCAAGGTCTATCTCCGGGATGATGGGCATGCTCATCACGCCCGACGCCTCGGACCAGCCCCCCGCCGTGTTGAAGCCCCACGACGCGAGCCGCTCCTGCGTGGCCGCGCCCCAGGCTTCCAGGCTCGGATAGAACCGGCCCCAGTAGTAGGCCATGTTCTTCTTCGCCTTCTCGTCGTCCGCCCCGCCGTTGGCGGTGTTCACGCCAAGCGAGAAGAAGCTCCCGCCCTCGGGCGCAACCAGCCACTTCACCCCGTCCTCATCCGTGGTGGACCAGCCCCGCGCAAGCGACAGGGAGGGGAGAAGGAAAAGCAAGGCCAAAGACAGAAGGAGCCTCCGGCGGCCAAAGAGGCGCGGAGATGGGGCTTCGCCCCAAACCCCGCCAGGGGGGAGCCCTGGAACCGCCAGGGGGGAGCCCCCCCTGGACCCGGCAATAAGTATATCCGGCATCACAACCTGTTCCGTTGATGCCCGGCCCGGACCGGGCGTGAATGACAGTTCCAGGCCCGTTACAGGCCCTCGGCCTTGAGGCATCCGGAGCACGCGACTGGGAGCGGATGCTCCCGTTCCATGCGCTCCAAAGCCTCCCTGAATTCTTTCAGCGACCCGCCGTTGTCCATGTCCTCCATGGCCCCACGGACAAGCCCGCCGCACATTTCCTCCCGCCGCGCGAAGCACGCGCGGAATTCCCGGTAGCCGGGCCGGTCCCATATTTCCGCCAGGCCGGATTCCAGCACGTTGCCGAAGCACGCCAGGTTGCCCTCGAAGCCCTCGGGGACCGACGTGAACGGCATCTGCAGGAACACGCAGGGGCTCACCCCGCCGTCCACGGCCACCGTCAGGTTCTCCCGCGGGCGGTTGAGGCAGCTGGGCATGCGGCCCCTGGCCACGTCGCTCACGGTCAGGTCCTGCCTGTGCCAGACGGCAGCCAGCCTGGCCTTCCACTCCGCCCAGGACGTGGCCCCGCCGGGAGACACGAGACGCGCCTCGTGTTCCGGGGCCGGAAGGTATGTGGGGTTCACGGCCAACATCCCGTCCAGCTCCAGTTCCCTGCAAATGCGCACGGCGGCGGAAAGCTCGCGCTGGTTCTCGGGCTGCCGCAGGAAGGACAGCCGGACCTGGCAGGATTCGCCCGCCCGGACCTTGAAGCGGCGCGTGTTGGCCAGTATCTCCTTGAGGCTGGATGGCGGCCTCAGAAGCGCCTGGGTCTCCTCGGTGGCTCCGCTCACGGACACCGTCAGCGAGGTGAGACCGGCCTCGACGAGACGCCCGCCCAGCGATTGCGTCAGGTGACATCCGTTGGTGGTGAGCCCGCAGAGCGCGCCGGTCTTCCTGAATTTCCTGACTATTTCAGGCAGTTCCGGATGCAGGAGCGGCTCCCCCCACCCTTGGAGGTGGACCAGCTTGAATCTTCCCGCGTGCGGGAGCAGCCTTTCCACCACCTCCATGGGCACATGGGCGTTCCGCCAGTGCGAGGCGAAGGCCGTCCGAGGACACGTTGGGCATCGGAGCGAGCAGTGCGTGCTCACGTCCAGCTGCAGGATGTTCCATCCGGGCGCTTCGCTCATGGCCGATCCCTGCCGGGTGCGGGCCGGTCGTTCCAACGTCCGCCCTACTCCAACGCTTCCTTCAGGAGTTTTCCGAGCACCTTGCCGGAGTCGAACCATTCCTTGGCGAACTCTTTCGCGGCCTTGGAATGCTTCGCCCAATCGCCTCTCACCGCTTCGATGCCGGCCAGGGCCTCCTCCTCCGAAGAAAACGCCAGCACGCCCTCGCCCACCGGCATGAATTCGGAAAAGCCGGTGTCCTGCACCACGCAGGGCCGCCCGGCCGCCAGGTAGCAGCTGCTGCGGCAGCTGAACCAGCCGCTGCGCGACGCCACGTAGGCGTTCTTGGCCATGGAGAACTCGGCGAACGAGTCCCAGATGTAGTCGCGGTACAGCCAGGGCGTGGTGGACTTGGCGAAGCCGTCCTCCAGCTTCCAGCCCTTGGCCGAAAGCTCTTCCCTGGGCGGCCTGCCCTGTCCCAGGGCCAGCTCCAGCGTGGCCCGCGTCTTTTGCGGCAGGTCGATGAAGCGCAAAAATTCCATGTTCTTGCCGCCGTACTGCACGCCGTTTATCACCGGGCCGGACTCCTTGGGCTGCCAGGAGAGCACCGTGGTGAAGGCCTCGGACGCGGGCTTGCGATCCGTGTCCCAGCTTTCGAGCACCATGGGCTGGCGGGTCGGCCGCCAGTCGAACACCCCTTGCGGTATCTTGCACCCGGGCTTGCCGAAGTTCTCGGCGAAGCTGAAGAAGCGGTTGTGCATCTTCATGTGCTCGATGTTCTTGACGTCCTTCTCCGAGGCCGTGCCCGCCAGATAGTCCGGGATGCCCGCCTGGGTGTACATGGGGTCGGAGTCGATGAGCACCTTCACCGGGATGGACTGGTATTCCTCGCGCAGCCACAGCGTGGTGGAGATGTTGAACACCACGTCCGCGCGGCGGACGACGTCCGCCAGTTGTTCGCGGGAAAGGCCGTGGAAGTTGTCGCCGGGGTCGCGGACGCAGAAGCGCCTCGCGAGGTCCGGATCGAGCGCCGTCAGGTAATCGGTCAGGTACTTGATGTGGTACGAATAGTCTTCCGTGAAGGTGACGTTGAACGGGTCGTAGGCCCATCCCCCGGTGTCTTCGAGATAATAGACGTCGTGGCCCAGCTTGTGGAAGCCGTGCAGGTACTGGATGTAGTCCCAGGCCACGCCGCCCAGGGGGTAGGTGCAGGCGAGGCCTGACACGATGACGGTGCGCTTCTTCATGGTTACGGCCTCCGGCCGTGCTTTTCGGGCTTGTAGGGATGCACTTTCATTGAATCGTCCACCACCACGTAGGCTTCGGTGCTGAGGCCCGCGTAATGGGCCACGGCGGCGGCCACGTAAGGCATGGCCTTGTGGATGTCCGAGGTGGGGCCCTTGCTCACGAGCCTGATCTTCCAGACCACGTTCTTCGGGTCGCCAGCCTTGTAGCGGGCCATGTCCACGGCCTCCACCAGTATGTCGCGGGTGTAGTCGATGAAGAGGAATTGCCTGGGGTGGCGTCCGGCTGGCCCCTGGTCGAAGTTCCCGAAGGGCGAGTTGTCGTTCTCGCTGACTTTGTAGGCCAGATAGATGCCCAGGTCGGCCTCGTCGAGCTTCGCGGCCCGGACGTATCCCTTGGCCTCCAGGGCCTTGGCCAGGGTGTCGGCGGCCTTGGGGAAATCGGTGTCGCCTGCCTTCATCTCCATGATGCCGGGCAGCACCACGAAGCGTTTGCCGTAGGAGACGCTCTCGGCGTAGGCGTCCAGGTGGATGGCGTAGCTCGCGCCCAGGCCCGAGCCCGCGCAGCCGGAGAGGACCAGAAGCGGCAACGCCGCGATCAGCGCGAAAATACGCGCCGCCGGAAGCGCGGCCTTGCCGCCGCGAGAGCCCGGCCTATCCGGCGCGAGATGGCTCCAGTGTCCCAACATGCCGCGATTCATGCGTCTCCCCTGCCGTCTCGCCCGGATCACCCGTCCGCATGACTCCCATTCGCGGCGCGCAACCCGCCGGGCATCATGCCGAAACACATCCCTGTTTCCCGTTCGCCAACCGCGCCTGCCCGGATGACTCTCCACCCAGCCGGGGATTCCAAAGGGACACCGTCCCTTTGGCGGGAGAGTCCAGGGAGGGCGGAGCCCTCTTTGGCCGCCGGAGGCATCTCCTGCTAAACCGGCTCCGCCGCCTGCTCCGCCTTCTTGCCCCGCTCCTTGAGGGGGGCGAACTGGAGGGCGTGCAGCCGGGCGAACTCGCCGCCCTTGTCCAGTAGTTCCTGGAAGGTCCCCATTTCCCATATCTTCTTGTCCTTCACCACCAGGATGAGGTCCGCCCGGCGCATCATGGAGTGGCGGTGGGCGATGACGAAGGTGGTGCGGTTCTCCATGAGCCGCTCCAGGCCCTCCATGATGAGGGCCTCGGTCCCGGCGTCCAGGGCGGAGGTGGGCTCGTCAAGGATGAGAAGCGGCGCGTCCTTGAGGAGCGCCCTGGCGATGGCCAGCCTCTGGCGCTGCCCGCCGGAGAGGTTGGAGCCGCGCTCGTCGAGCTTGGTGTCGTATCCTTCGGGCATGGCCTCGATGAATTCGTGGGCGTTGGCCAGGGTGGCGGCCTGGACGACCTCCTCGCGGGTGGCCGTGCGTTTGCCGTAGGCGATGTTCTCGTGCACGCTCATGGGGAAGAGGTGGGTGTCCTGCAGGACGATGGCCACCTGCTGGCGAAGGCTCTTGAGGGTGACGGAGGTGAGGTCCTGCCCGTCGATGGAGATCGCGCCCTTCTGGGGGTCGTAGAACCGCAGGAGCAGGCTTATGAGCGAGGTCTTGCCCGCGCCGGTCTGCCCTACCACGGCCACGGTGGAGCCGCCTGAGGCCTTGAAGGTCACGTCGTTCAGCACCGGGCGTTCGGGGTCGTAGCCGAAGGTGACGCCCTTGAACTCCACTTCCCCCTTGGTGATGGCGAGCGGCGCGGCGTCCGGGGCCTCGGGCACGGCCTTGTCCTCGGCCAGCACGTCCAGCACGCGCCGGGCCTGGGCCAGGGACCCCCGGATGGCGCCCATGGTGTTGGCGATGTTGTTGAGCGGCGTGTACAGCGAGGCCAAGTAGCCCAGAAACACCAGCAGGTCGCCGGTGGTGAGCGTGCCTTCCAGCACGTGGGTCGCGCCCACGTAGAGCACGAAGGCGGTCCCGGCGGCGGTGATGGCCCCGATGACCCAGCCGTAGGCGGTCTGGAGCGAATAGAGCGAGAGCTTGCGCTCGAAGCTGTGCTTGGACTCGGCCACGAAGCGCTGGCGCTCGTCCTCCTCGCGGGCGAAGGCCTGCACCAGCGAGATGGAGTTGAAGATGTTCTCCACCGTGGAATAGACCTTCGATTCCTTCATGTGGGTCTCGTAGGTCAGGTTGCCGATCTTCTTCGTCACCGACGAGATGGCCAGGATGAGAAGCGGCACAACGGCCATGGCGTAGAGGGTCAGCTCCCAGTCCATGCCGAGCAGGACGAAGAACATGCCCGCCAGGAGCACGATGCTCGTGAGGGTGGTGAACACGCCGTTCATGAGCAGCGTCTGCACCGAGTAGGTGTCGCCCATCAGGCGGTAGAGCAGGTCGCCGGTGGGGCGGGTCTGGTGGAAGAGCAGCGACTGGCGCTGGAGGTGGTCGAACAGTTCGCAGCGGAAGTCCTGGACCATGTCCTGGCCCATGCGGATGGTCAGGTAGTTGTTGGCCAGCTGCACGAAGCCGGTGAGGAAGTGGATGCCCACCATGGATATGGCCACGATGGCCAGTTGGGCGCTGGCGGAGAGTGTGTCCGCCGCAACCGAGAAGCCCATGAACTCGAGCGGCTTGCCCGCGATGATCTGGTCCACGGCCAGCTTGAGAGGCCAGGGCTTGAGCAGTTCGAGGGCCGAGAGCAGTCCCACCAGTCCCAGGCAGAAGACGAACAGGAACTTGTAGGGCCGCAGGTACCCGAGAAGCTTGAAGAATACGGCCATAGTCTCGTGGGGATGAAAGTGTTCGACCGCAGCCGGGCCGAAGAGGCTTTCCACCTCTCCGGCCCGCCGGGTTCTTACGCCAGTGCGTTTATGATGTCATCAATTACTGGAGGGGGGCTTCCACGGTCACGCGGGCGGGCTCGGCCTCGCGGGGGGCCTCGGCGGCCTCCTCCACGGCGACGGTCTCGCCCACGATCACCTCTTTCACGGCCACGGCCTCGGAGGCGGGCTTCCCGGCGGCCTTCCTCGCGCACTCGGGCTCGTCCAGGCTGCATCCGGGCTTGCAGGTCATCAGGTGGTAGGACAGCTTGGTGACCAGCGAGGCGGCGGAGGACAGGCTCTTGGCGGTCCACAGGGCGGTCAGCAGGGCCACGCCGCCGCAGGCGGCCGCCGGGATGAGGGCGTTCGCGGCCAGGCACGCGCCGGCGGCGGCCAGCCCCAGGGCGGTGAGGCCGAGGGCGAAGCCGGTGGGCTTGATGGACCCGGCAAGGCGCACGAAGCGCTTGTCTCCGCCGTGGTGCTCCACGGTGGCGCGCAGCTTCATGGCGGTCATGAGGCCGGGCTGCACGCGCAGGTCGTAGGGGGTGGAGTTGGACGCCGCGTAGCCGGTGTCGGTGGAGTGGCTCACGTTCAGGGTGCGCAGCACGCGCAGGATGTGGTCCAGCACGTCCTCGCGCTCGAGCGAGGCGTTGTTCCAGAAGAAGCGGTGGAACTTGAGGCCGCGGCGGAAGATGGAGGCCGTGTCCTTGATGCGCTGCCAGAAGGTGTACTTGGGCAGGTTGGCCTCCTCGGGCAGGCCGAGGACGGCCATGCTGCCGCGGGTGAGGCTCTTGCGCCCGGCGCGCCTGAGCTCCATCAGGGTCTGGTAGCGGGCCTTGCCGCGGATCCAGGGCTGCACCAGGGTGAGCATGGCGATGGTCATGCGGGCGAAGAAGGTGTCGTGTCCCTTGGGCAGCTTGGCCTGGGCGGCGCGGTGGCCGACGAAGGCGAAGGTGGTGGCCAGCATGAGACCGCCCAGTGCGAACAGGGGGGCGAAGGCGAAGCCCGCGCCGATCATGGCGAAGGCGGCCAGCATCCACTCGAAGGAGAGCGGCAGGTAGGCCACCAGGCTTCCCTTGGGCTCGTAGAGGGTCTGGAACAGGCCGGAGCCGAACACGCCGTGGTAGATCACCGGGCGGGTGGAGAGCAGCGCGCCGGAGATGTCGCCGTAGATGCGGCCCGCCCAGCGGGAGTTGCCCAGCTCGTTGAAGCGCTGCGGGTGCTTGGGCATGAGCAGCGCCTCGGCGCGGCCGTAGCCCTTCTGCTGCTTGAGGTAGGCCTTCACGGTGTTGCGGCGGTGGTGCCAGACCATCATGCCCGCGTGGAAGCCGATGGTGTGGCCCATGTCCATGAGCCTCCAGCACAGGTCCACGTCGTCGCCGGCGGCGCGGTAGGTGGCGTCGAAGCCGCCGGTCTCCATGAGGGCCTCGCGGCGGTAGGCCATGTTGCAGCCGGGGATGTGCTCGGCGATCTCGTCGGTGATGAGCACGTGGGTGGGCGCGCCGGGCGACACGGCCACGCAGGCGGCGGTGCGGTTGTCTTCCGGCGGGGGCAGGTTGGGGCCGCCGATGGCCGCGAAGCGCTTGTCGCGGAAGGCCCAGGCCATGTAGGTCAGCCAGTGGGGGTCCACGTAGCAGTCGGAGTCGGTGTAGGCGATGATGTCGCCCTTGGCCGCGTACATGCCCACGTTGCGGGCGGCGCTCAGTCCCAGGTTGGGCTGGTGGATCACGTGGATGAAGGGGAACTTGGCCGCGTACCTGTCGGAAATTTCCCCGGTCTTGTCGGTGGAGCCGTCATCGACGACGATCACCTCGAAGTTGGGGTACTCGACATGCTGGAAGCTGGCCAGGCAGCCCTCCATGGTGGAGTCGGCGTTGTAGGCGCACACGATCACGGAGATCATGGGCTGCTCGGGCGGCAGCGGGGGCAGCGGGGAGTTGTAGGCGCGGGCCACGGCCTCGAAGGCGGCCTTGGGCTTGCGGTCGGCGTCCACGATGCCGAACTTCCAGTCCTCGATGAGGTGGCCGCCGGTGTACCATTCGTCGGTCCAGGCGAAGACCATGGTGCCGGACACGCCCTCCTCGAAGGAGGCGCGCACCTGCCAGTCGAGGAACTCGGCCTGGGCCTGTTCGCCGTGGCGGATGGAGTCCATGCCGAACTCGGAGAGCACCAGCGGGATGTCGCAGGCCACGTTCTGCAGCCGCTTCACGTAGGGGCGGAACTTGTCCTCATCGTGCAGGTAGACGTTGAAGCACAGGAAGTCCAGGAAGGGCAGCTTCAGGTATTCCGTGGACGGGTAGTTGGCGTAGGTCACCAGGCCCGTGGGGTCCTCCTGGCGCACGATGGAGGCGAGCTTGGCGAGGAACTTCTCCACCTTCTTCGCGCCGCTCCAGCGGACGATATGGCTCGGGATCTCGTTGCCGATGAGATACGCCAGCAGGGCCGGATGCCCGGCGCAGGCGCGGGCGGCCTCGCGCATGGTGTCCTTGATGGATTCCTTCACTTCCCACTGGTCCAGGAAGCACAGGTGCTGGGGCCAGGGGATGCCTACCATCACGTGGATGCCGTGGCGGGCGGCGGTGTCCAGGAACCACTTGGGGGGCACGTAGTACACGCGGATGGTGTTCACGCCGATGGAGCGCATCAGGCGGAAGTCCTCGGCCACGCGCTCGGGCTCGGGCAGGGGTTCGCCGTTCTCGTTCTCGGGGAACGGGCCGTAGGTCACGCCCTTGATGAAGAACTTCTTGTCGCCAAGGAACAGGAAACGCCCGTGAACGCGGGGGCGTTCGAAGATGGACTGACCGGCTGCGCCGCCTTCAAGCTGGAACATGGTGTCCTCGTCCTTTCCGGCGATGCCGCCGGTTTTTCGCATTTTGGGCCGCCACGCGGGAGCAGGCGGCGAGGCACCATGAGCAAGGCGCATGCCAGGGGGGATGACGGCCGGGAAGCCGCACGGGGACTTATTGTGAAGGAAGTAACGCTGTCCGGTTACGATAATTGCGCACGAAGCGGTTACGATAATTTCCCTTGACTGGGAGGAGGCGTGACCGGGGAGGTCACATCCCCTTCCTGATCTCGTCCATCGTGGCTGCGGTCTTCTCCAGAAGGTCCAGGACGGGGGGGGTCAGCGCGGCCACTTTGGCCGCGTCGGCCGCGCGGGCGGCGTGTTCCAGTTCGTAGCAGGCCTGTCTGAGCGGCTCGGCGTGCAGCGTGCCGCTGGCCCCCTTGAGGGAGTGGGCCAGCATGACCATGGCCTGGCTGTCGCCCCCCGAGAGGGCGGCCTCGAACTTGGCCCGGCGTTCGGGAGCTTCCGCCACGAAGATGTCGAATATCTCCCGGATGAGATCCATGTCGCCTTCCATGCGCTCGATGAGCTTCTCGAAATCCAAGAATGAAGTGTTCATGAGTGCTCGCTAGCCCCTAAGCCGGGCGGTCATCGATCATTGTGAACGGCTGGCGCGGGCACGTCCAGCACCGGCGGCAGGTTCAGGGTGACGATGGTTCCCCGTCCCTCCCTGCTGGCCACCTCCACCTGCCCTCCCCAGTCCTCAACGGCCTTGCGGATGAGCGCCAGGCCCAGGCCGTAGCCCCGGCCCTTGGTGGTGAAGAAGGGGCTGAACACGCGTTCCAGCACCTCCTTGGGCATGCCCCGGCCGGAATCGCTCACCCAAAGCGCCACGTGCCCCTCCCGCATGGCCACGCCGACCTCCACCAGGCCATGTCCGTCCATGGCCTCCAGGGCGTTGGTCACGAGGTGCATCACGGCGCGCCTGAGCGTGTCCTCGTGGGCTACCACCTTGGGGACGGACTCCCCGGCGGTGAGGGCGATCTCCATCCCCTTGGGCAAAAAACCCGAGCGCATGGTGCTCACGGCGTCGCGGGCCACCTTGAGAGGGTCTATCTCGGAGGGCTGGTCCGCGCCAGGCCTCGCGAAGCCTATCATCTCCTTGAGGATGCGGTCCAGTTTGGCCGTCTCCTCCAGGATGATGCGCACTTTCTCCCGTTCGCGCTCCGAGAGGTTCGGGGACTTGAGCAGGGAGTTGGTGAAGCCGCCTATGGCGAAGAGCGGATTTCTGATCTCGTGGGCCATGTAGGCGGAGAGCCGCTCCACCACGCCGATCTTCTCGGTCTGCTGGGCGCGCTTCTCGCTTTCGGTGCGCGAGGTGATGTCGCGGCGCATCACCATGACGTGGGTCAGGTTCCGGGAGGCGTCGTAGACCGGGTAGGCGTACTCGCGGAAATAGAGCAGCCGGCCCTCCTTGCTGACGCGGGTCTCCAGGGATTCGGCCTTGCGACCGGTCCTGAGCGCCGTGTGGAACGGGCAGTCCTTGGTTTCCGGGTGGCAGAACGGAACGTCGCCGGCGATGGACTGCACCTCCCAGCAGGGCTTGCCGAGTATCTCCTCCTTGGCCAGGCCGCGCCTGAGCACCACGTTGCGGTTGCAGTCCTCCACCCGGCCGTGCCTGTCCAGGAGGATGATGTCCTCGGGCACTTCGTCGATGATGGCCTGTAGGAGCACCCGCTGGTTGTCCAGGTTCACCTGGCAATGAGCGCTGATGGAGGCGAACTTGTTGAGCGCGCACAGGAAGAACGAGGCCGTGTGGTCCATGAAGCTCACGCTCTCCGGCAGCGAGGCCACGATCTTCTTGATCTTGTAGCGCTTGCCCACCAGCTCGATGAGCATGTTGATGGAGGGATGCTTCTCGAGCATCTCCTGGTAGGTGCCGTAAACGGGCAGGCCCGCCACGCGGGGGTCCCTTAGCTTCTCGCGCTCCGGGCCGGGCTCGCAGAGCGCCTCCAGGGTCATGGGCGGCAGGAACTCGCCGATTGCCGGGTTGTGGATGATGTCCAGGATGGACAGAAAACCCGGCCCCGTGCCCATCATGCCCACGCGGAAGGACGTGTCCTCCATCTCCCACAGGCAGTACCCCTCGGGTAGCTGATCACCCATGCGACCTCCCCCGCCGCTCAAGAACCTGCTCGTAGAGTTCCTTGACCGTATGCCCGTCGAGCTTCGCGGCCGCCCGCCGGGCGACGTCCTTGGGCCTGCCGCCCGCCGCCATCTCGCTGTCCAGCACGGCTTGCACGTCCTGGGCGTCCGACACCGCCTTTTTCAAGGCGGGGCCGATTACCACGGTTATCTCTCCCAGAAGCTCCAGTTCACGCCCGGCGAAATCGGATATGCGCCCGGTCAGGAACTCCTCGTGGGTCTTGGTCAGCTCGCGGCAGACCGCGCATTCCCTGTCGCCCAGCACCTCCAGGGCGGCGGCCAGCGACCTGGAGAGCCTGTCCTTGCGCTCGAAGAAGACCAGCGTGCACCCGGTGGACGAAAAGCGCCCCAGGGCTTGGCGCACGTCACCCGCCTTGCGCGGCAGAAACCCCAGGAAAACGAAAGGCTGCGGGGCAAGCCCCGAGGCCGAGAGCGCGGCCATGACCGCCGAGGGTCCCGGCACGGGCCGCACCGGGAACCCGGCCTCGCGGGTGGCGCGGACCAGAAGGAATCCGGGGTCTGAGAGCACCGGCGTGCCCGCGTCCGAGATGAGCGCGGCCTCGCCGCCGGAGGCCAGATGATCCAGCACCTGCGGTACGCGCCCCTCCTCGTTGTGGTCGAAAAGGGACATGAACCGGCCCGGCGTCAGGCCCTGTGACGAAAAAAGCCTCGCTGCCCTGCGTGTGTCCTCGCAAAGCACCAGCCCGGAACGCTCGAGAACCTCGCGGCCGCGCGGCGAAAGGTCGCCGGGATTGCCCAGCGGGGTGGCCACGATCCACAACGTTCCGGATTTTTCATTCATGAGGGCTTTATCCCATGGCGGCAACCCGATTGCAAGCGCGGTCATTGACAGGTGTTCCCGCCAAGCCTACATGTGAATCATGAGCCTGACGGACGTCTCCTACAATGTGGGCACGGGCGGCACGATATCAGTGGCCCATTCCAAGAGCCTCATCACCTTCGACCCGCAGCAGGCGGCGCTGGACAAGTTCGCCCGCAAGCCCATGTCAGCCCCTCCCGTTTCCGTGAACGCCTGGACCAACCTCTACGACCAGATCGAGAAAGGACGCATCATCGGCAACGTGGTGATCTGAGGCGAAGAGGGAAGGCAGGAGGATGCCTCCGGCGGCCAAAGGGACAATGTCCCTTTGGAATCCCCTTCGGCTACGCGGGCATCGCCCGCGATCTTGACGAGAACGAAAACGGAGCCCCGGGAGGCTCCGTTTTGTTTGTGGCCTTCAACTGGTGTCTCGTTCAGGATACCCGGCCAAGCGGATGATCAGGAGAGCTTTTCAGAACAATCGGCC
>JBMORI010000124.1:0-39484 GCA_049322415.1 Thermodesulfobacteriota bacterium | reverse complement strand
GAAAACCCCTCTTAGGAAAGATGGACGCATTTTCATGTGGGTTGCGCAGGGGCCGGATGCCCTCTGCCCGCCGTCTTGCGAGCGGTTGGGCGTGCCGCCGCACCCAGGCGGGGGCATGCGTTGGGCGACACCCCGCCCCGCATTCCCTGTGGGGGGCATCTGGGCAAAAGGCGGCGCTATTCGCGGGGAAGGCAGCCGGGGGATGCATCTGACGGTCGCGGCGCCGGTGGACAAAGGCGCGCGGCAAGCCCGGGCATCCCGTCCCTTCAGCCTTTCTCCCTGAAGGCCGAGAGGGCGTCCAGCTCCGCGATGTAGTCGTGCGTGAGTTCGTTTATCCGCCCGATGTTGTGGGCGAATACCCTTGTAAGGGCGGGATCGTGGAACTGGTGAAGGCTGCGGACGACGCGTGACGTGAAGCCCCTGCGCGGCTTGTGCTCGCCCCCCATTCCGGGGTCGAAGTCCTTCATGCCCTTGGCGATGGCCCACTCAATGGGGCAGTAGTAGCACAACTCGAAATGCAGGAAGGGGATGTCCTCGGCGGCTCCCCAGTAGCGTCCATAGAGATGGCCGTTTCCATGGACCAGCAGGGCGAGCGCGGCGGGCTCTGCCTTGCCCGGAACGAACGCAGCCGAGAACGCCAGGCGCTCCCGGAAGCAGTCCGGCAGCCCCTCGAAAAAGGCCAGGGGCAGGAACTTGCAGCTGAACTCACCGAATTTATCGTTGGTGTCCTGGTAGAAGTGGTGCATGAGCGCAAACCAGGAGTCAGGAGCGTCCCGGCCCTCCACCACAACGGTCCGGACCCCGGCTTGGCGCAGGCGCTCACGCTCGCGCCGGATGTTCTTGCGCTGGCCCGACCGGAAGACGGACAGGAAGTCCTCGAACGAGGCGTACCCTTTGTTCTCCCAGATGAATCCCTGATGCTCCCAGGCTCCGAGCCCGGCGTCCTCGAGCATGTCCGCGAACGAGTCCCGGGCGAAGAGCACGTGCAGGCCGGACAGGCCGTTGGACCGGGCCAGGCGTCCGCATGCGCCCAGAATGACTTCGCATGCCGCCGCTTCGGGGATGCCGGGCGCGGTGAGGAATCGGTACCCGGCCACGGGCGTGAACGGGCTCGCGGCCACAAGCTTGGGGTAGTAGGCGATGCCCAGTCGTGCGGCCACATCGGCCCAGAACTGGTCATAGACGAACTCGCCCCTGCCGTGGCCTTTAACGTAAATGGGCGCGGCGGCCAGCAGCTCATCTCCCGCGCGCACCGTGCAGTGCAGAGGCATCCAGCCGGTGTCGGGCTGGACCGCTCCGGAGGTCTCGAGCAGGTTGAGCCACTCCCAGCGCATGAATGGCGTGGACTGTCCGAGCAGTCCGTTCCACTCGCGTTCGTCAATATCTCCCATGGAGGGGACGAAGGAAACGGTCAGTCTTTCAGGCTGGCTCATGGGAAGGGGCCGGGGAGTGCCCCGGCCCCGGATGGATCACTTGGGGTATTTGCGGTTGCAGTACTGCTCGCACCAGTCGGAGGCGTTGCCCACGGTGGCGGCGCAGCTGGTCATGACGTTCTCCATCCATTGCGCCGTGTCCACCTTGTTGCAGGCGGCGTGACAGGCGGCGCGGCCGGAATGCTCCTGGGAAAGCGCGGACCGGAATGATTGGCAGATGTCACCGGAATCGCAGTCCTCATTCCAGGCGAACTGGTCGTTGCAGAAGGTGTTGAACTCCTCGAGCGTCATGCGCTTGCCGGCGCCCTGGCAACCGGCAAGGACCAGCACCGCGAGCAGGGCGGCGGCAAGAGACGGTCTGGCCATGGGGCCTCCTATTTGATGTTGGCCCAGGCCTCGTCGCCCTTCAGGAACAGCTCGACCTCCACGGCCTTGCAGATGTCCACGTCCTTGATGGTGTAGGCCATCTTCTCCCTGGCCACGTACTTGAGGTCCCATTTGCAGTTGCCTCTGTCGTGCGGCACCTTGATGTCGATCTTCCTGCCGGGCTTCAGCTTCCACTTGTCCAGCAGGTTCTTGCCCCAGCCGGGACCCACCGTGGGCGTTCCGGTGGGGGCGAGATAGATGCCCTTGATTTCAGCGTCAGACGAGTTGATGAACAGGATGCGCTTTTCGGCTGCGAAGGCCTGCGAACTGACGGCCAGGACAAGGACAAGCACGGCAATGGCTTTTTTCATTGGAAGCTCCGGTTATCTGTTGTCGATCAGGCCTCTGCGCCGGGCTGCTCGTAGAGGGCCTTGGCCCACACGAGCGCCTCGCAATAGGAGCTGGCCACCTTGATGGGGTCCAGCCCGAGCGAGCGGGTGAGCTCGTCTAGCTTGCCCCAGTCCCCGGACTCGAAACATTTGGCCACGTCCAGCCAGTTGCTGTAGGCGTTCTTCTCGCCGCACAGGGCTGCCTTGACGTCGTCCTCCAGGGGGAGGGACTCCACCAGTTCGCGCATGGGCGTGTCCAGCATGGGTTCCAAAAGCGAGAACAGGCCCATGAGGAAGAGCGTGTCCGGGCTGACGCCGGAAATCTCGTGGTTGGCGCAGGCCCTCTCCAGGAACTTGGCCCGGATGGACGAGAGGTAGGGCAGCTCGGAGGTCTTGTCCGAGGGCATCACGTCCGAGAGCACCACCAGCCAAAGCCAGCTCTTGATCTGCTGCCAGCCGAGCATGAGGATGGCGTGGCGTATGGAGCTGACCTTGTACTTGAGCCCGAAGGCGAGCGAGTTGATGAAGGTGAGCAGCCTGAAGCTTATGGACACGTCGGACTCGATGTTGCGGGTGAGTTCGTCCAGGTCCATCTCGCCCTTTTCCAGGGTGCGGTAGATGTTCAGGCGGGTGATCTTGTTGGAGGGCAGCTTGCGCCCGGGCACGATGACCGGCTTTTCGAAGAAGAACCCCTGGAACAGGTGGAAGCCGAGCTTCTTGGTGAGCTCGAACTGGGCGTCGTCCTCCACCCGCTTCGCCGCGAGCTGGCATTCGCACCCCTTGAGCTCGTCCATCATCGTTTTCAGGGCGTCCTCGCCCTTGCCGAGCACGTCAACGAACACGATGTCGGCGATCTCGACCTGCCTGCGGGAGCACTCCCCCGGCTGGAAATGATTGAGCGCCAGGGTGTAGCCCCTCTGCTTGACCTTGAGGAGGGCCTTCTCGAAGTCCGGCGGAAGCTCCTTCATGGGCTCCATTTCCACCACGGTGGTCTCGGGCGGCAGGGCGGAGGGCACGTCGGAGAGTATGGAGTCCACCGAGAAATGGATGAATATCTTTTTCCCCGAGCGGTTGGTCTCGGGCGAGGCGAGCAGAGCGGTTGATATCACCGACAGGGTGGCCACGTCCTTGTCGGTGAAGTTGGCCGATTTCTCCAGGGGGCTCCTGCGGTAGAGCAACTCGTAGCCGAACACGTGCTTGCCGGCGTCGAAGATGGGCTGCCTGGCGAAAAATGTGTCGATGTAAATCTGCGTTCCGGTGTCGATGGCCATCTCACGTCTTCCTTCTTGGTTTGACCGGTCTTTCCGACGTTTATCCCAGCTTTCCCGGCATGTCCAACCCGGATGGCCGGTCCTGGGGCGTGGACACGGCGGCCTCCGCGCTGTAAGAAGGGGTGAAATCAATGCATTCCGGGGCATTCGCGAATGAAGGCGCTGCACGATAAACTTGTCGATTCCGGGCTGGTCTCAAGAAGCGAGGTGGACCAGGTCCGGCAGATCCAGCGGAAATCCGGCTGGAAGATCGTCGAGTACCTGATGCACCAGGGGCGCTTGAACGAGAACGAGCTCATCGACTTCATCAGCCGCGAGCTCAAGATCGACAAGTACACCGCCGAGAAATACCCCCTGGACAAGACCCTCAAGGAAGTCCTGCCGGACGAGCTGGGCCGCAAGCTGCAACTGGTCCCGCTCAAGGCCGAGCGAAGCGTGCTCTTCGTGGCCACCGCCGACCCCGAGAGCATCAACCGCCTGGACCAGGTGGAGCGCGTGTCCATGATGGAGGTGGAGCCGGTCTTCTGCACCAAGGCCGAGCTTGAGGACCTCATGGCCGCCCAGTACGGCGTGCAGTCCCACCTGGGCGACATGATGGGCATCATCGACGAGCTGTCGGTGCAGTCCGGGGACGAGATAGAGGAGGGGGTGGACCTCGCCGGGGCGCTCCAGAGCGCGGTGCAGGAAGCCCCCGTGGTCAGGCTGGTGAACCAGATACTGGCCCAGGCCGTGCGCGAGCGGGCCTCGGACATCCACCTCTCGCCCATGAAGGCCACCATCCAGATGCGCTTTCGCATCGACGGCGAGCTGCGCGAGTTCCCCACGCCGCCCAAGTCGGTGTTCCTCACCGTGCTCTCCCGGCTCAAGCTCCTGGCCAACATGGACATCACCGTCACCCGCATCCCGCAGGACGGCCGCTTCTCCTTCGTGCTCGACGGCAAGGAGGTGAACGTGCGCGCCTCCACGCTGCCCACCATCCACGGCGAGAACCTGGTGCTCAGGCTCCTGACCCGCTCCACGCGCGGCGGCAGCATGGACGACCTGGGCGTGAGCGAGCAGGACAAGACAAAGCTCAGAAAAGGCATGGCCCGCCCCTTCGGCATGATCCTGGCCACCGGCCCAACCGGCTCGGGCAAGACCACGCTCCTCTACGCCATCCTGAGGGAGCTGGACCAGCCGGGCGTGAACATCATCACCCTGGAAGACCCGGTCGAGTACCGCATCGAGACCATCCGTCAGGTGCAGCTGAACGTCCGGGCGGGCATGACCTTCGCCTCGGGCCTGCGCGCCATCCTGCGACAGGACCCGGACACCATCATGGTGGGCGAGATACGCGACGGCGAGACCGCGGGCATCGCCGTGCAGTCGGCGCTCACCGGCCACCAGGTGCTTTCAACGGTGCACACCAACTCGGCCTGCCAGGCCGTGACCAGGCTCATGGAGATGGGCATCGAGCCCTTCCTGGTGGCCTCCACCCTGGCGGTGGTGGTGGGGCAGCGGCTTGTGCGCCGCATCTGCCCCAAGTGCAAGGAGCCCTACCAGCCCGCCAGGGAGCTTCTGGACCTCTTCGAGATGCGCCACCTCAAGGGCGTGGAGTTCATGCGCGGCAAGGGCTGCTCGGACTGCAACGGCCTGGGCTACGCCGGGCGCGTGGGCGTGTACGAGGTGCTCTACGTGGACGACCTTGTGCAGGACCTCATCATGCGCCAAGCGTCGGCACGCGAGATAGAGCAGGCCGCCGTGGAGGCCAAGCTGTTCTCCACGCTCAAGATGGACGCTCTCTCCAAGGTGGTGGCCGGGCTCACCACCATCGAGGAGGCGGCCACCATCGCCTTCACCTGAGGCTTCAGCTTTTCGCCAGGGACACCGCCCGCAGCGTGCCCACGGCCAGCACCTCCACTGCCGCGCCGCTCGCGGTCAATTCCTCGTAGTACCGGGTCACTCCCTCGAAGATGCCGATGTCGTGGAACACGGCGATTCCCTCCGGCGCAAGCCACGGCGACCACGACTCGAAGTCCCTCCCGGACTCTTCGTACGAGTGGTCGCCGTCGATGAAGAGCAGGCGCACGGGATGACTCCAGCCCTTGACGGCCTCGGCCGACCCGGCCTTGATCACGTGCACCCAGTCCTCCACTCCGGCCAGCTTCAGGTTGGCCCTGAATGCGTCGTACAGGCTCCCTCCGGCCACCAGGGCGGAGTCGTGCCCGCCGCCGGGCTGGTGCTCCGGCGAGCCCAGGAAATGGTCCACGGCCACCACCTTCTCGCGCCGGGCGCGCTTGGACCCGTGGGCCAGATAGCAGGTGGAGCGGCCCGCGTAGCTGCCGATCTCCACGATGGAGCCCACGCCCGGGCCGTGCTCGGCCAGGAGCGCCAGGGCGTAGCCTTCGATGGGGTCGAGGAATCCCTCGACGGCGGACAACTTGTCGGTAAGGAGCCAGTAGTCGGCGGCAACGGCGATGCTGCTCAGGACGTCTGACAAGGCCATGAAAATTGTTCTCCCCGGCGTCCCGGCGGCGGGACGCGTGATGTTGGCGGCGCGCCGGCGCGGGGCCGGGCGGATTTTTTTCTCCGGACGGCACTTTTGCACCATCCGGGCCATCCAGGGCGGGCTAATCCCCCGCGCCGCCCTTTGCCGATATGCGGCGCATGAACTCCGAGAGGCTCAGACGGCGGCTGGACGGACCGGCCCGGACGTAGAACTCCTCCTCCTTGCCGCCCTTGAGGATGACAGGCGCGGCGGATCTGCCGCATTCCACCAGAAGCACCTTGCGGCCCTCCACCTCGCGCAGCGCGAACCGGACGTTCGCCAGATGCTCCACGCCCACGTGCTGGGCGAAGAGCGAACTGAAGTGCCTGAGCAGGTGGTCGCCGTTCTCGAACCCGTCGGCGTCCAGGCCGATGACCCGGCCGCCGTCATCGACCCCCACCGCAAGGATGCCCCCGTCCGTGTTCAGGAAGGCGGTGAGGGTCTTCATGGCAGCCATCTCGATTTCCTTGCCGGGTTTGCCCGCCGCCAGATTGAACCGCAGCGTGGACTTGAACTCCAGCCGGGCGCTCTCGCCCCGGCCCAGCAGCTCCAGCACCTCGCCCGGCGTCTCGAAGAAGGGCCTGTCCGCAACCTTCGAGCGCCTGCGAGACTGCGCCGCCAGGACAGCCAGCAGCGCCAGCGCCAGCCCGAGCCCTCCGGCTATCAGAAGCGGCATGCGGCTCCCCTGCAGGAAAAGCCCCACCAGCGCCTCGCGCGGGACGGCCACGCCGGCGAACACGCGCCCTCCATCCCCCAGGAGCGGCTGCAGGGACGCCCACCAGCCCGACGCCCCGGAGGTGAACCCGAAGGCGTCGTCCACGGGCATGCCAGCGCCCAGCCATGCTGCCAGGGCGGCGGAAAGTGCGGTGCCGGAGGCTTTGGCCATGGGCACGAAGGCCCACGCGCCCCCTGGCCGTCCAGACGACGGGGTGTCCAGCAGGTAACCGTCCGGGGAGCAGACCAGCACCTCCGCCTCGTCCGGAAGCCCCTTCTCCAGGGCGAGCATGAGCTTCTCCAGGCTGAAGCCGAAACAGACCACGCGGGAGGCGTCACCGCCGGGACCGGCCGGGGCCATGGCGCTGATGGCCGGGCGTCCGCCCGGCAGGGAGTGGACCGGGGACCATCTGGGCCACTCGCGGGAACTCTCGCGCAGGGCGTCGGCGACCAGAGCGGACTGCGCGGCGATGTCCTCCGAGGCTGACGGGCCGTCGCCGAGAGGCGAGAGGTCCGGTCCGAGGCGTTGCCAGGCGGTTGTCTCCGGGGGAGCGTCCGGCCGCAGGTATAGCAGGAACTCCTTGCCCGTGCGCACGGCCATGGCCCGCACGCCGAGCTCGTCCCGGATGCTGGCCGAGTCCAGGTTCGGCTCGTCAGCCAAGGCTGAAAGCAGAAGGGTTCCGGCATCACGGACGCCCGGCTTGCCGGTCCCGGCCTGGGCGATGAGCCTGCCGGTGAGGTTCAGCGCGGACAGCGGGGGGGTGAGGTGCAGGTTCAGGCGGTCGCGCACCCCCCGGCTTTCGGAGAGGACCAGGCGGGAATAGAACTCCCGGGAGAGCCTTCCGTATTCGACGGAAACCAGTGCCCCCGCCAGGGCGACGAGCACCATGGCCAGGACGAGGATCGAGCGTGGTTTGAGCAAGTGGACCAGCCGGTTGACGTTGAGGAAATGACGTGTCCAGGGTATCCGTCCAGGGCGTTTGGCGCAACTCGCTCCTTGTTGAGGGGGTTTTCGGGCGGTGACCGCGTAACCGCGAGACGCCTGCTTGGAAAAATGGCCGGGGTGTGCGATGCAACGCCTCAGTCCGGGCAGCCGCGTGTTCAACAGGGGATGGTCCCCGCGAATGGAGGCGTGCCGGCAACCCAGAGAGGGCTCAATATCATGCAGCAGACCAGATTTCCCCGGGCTTGCCGCTCCTGCCGCGCCGCATTGATCGCTGCCGCGGCCGTCCTGTCGCTGGCCGCGAGCGCCCTGGCCGAAGCCCCGGCCATGAAGATGACCCAGGCGCCAGGCTATTGGCGCATGGCCCTTGGCGGTTTCGAGGTGACGGCCCTGTTCGACGGCAGCATCAAGCTCGACACCAAGCTCCTCAAGGGAGCCAGTCCCGGCGAACTGGCGAAGCTCTTCGAGAGGATGTACGTGGACACGTCCTCCGGAGTGAAGACAGCCGTGAACGTCTACCTGGTGAATACCGGACAAAACCTCATCATGGTGGACGCCGGATCGGGCAAGGCGCTGGGGCCGTCCATGGGATTGCTGGCGGAAAACCTCAGGGCGGCCGGCTATGAGCCCGGACAGGTGGACACGGTGCTCCTGACGCACCTGCACCCGGACCACGCGCTGGGCCTGGTTGACGGCGAAGGCAAGGCGGCCTTTCCCAACGCCGTGGTGATGGTTTCGCAGCCGGAGGCGGCGTACTGGCTGAGCGAGCAGGAGGAGGCCAAGGCCCCGGAAGGCAGAAAGCGCGCGTTCCAGGCGGCCCGGAAGGCTCTTGCCCCATACGTCTCGGCCGGGACCCTCAAGACCTTCGGCGAGGGCGATCCGCTTCCGGCGGGCGTGAAGGCGGTGTTCACCCCAGGCCACACGCCCGGCCATTGCGGCTACATGTTCACCTCGGGCGGGGATAAGCTTCTGGCCGTCGGCGACATAGTGCACAACTACGCCGTCCTGTTCGCCAAGCCGGACGTGTCCATCGACTTCGACACGGACCCGAAAAGCGCGGTGAACACAAGGTGGAGAGTGTTCGAGGACGCGATCAGGAACCGGTACTGGGTGGCGGGCGCGCACCTGCCGTTCCCGGGCATCGGGCATGTCCGCGAACAGGGCAGGGGGTATGCCTGGGTGCCCGCCGAGTACTGGCCGGTGGAAGCTCCCGCGGCCGGGAAGGGCCAATAGGCGTCTGCCGGGAGTCGTCCGGATGGATGAACGAAAAGGCCGGTCGCGGGACCGGCCTTTTGGTTTCTTGCGCGCGGGGGAGTCGAAGCGCCGGGAGCGACGGCCGGCAGGAATCAGGCCTTTGCGGCGAGCCTGCGCCGCGACAGCCCCGGCTTCCCGCGCCCCTGCACACCCCCCTACTTCTCGGCCAGCTTCCAGGGTTCCCGGCTGGCCTCGTGGCGTTTGAGCGCCTCGCTCAGCAGTTCGGCGGCCTTCGGGGCGTCGCCCGTGGCCAGCACCCAGTCCGCCCCGGCGGCGAAGGCCGCCCAGGAGTCCAGGCTCTTGAAGTCCCCGATCAGGAAGAGCGCCGACTCCCGCCGCCTTATTCCGGGGCGGGCGTGCATCTCGGCCAGGGCCTCCGCCTTGCCCGCGTCCGCCACCACCACGTCCAGGGCGTTGAGCCTGAGCTTGGCGGCGGCGGTCTCATCGCCGGATTCGTCGATCAGGTAGTAGCCTTCCCTTTTGAAGTAGCCGGCGCAGGCGTCGCGCCATGGTCCCGCGTCCAGGCAGACCAGGGCGGCCTTCATGCCGTAGGGGATCATCTCCGGTTCGATGACGGGCTTGTCGGCGCTCACAGGTCGTCCTCCTCGCCGGGGGTCTTCTTGTTGTAGGAGAGGTCGAGCTTCAGGTCTCCCAGGTCGGACACCTTCTCGCCCCGCCTTAAGCGCACCTGGTCGATGTTCAGGGTGAGCTTGGCACGGTCGGTGGCGTTGGCCAGGGCGGTGTCGCGGTCGATCAGGTCTTTCTCGTAGAGGCCGAGCAGGTACTGGTCGAAGGTGAACATGCCGAAGGTGGAGCCGGATTCGACCACGTTGTAGTAGTTCTTCTCGCCGGATTCGCCGGTGAGGATGATCTCGCGTATCTGGAGGTTGTTGCGCAGGATCTCGAACGCGGCCACGCGGCCGCCGCCCGTTTTCGGCATCAGGCGCTGGGACACCACGAACTTGAGGCTGCCCGCCAGGCGCTGGCGGATGAGCTGCTCCTCGCTCGTGTCGAACATGCCGATGATGCGGTTGATGGTCTGCCCGGTGTCGGAGGTGTGCAGCGTGCCGAGCACCAGGTGGCCGGTTTCGGCGGCCTGGAGCGCGGTCTCCACGGTCTCTCGGTCGCGCATCTCGCCCACCAGGATCACCTTGGGGGCCTGGCGCAGGGCGGCCCTCAGGCCCGAGGCGAAGGAGTCGAAGTCCTGACCCAGCTCGCGCTGGTTCACCGTGCCGCGCTTGTGGGGGTGGACGAACTCCACGGGGTCCTCAAGAGTGACGATGTGCACGGCCTTCTTGTCGTTGATTTCGTCTATGAGGGCCGCGAGCGACGTGGACTTGCCGGTGCCTGTCGCGCCCGTCACGAGGATGAGGCCGAACTTCTCCTTGGCCATCTCCCCGAAGAGGGCCGGCAGGTTCAGCTCCGCCATGGTGGGCGCGCGCGAGGACAGCTGCCTGAGCACCATGGCCACGCTGCCGCGCTGCCAGAAGATGTTCACGCGGAAGCGTATCTTGTTCGGGTGCTCGTAGGAGAGGTCGCAGGAGCCGTTCTTGACCAGGTCGCGGTAGAGGCGCACCGAGCGGCCCATGAGCACCATGGCCATGGCCTCGGTCTGGCGCGCCACCAGGGGGCCGAGCGGCAGGTCCAGGTCCCTGAGCTCGCCGTGCAGCTCCGCCTGGACGCGCTTGCCCACGGTGAAGATGATGTCCGAGAGCTTTGGGGCCTCGGCCAGGGCCAGGCCTATGAGATGGTCGAAATGCGATCTGAGCATCGTCTCACTCCGGGTGCGTTGTTGCCGCGGGGCGTCCGCGCCGCCGGTGCGCCGCCGGGTGTCCCGAGCCGCGCCGGGGGCGGCCCCGTCATTCCTCCATGCCCACGGGGGGCTTCTCGAGGCGGTCCTTGAAGCGGTTCTTCTGGATGGACTTGTTGTAGGCGTCGTCCGCGCCGATCTTGCGGGCGTCCAGAAGCTCCATGATGGCGTCGTCCAGGGTCTGCATACCCAGGTTCTTGCCCGTCTCGATGACTGAATTTATCTGGAAGGTGCGCCGCTCGCGGATGAGGTTGCGAACGGCGGGCACGGCCACCAGTATCTCGAGCGCGGCGCAGCGCCCCGGCTTGTCCACGCGCTTGAAGAGCGTCTGGGCCACGATGCCCCTGAGCGACTCGGACAGGGCGGAGCGGATCTGCTCCTGCTGATCGCCGGGGAAGACCTCGATGATGCGGTCCACGGTCTTGGCGGCGCTTATGGTGTGCAGGGTGGAGAACACCAGGTGACCTGTCTCGGCTGCCTCCAGGGCCAGGCGGATGGTCTCCAGGTCGCGCATTTCGCCCACGAGGATCACGTCCGGGTCCTCGCGCAGCGCGCCGCGCAGGGCGGAGGTGAAGCTTCTGGTGTCGCGCCCCACCTCGCGCTGGTTGATGAGGCAGTTCTTGGGCTGGTGGAGAAATTCGATGGGGTCCTCGATGGTGAGGATGTGCTCCTGGCGCTGGTTGTTGATGTAGTCGATCATGGCAGCCAGGGTGGTGGACTTGCCCGAGCCCGTGGGGCCCGTGACCAGCACCAGGCCCTTTGGCAGCTTGCAGAACTCCTTGAGGATGGGCGGCATGCCCAGGTCGTCAAGGGTGAGCACCTTCTCCGGGATGGTGCGGAAGGCGGCCGCCACGCCCCGGCTCTGCAGGAAGAAGTTCACGCGGTAGCGGGATATGCCGGGCACGGCGTAGGCGAAGTCCACGTCGCCCGTCTCCTCGAACTCCTTGATCTTGGGCTCCGGGGTGATTTCGTAGAGGAGCTTCTTGAGCTCTTCGTGTTCGAGCACCTTGAACTTCACCCGTTGCAGTATGCCGTGCAGCCGGATGATGGGCTGCGAGCCGCTGGACAGGTGCAGGTCCGATGCGCCGAGCTCGTGCATCATGGAAAAGAACGCGTCGATCTGGGCCATGTACGCTCCCCCGCCTAGGTGTTGCTCTTGCGGCAACCATACACCACGCGGCCCCGGGGCCAAAGCGTTTTTGCGCTCCGGAAGGATTCGTGACTCCCTTGGCGGCCCGCCGCGCCGGGCGATCGGCAGTCTCTTGCTGCTTTGGTGTAGACAGGAGCGCGCCGGGGCGCGTCTCTTTCACGGCATTCATGTCAATCCGGAAATCTCCATAATTTGTAGGAGCGAACGCTGTGCGCGCTCGCGGCGGGGGTTGTGCAAGCATCATGCTGTGGAGGAAAATGTTCATCCTCGCATGAGGCAATGGCATGCCGGTGTCCGCTGTTCTGGATGATTTGCCGGGCTGCGTGGAGCTGGACGCCTCGTCCGGAAGGTTCGGAAAAGGTGTCCAAGCAGCCCCGCCGCAATTGAAAATGCATTGCGATGGCATGAATGCCCTTGACTTTTTGCTGTAAATCGACATCCATGGCCTTCAACATAAGTCACTAAGATGGAGCATGGCATACGTGGACGCGTCCCCCAAAGCATCATCCACCGACAAGCTCCTGGAGATGATCCGGGGCGTGGGCAAGAAGGGCGGCGAGGGCGAGACTCCCCCGCCTAGGCCTCTCGCGCCCAAAGGGAAGTGGACGTTGCGCATGCCGTCCTTCAAGGGCGGCCCCAAGGGGGGCGGGGCAAAGAACGTGCGCCTGGGCGTGGAGTTCTCAGGCGCCGTCATCCGCATGGTGAAGCTCTCCGTGTCGGGAGGGCGTCCGCGAACGCTGGAATACAAGACCATCCCCATCCCGGAGCAGGGCCCCGAGGCCCCCGAGCTCTCGCTGGTCCTGCGCCTGGCCCTCAAGGATTTTCTGGGCAAGGCCGACGCGGACATCTGGGCCATGGTCCCCGCGGAGTCGGCCGAACTCAGGTTCCTGCAGGTGCCCAAGACGGGCAAGAAGCAGATATCCAACGCCGTCTACTGGACCGCCAAGAAGGAGGCGGCCTTCGACGACAACGAGGTGATGTTCGACTACGAGCTCCAGGGCGAGGTCATGGAGAAGGGCGCGCCCAAGCTCGCCGTGCTGGCCTACACGGTCAAGCGGGAGGAGTTTGAGAAGCTTCGCAGCCTGTTCATGCAGGCAGGCTATCCCCTCGCCGGCATCACCGTGCCCTCCGTCGCGGTGCGGAACCTTCTGCGGGGCGGCTGGATCGAGAACGGGGCCCAGACCCAGGCCTGCCTGCACCTCGGAGGCGATTTCTCGCGTCTCGAGATATTCGGAGGCGGCAACCTCCAGTTCGTTCGCGTTCTCAAGGGCGGCCTGGCCTCCATGGCCCAGGCCCTGTCCGATGCGTCCAAGGAATACAGGCCGCCCGCGCCGGAGACCCCGCCCGCGGCGGAGCAGGGCGAGGCCGTCGCCGTGGTGCCGGAGGAGCCCTTGTTCTCCACGGCCGTCACGGTGGAGATCGAGTCCATGGGACCGCCGGAGCCCGAGCCCGAACCTGCCGGAATGACACCGGATGAAGCCAGGGCGCTCTTGGACAGCCTCGCCGCAGGTTCCGAGCCGCTGCCCGAGGGCCACCCCGGCAGGGCGCTGTCCCCATCCGACGTTCTGGAGATGCTCAAGCCCGCCTGGGAGCGCCTTCTCAGGCAGGTGCAGATGACCTTCTCCCACCACTCCGTGACGCTTGGCAACGAGCAGGTGGCGCGCCTTAGCCTGTCCGGCCCGCTGGGAGGGGATCCGGGACTGCTGGAGTACCTGGGCGGCAAGCTCGGCGTGCCCTGCATCGTATTGGACCCCCTGTCCCCGGAGAACCTGGGCAGGCTCTCGGTGGCCTCGCCGCAGCTCACCCTGGCCGAACGCCAGCCCTACGGCCTGGTGCTCGGCCTCACCGATTCGGACAGGGCCGCCTGCAACCTCCTCTACACCTACAAGCAGAAGGAAGAGGAAGCCCGCGTCCAGAACCTGAACAAGCTGGTGGCCCTGTGCTGGCTCGGCGTGGCCGCCGTCGTGGCCGGGTTCTTCGTCTGGCAGCAGACCCAGGCCTATCTCAAACAGCAGGACCTTCGCTCCCTGGAGGAGCGCCTGCGCGAGTTCCAGCCCCAGGTGGACATGCCGCTTCTCTTGAGCACGGGGTCCAAGGTGCGCGGGACGGTGGACAACCTGCGGCGCTTCGCGGCGCGCAACTTGGCCTCGGCCCTTCTGCGCGACATCACGGAGCTGACCCCGGAGAACGTGAAACTGTATTCCGTCTCGATCGACCTGGGCAATCCCGAGGAGCAGCCGGCCATGGTCCCCGAGGAACAGCCCAAGCCTGGTCAGCGGGGCCAGGCGAAGAAAAAGGCCCGCGAGGGGATGGACACCCTGACCCTGGAAGGCTTCGTGAAGGGCGACAGCCAGATACTGGAGTCGCTGCTGTCGGCCTATCTCGTGCGGCTTCGGACCTCGCCGCTTCTTGGCGAGCCCTCCGTGAGCAAACGTTCTCCGGAGGTGGCGCCCTCGGGCGAGGACATGCTCCGGTTCACGCTGACCTGTCAGGTGAGGCGATAATGGCTCTGCCGGGTAACACGGGAAAACTGCCGCCCAAGACGGCCCTTTACCTGCTGGTGGGGTCGGGGGCCATCGTGCTGTTCGTGCTTCTGGGCATCATCCCCATGCAGAAGAAGCTTTTGAGCCTGGACAAGCAGATCGAGCAGGCCAAGCACCGCATCGACCAGCAGGGCGCGCTTCATCCTATCTATCTGAAAATGTTGTCCATCGCCAAGGCGGGCGGGGCCAAGGCCCCCAAGCTGCCCGACCGGCAGGGCCTGGGGCAGCAGGCCGTTTCGCAGCTCACGGATACCATGGCCCAGCTCATCGTGAAGACCGGCCTTGAGGCGCAGTCGGTGACGCCGGACCCCTCTTCCCTGGGCAAGGGGTCGAAGTCGCTCGCGGTGACCCTGCACGTGCGCGGGACGCTGGACCAGTTCAGGACGTTCCTCTCCGAGCTGGCCATGCTGCCCAGCTACGAGAACATCGAGACACTCAAGGTGGAGCCGGGCGGCGGACCAAGGGACTACAACCTCAAGATCTGGCTGACGGCGGAATAGCATGGACGTCTCCAAACGTGAGAAAATTCTCCTGGGGGTGATGGGCGCGGCCATCCTGGCGTCGGCGGTCTATCTGATGTGGCCTTCGGCGGCTCCTCCGTCTCCGGAGATGACCCCGCAGAAGCTGGAGGAGTCGCGCAAGGCCGCCGAGGCGCAGCTCCAGGCCCTCGAGCGCGTCAAGCTCTCCAACCGCGAGATGCACGCGGTCACGAATTCGCAGGAGCCCTGGCCCAGGGACCCCCTCGCGCCCAGGCCGCCCGACCCCGAGTCGGCGGTGGACAAGGACAAGTTCCACTACACGGGCTTCGTGCGGATTGGCGAAAGAAAGCTGGCAGTCATTAACGGCCGCGAATACCAGGTGGGCGAGCAGCTCGAAGCCGGCGGATTCGAGGTCGTGGAAATAACGCCGTCGGAAGTGGTGCTCCAGGGGCTCGTGCGCAAGAACAGCGTGCGCATCCCCTACGAGGACCAGAGCTTTTTCACCGGGCGGTAAGAGCGGCGCGGCGGGCCGCGCCAAGGAGCTTCGCGATGGTTTCCCCTCTCCGGCACGCAATGCATGCGATCCTGGCGGCCATGGCCGTCGGGCTCTGCCTGGCCATGGCCTCGTGCGCCAAGAAAGAGCCGGACCAATTCCTGGACGACTGGAAGAAGAAGGCGGAGGAGTCCGACGCGTCCTACACGCCGCAGGCCAGGAAGATCGAT
This sequence comes from Thermodesulfobacteriota bacterium, assembly GCA_049322415.1. Classification (GTDB taxonomy): domain Bacteria; phylum Desulfobacterota; class Desulfovibrionia; order Desulfovibrionales; family Desulfovibrionaceae; genus Fundidesulfovibrio. Next base: position 23,882 of record JBMORI010000124.1, on the reverse strand, counting down.
GTCTCCGAAGCCCAGGTCAAGGCCGAGATCAAGCCCGCCGCCGAGAAGCCCAAGCGCGACCTGCCCACGATGCGCGTATCGCTGAACTTCTACGACACCAACCTCCAGGCGGTGCTCAGGTCGCTTGCGCGCATCGCCAACCAGAACATCATCCTCTCCGCAGCGCTCCAGGCGCCCGAGAACCAGACCAAGTACAAGGTCAACCTCAACGTGACCGAGACGCCCTGGAACCAGGCGTTCGAGTCCATCCTCAACGCCAACGGCCTTTCCTACGACTGGGACGGCGAGATCATCAGGGTCATGACCCTGGACGACCTCAAGGCCCAGAACGAGATGAAGAAGGCCGTGACCGACAAGCTGGTCCAGGCCGAGAACATCAAGACAGCCGAGCCGGTGATCACGGTCAAGGTGCAGGTGAACTATGCCGACGTGACCGATCTGGAGAAAACGCTCCAGGGCTACCTGTACCCCAAGAAATCGGCCTCGGGAGGCGCTCCGGGGGCGGCGCCGGGGGGCGCGCCCGGGGGCGGGGAGTCCAAGAGCGGCGACACCGCCCCCGAGTTGGCCGGGCGGGTCAAGGGCTTCGTGGTGGCGGACAAGCACACCAACTCCATCATCATCCAGGCAAACCGCGAGCACGCCGAGATGCTGGTCAAGCTGGTGGAGAAGCTGGACGAGCCGCGCAACCAGGTGCACCTCAAGGCCTTCATCGTGGAAGCCAGCCGCGACAACCTCTTCGACCTGGGCTTCCAGTGGGGCGGCTTCTTCAAGACCGACCCGGACGGCAATGGCAACCGCGCCTACGTGCTCTCCGGCAACAACGTGGAGGTGGACGCGGACGGCGTCCGGACCCTGACCCCCATCTACGGGCTGGGCCCAGCCAGCTACGGCTACGCATTCAACTATCCGGCCTCGATCCAGGGCTCCGCCACCGGCCTGGGCGCGCAGGGCGCGGCGCTCAACTTCATGTGGGGCATGCTCAACAACAACGTGCTCCAGATGCAGCTGACCGCGCTCGCCAGGGACGGCAAGATCAACATCGTGTCCGAGCCCTCGCTCACAACCCTGGACAACATGACCGCCTTCACCGAGAACGGCGAGCGCATCCCCTTCGTCACCGTGTCCCAGAACGGCACCAACGTGCAGTTCATCGACGCGGTGCTGCGCCTGGAAATGACGCCCCACGTCATCGACGAGCAGAACCTGCGCATGAAGGTGGTCATCAAGAACGACGAGGTGGTCACCGACCAGACCCGCTGGGTCATGGGCAACCCTCCCATCCGCAAGAAGCACACAGACACCACCCTCATCGTGCAGGACGGCGCCACCATCATCATCTCCGGCCTGGCCAAGAACTCCAAGACCGACACCAGCCAGGGGCTGCCGGGGCTCAAGGACGTCCCCGGCGCGGGTTACCTGTTCGGCAACAAGAGCAAGCAGAAGTCCGTGCAGGACATCCTGGTGTTCATCACCCCCACGGTTATCAGGAAAAGGCAGCCCGGAATGGCCGTCCAGCCGGACGGGCGGATGTCCGTACCGGGGGAGGCCCCGGCTTCCGGCGCTCCGGCTCCGGGTGCGCGGGCGCCGTCCGGGAAGCTGCCTCCCCAGGCCATGCAGGCCCCCGCTCCAGCCGGAGGGCCGCCCGCAGCCGCCCCGTCTCCGAGGCCGGGCTCGCCCGACAGGCCCCCCGTGCCCTACTCCCCAGCCCCGGCAACAGGGCAGCCAGGGAGGTCAGGCGGCTGACATGCGCTATTTCGAGCTTTTGAACCTGCGCCGGGAGCCTTTCTCCAACTCGCCGGACCCGGACCTGTTCTACCGCACCAAGCAGCACAGGGAGTGCCTCCAGGCGCTGGAGATCGCCATCCGCCTGAAGAGGGGCCTCTCCGTGGTGACCGGGCACGTGGGGACGGGCAAGACCACCCTCTGCCGCCAGCTCATCCGGGTCCTGGGCGACCGCCAGGGTGTGGACACGCACCTGATCCTTGACCCGAGCTTCTCGGGGGAGCGGGAGTTCCTCGTCCATATCAACGGCCTGTTCGGCGTCCCCCAGGAGGAGGCGCTCCGGGCGAGCGACTGGGAGCTGCGCGAGAACATCAAGGCTGCGCTCTTCAGGCTGGCGGTTGAAGAGGACAGGCTGGTGGTGCTCATCGTGGACGAGGGACAGAAGATGTCCCTGGAATGCCTGGAACTGCTGCGCGAGCTGCTCAATTACGAGACCAACGAGCACAAGCTCTTGCAGATCGTCATCTTCGGGCAGCTGGAGTTCGAGCCCATCCTCGAGGCCAAGGCCAACCTGGCCGACCGGGTGAACCTGCGCTTCCGCATCGGCCCCCTGGATTTCCAGGACACGCGGGAGCTGATCCAGGCCAGGCTGGCAATGTGCTCCAAGGACATCTCGCCCGAGGGCCTCTTCAGCTTCTGGGCGCTGCTCGGGGTGTACCTGGCCACGGACGGATTTCCCAGGCAGATAGTCCAGCTGTGCCATCAGGCCCTGCTGGCGGTGATCATCAAGGAACGCCCCCGCGTCACCTGGGGCGTGGTGCGCAGCTGCATGCGCTGGCGCACCCTCGGCGTGCCCAGGCGCAGGCGCTGGCCCAGAATTCTGGCCGCCGGGCTGGCCCTGGCCGTCCTGCTCACCGGAGCGGGGTTGTACTTCGCCGTGTCGCCGGGCGAATTGGGCCGGGCCGGGCAGGCCGCCCGCATGGTTGGGCTGCCGGACCCGTCCAAGTGGCTTGCTTCCGTCTCCTCTTGGTTCAAGGGGCCGGAGCGGACCGGGTCCCTGTCATCCCCGGCGGCGGAACCGGAGCCCGCGGCTCCGGGCGGGAAGCCCGGCGTTTCCGCCCCCCAGGCGGAGAAAGCCGCATCAGGCCAGACCGGATCGGAGATGAACCAGGCCCCAGCGCCGCAGGCGGCGCTAGCCGCTCCCGCCGCGCCTGGGCCGGACAAGGTTCAGGCTCCAACCGTGGCGTCCCAAGAGCCGAAATCCCCCGCCAAGGAGCAGCCCGGCCCCGCCGCGCCGCAGCCCCCGGCTTCCAACACGTCCGAGACCCCTCCGCCCCCCGCCCGGGAGGCCGCCTCCGGGCCGATGACGGAAAACGACGCCCCGGCGGCCCCAGAGGATGGCGTCCCGCCCGTGAACCCGGCCCCGTGCCCCTGCTTCATGGGGGTGCTGGTGGCCCCCGGCGCGGAGTCCGACAGCGTGGAGATACTCACGGCCATGCCCGTGGAGCGTTTCGAGCAGTCCTTCAGGCCCGGGCCCGCCCGCGTCCTCGTGGACATCGCGGGCCAGTGGGAGCGCAAGGCAGGGCGCGAGCTGCAAGTGGGCTCGGCGCGTATTGACAAAGTGCGCAACGCCGTTCATCCCGATAAGCTGAGGGTGGCCATCTACCTCAAGGACGCCTCGGCCGGGACTGTCCAGCCTCTGGTGGAAAAGACTCCGCGAGGTCTCAGGGTCATCCTCAAGTAACGCGATGCCTTCATTCTCCTATCAGGTGCTCAACGAGTCCGGCAGGACCATCACCGGGTCCATGGAAGCGGACACGGCCGAGCAGGCCAGGCAGAAGCTCCTGGCCCTGGGCTACATACCCGTGTCCGTGACAAGGGGGAGGGACAAGGCCGGGGTTTCGGGCTGGTTGGAGGACCTTGAGATCAAGATGACCAAGGTCTCGCTCAAGGACATCATCCTTTTCACCAAGCAGTTCCGGACCATGGTGAAGGCGGGCCTGTCGATCCTCGAGATCATGCGCATCCTCGAGGAGCAGACGGAGAACAAGCGGCTCAAGATCATCTGCGCCCAGATGGGGGCCGAGATCAAGCAGGGACGCACGCTGCACGAGGCCTTCGCCCAGCATCCCAAGGTGTTTTCCAACCTCTACGTCAACATGATCCTCGCGGGCGAGCAGACCGGCTCCCTGCCCGAGGTGCTGGACCGCCTCATCTACCTGGTGGAGCACGAGAACAAGGTGAAGTCGGACATCCGCTCCGCCCTGCAGTATCCCATCATCGTGCTGGTGGCCCTGGGCCTGGCCTTCTACGTGCTGCTCAACTTCGTCATCCCCAAGTTCGTGGTCACCTTCAAGAAGGTGAACATAGACCTGCCCATGCCCACGGTGATCGCCATCAACATGTACGAGTTCTTCCAGGCCTACGGATACTACCTCTTCGCCGGCATGGTGGTGGGCGTCATCATGTTCAGGCGTTTCATCAACACCACCGGCGGACGCCTCTGGTGGGACAGGCTGTGGCTTCGGATGCCGGTCTTCGGCCCGCTCTTCACCAAGGCCGCCATGGCGCGCTTCGCCTCCATCTTCGCCATCCTCCAGTCCAGCGGCATAAGCGTGCTCAACACCCTGGACATCCTCCAGGGAACCATCGGAAACGCCGCCATCGCCCTGGAGTTCGCGCGCATCAAGGAACTCCTCAAGGAAGGTCGCGGCCTCTCCTCGCCGCTCAGGCAGGCCAGGCACTTCACCCCCATGGTCATCAACATGGTGGCCGTTGGCGAGGAGACGGGCAACCTGGAGGAGATGCTCATGGCCGTGGCGGGCCATTACGACGTGGAGGTGGAGTATTCCGTCAGCACGCTGTCCGAAGCCATCAACCCGGTCCTGGTGGTTGGGCTGGCCGCCGTCATCGGCTTCTTCGCCCTGGCCATTTTCCTGCCCATGTGGGACCTGACCAAGATGGTGAAGTGAATGTTCCAGCGCATGCGCGTGGACATCTCCCTCGGAGTTCTCATCCCGTTCATCCTGGGCGGGCTGGCCGCGCTTTGCGTGCTGGGCTTCACCGCCGCCTGGGAACTCGGATTCCTCAAGGCCCTCAGCCCTGCCCGCCTGGGCTACACCACGGCGGCCGTGACGGGTGTGACCGTCTTTAGCGTCTCCATGCTGCTTGGGCATCTGGTGCTCAGGCCCGTGAAGCTGTTCCTGGACAGGGCCAAGAACCTGCCCATGCTCAAGGAGCCCGCCGAGAAGATCGAGCACGCCAGGGGAGCGGAGATAGAGGCCCTGGACCAGATGTTCGAGCACGTCACCCAGGTGCTGGGCAGCCTGGACGCCAAGGCCATGTTCCCTGGCGTAATAGGCGAGAGCCGCCCCCTGCGCGGCGTGCTGGGCCAGGTGAGCAAGGTGGCCCCCTCGGACGCCACCGTGCTGCTCACGGGCGAATCCGGCACCGGCAAGGACCTCTTCGCCAACACCATCCACGCCCACTCCAAGCGAAAGGACAAGCCTTTCGTGGCCGTCAACTGCGCGGCCATCCCGCCGGGGCTCATGGAGAGCGAGCTCTTCGGCCACGAGAAGGGCGCGTTCACCGGGGCCATCGCGGCCAAGAAGGGCAAGTTCGAGCAGGCCTCGGGCGGAACGCTGTTCCTGGACGAGATCGGCGACATGCCCATCGAGACCCAGGCCAAGATCCTGCGCGCCCTGGAGAACGGCGAGGCCGAGCGCGTGGGCGGCGACAAGCCGGTGCGCTTCAACGTGCGCCTGGTGGCCGCCACCAACAAGAACCTTCAGGAGATGATAGGCAAAAACGAGTTCCGCGAGGACCTCTACCACCGCCTGAACGTGTTCCCCATTCTCCTGCCGCCGCTTCGCATCCGGCCGGAGGACATCCCCCTTCTTGCCACGCACTTCCTGGAGCGGTTCGGGCCTGGGCTTACCATCTCCACGGAGGCCCTGCAGTTGCTCATGGCCTACGCCTGGCCCGGCAACGTCCGCGAGCTGCGCAACACCCTGGAGCGCGCCGCCGTCCTGGCCGGGGACGAGGGCGTGGTGCTCGCCGAGCACCTTCCAGCCCAGGTGCGCCTGGTCACCGCCTCCGAGCCGCAGCTCCCCGCATTGCCGGAGAGCAGGGCCAGGGACCTGGACGAGCGCCTCCAGGAGATCGAGAAGAGCCTCATCGTCGCCGCCCTGGTGAAGACCCACGGGGTGCAGGTGCGAGCGGCCGAGATTCTGGGCATCAAGGAAAGAAGCCTCTGGCACCGGGTCAAGAAGTTCGGTCTGGACCCCGCCTCGTACAAGCCCAACTAGCCCCCTCACGACTCGCTCCATTACTCGCATCGCGCTTCGCCCGGCAGGCATGGACGGGAAAGCGGAGCCATGCCCGTGGCCGCCGGTAAAGATCCGGCAGGCCATCCCGCAGGAGTCCGGCTTGCGATGGTCGCGCCCGGCAATTCGAATAATGAAACGCCGGGGAGGCCGATCCGCAGGTCCGCAATCTTCCGGACCGGTTGGATGCCGGAGAGAATTTCATGGGTATCCGATGAAACCGGCGTTGACGTATATGCCTGTAATGTTTCCCCTCAAGCCAGGAATGCCGCCATCAGCCGCTCCGTGATGGTTCCGGGATGACCGGAAAACCCTCGATGAGGCCCCCATCCCCTCAAAAATTGCGGCATCAATACGCGTTGGGAACCAAGTATTTTCCTCTCCGGGATAGGTTCAAGCCCGAAATGCCTCCCGTGGCCCTAAATCGCCGGAATGGCGCGCGATGAGGCTGAAAAGCCCGGGAACCGTTGCCGAGCCCGGCTTCACGGTTTGCTGTCGGCCCTACATGCTTTGGAGAAAACAGGAAGTTGCTATCGCGCAACGGCCTGCGCGATAAAACTACAAAGCGTATTATTTTAGCATGTTATTTGTCTGGCATTCGCGTTGGCACGGGCCGTGCTTAATGGCTGGCATCGGCGCGCAGCAAACCCCGGCCGCCGGTGCTCACAAAGAAAAAAGAGCACGCCCCCCGCGGGGCACCAGCAAGGAAAGGGACGCCTCGGGGGGAGGCGGGAAAAATCAACCAACCGGACGGAGGAACACACAATGAAGACTCGCACCAACATCAACGGCGTCAACGGACAGAGCGGTTTCACCCTGATCGAAGTCATCGCGGTTCTGGTTATCGTGGGCATGCTGGCCGCCGTGGCCATTCCCCGCTACCTCGACATGCAGACTTCCGCCGCCGCCAACGCCGTGGGCGGAGCCCTGGCCGCCGGAGCTTCCAACGTCACCATGGAATACTCCAACCAGCTGCTGAGCGGCACCTTCACCAACCTGGGCGACCTGGCCACCGCGCTGAACGTGGCCAACTACACCACCGTGGGCGACTTCACCGTGTCCTACGCGGTCTCCGGCGCCGGCACCGGCATCGACGTGACCGTCACCGCCGCCCCCGACCCCATCCAGGGGCAGATGGCCAACATAGACGCGGCCAAGAAGCTGAAGACAGTAGTGCTCCAATAGCCGGCTGGCTGAAGGAGCCGGAAACTCAGGCCGGGCGGGACCAGGGGGGTACCGCCCGGCTTGAACGCGCCCCGGCGGAATTTGACTCGGACACGGCGGATGCCTAATCAGGTAGGGGGGGTATCAGGGGAGTCAGACCGGCAATTCTGAGTAGATGGGCAAGAGGACGGGCCGCCATGAGCGGAGGGAGCAAGGACGGATAACCATGAAGACCGGCAGGCGTCACCAGGGGAAGACCCAGTCAGGGGCCACGTTGATCGAGGTGATCACGGCCCTTGTTCTCGTTGGCGTGCTCGCCGCCATCCTTTCGGCGCGCGACCCGCGCGCAGGCACGAATCTCCAGATCCAGCGCGACACCCTTGAAAAGCACCTGCGCGACGCCCAGATGCTCTCCATGCAGAGCGGCGGCATTCAGGCCTACCAGGGCGGGACTGCCGGGCAGGTCTACGGAATCCGCTGCGACGGGACCAACTACTGGATGTTCTCGGGCACGAACCCCGACGCCGCGGGGGCGGTGGTCCCGCTGATGGACGACTCGTCCGTCACCACCGTTGACGGCAAACTCTCCCTGGCCGCCAAGGAAATCTTCATGGGTCCGTTCACCATCTATTTCACCGGCTGGGGCATCCCCTGCACGGCCTACGTGAACGAGTCCTCCAACACCCAGCTGGCCGCCCCGCAGACCATTTCCCTGAGCGCCGAGGGGCAGGCGCGTTCGGTCACGATCACGCCCTACACGGGGTTCATCCAATGAAGACGCGCCAGGACGGATTCACCCTCATCGAGACCATTCTCGTGCTCCTGGCGGGAGCCATCCTCTCGGCCCTGGTGACCTCCGTCATGGGCGTCAGCTTCACGCGCGGCGTGGAGACCGTGCAGCGCCAGCGCGACGATTTCCGGGTGGAGCAGGCCCTGGCCCAGGTCACCAGGGACTACGTCTCCCTGACCAACGACGCGGCCACCAGGACGACAGCCCTGGACGTGCTCAAGGCCAACATCGACGCGGGCAACTACAACGCGGGCGACGCCATAACGGTGAACGCGGCCTGGGTGGCCTACGACATCGCCGGAGTGGAGAGCGTGGACGGCTCGGGCGCAAACCAGACCCTGAAGGTGACGGCCTCCTGGGTTGGCGGCAGGACGCTCGCTTCGCTCTACACCCGCCCAAGGCCCGACCCGACAACGCAAACGGTATGGTTCTGACCATGAACACCTCGTCGAGCCAGTCCGGGTTCACGATTCTCGAAGCCGTGTTGGCCACGGTGGTCCTCGGCTTCGTCTCCGTGGCGCTCATGATGCTCATGGGCTACGCCACACTGGAATACGCTTCGCTTCGCAACACCGCCGATGTGGCGGGCAAGGTCCAGGTGGCCATGGACCGCCTGCGCCTGGAATTCGAGAACATGCAGTCCCTCACCTCCGTGGTGACTGGGGGCAACCCCAACAGCGTGACATACGTTGACCGCAACGGCACGGCGCGTACGCTGGCCGCCGACGCCCAGAACAGCTCCCGGTTGCTCCTGGGCGGGCAGGTCCTGCTGGACCAGGTGGCCGCCTTCACCGCTGCCCGGGCCTGCGGCAACCAGGACGGTTTTTCCGGGGGGGCCAACGATTTGGCCTCCATCACCGTGACCGTCACGCTGGAAGGCGGCATCCCGCCGTACACCCTCACCGCTTACCCCAGGCGCATCCTGGACTGCCCGTAAGGAGGCACGCCATGCGCCCACGCAAGAACATCGCAGCTTCAAGGCAGGCCGGAGCGGCCCTCATGACCATCATCATCGCCATCCTGGCCGTGGCCGCCATGGGAACGGGCATGACCTCCATGATGGGCCAGACCACCGTGCGGCAGGCCGCATCCACCCTCGGGCCGGAGGCCCAGTACATGGCCGAGGCGGGCATACGCTACATCCAGGGGCAGGTGGCCGTGGACGTGGACAACCGCGACGCCCTCAACAACAAGACCATGACCCTTGGCAACAACGCGGGGTCCTTCACCATGACCACCGCCCCGCTGGACCTGCGCGTGGTGGGCAACTACAACACAGGGGCCACCAATATCACCCTCGGGTTGCAGTCCGGAACCCTGCCGAGCGGGCTCGCCCTGGCCAACACCGGCATCCGCTTCTACAATCCGCCCGGGACCTCGCTTCAGGCCGAGGGCCGGGTCGCCACCTCCACGCCGCGCGGCAGCGTCATCACGCTTGAGCCGCCGGGAATCCTCTCTCCCATCAACGACGGCGACAAGGTCGTGAGCAACGTGGAACCCTACGGCATCTGGTCGTTGGGCACTGCCGCGTCCGGCCCCGAGTCCGGGACGCGCGTGCTGGGCATGGCCGTCAACACCAAGGTGGAGGACTGGCCGCCCTACATCATCATCCAGGGCCCCGGCGGCACCGAGCCGGACGTCAACAAGAACATCTTCGGCATCGGCAATGCCGACTACGGCGGCATCGTCCACAAGGGAACGAAGCTTGGCCCCGCCAACGAGGTGCTCGATCCGCGCGACAACAACGGCGAGGTGAGGCTCAACATCGTGGCCCGCCATGGAGGCGACGGCTGGAAGGCGGCTATCCAGGTGGAAGGCGGCGAGCCGAACATGAACGCCAGCAACGTCACCTCCCACACCTGGTACGAGAACAGCCCGAACTACTGGGTGCCCTTCGAGTTCACCTACAACACCACGGACGGGGTCACGGCGGACGGTTCCTATCTGGTGAAGTGGAAACTGTACCCCTCGTACAACCAGCTTAACTCCCAGCCGGACCTCTCCAGCCCGGTGGTGAGCATGACGCACGATTTCGGCGCGCCAAACCAAGGCCTGGAGCGGGTCATCGGCAACTGGTACCTCATCGCCCAGGCTCCGCAGAAGCAGGATTTCACGGGGACCATCACCATCAGGAAGATCACCAAGAACAACGTGCTGCTGCCGCAGAGCTACGTCTCCATCAGCAGCACCGGCGACCAGTACACGTCGCTGGTGGCCCAGAACAGGGAGGCGGAGAAGTTCATCAGGCTCACGGGCGAGATCAACCTCAACTGGATCGGGAATCCGGCCCAGCAATACGGCATGAACCTGTACTTCTATATCCACGACATACCCGAATAGATAGTCGCTTCAACTTGCCTTTTCGATGTCCATGATTGCGCACTTTGGCCCGGGGAATCCGGGCTGGGTGTGTTTTCTTGCATCAAGAACAGCATCGTAACACGGCCGACAGGAAAATTTAAGCAAAACGCGTATCGCCTGGGGAATGTTGTTGCAAATGAGTCTGGCGTGACATAATTACACGACGCCTTGAGACCGGTAAGGCGGGAGAAGCCGTATGTGCAGCCTTTTCACTTCGGATGGCTGGATGCGACCGGCGTGCGGATATGGGAGCCCATCACGCCAGTCAGGAGTCACCCTCTTCGAACTGGTGCTGACGCTCGTCATCATCGCCGTGCTGGCCGCTGTGGCGGTCTCGAGCCGCTCCGCGGTGAACGTTGACGCCATCGCCGACGCCGAGACCCTCAAGGGGGCTCTGCGCGCCGCCAGGACCCGCGCCATGGCCGACATAACCCCATGGACGCTCACCGTTGCCGGAAAGACCGGCTCCTTCACCCGCAACGGCGTGGACAAGGGGGCGGTGTCCTTCGAAACGGCGGGCGTCTCCCCCGGGGCGATCACCTTCGACAACAGGGGCCAGCCCTCCGGAACCATGGCCTTCACCGTGGCGGAATACCCGGGCGGAACGATCACCGTAACCCCCGTCACCGGGTATGTGCCCTAGGGGGTAAGCCGTGGACAGCAAGGGATTCACCCTCGTCGAGCTGATCGTGACCATCCTGCTGGTCGGCATGCTGGCCACCATGGCCGTGCCGTACTACCTCTCCGGAGTCACGAGGGGCGCGGAGCCCCTGAACGACATGCCCACCCCGCTGGGCGTGCAGACCATCATGGCCAACATCGCGGCCAACTACTCCAGCAACGGCACGTATCTTCACGACCTGAGCCAGTTCGCGAACAGCATCACCACCGGCAACTACGGCCTGACGGCAAGCCACACCATCATCAAGGACCTCAACTTCAAGTTCGACGAAGACGACGTTCTGACGGCCCTCAAGGTGACGATAAAGCACAACTCCTCGGGCCAGAGCGCCACATTCGTTTTCACGAGGCAGCAATGAAAGCGCGCGGACGCAACCAAGGCGGCGGGACCCTCCTGGAAATGACCGCAGTGCTCGCGGTGCTCGGAGTGGTCATGGCCGGGGCATTGTCCATCCTTCCGGACGCGGTGCGGGGGATGATCCTGGCGCGGGACGAATCCGCCGCCGCCGAGAACATCCAGGCCGCCCTCACGAGGATCACCCACGAGGTGAGCAACATGGACACCAAGCGTCCCTACAGCTTCACCTCGACAAGCATCACCTACTATTACCGGAACGAAGGCGTCCAGAGCACCATCTCGCTTTCCGGGACCAACCTGACGCTCAACGGCAACGTGCTGCTGGGCAACCTGGTGAGCGGGAGCGGCTTCCAGGTCTCGAGCCCCAACTACATAGCGTCGCCCGCCGTTCCGGCGGGGGTGACGCTAAACGTGCGGGTGCCGGGTCTGAACGGCATGGTGACCAAAACCTACACCACGAAGATCGAATTCAACACCCAACGATTCCAGTGAGGCGGCGTCATGCAAGCCACTCCAAAAAACATGCGGCCGGGTGACAATGGCTACGCGCTTGTCTGGGTGATCGCGGCCATCACCATCATCGCGTCCCTCGCCGCAGGCGTGCTCTCCATTACCACCATCGCGCGCAAGAACGAGATGATGCTCACCTTCGACATCCAGGCCCGCCTTCTGGCGCAGTCGGGGATGAACTACGCCGGGTCCAAAGCCGGGGAGATCCTTCGCGGCGAAACGGCGGACCTGCTCACGGAGCTGGACGGGGCGGTCATCACGTCCGGGCTCGGACCAAATGAGCGGATAACCCTCTCGGTGGCCGTGAGCGGCACGAACCCCTACGATTATGTCGTCACGTCGGTGGGGACGGTGAACCAGGGCATGCCGGAAGAGGCCAACTACGCCGTCACCAACCTTATTAACGCGCCTCCCAACGGCACGGGCGTTTACATCGTGCAGTCCAAGCCCGGAACGGCCGTGGCCTCGCCGACCAACGTGGCCGTCAACGCCAGCTCGCTCAACGACTATACTGCCGGAATCAGCTTCGATCCCCGCTTCGCCGGAACCGGAAACCAGGTGAACAGCGCCAACTTCAACAACGGCATCGGCAGCCTGCTGAACGGCTTCCGGGCCTACTTCACCTTCAGCATCTCCTCGGGCTCCAATGCGGACGGCTTCGTGTTCGCCATCAAGAACGGAACCTGGAACACGCCGCTGAACGCGGGCGGCCCACCCGCCGGATCCTCGCACGGTTCGTTCCTGGGCTACGCCGGGCAGGGGTACCCTTACTGGGGCAACGGCCTGGGCATCAGACCCCCCAAGATCGGCGTGGAGTTCGACATCTACACCAACAGCGGCCACTCGAACGTCTCCAGCGACGGCCGCAACGACCCGGACAACCGCCACCTCGCATACGTGTTCTGGGGCTCCACCTGGAACATCTCCAACTCGCCCCCGACCAACACCTACACCACCTCCTCCTACTACGCCTGGGACGACAACGTGCACAACTTCGGGTACGCCAACGACAAGACGGACCCGCGTCCTTTCAACCCCGGGACAGGGGACAACGATCCGGGCGGATCGGGCAGGCCCGGCCTTCTCTCCATCAACAGGACCACCATGGTGGGCACGGCAAACCCGGTGCCGGTAAGGATCGAGATCGTAAGGCCCAGCACGGTGGTTTCCACCAATCCGTCCCATTCGCGATTCAACATGTACGCCTACGTGATCAAGACCTGGTACAACTGCACCGCCGCTGGCTGCGACAACATCGGCGCGGACTACACCGGCTCCTCTCCAACCATACAATACACGCTGTATCTGACCAGCGCCCTGCACGACGCTTTCAGCAGCTTCGTCTACGGATACCAGGTGTCCACCGGGGCTTCCACGGGAACGTACAATTTTTCCATTCCGCGCATTGGCATGCGCTGACGTTTTCAATGCGTCATGCCGCCTCCAGGCATAAGAGTCTTGCGGGAAGGGATGCCGCATTGTAAGGGGAGGCATGGAAAGCGTCATGCCTGGACGCGCGGCGGCCGCGATTGCCGTCTGGATTGCCGTCGCGGCCGGTCCCGCAACCGCGCCCGCGCAGATGATCTACCACTACAAGGACCAGTCCGGGACGGTGCACCTTTCCGACATCAAGACCAACAACGAGTACCGTCCGTTCTTCTATTTCAGGCTCTCCCCCAAGTTGGACCGGGCCATGATCGGGGCCATCATCGCCAGGGAGGCCGCGCGGCAGGGCATCGATCCCGAGCTTGTGGCGGCAATGGTGGAAGTGGAGTCCGGGTTCAAGGTGAGGGCGGTGTCGCCCAAGGGGGCGCAGGGGCTCATGCAGATCATGCCCGGCACCGCCAAGGACCTGAAGCTTCACGACAGCTTCGACGCCGCCAGGAACATCGAGGCGGGCACGCGCTATCTGCGCCAGCTGCTGGACAGGTTCGGCGGGAACGTGAAGCTGGCCCTGGCCGCCTACAACGCCGGGCCGGGCACGGTGAGCCGCTGCGGCGGCGTTCCCGACATCCCCGAGACCAAGAAGTACATCGAGAAGATCCGCCACCGCTACGGCAAGTCCATCTGAGCGAGCCGGACCGGCCGCATCTCCCTGCCTAGAGCCTCCCGGCAAGAAGCAGCATGAACTTGTCGCCCCAGAGCAGGGCCAGGGCGCACCCGAGGCACAGGAACGGCCCGAACGGGATGCGAAGCGGGCCCTCGTCCTTGGACGCCATCCTGAACACGGGCGAGAGCACCAGCGCCGAGGCCGCTCCGAACAGGATGGCCGGCGGCAGCCCCATCCAGCCGGTGAGCCCGCCGATCATGGCCATGAGCTTCACGTCCCCCAGCCCCAGCCCCTCCACGCCCCTGGTCCGCATGTGCACGAACCTCAGAAGCCAGAAGAGCCCGGCCCCGGCGGCCGCGCCGATCAGGCTTTGCGCCGGGGTGAGTTTCAGCGCGAAGATGCCCGTGCATATTCCGAGGACGATGCCCGGATAGGTGAGGATGTCCGGCAGGATGAAGATTTCCAGGTCGATGAAGGACGCCACCAGGAATATGCCGCCCACGGCCATGAGCGCCAGCCAGGGCAGAGTGGGGCCGAAGCGCAGCGCCAGCACGACGGCCCAGGCGAGGGAGAGGGCCTCCATCAGGGGGTAGCGCCAGGCGATGGCTTTTTTGCAGCCGCGGCAGCGCCCCCCGAGGATGATGAAGGACAGCAGGGGGATGTTCTCCCAGAACCTGAGCCTGCGCTTGCAGTGCGGGCAGTGCGAGCCGGGGAACACGATGGACTCGCCCGTGAGGTAGCGGTGCACGCAGACCGTGTAGAAGCTGCCGAGGATGAGGCCGACGATGCCTGCAAGCCAGGGGAAATGCGGGACGAGTTGCTGTGGGATCATGGCGCCGCCTTTTTTTCTTGACCATAAGGCAAACCATCCCGGGGAACAACACCGTATGATTGACAAAACACACCCTGTGGCGTTTTCTGCACCGAGCCTTCAGCGAATCGATCCGTGGGGGCTTTGATGGCTTACCAGTTCGTGGATTTGGTGGACGCGTCCGCATTGGCCGAGCTCCTGTCGGGCCTGCACAAGGCCACGGGGCTTGCGTCCATGGTGCTCGACCTAGACGGGAACGCCTTGACCTCGGCCGGCTGGCAGCCCGGATGCGGATTCAACCACCTGAACCAGCCCTGCCTCTCCCTGCACTGCCGGCGCGGGGCCGCCGCCTACGGCATGGACCCGCTCCCGCTGCTCCGGCGGTACTCCCTCTACAAATGCCCCCTGGGCTTCTGCGACGCCGTGTCTCCCATCGCCCTGGAGGGCGAGGTGCTGGGCAGCGTCCACATGGGCCAGTTCCTGACGGCGCCACCCGATCCGGACCAATGCCGGGAGCAGGCCCGGAGGTTGCGGGTCACGCCTGCAACTTTTCTTGAGATGGTGAAGCGCATGCCCGTCGTGGAGCCCGGACGCCTGGGCCAGGTCATGGAATTCCTGTCACGGCTGGCGGAAACCCTTGCCAGGGAAGGGCTCAAGCGCGTGCGCCTGGCGGCGGCGGACCAGGCCCTGGCTTCCAGCGAAGGACGCTACCGGCGTCTCCTCGCGTCGGTGACCAACTACATTTACACCGTCCGCCTGGACAGGGGGCGCATCAAGCAGATCACGCACGGGCCGGGCTGCGAGTCCGTGACGGGCTACGCCTCCAGGGATTTCGAAAGGGATTCGCTCCTCTGGGTCCGGCTGGTCCACGAGAAGGACCGGCAGCGGGTGATGCGCTTCTTCGAGGCTGTCATGGGGGGCGCTTCGGTGGGACATCTGGAGCACCGCATCCGACGCCGAGACGGTGTCGAGCGTTGGATACGCAACACGCCCGTGGTCATGCGCGGTCCCGACGGGGCGGTGGCCCTCTTCGAGGGGCTGGTGCAGGACATAACGGAACAGAAGCGGATGGAGGAGGAGATCAGGGCGGCGCGGCTCAAGGCCGAGCAGGCCAGCCGGGCCAAGAGCGAGTTCCTGGCCAACATGAGCCACGAGATACGCACCCCCATGAACGCCATCCTGGGCTTCACGCGCCTGGCCCTCAAGCGCGCGCGGGACACTGAGCTCCGGGATTATCTGGAAAGGGTCGGCGAGGCGGGCGCGTCGCTGCTCTCCATCATCAACGACATCCTGGATTTCTCCAAGATAGAGGCCGGGCGCATGGAACTGCTGGAAGAGGATTTCGACCCGGCGGAAGCCGTCGAGAGCGCCGTCCGCACCGTGGAGGTCCAGGCGCGCCGGAAGGGGCTTAAGCTTGAGGTGGACATATCGCCCGGCACCCCCAGGCTCGCGAGGGCGGACCCGGCACGGTTCAGGCAAGTGCTGGTGAACCTGATGGGCAACGCCGTCAAGTTCACCTCCGAGGGGTCCGTATCCGTGAGCGCCTTCATGGAGCCGGGCGGCGAGTTCACGGTGAGCGTGAGGGACACGGGGATAGGCATCCCCCCCGGCAAGCTCGGCATCATCTTCGACACCTTCACGCAGGCCGACTCCACCACCACCAGACGGTTCGGGGGCACGGGCCTCGGCCTGGCCATCTCCAGGCAGCTTGCCGGGATGATGGGAGGCCGCATAACGGTGGAGAGCCGCGAGGGGGAGGGCTCCGACTTCCGCTTCACTACCCCGCTGAAGCCTCCGTCGGCGCGGTCCGTCCAGGAACGGGAGAGGCCCGGGGCCCACCCGGTCCGGGCGGTTTCCGGGAGGGCGCTCAGGGTGCTGGTGGCGGAGGACGAGCCCGCCAACCGGCTCTTCACCATGACCTTCCTGGCCGAAGAGGGACACGAGGCGCGGGAGGCCCACGACGGGGCCATGGCCCTGGAGATGCTGGCCGGAGGAGGGTTCGACCTGGTGCTCATGGACGTCTCCATGCCGGTCATGGACGGCCTGGAAGCCACCGCCAGGATCCGCTCGGGCGATGTCCCGGGGGTTCCTAGGGACATTCCGATAGTGGCCCTGACAGCCCACGCCATCAAGGGCGACCGGGAACGCTTCCTGGCGGCGGGGATGGACGCTTGCCTGGTGAAACCCATGGACCTGGACGAACTCTCGGCGGTTCTCGAATCGGTCAAAAGGGGCGAGAGTCCGGCCGCGGGGGCCTGCCCGGTGTCCCAGCCCGTGGGGGAATTCGACCGGGCGTGGCTGCGCAGATGGTTTTCCGGCCGCGAGGGGACGCTCTCCACAATGCTCGGCATATTCAGGGACGAAACCCCGCGCAGGCTGGCCCTGATCAGGGAGGCGCTCGAAAATTCCGACGCGGGGGCGGCCGCGAAGGAGGCGCACGCCCTCAAGGGTTCCGCCGCTGTCGTGGGGGCGGTAGGCGTGCGTGCCGCCGCCGTCAGGCTGGAGGACGCCGCGAGGGCCGGGGACGCCGAGCTGGCAAAGGATCTGCTGGGCGGCCTGGAGGTGGAGTGGCACGCCGCGCGGAAGGCCCTTGAGGCCGGAGTCCCCCTGCGGGCGCTTGAGGAATCGGCCTGAAGGCAAAAAGGCGCGGACCGGTCCCGCCGGGCCGCGCCTAACTTCATGCGCCTGTATCCGCGTGATCCTTCCTGTTAATCCTTCATTCCCTTGATGAGCTCCTCCAGGCTGACGGCCTGGCGGTCCACCTCTCCGAGCGCCCGCGACGCCTCCTTCATGCCCTGGGCGGTCCGGGACGAGATGCTCTCGATCTCGGCCACGGCCTCGCTCACTCTTGAGCTCGCCCTGGCCTGGTCCCCCGCGGCTTGCGCGATGGCCTTGACCTGGTCCGACGCCCCCTGGACGATGGACACGATGCGCCCCAGGTATTCGCCGGAGGACTCGGCCAGACGCGTGGACTCCACGATCTCCCTGGCGGCCGTCTCCGTGGCGGAGAGCGTCTGGGCCGCGCCGCCCCGGATGGCGTCCAGGGTGGAGCCCACCTCGTGGGTGGCCTGCATGGTCTTCTCGGCGAGCTTGCGCACCTCGTCGGCCACCACGGCGAAGCCTCGTCCGGCCTCGCCGGCCCTGGCCGCCTCGATGGCGGCGTTCAGGGCCAGGAGGTTGGTCTGGTCCGCGATGTCGCCTATCACCTGAAGCACCTTGCCAACGTTGTCGGCCTGGGCGCCTAGTTCGCGCATCTTCTCCTGGAGTTCCAGCACCTGGGCCTGGGCCGATGAGATGGAGACCACCGCCGTGCGCACCATCTTCTCGCCTTCCTCGGCCGTGCCCCGGGCGCTTCCGGCGCTCTGGGCCGCCTCTCCCGCCAGATCCGCCACCCTGTGCGCCGAGGAGTTCATGGCGTGCATGGCCTCCACCGCGCCCGAGGCGCGTTCGTTCTGGTGCGTGGCCCCCTCGGCGGCAAGGGCGATGCATTCGGCAAGGCGCCTCATGGACTGGCCGAGACTCTCGGCGATCTCCTGGGAGGTCCCGGCGGCGAGGGCCAGGGCGCTGTTGCGCCGTTCAAGCTCCGACTCGTGGCGCTTGATGTCGGTTATGTCCGAGAGCACGCCCACCACGCCGATGACCTTGCCATCCAGGTCTGTGAGCAGTTCCGAATCCACAAGGGCGTGGCGGATGTTCCCCTTGCGGGTGGTGAAGGCGATCTCGGCCTTGTACACGCACTGGTTGTTCTTGAGGCAGTTGCCCATCACCGTGTCCTTGGTCGCGTCGTTGCGCACCAGTTCGGCCACGGTGAGCCCTGTCCAGTCCCCGGGCGAGCCTTCCACCTCGATGAAGTCCAGAAGCTCCTGGTTGGTGAACGTGACCAGGGCGTTGGCGTCCGCCACCAGCAGCGGCACCTTGAAGGCCTTCTGAAGCCCCAGGGTGAAGCCCAGGCGCTTCCTGAGCTCCGTGACCATGGCCTGTATGTGGCCGGAAAGTTCGCCGAGTTCCGCGCGGCAGTCCTTGCAGGGAGTGGCCTCCAGGTCCCCGGCGGCGACCTTCTGGGCGTACTCCTTGATGAGCCCGAGCTGGGTTATGATGCCGCGCGCGATCAGGAACACGCCAAGGAAGGCCGCGGCCACGGCGGCCAGCGAGAGGCCCAGGGACCAGTACATCCTGGAGCGGTAGTGCTCGATGCGTTCGCCAAGCAGGACGTCCAGTTCCGCCGACGCGGCGTCCCAAAGCTGGAAGCTGGCGCGCAGCGCGTCCTCGCCCGCCTTGGCGAGCTCCTCCTTCTTGAGCTTGCCCCCGCGCGCCATGCGGTCGAAGGTCTTGATGAGGTTCCCGGCGGCCTTGAAATACGCCTCGGCCTTGGGCTGGACGTTGGCCTTGAGCGATGGGGACACCCCGTAGAAGTTCGCGTCCTCTTTGAAGGCGGTGTCGATGCCCGCCTTGATGCGCTCAAGGTCGGACTCGCTTAGCATGGCCGAGTACACAGACAGCATGCTCCGCTCGGCCAGGGAGAGGTCGTTGCCGCCCGCGAGGGGCAGGGCGTCCCGGATGGCCTTGGCCATGCGGTCCTGGGTCTGGGGCAGGGCCAGGAGCACCACGTCCATCATGTAGTAGCTGTCCAGGTCAGGGTCCAGGATCAGGTTGGAGGTGTCGCCCACATGGGCGATCATCCCGCGCACGCCCGCCACCAGGGCGTCCAGGACCTCGGGCGAGGGGTTGTCCCCGGCCTTCCGCCATTCGGCCGCCACCGATCCGGGGTGGAACTTCTCCCGGCCGCGCTTGGCCAGGTCGTCATGAGTGAACTGGAGGGCTTCCGCGTATTTCGCGTGCACCTCGGCCAGGTCCGCGAAGGCCTTGGACGCCTGGGCATGCCCGGCCTGGCCCGCCGGGAGGTGCTCGAGCAGGCGCACCATGGGCCGCAGGCAGGCGTTGCCCCTGATCTCCTGCTGGGCGAAGGTGATGTCCTTCTCAAGCCCCTTTATTGTGAAATACGTCAGCACGGCGATGGGCAGCGTGAAGACAAGGCTCGATACGGCCAGCTTCACGGGCAGGCGCGTATCCTTCAAGGAAAACGACATGAAAGCCTCCGGAATCGCTCTGATTAACAAAAATGTCACGAGGAGCGCGGGGCTCTCATACGACATCGCCATTTTGACATCAAGCGCCTCCTTGGCCATACTGAAGGCGTGACCAACTCCCACCGCGCGCTTCCGCCTTACGCTCTGCGCGTGAGCCCCCGGGCCCGGAACGTCCGGCTGGTGATCGCCCCCGGCAAGGGGTTGACCCTGGTCGTCCCTCCGGGTTTCGACGCCTCGCTCGCCCCGGGCATCGTGGCCGGGCGGCTGGACTGGGTGAACCGGCATCTGGAGAGGATCGCCTCCATGCCGGAGCCCGAGCGCCTGCCGCCCTCGTCGGTGGAGCTCAGGGCCGTGGAGCGCGTTCTGGCAGTGCGCTACAGGGCCGGGGATGCCGCAAGCGTGAGCGTGCGCCCGGCCGGGCCGTCGAGCCTGTGCGTTTCGGGCGGGATAGCCTGCCGGGACTCGGTGGCCCGGGCATTGCGGGCATGGCTCAAGCGCGAGGCGGCGCGGGAGCTTGGCGGCATGCTTCATGTGATGGCCGCCCGGACGGGGCTTGGATACTCCGGCCTCACCGTGCGGCTGCAGCGCTCGCGCTGGGGCAGCTGCTCCGCCAGGGGGGGCGTCTCGCTCAACGCCAGGCTGCTGTTTCTTCCGCCCGAACTCTGCTCCTACGTGCTGGCCCACGAGCTGGCCCACACCGTCCACTTGAACCACTCCCCCGAATACTGGAGCTTCCTGGAGGAGATCATGCCCGAAGCGCGGCTTCTGGACAGGCGGCTCAGGTCCGCCCGGCGCTACGTGCCGTGGTGGGCGCTTGGGTAGTTGTTTTGCATCCCCCTTTCCCTCGCCGCGCTAATCCCGTATGAAGTCTAGAGCATCCCCGGAACCAGGAGACCACATGTCCTCTACCGTCATCCATGGCGTCAGCCTTCTCACCGAGCACGACATATACCTTTTCAAGGAAGGGACCCACTTCCGTCTCTACGACAAGCTGGGTTCCCACCTCATGACCGTGGACGGCCGCCCCGGCACGCTCTTCGCCGTATGGGCCCCCAACGCCCGCAAGGTGTCCGTCATCGGCGACTTCAACGGCTGGGACCGCAAGGCGCATCCGCTCTCGGCGCGCCTGGACGGCTCTGGCATCTGGGAGGGTTTCGTGCCGGAAGTGGGCCGGGGGGCGGTCTACAAATACCACATCGTCTCCCGCCAGCACGGAAGGCATCTGGAAAAGGGCGACCCTTTCGCCCTGGCCTGGGAGGTGCCGCCCAAGTCCGCCTCGGTGGTCTGGGACCTGGGCTACGGCTGGGACGACGGCGGCTGGATGGACGCCCGCGCCACTGCAGACACCCTCCACGCCCCCATGTCCGTCTACGAGATGCACATCGGCTCCTGGCGGCGTCACCGCGACTCCTGGCATTCGCTCTCCTACCGCGAGCTGGCGGAGCAGCTGCCCGCATATCTGAAGGAGATGGGCTTCACCCACGTGGAGTTCCTGCCCGTGATGGAGCACCCCTTCTACGGCTCCTGGGGCTACCAGACCGTGGGCTACTTCGCGCCGTCAAGCCGCTACGGCACGCCGCAGGACTTCATGCATCTGGTGGACCGACTGCACCAGGAGGGCATCGGCGTCATCCTGGACTGGGTGCCCTCTCACTTTCCCACCGACGGCCACGGCCTGGGACTCTTCGACGGCACCCACCTCTACGAGCACCAGGACCCCCGCCAGGGCTACCACCCGGACTGGAAGAGCTACATCTTCAACTACGGACGCCACGAGGTGCGCGCCTTCGTCATATCCTCGGCCATGTTCTGGCTCGACCGCTACCACGCCGACGGCCTGCGCGTGGACGCCGTTGCCTCCATGCTCTACCTGGACTACTCCCGCAAGGACGGCGAGTGGGTTCCCAACGTCTTCGGCGGCAAGGAGAACCTGGAGGCCATCGACCTCCTGCGACGCCTCAACGAGGCGGCCTACACCAACTTCCCCGGCATCCAGACCATCGCCGAGGAATCCACGGACTGGGGCATGGTCTCGCGCCCGCCCTACCTCGGCGGCCTGGGCTTCGGCATGAAGTGGAACATGGGCTGGATGCACGACACCCTGAGCTACTTCTCCAAGGACCCCGTCTACCGCAAGTTCCACCACGGCCAGCTCTCGTTCTCCATCTGGTACGCCTTCAACGAGAACTTCGTGCTGCCGCTCTCCCACGACGAGGTGGTGCACGGCAAAGGCTCGCTCATCCGCAAGATGCCCGGCGACGACTGGCAGAAGTTCGCCGGATTGCGACTGCTCTACGGCTACATGTGGACCCACCCCGGCAAGAAGCTCCTCTTCCAGGGCGGCGAGCTGGCCCAGTGGAGCGAGTGGAACCACGACGCCGAAGTGGAATGGAACCTGCTCGACTACCCCGGCCACGCGGGCGTCCGCCGCTTCATCAGCGACCTCAACGCCTTCTACAAGGGCGACCCCGCCCTGCACGAGACCGACTTCTGCCACAAGGGCTTCGAGTGGGTGGACTTCCACGACGCCGAAGCCAGCGTCCTGGCCTTCCTGCGCTTCGGCAAGGACCGCAAGGACATGACCCTGGCCTGCTTCAACTTCACCCCCGTGGTGAGGGAGAACTACCGCGTGGGCGTGCCCGTGGGCGGCATGTGGAAGGAGGCCCTCAACTCGGACTCCGAATGGTACCACGGCTCGGGCGTGGGGAACGCGGGCATGGTCATGGCCCAGGAGAAGGAAGGCCACGGCAGGCCGTTCTCGCTTACGCTTACGCTGCCGCCGCTCGGCATGGTGGTGCTGAAGCCGCAGGGAGAATAGAAAGAGCCTCCGGCGGCCAGAGAGGGCTCCGCCCTCTCTGGACTCTCCCGCCAAAGGAACGTCGTTCCTTTGGGATCCTTTACAGCTTCGCGGGTGTCGTGCGGACTACGGACAAGGGATGCGCGTTAACGGACTCGACTTCACCAGCGCCCCCGGCAAGGGAAAACCCCTGGCCGTGGGGCGTTGTTCGTTGGAAGAGGGCGTGCTCAGCCTGGAAGGTTTCGAGCTCTATGAGAGTTACGGGCAGTTGGAGGAGTTGCTGCGTAGCGAGGGGCCGTGGGTGATGGGATGCGATTTCCCGTTCTCGCACCCCGCGAGATTGTTGCGGGAGGCAGGGGAGCACATCACCAGGACCGCGTTCCCGGCTCGCTGGCCCATGCCGTGGGAGGAATATTTGCGGGGCGTGGCCGCCATGACGCCCGAGGCGTTCAAGAGGCTCATGAAGAGCTGTCCGCCCGACTTGCGCGGCGTGCGCGAACGAAAGCGCGTCACGGGCGCCGTGGCCAGGGCGGCCAGCCCCATGCACGTGGATTTTCCGCCCGTGGGCCTCATGTTCCACCGGGGCGCGAGGCTACTGCTGGATTGCCCATGCGAGGTGGCGCCCCAGCGCATGAACGGCGACTGCCGCAAGCTGTTCGAGGCGTACCCCGGCCTGTTCGCGGAACGGTTCTGCGGCGGCAGGAGCTACAAGGACGGCCCGAGCGAGCAGAGGGAGAAACGCGAGGGCAGGCGGACGGCGATGCTCGCGGCGATCCGGTCGGAGCGGTTCAGGGAGACATACGGCTTCACTGCGCACTTCGAGGAACGCCATGCCCGCCGGATGGCCGCCGACCGCAAGGGCGACCTGCTGGACGCTTTCATCTGCGCCATCCAGGCCGCCTGGGCCTGGACGAAGCGCCATGATAATTACGGCCTGCCGGGCCCGGAGAAGATTGACCCGGAGACACTCGCCTTCGAGGGCTGGATCATGGACCCGCATTGCCGGATGTGACGGAAGATGCCTCCGGCGTCCAGAGAGGGCGCTGCCCTCTCTGGACTCTCGCGCCAGGGGGATGATCCCCCTGGACCCTCGGTAGCTTCGCTGGTTTTGAACGATGGCTCCGTTCGTTGTGTCCTCTCGTCGTGCCGCCACCGCCGCAAGTGGCCATATTTAATATCATTTATTAACACAAGAGCTGGGAGCGTGGCTTTGCACGCTCCCAGCT
>JBMORI010000123.1:0-39554 GCA_049322415.1 Thermodesulfobacteriota bacterium | reverse complement strand
CAGGGCGGAGCCCTGGCGGGTCCGGGCGAAGCCCGGCTTCTCCAGTTCCTCGCCACTTGACCCTGCCCGTCCAGGGTGTACACTGCCCGCATCCCCGCCCCCCGCGCCCGAACGGCCGGGGGGCGGTTTTCACCGCGAGGACCGCTACCCCATGACTCACTCCCCACGGGCGCTGCCGCGCCACCTGGCCGTCATCATGGACGGCAACGGCCGCTGGGCCGAACGCCGGGGCCTCTCGCGCAGCGAGGGGCACAAGGCTGGCACGGAGACCGCCAAGCGGCTCGTGACCCGCTGCCGGGAGCTGGGCGTCGGGCACCTGACCCTCTACACCTTCTCCAAGGAGAACTGGGGACGCCCCCAGGACGAGGTGCGCACCCTTTTCGACCTGCTGGTGCGCTTCCTCAACAACGAGCTCAAGTCGCTCATGGAGCAGGACATCAGGCTCAAGGTGCTGGGCGAGCTGGAGGACTTTCCGTTCGCGGTGCGCCAGGTTTTGAAGCACGTCATGGGCAGGACGGAGAAGTGCAAGTCCATGACGCTCAACCTCGCGCTCAACTACTCGGGCAGGGGCGAGATACTCAGAGCCTGCAAGCGGCTCATGGAGCAGGGCGTGAAGCCGGACGAGGTCACGGAAGAGCGCTTCTCCCAGGAACTCTTCACGGCGGGCCAGCCCGACCCGGATCTGGTGATCCGCACGAGCGGCGAGATACGCATCAGCAACTACCTTCTGTGGCAGAGCGCCTACGCCGAATACTACTTCACCGAGACCCCCTGGCCGGACTTCGACGACGCCCAGCTGGACCTGGCGCTGGAGGCCTACGCTTCGCGGCAGAGAAGGTTCGGCCTGACAGGAAAGCAGGCCGCTGGGGAAGACGAGGCAAGTTGACGGGGACGGCCATGAAGCCTCCGGCGGCCAGATGGGCGATCCCCTTTGGCCCCCGTGTTGTTTGGCGCGACGCCGGGCGCGCCGTATGATCCGGCAGCCCAGCCATCCCGGAATACACTGACCGATTACGGCGACCGCACACCAAAACGACCACATACGCTCCGCGCCAATGTCCACCGCCGCCCAGATCGATCCCCAGACCTCGCGCCTTCTGACCGCCCTGCGAGCGCTCCTCATGCTGGCGGTGGTGTGCATCCACGCCGAGAAGGGCATCCTCTTCGCCCTGGGTGCAACGGGCGAGACGCCCCTGGCCAGGGGCATCCTCAACGTGCTCTGCCGCCACCTGTTCCAGACGGCGGTGCCTCTTTATTTCGCCATCTCCGGCTACCTTCTCTATCTGCGTTACGACGGCAACCTGAAGGACTATCCCCGCATGGCGGCACGGCGCTTCAAAACCCTCATGCTGCCGTTTCTGCTGGTCAACGGCTTCTGGCTTGTCTGGCTGACCGTCACCGGCTCCATCCCGGGCATCAGCGGCACCACCATCCTCAAGGAGCGCGGCTACCTGAGCATGCTGCTCGGCATCGACGGCCTGCCGCTCATCTATCCGCTCTGGTTTTTGCGCGACCTGTTCATCCTCGCCCTGGCCTCGCCCCTCTTCGCCTTTTTCCTGAAACGGCTGCCTTACCTGGGCCTGGCGGCCATCTGGCTGTGCTGGAACTTCATGCTGCAAAAGGGCATCCCGCTGGAATTCAGCGGGGCGTTCTTCTTCTACCTGGGCGGCCTGCTGGCCGTGAAGCGTTCCGGCCTCACCGCGCCGCGCCCGGCGGTCATCGCGGCGTGGGCCGTTTTCGCCGTAACCACCGGCTTAAGCTCGTACATTGATCTCTCGGGAACGGTGACGCAGTGGAAGTATCCCGTATGGCGCCTGTGCGTGCTTTCAGGGGTGGTGGCGGTGTGGCACTGGGCCATGTGGGCCAGGATCGGGGAGCGCGGATGGCTTCTTTGGCTTTCGCCCTCGATATTCTTCATCTACCTGCTGCACGAACCGGCGCTCTCGTATCTGGCGGAGTGGACCAGGGAATTCGTCCAGCCCGGCAGCACCGCCTCGCAGCTGGGCTACGCCGCATTCCTGACCGCCGCGTGCCTGATCCTGACGTGGTCCACAGGCTGGGGGCTCAGACGCTTCGCGCCGCCAGTGTACGCGGTCCTCACCGGCGGCAGATAGCGGCCCGTCCAGGACAACAAGCCCACCCGGCCGGGCACGACGGCCGCTCGATGAGACCGCCCCTGGAATATCCGCTCACGCCCCCGTAAAGTGCAGCGACGCAACCCGCACCGGTCAGCGCCCCGCGCCATCCGGCAGCCTGACGCGCACCACCGTCCCGTAACCCTTTCCCGTTTCCAGCTCCACGCTCCCGCCGTGCACCCTGGCGATGAGGCTGGCAGTATAGGTGCCGAGACCCGTGCCGCCGTGCTTGCCGCAGGTGGCGTACTTCTCGAAGAAGCGGGCGCGGATGTCCTCGGGCACGTCGCGTGAGTTGGCCACCTCCACCACGGCCCATCCGGGCTCGCGCCGGAGGCGCACGGCCACTGTCTCGCCGGGCTTGGACGCCTCCAGTGCGTTGTTCAGGAGGTTGGCCAGCATGGTGTAGCACAACAGCTCCTCGCCCATGGCCGGGAACGGGTCCTCGTCGGTCTCCACGGCCAGGGTCATCCTCGCGGAGCGGTACGGCCCGCCGGACTCCTCCCAGATGGAGCGCACAAGGCCAGCCAGGTCCAGGGGCCCGGGCTCCAACTGGTAGCTGCCCCGCTCCATGCGGTAGAGCGAGAGGGAAAGCGTGATCATGGACTGCATGCGCCTGCCCGACTCGTGCATCAGGCGCACCATGTCCTTCTGACGGCTGGTGAGGTTGTCCGCCTCCATGAGGAACTGCGGCAGGGTCAGGATGGCGGAGAGCGGGGAGCGCAGGTCGTGGCGGGTCATGCGTTCCACGTCCTCCCGCAGTTCCTCGGCCTTTCTGCGGTCGGTGACGTCCACCACCGAACTGGCCAGGGCGTCGCTGAAATGCTCCATGTAGTCCGTGGCCATTTCCGGAAGGTAGCGCTCGCGGTTTGAGTCGGCCACGAGGAGAAGCCCGGCCAGGCGTCCTTCGCGGAAGCGGTCCTCCAGGGGATAGGCGAAGCAGGAGCCCCAGCGCCTGGCCTCGCCCGGCCTGAAGACCCCTTCCGGAGCGCCCGCCGCGGGCCCCACGTAGCTTCGCGCCCCGGCACGGGCGATGCGTTCCGCGACGGCCCGCAGGACGTCCTGAGGCATGACGGGGAAGTCCTCCGGCAGATAGGAGGCGAACTCGGCCTCGTCCATGGCCAGCCGGAGAAGTCCCACCCGGAAAAGCTTTCTCAACCTTTCAAGCAGGGACGGCAGATCCTCGAGCTTGCGAAGGGACTCCACGATCTCGAACGCCTGACGGAAGCGGTCGAAGGAGCGCAGGCTGTCCTCGTAGCGGCGGCGGTTCTCCTCGATGGCCTTCTCAAGGCGCTCCGCCTTGAGCGCGGCCAGGGCGGCCGCCTCCTCCAGCGCCGCGCGCTCACCCACCAGTCCGAGCACCGACTGCCTGAGCGCCTCCGCCTGCCCGGCGATGAGAGGCACGCGAACCTCCCTGGCGCAACGCTCCAGGGATTCAAGCTGCCCGAGAAGGGAGGAGAGCAACGGATGGCCTTGCATGATTGTTCTTTAGCGCAAGCCCGGCCATGTGGAAAGCGCGGTGTTCGATGCCGGCTGAATGCGGGACGCCTTGGTCCTATTGACTGGAACGCACAGAGCGAGCATAGACTAATACAATCCATCAGGTTGTTTCTTATCGAGAATGATTCAGTTATAAGATTCGGGTGGGGAGCGCATCTTGAAAAAGCATTTCGGGGCCAGGCTCAAGACGCTGCGCCAGCTGGCCAATCTGACGCAGCTTGAACTTGCCGAGCTCGCGGGCATTTCAGACAGGTATCTCGGGCGCATGGAACGGGGCCTCGTCTCCCCTTCCTTCGAGATAATCGACAAGCTCGCCAGAGCCCTGCGCATCCAGCCCGTGAACCTCTTCCTGTTCTCGCCCGCCCTTCTCGAGGGGCATGGCGCGGCGAAGGTTGCCCCCGGAAACGGCGGCCTGCTCCACATGGGCCGAATCGGAACGTTCGAACGCCGCGCCCCGGAAGGGTCCTGCTGGATATCGCCGGCCATAATCGCCATGCTGGGGCTTCCCCCGTCGGCCGCTCGCGGACTCGGACGGGGCAGGCTCCTCGCCCACGTGGAGCCGGAAGACCGCTCCACCGCGGAGAGCTTCCTGGACCACGTCTTCGAACTTCGCCCCCACCCCCTCGCCGCCCTCAGGATACGCCGCCGCGACGGCCAGTCCCGCCAGTTGCTCGTCATGGCGGAGACCGCCGGCCACGGCGGAGTCATCGGCACGGTGGCCGACGCCACCGACCTCCTCCACTTCGAGGGGTTGCTGGCCGCTTCAAAGCAGTCGCTCGAACACCTGGTCCGCGACCGCACCGCCCACTTGGTTTCGGCTGTCTCCAGGCTTGAGGGCGAGGTGGACCTCCGTTCCAGGACCGAGCGCTCGCTCTTGCTCTCCGAGAGGGAGAAGGCGTCCATCCTGTCCGGTCTTGAGGGAATTCTCATCAAGCGCCTGAGCCCTGACTACAAGATCATCTGGGCCAACGAGGCCGTGGAGAAACTGTGCGGCAAGCCGTTGCCCATGCTGGCCGGACGCTTGTGCCACCTGTCCGCCATGGGCAACTCCGTCCCCTGCCCGGGTTGTCCCGTAGCGGAGGCCGTGAGGTCCCGGTCTGCCCAGGACGGCGACATAACGACTCCCGACGGACGCAGCTGGCTTGCGCGCGCCACCCCCGAGATGGACGACTCCGGCAACGTTGAGAGCGTCCTCTTCATGGGGCTCGACATGACCGAGCGCATGAAGGCCCGCCTGGCCCTTGATGACGCGCTGCGTGAGCGGACCGCCATGCTCAAGAGCTTCTCAGGGCTCACGATAAAGCATGTGGACCGAAACATGCGCATCGTCTGGGCCTCCGCCTGCGACCCTGAATCGCCCGTGACCAAAGGGGAGGACTACCTGGGCCTCACCTGCCACAAGGTCTTCCAGAAGAGCGACGCCCCCTGCCCGGGCTGTCCTCTGCCGGAAACACTTGCGACCGGCCAGACGCGCGAGCGGGAGCATCTGGCCCCCAACGGCAGAACGTTCATCGTCCGGTGCAACCCTGTTTTCGACCACAACGGCCAGGTCAAGGGCGCAATACACATGGCCTTCGACATTTCCGAGCGCAAGCGGATGGAACAGTCGCTTGTTCAGGCCAGGATGTTCCTGGAGCATCTGCTCGGGTCCTGCGCGGCCGTGCTCTACACCTGCAAGCCGCATGGCGATTTCGCGGTCACGTACATGTCCGAGAACGTGATGACCGTTTTCGGCCATCCGGCCGAGGCATTCACCAGCGATCCGGGCTATTGGGCCTCATGTCTCTTTCCGGGCGAGAGAGAGAAGTTTTTTTCCCGGCTTGACGAGCTTTTCGGAAATGGCCGGCTCGAACTCGAATACCGCTTCCGCCACGGCAACGGGAGCTGGCGCTGGACGCGCACCGACATCCGGCTGACCAGGGACGCCTCGGGCGCGCCAAGGGAGATCGTGGGGTCCTGGATCGACATCACAGGCAGCAAGGCCTGCGAGCTGGCCCTGCGGGAATCGGAGTCGCGCTACCGGAACCTTTTCCACTCCAACAAGACCGTGCAGCTCATCATCGACGCCGAAACCGGTGCCATCCTGGACGCCAACCCGGCGGCAAGCGACTTCTACGGGTACAGCCTGGATGAACTCAGGCGGATGAACGTCTCCGGGATCAACACGCTCCCGCCGGACAAACTCGACGCCGAACTGGCCAAGGCCAGGGACGGAAGACAAAACCTCTTCAGGTTCAGGCACAGGCTCGCCAACGGGGAAGTGCGCGACGTGGAATCGCGCATAACCATGCTCACCCAGGGAGGCAGGCTGGTCACGCATTCGCTCATCATCGACCTCGGCGAGCGGCCGGGGAAGTGACACCCGCTCGGGTGGCGCGCCTCACTTGCCAGAGCGTGCAATATCCTCTAGGAAGCTCGTTTCCGGACGGGGCGTAGCGCAGCCTGGCAGCGCACCTGCCTTGGGCGCAGGGGGCCGGAGGTTCAAATCCTCTCGCCCCGACCAGAGATTCGAGGGGCCGGCTCGCAGGAGCTGGCCCCTTTTACGTTAAAAGTCTGCGCATTACTCACCCAAAAAGCATCCTCCCTCCTTCCAGAACGCCACGCTGGCAAGGGCTTGACAAGAAGGAGGGAAAGAACCAGAATTTGAGAATGAATTTCATTATCTCAATATTCGCCGAGTCCTGGCAGGTGTTGCTGGAGTCGGCCCCATACATGCTCTTCGGTTTTTTCGTGGCCGGCATCCTCAAGGGCTTCGTGCCGGAGGAGGCCATGAAGAAGCATTTCGGGGGCAAGGGGGCCCGCTCCGTGATCAAGGCCGCCGCGCTCGGGGTTCCCATTCCCCTTTGTTCATGCGGCGTCATCCCGGCGGCCGAAGGACTTCGCCAGGCAGGGGCAAGCAAGGGGGCGGCCACGGCTTTCCTGATCTCCACACCCGAGACCGGCATCGACTCCATCGCCGTGAATTACGCGCTCCTCGACCCTGTGATGACCGTCGTCAGGCCTGTTGCCGCCTTCGTGACCGGGGCCGTCGCGGGAATACTCGTGGACAGGATCGACCCTGATCCACCGCGGCGAACAGGGCCGTCGTTCATGCCCCTGGACCCCTTCCACATGGCCAAGCCTCCCGCTTGGACGCGCTTCAGGATGGGCATGGCCTTCGCTTTCGGCGACATGCTCCCCGGGGTGGGGAAGTGGTTCCTCCTCGGGGTTCTGATCGCCGGCATCATCGGGGCCGCCTTGCCCGAGGATGTCCTGCAACTGTTCCTGGGCAAGGGGATATGGCCAATGCTGGCCATGCTGGCGGTCGGCATACCGCTCTACATCTGCGCCACGGCGTCCACGCCCATCGCCGCCGCGCTTGCGCTCAAGGGGCTCTCGCCCGGGGCCGCCCTGGTCTTTCTGCTGGCCGGTCCGGCCACGAACGCCGCCGGAATCACCATGGTGGCCCGCATGTTCGGCCCAAAGGCCACCACGATTTATCTGTCTTCCATCGCGGTCTGCTCTCTCGCATTCGGCGTGATGGTGGACGCGCTCTACGTGTCCCTGGGGTTGGAAGTTACCGGTTGGCTGACGTCGGCCCATGATGACGCGCCGGGCGTGATTTCAATGGCCAGCGCGGCCGTACTGCTCGGTTTGCTGGCATGGGGGCGTTTGCGCCCGCTCTTTCGCTCGAAGAGCTAATGTATTGATTTTGAAGTGCATGAATATGTTTTCAAAATTTAAATCACTGGTGTTCCACGTTTGTTTTGACAATCAGCATGGGTGAATATTGAGGACGCAACGCCAGCCTCCCCGCCGTCAGGGCGACGGCCTTGTCGTGTGACCGGCATCGATCCCGCCTAGAAAAGTGGCCGTCCAGCATAATGGCTGGACGGCCTGTATTGCATCATTAGTGTCAGCTTGAAGTGATCCAGGGCTCGCGCTCTCCAGCCGGAAGCGCGGCCCAAGAAAACGGAGGCACTGATGACACGATACATCGAAACATATTTCAGCGCCGAATGGATGCTGCCCCTTGGAGGCATCATGGCCAGCATCGCTGCGGCCTATGCGGCGCACAAGATCGTGTTCCACGTGCTCAACAAGAGCGGCTATAGGAGGATATCAACTTCACATACGTTGTGGTGCGCCTGCGGGACCAGCGGCGGCTGGTGATGCCGATCACCAATTTCCTGGAGAAACCCTTCCAGAACTGGACCCGCGCCAAGGCCAGCGTTACCGGCACGGTTTTCCTGCCGCTGTCCTACGACGCCGATCTTGATTCGCAGCGCGCGGAACTCAGCCGCATCTGCGGGCAGAGACCGGATCTCTAGGACGGCCAAACCTGCGGCCTGCAGGTGAAGGAAGCCACCCGGGACTCCATGGTGCTCAGGGCGTTGGCCAGATCCTCGGACGCGGCCAAAAACTGTGATCTTCGCTGTCTGGTCAGGGAGGGGCTCATCGAACAACCGCGCAAAACCCAGCCCGAGGGTCTGCCGCGCCGGAGGCTCGATCTCTTGGGCCGGGAACGCCCGCCCGCCTCGCCCTGATGGAGCCAGGCGTTGGCGGTTCAGCTGTCCGGGCCGTCAAAACCCGAGAAACCAAGCCAGGTAATTCTGGAAGAACACCTGGTTGAGAAGCATCTGGTTCACTGCCGGGCCGAACAGCGTCACCATGTTCTCCTGCGCGTTCAGCGTGGTCACGAAGATCTGCTGTTGCGTGAAAAGCTGCTCCTGGGCCGAGATGGCCCGCGACGCCTGCTGGCTGAACGAGGGCGTGGCCTGCAATGCCAGAAACGCCGTCAGCGAAAGGGAAGCAAGAACTCGGGGCATGATCCACCTCCGGGCGAAGTGTTCTCTACTCCGTATATATGACAAATGAATCAAGACGGGAAGACGCCTGTGGCGTATCCCGTCCTAACGGGATGCGACAGGGCGTCGTCGCTCAGGCATGCTTCCTTTCCGGTTGAACCGGACGATTCCCCCGCATCGTCTTGCTCGAAGGCGCCCCAAAGGCCGCGGAGCGCAACACGGCGAGATGGACGAATCTGCCTGAGCGGCGCCCCCCTGTGCGGCGAGGTCTTGGAACAACGCCACTGTACAGACGGTCCAGTCTCACCAAGTGGTGCAGGAAAATTTTTGCGGGCAGCTCTCCACGAACATCAAAAGCTCGTTGAAGAGAAGAATTTTGTCCTTCTCGCATAAACTTTCGATGTATAATCTATAGTAATGGTCATAGCTTACTGTCTTTCCGGCGCAACTGTCCTTGATATGATTGTACCACCAATGGGCAACATCCTTGAGCGCGTCGATTGTAAGCTCCCTGACATCGGCGTCATGGCATGCCGCATCGAACATTTCGATCTGCATGAACAATGGATTCATGAAGTTGTTGATGAACTTGGAATGGGCGTTGAGATGAGCAGTGTAGACCTTTTCCGGAAATCCCAGCTTTTCTGTCAGTATCGTCAGCAATGCGTCCTCGAACACGAAATGGCTGTCCGAGAAAGTTTGAAGGAATTGATATTTATCCTTCATGTAATCAAATATGTTGAGATTCGATATTCTTTTGTAGTAGACGTCGCTATACCATTCGTTGATGAAGCGCATAATCCCCTTGTGCTGGCAGTTGATTATGCCGACTATGCTGTCGAATCCCGGCTTCCAGGTGATATATGTGACAATCGGAGTGGCTTCTTCTTCGGGCATGATAAGTAACCCCGCTGATATGCATTAATGCCGCTTCAGATTGTGATCTTTCGATTTCGCGGCCATGGATGCTGGTCACTATATACTCATATTCTCATTTTTCAAGATGAAAGTGAATGGGGAGGGGCAGGCGTCCCGTCATGCAAAAACGACAAAGCAGTATCGGCCTGACATGCCGGACATGGGGGCACTGCAGGAGAGGCTGCGTCGCCGGGCTGCCCCGGGCGACGCCAAGGGATCATCGCAACTGCTTGCCGTTGATGGTGAAGTTCGTCCCGTCCCACAGAGCGCGCGCGGCCAGGATGCCTCCCTCGCGCGTGATGTATCCCCGGTCCGCGAACTGGCCGACTTGGGCCGTCAGCGACGCAAGGCACTGCTCCTTGGATTGCCCGGCCTGCTTGTTCGCCGCCAGGGCGCAGACCAGGGAGGCAACGCCCTCCTCCCGGCCGGAGAAACCGGCGCTCATGCGCAGCATGGGGAGCGCCTGCAAGGCGTGCATGGGCAGAGTCTTCATCCCCTCGGCGTGAAGCTCCGCATGCAAGGTGAGCTTGCCGCCCTCCTCCACGGCCTCCGCGTCCAGTTCGATCCTGGGGGAGCACGGCAGCATGGCGTTGCCGATGTCGCGCAGTTCCGCCTCGGAGATTGACGGCGCGGGGGGCTTTCGCATGAGATCCGCCAGATCGCTCAGCGCTGGGATGTCCAGGTTCTTGAGGGCCAGGCTCATCTTCACCGGGAGTTGCCGTCCGTTTTCCACGGGGAATTGCCCGGAAGCGTCGATGAGATAATCCATGACGTCACCTCGCGGAGTCAGCGAATGCGCGACGGCAACGTCCCGGATGCTGATCCTTTCCTCGTTGACAGGCTTCACTTCAAGAGAGTCAAGCCGGACCGAATAGTGCCCGGACCACAGGTTCCTGACCAGTATTCTGGCGTTCACCTCACACTTCATGCCGCCCAGGGTCACGGAGGCGTCCTTGTCCTGGATCGTCAGGCCCGGCGCGGCGAGAGCGCCGGTGAGCGACGAGAAATCCCCAGGCATCTCGAAACTGCCGGTGAGTCCCTTCCAGGCGAAGGTGGACGGAACGCCCAGGGCGTTCGTGACTGTCTTGGTGAACGCGGGGATTTCAAGGGCGGTGCTCATGCTGGAGTCGAAGCCCACCCGCGTGCGGGCCTTGGACTTTTCCAGTTCCGGCAGTTCCTTGAAGAAGGCGGCTATGTCCGGGCTTGAATCCTGCTGGACCGTGAAAGTCGAGGTTATCTCTGCCATGCAGGGGGTGAGCCCCCCGGAGGCGATGGGCGCGGGTCCGTGGGCCACGTCGTAGACGGCATCGATGGAGAGGAGGTTCGGTCTGGACGGATTGCGGCGGTCCGGAGGGAGGTTGAGCTTGATGTTGTATTCCAGGCGGCTGGAGAAGATGCCACCGGATATGCCTTTGGGGGTGACGGTCAGGTCCGGGGATTGCGCGGCCATGCGTTCGAGGGTTTCCATGAGGACTTTTTCGACCTGCCTGCCCGTGACATAGAAGGAAGCGGCCAGAACAACGGCCACGAGCGTCGCGCCCACAAATGCTTTTTTCATGATTCCGCCCTTCGGGGTTGCGCCGGCGCTACAGTGGCCGGTAGGTGAGCATCAGGTCCTGGCCTGTCTGGTCCAGGGCCGCGAGGCGAAGCGGCGTGGCGTCCTTCATGGATTCCAGGACGTCGCCGCAGAAGACCGGGACGCCCTCGGCGTCGCCCAGCACCTTGGGAGCCAGGAAATAGCGGAACTCGTCCATGAGGCCCTGTCTGAGCAGCGAAAGGGCCAGCCTGCCGCCGCCTTCGCACAGCACCGAATGGCACCCCGCGCCGGCGCGCAGCCTGGAGAAACCGGCGGCGAGGTCAAGCCTCTCTCCGGCGGACGCGGGCAGCTCCCAGACCCGTACGCCCATCTCCCGCAAGGCTTCGGCGCGAACCGAGGCGGCGTTGGCCGCGTCGGTCCAGAAGATGGTCTGTCCGGGCCGGTCCCTGAGCAGCTTCAGAGGCGCGCCAGGCTCGGGCAGCAGGGAGGTGACCACCACAGCCAACGGCTGCTTGTTGATCTCGCGGCCCTCGATGCGGACCGTGAGCTGGGGGTCGTCGTGGCGCAGCGTGGCCCCGCCGACCACCACGGCGTCCACGCGGGAGCGCAGGTCGTGTACCGCCGCGCGCGACTCCGGGCAGCTCACCCAGGCGGAGTGGCCGGTCCGCGCCGCGATGCGGCCGTCCAGCGTGGCCGCCATCTTGAGGATGTTGTAGGTGCGCCCGGTGAACTGCCAAGTCATAAAGTCCGCGATCATGTCCTGGCAGGCCCGCTCCATGACGCCCTCGGTCACGCCCACGCCCCTTGAGCGCAGGAAGGCCGTCCCGCCCCCCTCCACCCGGGGGTTGGGGTCGGCGCAGCCCACCATCACGCTCTTGATTCCCGCGTCGAGAACCGCCTTCGTGCAAGGCGGGGTCTTGCCATGGTGGTTGCAGGGCTCAAGCGTCACGTAGAGGGTGCAGGACGATGCGTCCACGCCCTTGGCCCTCGCGTCCGCGATGCAGTTCACCTCGGCGTGGGGGCCCCCGTAGCGCTGGTGCCAGCCCTCGGCGACGATGAGGCCGTCCCTCACGAGGACCGCGCCCACGCAGGGGTTGGGGGCCGTTCCGCCTTTGCCCTGACCGGCCAGTTCCAGGGCGCGGGCCATGAACTTCTCCTCAGGCGTCTTCGGGGCGGGGCAGGGTGGCAAAGTTCACTCCGGCTTCCGTGAGCATGTCCCGGGAGAGGTCGTCGGGATAGCCCTCGGCGTAATGTATGTTGGTGATGCCGCAGTTGATGAGCATCTTCGTGCAGATGATGCACGGCTGCGTGGTGCAGTATATCTCTGCCCCGGCGATGGACACCCCGTGCACCGCCGCCTGGATGATGACGTTCTGCTCGGCGTGCAGCCCCCGGCAGAGCTCGTGGCGCTGGCCGGAGGGGATGCCGAGCTTCTCGCGCAGGCAGCCGATGTCCAGGCAGTGGGCGGTCCCGGCTGGCGCGCCGTTGTAGCCGGTGGCCAGTATGCGCTTCTCCTTGACGGCCACCGCGCCCACCTTGCGGCGCAGGCATGTGGAGCGCTCGGCCACCAGGAAGGCGATGCGCATGAAGTATTCGGGCCAGGGGAGGCGAGGGTCCATGATGGGGCGATGCTCCTTGTTTTGATGGGAAAGTGATTGCCGCGCCCTGCTTTGTCAAGAAACAAGAAGGGCCGCGCGGCTTCCCGCGCGGCCCCTTGAGCGTCGGATATGCCCAGTCCTACCAGCCGAACAGGGGGTACTGGCGTGCGAAGGCGTTCACGTCCTTCTTGATGGCGGCCAGTTCGCTCTCGTTGTCCCTGGCCTTGATGGCGGCGTCGATCCAGGCCACCACCTTCTCCATCTCGGCCTCCTTCATGCCGCGCGTGGTCAGCGCCGGGGTGCCCAGGCGGATGCCCGAGGTGACGAAGGGCGAGCGGGTCTCGAATGGGACGGTGTTCTTGTTGGCCGTGATGCCGGCGGCGTCCAGGGCGATCTGTGCCTCCTTGCCGGTGACGTCCTTGTTGTTCAGGTCCACCAGCATGAG
This sequence comes from Thermodesulfobacteriota bacterium, assembly GCA_049322415.1. GTDB lineage: Bacteria > Desulfobacterota > Desulfovibrionia > Desulfovibrionales > Desulfovibrionaceae > Fundidesulfovibrio. Next base: position 26,637 of record JBMORI010000123.1, on the reverse strand, counting down.
GTGGTTGTCGGTGCCGCCGGAGACCAAGTCGTAGCCCAGGGCGACGAGGCCAGCGGCCATCACCCTGGCGTTCTTCACCACCTGCTCCTGGTAGGCGGCGAATTCGGGGCGCAGGGCCTCGCCGAAGGCCACGGCCTTGGCAGCGATCACGTGCATGAGCGGACCGCCCTGGATGCCGGGGAAGATCTGGGAGTCGATCTTCTTGGCCTCCTCCTCGCCCGCCAGGATCAGGCCGCCGCGCGGGCCGCGCAGGGTCTTGTGGGTGGTGGAGGTGGTGAAATGGGCCTTGCCGATGGGCGTGGGGTGCTGCCCGGCGGCCACAAGGCCCGCGATGTGGGCCATGTCCACCATGAGGAACGCGCCGACCTCGTCGGCGATGGCGCGGAAGCGGTCGAAATCGATGGTGCGGGGGTATGCGCTGGCTCCGGCCACGATCATTTTGGGCTTGTGCTCGCGGGCGAGCTTCTCCAGGGCGTCGTAGTCGATGATGCCGGTCTCTTTCTTCACTCCGTAGAAGACGATGTTGAAGAAGCGGCCGGAGAAGTTCACCGGGCTGCCGTGGGTCAGGTGGCCGCCGTGGGAGAGGTCCATGCCGAGCACGGTGTCGCCGGGCTTGAGCACGGAGAAGTAGACGGCCATGTTGGCCTGGGAGCCCGAGTGGGGCTGGACGTTGGCGTAGTCGCAGCCGAAGAGCTTCTTCACGCGGTCGCGGGCCAGATCCTCGGCCACGTCCACGAATTCGCAGCCGCCGTAGTAACGCTTGTGGGGATAGCCCTCCGCGTACTTGTGGGTCATGACCGACCCCTGCGCCTGGCGCACGGCGGCGGACACGAAGTTCTCGGAGGCGATGAGCTCCAGGCCGCCCACCTGGCGGTCGATCTCGCTGGCGATGGCTGCGGCTATCTCGGGGTCGCGGATGAAGATTTCGTCCATGGTAGGCTCCTTTGCCCGGAAATGGGTAACGGACTTGGCCGGTGGATCACCCGCGAAGCCCGTTACTTGAGATGCGTTCGGGAGGCGGGCGGAAACCGGCCGGTTTCCGCCCGCGGCATTACGCTTCGAACTTCTTGAACACCAGGCAGGCGTTGGTGCCGCCGAACCCGAAGGAGTTGTTCATGACGGCCCGCACCTCGCGCTTTTTGGGCTGGCCCGGGGTGTAGTCCAGGTCGCAGTCGGGGTCGGGTGTCTCGTAGTTGATCGTGGGGGGGATGATGCCCTCCAGGATGGACATCACCGAGAACACGCTCTCGATGGCCCCGGCCGCTCCCAGGCAGTGACCGATCATGGACTTGTTGGCCGTGACCGACAGCTTGTAGGCGTGGTCGCCGAAAACGGACTTGATGGCCTTGGTCTCGCAGGCGTCGTTGAGCTGCGTGGAGGTGCCGTGGGCGTTGACGCTGTCGATTTCCTCGGGCTTGAGGCCCGCCTCGCGCAGGGCCGCCTTCATGGCCAGGGCCGCGCCTTCGCCGTTGTCCGGCGGGGCGGTCATGTGGAAGGCGTCGCCGGAGGCTCCGAAGCCCACGACCTCGGCCAGGATGCGCGCGCCGCGCGCCTTGGCGAATTCGAGCTCCTCCAGCACGAGAAGTCCCGCGCCCTCGCCCATGACGAAGCCGGTGCGGTCCTTGTCGAAGGGGCGCGACGCCTTCTGGGGCTCGTCGTTGCGGGTGGAGAGGGCCTTGAGGGCGTTGAAACCGCTGACGCCCATGCCAGCGATGGTGGACTCCGCGCCGCCGCAGATCATGGCCTTGGCGCGTCCCAGCATGATGTCGGTGTAGGCATAGCCCACGCCGTGCGCGCCGGAGGCGCAGGCCGTGGTGGTGCAGACGTTGGGCCCCTTGGCTCCGGTGAAGATGGCCGCCTGGCCCGCGGCCATGTTGGCGATGAGCACCGGGATGAAGAAGGGGGAGACCTTGGAGGGGCCGCCCGCCAGAAGTTTCTTGTGCTGCTCCTCTATGGTGTTGAGGCCGCCCAGGCCGCAGCCGATCAGCACGCCAACCTCGGGCGCCAGCTCGGGAGTGATCTCGAGCCCGGCGTCCTTGACGGCCATGAGAGCGGCGGCCACGGCGTACTGGGTGAAGTGGTCCATACGCCGTGCCTGCTTGGGCGGAATGTGCTTGGCGGGGTCGAAATCCTTCACCTCGCAGGCGAAGGTGGTATCGTACCCGGTGGTGTCGAAACGGGTGATGGGACCCGCTCCGGACACGCCGGCCAGAAGATTCTGCCAGCTGGCGGCCAGATCGTTGCCGATGGGCGTGATCGCGGCCATGCCGGTGACGACGACTCGATTGAGCTTCATGGGCATTGGCACCTTGAGGGGGGAATAAGGCGGCCGGAGCCGGAACCCGGCCGCCGGTACTGATTTAGCTCTGACGGGACTCGACGTAGTCGATGGCGTCCTGGACCTTGACGATCTTCTGGGCGTCCTCGTCGGCGATTTCCACGCCGAACTCCTCTTCCATGGCCATGATCAGCTCGGTGAGGTCCAGGGAATCGGCGCCCAGGTCGTCCACGAACTTGGCCTCGGGCTTCACTTCGTCAGCGGACACGCCCAGCTGGTCCACGATGATCTCTTTGACTTTTTCGACGACGGACATGGTTCTTCCTCCAGATAACTGTGGGATGGTTGATCGTTGTTAGCGGTAGAGGCCGCCGTTGACGGCCAGCACCTGGCCGGTGACGTACCCGGCCTCCGGCGAAGCGAGATAGGACACTGCCGCGGCGACATCCTCGGCGGCGCCCATCTTCTTGAGCGGAATCTGTTCCAGGAAAGTCTGCTTGACCGCGTCGGGAAGGACCGAGGTCATGTCTGACTCGATGAAGCCCGGGGCCACCGCGTTGACCGTGACGCCGCGCGAGGCCAGCTCCAGAGCGGCGGTCTTGGTGACTCCGATGAGCCCCGCCTTGGCGGCGACATAGTTGGCCTGCCCGGCGTTGCCGCTCTGGCCCACCACGGAGACGATGTTCACGATGCGGCCCGAGCGGCGCTTCATCATGATTTTGGCCGCCTCGCGCAGGCAGGTGAAAGCCCCGGTGAGGTTGACCCCGATGACGCGGTCCCAGTCCTCGTCCTTCATGCGCACCAAAAGGCCGTCCTTGGTGATGCCGGCGTTGTTCACCAGCACCTCCAGTTCGGTCTTGCCCTCGATGTGTTCCTTGAAGAAGGCCGCGATGGCCGCGCGGTCGGAGACATCGAGCCTGAGGGCCTGGGCCTCGCCGCCCTCGGCCAGGATGTGGGCGGCCACTGCATTGGCCTCGTCGGGCTTGGAGACGTAGGTGAAGATGACGGAGTAGCCGTCCTTGGCCAGCCTTTTGGCCACGGCCGCGCCGATTCCGCGCGAGCCGCCTGTCACGAGTGCGGTGAGGCGGGGTGGGTTGCTCATGATGGGTGTTCCAGTGTGGTGTAAAGTTTTTCACCTAACGCAAACGGGCGTCAAACTCAAATGGCATTTTCTAGACGAATCTGAGAAGGGCCGCGCCCCACGTGAAGCCGCCGCCGAAGGCGGTCAGGAGCACCCGGGAGCCGGAGCGGATGCGGCCCTCGGCCTTGGCGTCCGCCAGGGCGATGGCCACCGACGACGCGGAGGTGTTGCCGTAGCGGTCCACCGTCACCATGACGCGGTCGCCGGACAATTTCAAGCGCTTGCCCACGGCCTCGATGATGCGCAGGTTCGCCTGGTGCGGGATGAACAGGTCCACGTCGTCCATGGACATGCCGTTCTTCTCCATGATCGTCTCGCAAACGGCTCCCATGGAGCGAACGGCGTTCTTGTACACCTCGGGGCCGTTCATCTCGATGAAGTAGCCGCCGGTCGTCATGTCGCCGAGCTTCAGGGGGAAGGCCGAGCCGCCCTCCTTGACCGTGAGCAGCGGCCACATGGAGCCGTCCGAGTGGAGGATGACGTCCTCGATGACGGCCTGCCCCGGCCTGGGTTCGCGGTCGGAGAGGACGACCGCCCCCGCGCCGTCGCCGAAGAGCACGCAGGTGGCCCTGTCGGCCCAGTTGGTGCGGCTGGTGGTGATCTCGGCGGCCGTCACCAGCGCCACGGAGCCCGGGCGCAGGGCAAGCGCGCCCATACCCGCGTCGAGGGCGTAGAGAAATCCCGTGCAGGCCGCTCCCATGTCCACCGCGGCGCGGCCCCTGATTCCGAGCTTCTCCTGCAGGATGCTGGAGGCGGGAGGGCAGATGGTGTCCGGCGTGAACGTGGCGAAGTAGATGTGGGTCAGCTCCTCCGCCGTACGCCCGGCGTCGGCCAGGGCGTTCAGCGAGGCCTTGAGGGCCAGGTCGCTGGACGCTTCGCCCGGAGCGGCGATGTGGCGTTCCTTGATACCCGTGCGGGTGGTTATCCAGTCGTCGCTGGTGTCGACCATGGTCTCCAGCTCGGCGTTGGTGAGCACACGTTCGGGGACGTGACGGCCGAAGCCTTCAATGGTGAAGCGTCCGTGCATGAGGGGAAGTCTTTATCCGGCCTGGGCCGGCTTCTTTTTGGATTGGATGAAGTCCTTGTTGGCGGCGAGCCCTTCCTGGAGGAGCTTCGCGGCTTCCAGGCGCACGAGGGTTCCGGCCATGTCCACCGCGTTGGCGATGGCCTTCTGGTTGGAAGCCCCGTGGCTCACGATGACGGTGCCGTTCAGGCCCAGAAGGGGCGCCCCGCCGTACTCGGCGTAGTCCATGAGCCTTGAGAACCGCTTGAGGGCGGAGAGGGCCAGCGTGGTGCCGATCTTGGCGAAGAAGCCGCGCCGCAGCTCGCCCTTGAGGAGCCTGCCCATGGAGGAGGCCAGCCCTTCGGCCAGCTTGATGGCCACGTTGCCCACGAACCCGTCGCAGACAACCACGTCCACCTCGCCGGAGAAGATGTCCCTTCCCTCGATGTTGCCGGCGAAGTTGAGCGAGGAGTGCTTGAACAGCTCGAAGGCCTCCTTGACCAGCTGGTTCCCCTTGCCCTCTTCCTCTCCGTTGGAGAGAAGGGCCACGCGGGGTTCCTGGCAGCGCAGGAGGATGCGGGCCGTCACGTCGGCCATGATGCCGAACTGGATGAGGTTGAGCGGCTTGCAGTCCACGTTGGCCCCGGCGTCCACGAGCACGCTGGGGCTGCGCTCGGTGGGCATGATGGTGGCCAGGCAGGGCCGGTCCACTCCCTCGATGCGTCCCAGGGTGAAGAGGCTGCACGCAAGCACCACGCCGGTGTTGCCGGCGCTTATCAGTCCGTCGGCCTGGCCCTCGCGGACCAGGTTGCACGACACCTGGATGGAGGAGTCCTTCTTCTTGCGCAGGGCTTCGGAAGGCTTGTCGTGCATGTCGGCCACCTGGGACGCATGCACGACGCGGACCACGATGCCGCGCGTGTCGAGCTTGGAAAGCTCGGCGGCTATGCGCGGCTCGTCTCCAACCAGCAGCAGGTCGAACTGCTTGCGCCTGGCGGCCTGGACCGCGCCAGGGACAACCACGTGGGGACCGAAGTCCCCGCCCATGGCGTCCACGGCGATGCGAGGCCTGCTAGGACTGGGATTCATCCCGCTTGAGCACCTGACGGCCCTTGTAGGTGCCGCAGCTGGGGCACACCCTGTGAGACAGGGTGGGCTCGCCGCAGGAGCACAGGATGACGTTGGGCGGGGTCAGGGCGTCGTGGGAGCGGCGCATGCCCTTGCGGGACTTGGAGACTTTTTTCTTGGGGACGGCCATTTCCGTATACCTCTATTAGGATTTGTCTTTCTTGGCGATGGTCAGCCCGCGCAGGACGGCCAGGCGCGGATCAAGCCCGCCCCCGCCACACTTGCAGGGGCCGGCGTTCAGGTCCTGCCCGCAGTCCGGGCACAGGCCCTTGCACTCGTCGGAGCACAGGGGCTTCACCGGCAGGGCCAACAGGAACTCTTCCCAGAGCATGCCGGTCACGTCAAGCTCCAGAATGCGTCCGCGCCTTCTGAGGAGCGTGGGTTCCAGGGAATCCCCCCCGGGGAGGGCCTCCTCCTCGAAGAGGTCGAAGTCCTGGGCGACATCGACGCGCACCGGGGCCGTGCAGCGGTCGCACGGCACGGACACCGCGCCCGTCAGGCTGCCGCGCACCAGGGCTCCGCGCCCCTGGGGGATCACCGTGAACGTGGACGAGAGAGGCTCCACCGGGGTGAAGTCCATCTTGAATTCCCGCCACCCCTCGGCCCAGAGTTCCTGGTCGTCGAAGACGAATTCGCGGCCCTCGGCCGGGATGTCGGTTATGTCCAGCCAGCGTTCGGCCATTTATCGCCCTCCGGGAAACAACGCTGAGTAATCGCGCCCCCGCCTTCTGTCAACAAAAAGCTTGCCAGCCTCGAAAAGTGCGTGTAAGCATCGCTTCCCTTTCGACGAGTATTTCATTTCCAGGGGCTTGTCCCTGCTTGGAGGTTCCATATGGCCAAGGTTTGCGAAAATTGCGGGAAGAAGCCCCAGGTCGGCAACAACGTGTCCCACGCCAACAACAAGTCGAAGCGCCGCTTCGTCCCCAACCTGCGCCAGGTCCGGGCCATGAAGGCCTCCGGCGAGGTCTGCACCGTGACCGTGTGCACCCGCTGCCTGCGCTCCGGCGCAGTGGTGAAGCCCGTCGCCCGCGCCAAGGCCGAGTAGCCCCGCGAGGCATTCTTCATTAAGACATCGCGGCCGGACCGGGAAGACCCGGTCCGGCCTTTTGCCGTTCATTTTCGGCTGATACACAAGGGCGCTGGCTCAGACGAGCAGCTCCATATCGACGCTCAGCGCGGCAGCCAGTTTTTTCAGCAATTGCATCGACATGGAGCGTTTCCCCTGTTCAATCTGGGAAATATGCGCGTCCGTGACGCCGCAAGAGGCGGCAAGTTGCTTGAGCGTGAACCCGCGCTAGGCGCGCAGGACCCGCACGGGGTTCTCGCCATCAAGAAGCCTGCCGGCTATCTCGGCCGGAATCGATTCGGCTTCCCCGGCGGCGAGCCTGACGGCGAAGTTCTCAAGGGCGGCCCTGTCGCGCGAATCTTCCAGCAGTTCCATCACCGCACCTCCACCCTGTCCCTGCCGCTGGCCTTGGCAACGTACAGGGCTGCGTCCGCGCGGCGCAGCATCGCTTCCGAGGAAATGTCCTCTGGGTCCTTGGCAGTGACGCCCAGGCTCACCGTGAGGGTGAAGTCGGGGGGCATGTCCGGCCAGCCCCTGACCACCGCGGTGATGGACCGCCGCAGCCGCTCGGCCAGACCGGCAGCGCCTTCCCGGTCCAGGCCGGGGACCACGGCCAGGAACTCCTCGCCGCCCAGCCTTCCCGGCATGTCATAGCCCCGAAGCCCTGCCTTGAGCGCGGCCGCCACGGCCTTCAGCACCATGTCTCCGGCGTGGTGTCCGAGGCGGTCGTTGACCTGCTTGAAGTGGTCGATGTCCAACATGACGCAGGCCAGCGGCGCGCCCTGCCTGCCGGAGCGCAGGAACTCCTCCTGGAGCTTCTCCAGAAGCCGCCTGCGGTTGGCGATGCCCGTGAGCTCGTCGGTCTCGGCCATATCCCTGAGCTTTTTACGTCCCTCTTCGATGCGCTTGCGCATGGAGCGCATCAGCATTGACAGCAGCGCCGTGACCAGCCCGATGGCGAGGACCGAGACTCCAGCGATGGTCCAGGCGGCGGCCTCCTGCCTTTCGTGGACGTTCCCCACGTCGAAGCTCACGCTGATGCCGCCTCTGGGCTGTCCCGGCCGGTATCCCTGCCGGGCGTGGCAAGGCAGGCAGTTAGGCTCCGTGTAGAGCGGGGCCATGTAGCGGTAGAGCGTCGAGCCGTTCACTGACTCGGTGCGGCTGAATTCGGGCGCTCCCGCTTCGAAGGCCCTGAGCGCCTCCTCTTCGAACGGGGTGGGCGCGTTGGCCGGATTGACCGGCTTGAGGCTGGTGATGCGGTAGACGATGTGCCCGGAGACGGCTGAAATCTCGGAAAGCTCGCGGGTCATGGTGGCGGGATTGATGAGCGTGAGGACGCGACCGTCCCCGGCAAGGATCTCAGGTTCGTCCAGGAATGGATTCGGCGGTGTTTCCGGACGTTTGAGGGCGTACACGCCGCCGTGGGAGGCGTTCCACTCCCGCGTGACCACCATGGCGTGGAACAGAGCCCTCGCCTGCCCCAGCATGGCCTCTCCGGCAAGCTGGCGGCTTTGCCAGGCGAGCGCCAGGAACACGCCGCCCAGGCTCGCCGCCACGGCGAAGCTTATCCCTGCGAAATACAGTCTGAATACGCGCTTTTCCGACCGCGACATGGGAAGTTCGTATTGCAAACGGCCCGTGAGGGCAACTGGCCATGAAAAAGGCCGCCCCGCGATGAGCAGGGCGGCCGTTGCGCTTGCCGGACCTTTCCGCTCAGCAGGCGGGCACGCCGCCGTCCACCACGCGCCCGTCCTCCATCACCACTGTACGCCCGGCCCGCCTGGCGTAGGACTGGTCGTGCGTGACCATGACCACGGTGACGCCGTCGGCGTTGAGATCCTTCAGAAGCTCGATGATGCCGTCGCCGTTCTTCTTGTCCAGGCTGCCGGTGGGCTCGTCCGCGAACATCACGCCGGGGCTCTTGACCAGGGCCCGCGCAATGGCCACGCGCTGCTGCTCGCCGCCGGAGAGCTTGCCCGGCAGGCGGTCTTCCTTCCCCGCCAGGCCGACGCGCCTCAGGCACTCCGCGGCCTTGGCCCTGATCTCGGCGCTGACGGGCCTGAGCGAGTTCATGTAGGGCAGGGTCACGTTCTCGATGGCCGTCAGGTAGGGCAGCAGGTGGTGCAGCTGGAAGATGATTGAGAAGTCCTTGTGGCGCAGGCCGTTTATCTGGCTCTCGCCCATGGCGGACACCTCGCGCCCCTGGTAGACCACCCTGCCCTGGTCGGGCCTCAGGAGCGTGGAGAGCACGTTGAGCAGGGTCGATTTGCCCGAGCCCGAGCGCCCGACCACGCAGGCGAATTCGCCCTGGGCGATGTCCACGGACACGTCGCGCAGAACGGGCGTGTCCCCGAAGGTCTTGGATATGTCGATCGCTTGCAGCATTTCGTTCGTCCTCTTGAGATGCGCGGACTACAGCATCACCAGCGCCTGGCTGGGGTCGGTGTTGGCGGCCTTCCAGGCCGGGATGACCGAGGACAGGCAGGAGATGACCGCCACCCCGGCCAGGGTCGCGCCCAGGTGCCAGGCTTCCACTTCCAGGGTGGCCTCCTTGGCCAGATCCAAAAGTTCCATGACCTTGAAGCTCACGCCGTAGCCGCCGAAGTAGCCGGCCAGACCCGCCGCCATGCCTATGATGAGCGCCTCCATGCAGAATATGGCGAACACCGACGAGCGCGAGAACCCGAGCGAGCGCAGCACGCCGATCTCGTTTTTGCGCTCGTTCACCGAGGCCAGCAGCGACAGGGCGATCATGAAGCAGGCCGTGAGCAGCAGGATGACGCTCACCACCAGGGCCAGCTGCTGCACGAAATGTATGGTGTACATGCGGCTCTTCACCACCTTCTGCATGGCCACGACATCCACGTCCGGCAGCACCCGCTCGATCTGGACCACGATGTCGTCGATGGGGCAGCCCGAGCACAGCGCGGCCACCTCGGCGAAATGGATGACGCCCGGCTGGTTGAACGAGGCCTGCATCTCGCCCAGGCCCGCGAAGATCACGTTGTCGTCCTCGCTGCCGGTGGGCAGGAGCACGCCCGCCACGGTGAAGGTCCTGCCCTCGGCCTCGAAGGTCTCGTCGGGGTGCAGCTCCAGGGCCTCGCTCGCCTTGGAGCCCACCAGCACCTCGTAGGGCTTCTCCGCCGGGCGGCCCATGAAGCCCCAGTAGTTCTTGATGAGCATCTCCTCGGGCCAGTCCACGCCGATCATGGCCACGGCCTTGCCCTTCACCTTGGTCTGGGCCAGGAACTTGGGGGCCACCGAGGCGATGCGCTCCTTGAGGTCGATTGTGCGCACTTTGGCGGCCTGTTCGCCGGTGAGGTGCTTCACGTCGAAGGACACGCTGCCCAGGTTGAAGCCGCCGTAGCCCACGGAGAGGGTCTCGGCCCGGGGCTTAAGCATGATGTTGGCGCCGAAGGCCGTGAGCTTCTTCTCCATGGAGTCGCCCACGGCCTTCGACACATAGTTGAGAGCCACCACCGAGCAGATGCCCGCGGCGAAGACCACGGTCAGAAGCGCCGTGCGCATGAACTTGCGCCTGAGCGTCCGGACTGGGAGGGTGAGGAGGTTCATGCGGCGGTCCCTACTTGAAGTACTTGACGCCCTGGGCCAGTTCGGCCTTGGAGATCACCACCTGGTCGCCCTCGACCTTGCTGGCCACGGGATGCGGGTTGCACCCGCCCTTCACCAGCCCGACCCGGGAGACGTGGAACTTCATGCCGCAGTTCACGCAGACCATGAACTCGCCGGACTGCTTGTAGCCCTTCTTCTCGGGGAAGCATACGTCGCAGGCGTCCAGGGCGGTGCGGATGGTGCCGTCCGGGGCCTTGATGGCGAAGTACTTGACCGTGACGCCGCCGGCGTCGAACTTGAAATATTTGGCCTGGTCGCTCACGTCCTTGACCGGGATCTTCACCGTGTCATCGGCGGCCATGGCGGCCAGGGGCAGGGCAAGAAGCACGAAAAGGGGCAGAAGGATGCGTTTCACTATTTACCTCGCTGGGGTGTGTTCGGCGCGGCCGCGCCGGCGCAAGAGCTAAGCACCGGAGGGCCGTTGTCAAAATCATACCGATTTAAGCAGGATTCATGCCTGAACGTAACATGCCGGTATCACTATGCATAACTTCCCACCCTCATCCACCTGTGCAGCGCCTTGCACATCGCGTGGCGGTTGTGCAGACAGGAGCGGGTGAATCGAGGCCCGAATATCCATGCATCTGTTGAACGCCAGGGATTTTGCCGTTATGGTGAGCGGGAGATTCCTGGCCCGAACCCGATTCACGGTGCGGTCGCAGCAAAGGACGAACTTCATGAAAAAAGTGCTCATGGTCCTCGGAGGCGTCTTCCTGGCCATCATCGTCTGCGTGGGCGGGTTCTTCGCCTACGTGGCGGTTGTCGGCGCTAGCCTGGACAAGGAAAGCAGGGCCTTCGTGGAGAAGACCGTGCCGGAGATCTGCGCCGGGTTCGATCCGTCCGTGTTCATCGGCCTCGCCAGCCCGGAAGTGCTCAAGACCGCTTCCCCGGAGGAGATCGCCAAGGTCTTCAAGTGGTTCAGAACCCTGGGAGGCTTCAAGCGCGTCACGGAACTGAACGGCGACGCCAACATCTCCATCACCACGGAGCAAGGCAGGGAGGTCACTGCCAAGTATTCGCTCAAGGCGGAGTTCGAGGCTGGCCCCGCGACCCTGGAGATCGTGCTGGTCAAGCACGGCGATGCCTGGAGGTACCGGCTCTTCAAGCTCAACTCCCCCGCTCTCATCCCGCTCTAGCCCTCCGGCCTTCCCGGGGACGGCGCGCGTTGACATCCGCCCCTGGAAAGGCGTACCAGCCAGCCACACCGAAAACCGGCATCAACGGGCCTTTGCCGGGGCTTTCAGCCCGCGCGCGGCCCGCCCTGGAGACATTCATGACCGTCATCACCCGCTTCGCGCCGAGCCCCACCGGACAGCTGCACATCGGCGGCGCGCGCACGGCCATTTTCAGCTGGCTCTACGCCCGACAGGCAGGCGGCAAGTTCGTGCTGCGCATCGAGGACACCGACACCGCCCGCTCCGAGGCGGCCTACACCGAAGGCATCCTGGCCTCCATGAAGTGGCTCGGCCTGGACTGGGACGGCGAGCCCATATACCAGTCCCGGCGCTTCGACCTCTACAACCAGTACATCGACCGGCTTCTCGAATCCGGCAACGCCTACTGGTGCTCCTGCACCCCCGAGGAAGTGGAGGCCATGCGCGAAGAGGCCCGCGCCAAGGGGGCCAAGCCCAAGTACGACGGACGCTGCCGCGAGCGCGGCCTCGGCCCCGGACCCGGCCGCGTGGTGCGCCTCAAGGCCCCCCTCGCTGGAGCCACCCTGGTGGACGACATGATCCGAGGCCCCGTCTCCTTCGAGAACACCGAGCTCGACGACATGATCCTGCGCCGCTCCGACAATACCCCCACCTACAACCTGGCCGTGGTGGTGGACGACTCCGCCATGGGCGTCACGCACGTCATCCGGGGCGACGACCACCTGAACAACACCCCGCGCCAGATACTCATCTACAAGGCACTGGGCCTGCCCACGCCCGCCTTCGGCCACGTGCCCATGATCCTCGGCCCTGACAAGAAGAAGCTCTCCAAGCGCCACGGCGCCACCGCCGTCTTCGAGTACGAGGCCGAGGGCATCCTGCCAGAGGCCATGCTCAACTGCCTCGTCCGCCTTGGCTGGGCCCATGGCGACCAGGAGATATTCAGCCGCGAGGAGCTCGTCGAGCACTTCTCAATCAAGGCGCTGGGCAAGTCCGCCTCCGTGTTCGACCGCGAGAAGCTCCTCTGGCTCAACCAGCACTACATCAAGGAGTGCCCCCTGGACCGCCTGGCCGCGCTCCTGGAGCCCCATCTCGCCTCGCGCGGCTTCGCCGGAACAGACCCCGGATATATCAAGGCGTTCATCCCGCTCCTCCAGCCGCGCTCCCGCACGCTGGTGGAGATGGCCGATCAGGCAGTCATGTTCGTGGCGGACCAGCCCGAAATGGACGCCCAGGCCGCCGCCAAGTTCCTCACCGATGAGGTGAAGCCCCACCTGGCCTCCCTGGCCGGCATCTTCGCCAAGGCCCCCGTCTTCGAGCAGGAGCCCCTGGAGGCCGCCGCCAAGGCCTACCTGGACGAACAGGGCCTCAAGTTCAAGGCCGTCGCCCAGCCGCTGCGCGTAGCCCTCACCGGACGGACCGCCAGCCCCGGTCTGTTCGAGATGATGCAGGCCATGGGGCGCGAGAGGGTGCTCGAGAGGCTGGGAAGAATCTAGAGACGAAGAGGGAAGACCAGGGCTCCGCGACTTCCCCCGCCAGGGGGAGTGCCTCCCGCCTTACCCCGGCGATTGCTTCGCGGGTTTCGGGCGATACTGATGCGAAGAGCGGGGAGCGTGCAAGCACGCTCCCCGCTCGAATTTTTATTGATTATTTAAATATCGCCGTTTGCGGCGATGGCGGTCCGGCGGGATACGCGCGGCCTGGAACGCGGAAGGCGGCGAGAGCGATTCCGTTTGCTGGAAGAATGGGAACGAGGACGCGCGGCGGAGCCCCTTGCAGGAGCACATGGCTTCAAAACGTCCGTGGGCCTGGACGGCGAGAGGCCGAGAGCCTTGACGGGCGTGCCGGACTGCCGGGCGATGCGGATGCCGGGCGGGTAGTTTTCGCCTTCGGCGACGTGGCCTGACGGGTCTCTCCGGACCACTCACTTCTTGATGGTGGCCCCTGGTTCGGATTGTTGCGAATCATCCCTGCGCTTCCCGATCTCCTCCCGCAGCCTCTCCACTATCTCGTCATACCCTTCCGGGCGGTGCGGCCGCAGGCAGGGGGTGCAGTCCTTCACTCCCTTCACCATGCGGAAGTCGCCGCCGCAGGCGTCAAGAAAATACAACGGGCAGAAGCAGAACAGACAGTTGAAGCGGTCCGGGTCCGCTCCGGGGTGGCAGGGATAATACCGGCAGGCCCGGTTCTCGAAATAGCGATGGCCCGGCTGGCACGCGGATTGCTTTGTCATTGGTCGCAGTCTCGTCGAAGGAGGTGTACCGTCATGGCAATGACGCCTCAGAACATCGCGGCCGCTCTGGCGGCCCATCCGGAAATACAAAGGCTGAACACCGGCAAGGCCACCCAGGACCAGACGGCTTTCAAGGCCATGCTTACCAGTCAGCTCGGTGTAAGCCAGGACATCATGGCGGGCAAGGGCAAGGACCTGCTCTCCATGGTCGCCCGGATGCCCCAGCCCAGGGAGGATGCCCTGAGCGGCGTCAAGAATCCGGTCCAGGCCGGATCGTCCGTGAGGGGGAGGATCGCCTCCAACGAAATCCGCGGCAGCATCGACAAGTCGGCCCGCCACCCCGAGGATCTGGGTCACCTGCCCGGCGCGGGGGCAAAGGGGGGCCTGCCCGAGGGCTTCACCAAGGAAGAGGAGAACCTGCTCCTGGCGGCGGCGGCGGCCGAGTCGAAGTTCCTGGCCGCCAAACGGCACGCGGCCGTCCTCAAGGAAGACGCCAAGTACGCCAGGAACGACAGGCTGGGCGTGCTCTCCGCGGCCTACGAATCGCGCGGGGCCATCGACGCCATCGGGTACGACGGCAGGGGCGGCACCTCATACGGGCTCTACCAGATCGCCTCCGGAGTGGGCACCATGGGCCGCTTCCTGGATTACCTCGGGAGCAAGGCCCCTGAACTGGCCTCCAGGCTCTCCTCGTCCGGCCCGGCCAACACCGGCGGGCGCGGCGGAGCCATGGCCCAGGAATGGAAACGCATCTCCGCCGAGCAGCCCAACCGCTTCGAGGCGCTGCAGCATGAGTTCATCGCCTCCACCCACTACCAGCCAGCCCTCAAGTCCATCACCCTCTCCACGGGCGAGGACATCTCCAAGCGCTCCCAGGCCGTGCGCGAGGTGCTCTGGAGCACTGCCGTGCAGCACGGACCGGGCGGGGCCTCCGAGATCTTCACCCAGGCCGTGGACAAGCTCCAGGGGATGGGCAGGGCCAAGTCCGACAAGGACCTCATCGAGGAGGTCTACAGGCAGCGCATGGTGCAGTTCGCCGGGCGCGGCCGCCTGCGCGTGGCCGTCACCTCCAGGCTGGCCGACGAGAAGGAGTCCGCCCTGGCCATGCTCGACGGCAAGCGCATGAGCTGACGCGGGACTGACCGCCCGCCTCCGTCCTCAGGAGCCGGCGTGACCGGCTTACTCATGCATCGCGCGCCCGTTCCCGCCTGGGCGGGCTCCCGCCATACGTTCCCGCGCGTCGAGGGCATCTCGGGCTTGCAACGGGTGTTCTCTGGGGCTATCGTCAGGATATACAACCTGATGGGAGGCTCTCGTGTCCAAGTTGATCCGGATAATGATTGTGCTGGCGCTGTCCGTGACGCTCCCGGCCCCGGCGTTCGCCGCGAGCACGAGCGCGATCGCCAAGGGATTCGGTTCCGTGGCCTGGGGTGAGGACGTGAACGGGCGCGAGGGCTTCATGAAGCTGCGCTCCGTGGACGGCATCGACTACTACGTGAACCTGCGCGACCGCTTCGAGCTCAAGGGCTTCGGCAAGCCCACCGTGTACTACGGGCAGGCCGGGCCCAGGCTTTACGCCGTGCATCTGCGCATGAAGGACGGCACGGGATACGGCAGGCTCTCCTCCGAGCTGACCAAGATCTACGGCAAGGGCAAGAAGTCCGGCTCCGGGGAGACGGCCGTCACCCGCTGGAAGGCCGGGCCGGTGCGCGTGAAGCTCAAGGGCGACCCGGACGGCGGCATGAAGCTCTCGTTCTACTACCAGCCCGTGGCCATCACCCTGGACGCGGTCCAGCGCGACGCCGACCCTTCCTCCGAGGAGCTGGCCAGGATGCTGCCCGCCAAGGAAGCCCAGGTGAAGGCCCCGGCCGGGGCGTTGCCGCCCAAGGACCCGGAATACGTCGGGATCGACGTGCTCAAATATCTCAAGGAAGGAAGCGAGCTTCTGAAGCTGGACATACCCCGCTACCAGAAATCCCAGTAGGCAATGACTCCATCAGCCGGGCGGCGCGGGAAACCGCGCCGCTTTTTTTGCGCCCGGGCCCGCTGGACGGCTCAGCCGCCCTTCACCACCCCGAGCTTGGAGAGAATCTCGGCCAGCTTGGCCTGGACGTTCTGAGTGGCCTTGGAGACCAGGGCCATGTTCACGAGCACCAAAGCCTCGGCCTTGAACTCCATCCTGTTCCACAGCGCCGTGACGGCCTTGGTCAGGAAGGGGTCCATGTTGGAGAGCCCGAGCGCGCCGGCCAGTTCCTGGGTGGACCTGGCCTTGAAGAGAAGCCACTTGTCCGAGGACGGGTCGTCCTCGAAGTAGACCTTCTGGCGAATCCGGTTGAACCCCTTGGCGGCAAGGGCCTCCACCTCCTCCCGGGACGCCCGGCGGTGCTTGAGGCACTTCACCTGGACCTTGGCCCCCTCGTCGCTCACCTTGTCCGCCAGGAGCTTGCACAGCGAGTACTCCAGCATCAGGGTGTGGGCCAGCGCCAGCCCTGCCGGGTCGAAGGAACCGGCCACCGCAAGGAGCTTTTCCTGCTCGCGCGGAGAGAAATCCTGGACGGCCTTCCCGAGGTCCTCGCGCAGGTTGCACATGGCGAGCGCCGCTCCGGCGGCCATGGCCACCAGCTGGTCCCTGAGAAACACCTTGCGGGCTTCGACCAGGGCGGCCCTGCGTTCGGGATTGCCCGCGTCGGGCACGACGGGCAGTTCGCCCTCGCCCACGGGCTGCCCGTCCACGAATATCTCCACGAAGCGGGCGGACAACGGGTCGATGGCGGCCACGCGCCCCATGAGTTCCAGATCGTTCCGGGCGGGCCTGCCGGGCAGAAGCGGCGTCTCCAAGGCCGCCAGCATGGAGGCCGCCGCCATGGCCCCCTTGATCTGCTGCGGGTCCGAACGGGTGGCGTCGAAGAGGTTCTGGAGGCGCGTCTTGTCGATCTCCTTGTCCGTCCCGGGCATGAGCGCGGTCAGGGCGTCCAGCGGGATGCGCACGGCGACGAAGGAGCCCTCGCGGGAGAGGCGGAAGTTCTCGCCGCTTAAAAGCTCAGGGTAGCTTTTGCTGACGAATCCCAGGGCGAAGCGGTCGATGAGGGCCTTCCAGTAGCGGTCGTCGGAGTAGCCCGCGTGGGTCAACTCGTCGATGTCCGCCAGGGCGCTCTCCCCGAACCGCATGATGAGGACGTCGTTGAATTCGTCGCGCACCACGCCGGAGAGGATGATGTACCCCTGCAGACATTTGGCCAGGAGAGTCTCGGCGTTGACGATCTCAACGGCGAGGGCGGGCGTCTGGTCGTCCGCGCCGGTGCGCGTGGCCACCTCGTACTGGTTGAGGGCCGTGAGGAAGCGGGAGATCCAGTCCCTGTAGTAGGCGTGGGCCGGGTGGGGCTCGCCCCGGAAGGCGATGGCCGCCGTGAGATTCTGCCGGTCGGCGTCCAGGGCGGGGGATTCAAGGAGGCGGGAGTCGTTGGCCAGGAGCACGGCGAGGAAAAGCTCCCTCTCCAGCAGGTCGCGCCGGGCGGAGGTCTCCTTGAGACGGCGCAGGGTGGAGAGGTAGCTCTCGATGCGTGCGGCGGAATCGTCCTGGCTCATCGAACCTCCTGCATGGGGCGGTTCAGGCGCATCTAACCCAAAAGCAAAGGAAAAAAAAGCCTACCCGTCCCTGGAGGACGAGCCGGGCAGAACGCGGACCAGGGCCAGGGCCACTCCGGCCAGCCCCAGGCAGGCGGCGAAGACCAGGGCCGCGTCGAAACCCGCCCTGAACGCCTCCTCTTCGGGGAGTCCCGCCGACGCGGCCCGGTTGCGGAAGGCCTCGTAGACCGCCGTGGACACGGCGATGCCGCTCACCATGCCGAGGTTGCGCACCAGGGCCATGAGCGCCCCGGCAACGCCGCTCTTGGAGCGCGGCGCGCTGCCCAGCACGGCGTTGTTGTTGGGGGAGAGGAACACCCCGAATCCGACGCCCAGGACGGCCTGCCCCAGGGCGCACCGCCACATGCCGGAGGACGCGGTCAGAAGCGTCTGCGAGTAGAGCCCGCATGCCGCCGCGGCCATGCCCAGCCCGGTCAGCACCGCCGGGCTCACCTTCTCCGAGGCGAACCCGGAAAGGGGCGCGACGAAGGCCATGGCCAGGGGCATCACGGCCATGATCAATCCCGCCTCCTGGGCGCTGAAACCGCCCACCCTCACAAGGAAGAAGGGCAGCATCACCGCGTTGGTCAGAAGCGCCATGAAGGCCAGCAGCGATGCCAGGTTGCCCAGGGCCAGCGCGCGGATGCGAAAGAGCGAGAGGTCCACCACCGGGTGCTTCACCCTGGCCTGGCGGCGAAGGAAAAAGAACAGGGCCGCAAGCGACGCCGCCCAGCACCCCAGGATGCCCGGCGAGCCCCATCCCCAGCGGCCGCCGTGGGTGATGGCCGTCAAAAGGAACACGATGCCCACCGCGTACTGCGCGGTTCCGATCAAATCGAAGGAGCCCTCGGGGACGCGCCTGTCATCAGGCAGGACGCGGTGCACCAGGTACATGCCCAGAAGCCCCACCGGAAGATTCACGTAGAATATGGAAGGCCAGCCGAACGTCCCCACTAGAAAACCGCCCAGCGAGGGCCCGGCCAGCGAGCCCAGCGAGACCACCATGCCTATCATGCCCAGCGCCCGGCCGCGCTCGGGGCCGGGGAAGCTCATCATGACGATGGCCGGCCCGTTGGCCATGAGCAGCGCCGCGCCCACGGCCTGGACCGCGCGCCCTACGATGAGCCACCACATGCCTGGCGCGGCCCCGCACATGGCCGAGGCCAGGGTGAAAATCAGAAAACCCAGGCGGTATTTGGCCTTGCGGCCGCTCATGTCTCCCAGGCGGCCGAACGCGGGGAGCAGGCAGGCTATGACCAGCAGGTAGATGGTGATGACCCACTGGGCGAAGGGCAGGTCCGCCCCGAAGCGGGAGGCGATGGTGGGCAGGCCCACGTTGACGATGCCGCCGTCCAGGGTGGCCATGAAGGTGCCCGTGGCGGCCACGCCCAGGCAGGCCCAGGGTTTGCTGGAAAACGGATTGTCGGGATGGTTCTGTTTCATAGGGGTAATGCCGCAGGGGCTAGCCAATACGCCTTTTGATGGATAGAGGCAATGTTGCCAAACGCATGATTGAAACGCTTGTTTGAGGGGTCGCATGCTCCATCCGGACCAGGAAGAGACCAAGCTCAGGCTGCTTGGAGCGGCGGGCGAGGTGTTCGCCGAGAAGGGGTTCCAGCGCGGCACCATACGCGACATCTGCGCCCGCGCCGGGACCAACGTGGCCTCGGTGAACTACCATTTCGGCGGCAAGAGCGGCCTCTATGAGGCCCTCCTCGAACACTGCCACCAGGAGGGGATGCGCCGCCACCCCCCCACGGAAGGGCTCACGGACGAGAGCGAGGCCGAAGAGGCCCTGGCCTCCTTCATCCGCTCGTTCCTCTTCCGCACCCTGGCCGACGACAACCCGGCGTGGTCCACGAAACTGATGGCCAAGGGCATGGGCGAGCCGTCCCCCGCCCTGAGCAGGCTCGTGCAATCCTCCGTGAGACCCAACATGGAGCGGCTCATGGGCATGGTGGCAGCCATCCTCGGGGAGGGCGCGGACCAGGAGGACGTGCGCCACTGCGCCCTCTCGGTTGTGGGCCAGTGCCAGCACTATTACCGCTGCCGGGCGGCCATCGAAATGCTCTTCCCGGATGTAACCTGGGACGCCCCCGGCATAGACAAACTGTCCAGACACATCCTCAAGTTCAGCCTCGCCGCCATGCGCGGCTACCGCCAGGAAGGTTCATGATGCGCTTGATCCATGCCGTCCGTTTCGCGGGCGCGTTCGTTTTGTCTCTTTCTCTTCTCGCGTGCTCCGACGGCAAGCAGGCCAAGGGCCCGGTCAAGAGGCCGGTTCCGGTCACGGCGGCGGCGGCGGAAACGGGGAGCATTCCCGTGCGCATTCAGGCCGTGGGCAACGTGGAGGCTTACCAGACGGCCGCCGTGCGCTCCCAGGTGGGCGGCCTCATCAAGGAGCAGCGCGTGCGCGACGGCCAGGAGGTGGCCGCCGGGGACGTGCTCTTCGTCCTGGACCAGCGCCCCTTCCAGGCGGCCATCAAGGAGGCCCAGGGCAAGCTGGAGCGTGACCAGGCCCTGCTCAAGAAGGCCGAGGACGACCTTAACCGCTACACCGGACTCAAGCAGAAGGATGTGGTCAGCCAGCAGCAGTTCGACCAGGCCAGCACCGACGCCAAGAGCCTGCGCGCCTCCATCAAGCTCTCCGAGGCCCAGATCGAGCAGGCCAGGCTCCAGCAGGACTACTCCGTCATCAAGGCCCCGTTCGCGGGCAGGGTGGGCTCCGTGCTGGTGCACGAGGGCAACGTGATAAAGGCCAACGACGACCGCAACCTGCTGGTCCTCAACCAGATACAGCCCATCTACGTCAGCTTCTCCGTGCCCGAGCAGCACCTCTCCGAGATCGCCTCCCGCATGGGCAAGGCCCCCCTCGCCGTGACGGCGGACACCGCCGGGGACGCGGACGGCGTCGAAACAGGCGAACTGGCCTCGGTGGACAACGCCGTGGACCGCGCCACCGGCACCATCAAGCTCAAGGCCCTCTTCGGCAACGAGAACAAACGCCTCTGGCCGGGCCAGTTCGCCAAGGTGACCCTCGAGCTGGCCAACCGCGAGAACGTCCTCTCCGTGCCCTCCGGCGCGGTGCAGCAGGGGCTTCAGGGAAGCTACGTGTATGTGGTCACGCCGGACGGGAAGGCGGAGTTCAGGCTGGTGGAGAGCGGCGGGGTCGCGGGCGGCAGGGTGATCATCGCCAAAGGGCTTTCCGCCGGGGAGACCGTGGTCACGGATGGGCACGTCCGGCTGGCCCCGGGCTCCGCAGTGGAGGTCAAGGGCGGGCAGACCCAGTCCGCCGGGGCCGCCGCGCCGGAAGGGAGCAGGCAGTGAGCATCTCGGCCGGATTCATCAAGCGCCCGGT
Source organism: Thermodesulfobacteriota bacterium (assembly GCA_049322415.1). Classification (GTDB taxonomy): domain Bacteria; phylum Desulfobacterota; class Desulfovibrionia; order Desulfovibrionales; family Desulfovibrionaceae; genus Fundidesulfovibrio. Next base: position 6,019 of record JBMORI010000123.1, on the reverse strand, counting down.
CATGACCACCCTGGTCATGACGGCCATCATGATCTTCGGCGTCATGGGCTACTCCTCCCTGCCCGTGTCCGACCTGCCCAACGTGGACTTCCCCACCATCCAGGTGACGGCCAACCTGCCCGGGGCCAACCCGGAGACCATGGCCTCCTCCGTGGCCACGCCGCTGGAGAAACAGTTCTCCACCATCGCGGGCGTGGACTCCATGAACTCAAGCTCCACCCTGGGGCTCACCAAGGTAACGCTCCAGTTCGACCTTTCGCGCGACATCGACGCGGCCGCACAGGACGTGAACTCGGCCATCGCGCAGGCCGTGAGGAACATGCCGCCGGAGATGACCAGCCCCCCCACCTACCGCAAGGTCAACCCGGCCGACTCGCCGGTGCTCTACCTTGCCATCACCTCGCCCACCATGCGCCTCTCGGACCTCAACGAGTACGCCGAGAGCGTGCTGGCACAGCGAATCTCCATGGTCAGCGGCGTGTCCCAGGTGGTGGTGTACGGGTCGCAGAAGTACGCGGTGCGCATCCAGCTGGACCCTGACGCCCTGGCGTCGCGAGAGATCGGCGTGGACGAGGTGGCCGCGGCCATACGCGGCGCCAACACCAAAGTGCCCACCGGCACCGTGTCCGGCCCGCAGAGGGAGTACACGGTCCAGGCATCGGGGCAGCTTACCCGCGCCGAGCTCTACGGGCCGGTGATCGTGGCCTACAAGAACGGCGCGCCCATACGCCTCAACGAGATCGGCCGGGCCATCGACTCCGTGGAGAACGACCGCCGCCGCAATTTCTACAACGGGGAGCCCGGCTTCGTGCTGGCCATCCAGCGTCAGCCCGGCACCAACACCGTGGCCGTGGTGGACGCGGTCAAGAAGCTCCTGCCGTCCTTCAAGGCCCAGCTGCCCGAAGCGGTGAACATGCAGATCATGATCGACCGCTCCGAGACCATCAGGGAGTCGGTTCACGACGTGAAGTTCACCCTGGTGCTCACCGTGGCGCTGGTCGTCATGGTGATCTTCCTGTTTCTCAGGAACATCTCGGCCACGCTCATCCCCTCGCTGGCGCTGCCGCTCTCGCTCATGGGCACGTTCGCGCTCATGCAGCAGCTCGGGTTCAGCCTGAACAACATATCGCTCATGGCGCTGACGCTCTCCGTGGGCTTCGTGGTGGACGACGCCATCGTCATGCTCGAGAACATCGTGCGCCACTTGGAGATGGGCAAGCCGCCGCTCAAGGCGGCCCAGGACGGCTCCAGGGAAGTCAGCTTCACCATCCTCTCCATGACCATCTCCCTCACGGCGGTGTTCTTGCCGGTGCTCTTCATGGGCGGCGTGGTGGGGAGGCTCTTCAAGGAGTTCGCCGTCACCATCTGCGTGGCCATCCTGTTCTCGGGCTTCGTGTCGCTGTCGCTTACGCCCATGCTCTGCTCCAAGTGGCTGAGTCCCCACGGGCGCCAGCAGCACGGCAGGCTCTACATGCTCATCGAGCGCGGCTTCGAGGCCCTGCTCGGCGCCTACGAGTCCTCACTCAGGTGGGTCATCTCCCACCGCCGCCTGACCATGCTCTTCTCGCTGTCGCTGCTCGTGGTCACGGGCTGGCTGTTCACGGCCATCCCCAAGGGCTTTCTGCCCAGCGAGGACATCGGCCAGATAGCCATGGTCACGGAGGCCGAGCAGGGCATCAGCTTCCCGGCCATGGTGGAGAAGCAGAAGAAGCTCATGGAGATCATCGCCGCCGACGAGAACGTGGAGGGCTTCATGTCCGTGGTGGGCGCGGGCGGGCCGGTGTCCTCCCTCAACTCCGGGCGCATGTTCATAAAGCTCAAGCCCCGGCACGAGCGGCCCCTCTCCGCGGACCAGCTCATACAGAAGCTTAGGCCCAAGCTCTCACAGGTCCCCGGCATCATGGGATTTCTGCAGAACCCGCCGCCGATCCGCCTGGGCGGCAACTTCACCAAGGGCCTCTACCAGTTCACCCTCCAGAACCCCGACACCCAGGACCTGTTCAAATACTCCGCCGAACTCGAGGACAAGCTCAAGGAGGTGGACATCCTCCAGGACGTCAACTCCGACCTCCAGCTCAAGAGCCCGCAGGTCTATCTGGAGATCGACCGCGACAAGACCTCGGCGCTCGGCATCACCGCCCGCCAGATCGAGGACGCGCTCTACGCCTCCTACGGCTCGCGCCAGGTGTCGACCATCTACGCCCCCAACAGCGACTACCAGGTCATCATGGAGCTTCTGCCCCAGTTCCAGGGCGACCCGTCGCTCATGTCGCGGCTGTACGTGCGCTCGCCCGTCACCATGAAGCTCGTGCCCCTGGACGTCCTGGTGAAGCGCAGGCTCGGCGTGGGACCGCTCTCCGTGAACCACTCCGGACAGCTTCCATCCGTCACCATCTCCTTCAACCTGCGCCCCGGAGCCTCGCTCTCCCAGGCCGTGGCCGCCGTGGAGGACGTGTCCCGGCAGGTGCTGCCCGCCTCGTTCTCCACCAAGTTCGAGGGCACGGCCCAGGCGTTCCAGTCCTCCTTCGCGGGCATGTCCGTGCTGGTGATCTTGTCCATCGTGGTGATCTACATCGTGCTGGGCATTCTGTACGAGTCGTTCATCCATCCGCTCACCATCCTCTCGGGCCTGCCCTCGGCGGGTGTGGGGGCGCTGGCCACGCTCTTGCTCTTCAGGATGGACCTGGACATCTACGGGTTCGTGGGCATCATCATGCTCATCGGCATCGTGAAGAAGAACGCCATCATGATGATCGACTTCGCCCTGGAGGCCCAGCGCGACAAGACCCTCACCCCGGCCGAGGCCATCTGCAAGGGCGCCATCGTGCGCTTCCGCCCCATCATGATGACCACCATGGCCGCCCTCATGGGCACGCTGCCCATCGCCCTGGGCTTCGGCGCGGGCGCCGAGGCCAGACGGCCCCTTGGGCTGGCCGTGGTGGGCGGCCTGCTGGTCTCCCAGCTGTTGACGCTCTATTTCACGCCGGTCTATTATATGTATCTTGATCGCTTCCAGACGTGGCTCGGCAAACGCTTCAAGAAGGCTTCCCCTGCACCGGAGGATCTTCCCGATGCGGCTCATTGACCTGACCCTGCCCATCCATGACGGCATGGACGTCTACCCCGGCGACCCGCCCGTGCGGGTCCGCCAGGTGCGCGACCTGCCCGAAAGCGGCTGGCGGCTCTCCGAGATCAGCTTCGGAAGCCACACCGGGACCCACGTCAACGCCCCGTGGCACATGGCCGGGGACGGCAGGCGTCTTGAGGAAATCCCCCTCTCGGGATTCGTGGGCAGGGCGGTGGTGCGCGGCGGCGGCCTCTACCGCGCGGGCCTTGGCATCATCTACGCCGCGGCCCCGCTGGACATTGAAGAGCTGGGCATCGTGATCAAGTCGCGCCCGGCATTCGTGGCCCAGGCGGCCGAGTTCCCCATGGACGAGGAAGTGGAGCGCGGCCTCTGCGAGGCAGGGATCATAAGCTTCGAGAACCTGGCCAACACAAGCGAGCTGCCGCGCGGCAGGACCTTCCTCTTCGCCGGGCTCCCGCTGGCCGTGGGCGGCGATGGCGCGCCCGTGCGGGCCATCGCCATGCTCGGGCTGATGGAGACCTTGAGGGAATAGGACCAGGGCGGAGAGAGCAAACCGGGCTCCGCCCGGACCCGGCAGGGCGCTGCCCTGCACCCGCCAGGGGGATAATCCCCCTGGACCCTCATCAGCTTCGCGCCGAAGGGCGGCATGTTGACGCGAGCCCGTGGCGTGGGGTGGCGAGCGAGGCCCGGCCGCCACCCCACACCACGGACAACACGAAACTATCCGGAGTGATTGCATTTCATCCGCCACTGTCCGGCAGGGACGCCAGCCGGCGTCATCGGCGCAATTCTATTTCACAATCTCTTTGCACGGAGTGCCGATGGAATACGTCCTCGTCTGCCTTACCGCCCTGGCTGCCTCGGGGTTGACCCTGTTTTCCGGTTTCGGCCTGGGGACCATCCTCTTTCCGGCCTTCGCGCTGTTCTTCCCCGTGGACGTGGCCATCGCCCAGACGGCCCTGGTCCACCTGGCCAACAACCTCTTCAAGCTCTCGCTGTTCTGGCGCTCGGCCGACCTTAGGACGGCCCTGCGGTTCGGCGTTCCGGCCATGATCGCCGCCCTGGCCGGAGCCTGGCTCCTTGAACTTCTGGCGGACATCCCGTCACTGTTCACCTATCAGGCGTGGGGAAGACCCCGCGACGTGAGCGTGGTGAAGATCGCACTGGCCGGGCTCATGGGCTTTTTCGCCGTTGCCGAGCTGAAGGGCTCCATCAAGAAGGGACCGGCGGCGGGCGGCCTTGTCGCGGGCGGCCTGCTCAGCGGCTTCTTCGGCGGGCTCTCCGGCCATCAGGGCGCGTTCCGCAGCGCCTATCTGCTCAAGGCCGGGCTCTCCAAGGAGGCCTTCATCGCCACTGGGGTGGTGCTGGCCTGCGCCGTGGACGTGAGCCGCCTGACGGTCTATGCGGGAGGCATGATGCGCCCCGAGGTGACGGGCGAATCCGGGCTGGTGGCCTCCGCCGCGCTGGCGGCGTTCGCCGGCGCGTATTTCGGGAAGAAGCTTCTGAAGAAGATGACCATCGACGGCGTGCGGCTGGCCGTGGCCGGGATGATGATCGTGGTCGCGGCGGGGCTGGCCGCCGGGCTGTTCTAGGCTTGCCTGGCCGGTTGGCGGACGCACGGCCGGGGGAATTGCTTGTCCCCTTTTCATGAATCAGCGCCCTTCACCGGGCTGCCGGTGAAGGGCGCTCACTTAACTGCACCAACTAGAACCCGCGAAGCGACCGGCTGGACCGGAGTGCGTCCCGGCGCGAACCGCCCCGCTCTCGCGGCGGCACGTCTTATGTGTTGTTCCTGCCTCTGCGTCCGGCCAGGGCCAACCCCGCCAGTCCCAGGCCCCCGAGAAGGAGCGTGCAGGGCTCGGGGTTGGCGATGGGGGCGTCCTCGCCGCCGGGCGGGTTCTGAACGCCGTTCTGCGTGATGACGCCCGGGATCAGTTCCTTCACGCTCTCTCTGACGGCCACGTATTGGATTGGAGTCGTCTCATGGTCCCGGTCCGACGGTTCTTCCCATATCCTAGGCGGGGAATCGTCCCTGACGTCTTGTCCCGCGCCGCCGGCGGCCAGGCGGGCCAGGATCTCGGCATGGCGGTCCGGCGTGGAGCCGCTCCCCGAGGAGCCGCCGGAGGAACCGCCGCTCCAGGACTGATACCCCCCCAAGGCCGGCGAAGCAGAATTCCCCGGGCGGCCGTTCGCGCCCTCCAAGGTGTATTCATATCCCGAGAACGCCCGGGCGTTCCGCAGCAATTGACCGGTCACGTTGGATGCGTGCCGGGCGGCAAGCCCGGCGCTGATCTCAAAATCCTCCATCCAGGGGGCGTAACGCCCGAGCGACGCAGCCCAGTCCCGCGCGGTTACGGACACCCCCTTGTAGGTCTTGTCCACCCGGCCCCGGGCGTATGCCCTCCGCACGGGTCCGGCATCAGCCGATCCCGCGCCGTCGCCGGGTCCTCCGCTGGAGAAACCGTCGTTGTAGGAGCCGAGAGCGTACCCGTTGTAGGCGTTCGCCACGCCGATGCTGGCCACTATGCCGATGAGGAGCAGTATGAGCGCGATCCGGTGCATGGTGTACCTGCCTTCCCCGGGGCGGCCCTTGCCGGTGCAAGGGTGGAATCCGGGGGTACTGTAAGGAACCGCGACAGCTGCAGTGTTCCTTTCTTTACAGTTTCCGCCCGCGGACTGTGAAAACGCGTCCGGTTTCATCAGATTGAGCAAAACACGTGCCTATCGACCGGGGCGCCGCGCCCGGCCAGGGCCTGGAAAAGCGAAAAGCCGGGTCGGCCCGGCTTTTCGTCTCCATATGGGAGTGAGAGAGGGTTATTCGTTGAAGTCGAAGGTTTTGAAGCCCTTGGTGCGGCACATGTCGTCGCGTTCGGCGTCGCGCAGATCGGCCCTGGCCATCTCGGCCACCATTTCCTCGAAGGTGATGCGGGG
>JBMORI010000122.1:0-41993 GCA_049322415.1 Thermodesulfobacteriota bacterium | reverse complement strand
GCCGGATCTCGAGAGGCCGGAAACCGCGAGGTTTCCGGCCTCTCGACTATCTGGCGCTTAGGTGGTAGGAATCCTGAAAAAAAGGGGAGTGCTTCAAGGTATTTGTCTTTTTCCGCCCGGTTGTCCTTTGGTGGTCAAAGGCCATTTCCCCCCGGGCGGTTTTTTGCAATATCATCCCGCGGAGAGCGACGTGGACAAGATACAGGACAAAGCCCTCCAGGTGGCCAAGGAAATAGTTGTGAAATTCGTGGAGACCGGGCGCATATCCCCCTCCAACTTCACCGACCACTTCTCGCGCATCTATCTTGAAGTGCTGCGCACCATCTCCGAGCACACCCCCTACCCTGGTCAGGACAAGGACGCGCAGCCGTAATGAACTCCGACCACGGGAAAAACGTCGCCTCCATGTTCGGGCGCATCGCCGGGTGGTACGACTTCCTCAACCACTTCCTGAGCCTTGGCCTGGACATCCTCTGGCGCAAGGCTCTCGCCGGGCACTTCGGCCTGCCCCCCGAGCGCGAAAGCCGTCTGCTGGATCTGGCGGCAGGGACCATGGACGTCTCCCTGGAGGCCGTCTCGCGCCATCCGCGCCTGCGGGTGACGGCGGCGGACTTCTGCCTGCCCATGCTGCAAAAGGGCGTGGAGAAACTGGCCAGACGCGGCGTCGCGTCCATCGACCCGGTGCAGGCCGACGGCCGCGCCCTGCCCTTCGCGGACGAAAGCTTCCACGCGGCCAGCATCGCCTTCGGCATCCGCAACATCCGCCCCAGACAGGCGGCCTACGCGGAGCTTTTGCGCGTGCTCCGGCCCGGCGGGCGGCTGTGCATCCTGGAGTTCGGTTCAGGCAAGCAGAAGATCCTCGGCGGGCTCTACAATTTCTATCTGAACACGCTGCTGCCCGTGGTGGGCAAGGTGTTTTCGAAGGACGATTCGGCCTACCGCTATCTGGCCGACACCATACTGGAATTCCCGGACGCCGCTTCGCTGGCGAAGGAGATGCGCGACGCGGGTTTCGCCGAGGTGTACTACGAGAAGCACACGTTCGGCATCGTGGTGATCCATGTGGGCGTGAAAGGAAAATGATGCCGCGAGGCGAATTTGCGTGTAGGCGTCGGGAATCTCCCTGAGGACGTGCGGATCAGGCAGGGAGAACAAGCCGCCCGGACGAGCGGGGAACGCCTCTTCCGGATGGCGGAGGCCGCCCCTGGCCTAAGCCGGCACGGCGGCCATGCGCGCCGGCCGAGGACAGCGGCTCAGTCCCTGACCAGCCAGACCAGGGCCAGGCCGGAGGCCATGGCGGCAGCGCCCATGACGCGAAGAGCGCCGGGCGGCATGGAAGAGAGCCTTCTCAGCACCTCGGGCATCTTTTCCGCGAGCAGGAAATAGGGCATGCCCTCTATCACCAGGGCGATGCCCACCGCCATGGCGACGAGCTTCAGGTCGATGTTCATGCGGGGCGTTTAGACCCGCGCGGGCATTAAGTCCAGCCCGCTTGATGCCGGGGGGAAAGTCCGGTACTGACCTTCTCCCCGATACACCACCAGGGAGAGAAGAATTGGTCACGTTAAACGAGCTGAAGAGCCGCAAGGAAAAGATCGCCGTGGTCGGACTGGGCTACGTCGGACTGCCCCTCGCGGTAGCCCTCGCGGCGCATTTCCAGGTTGTCGGCTTCGACATTTCGTCCCGCCGCATCGAACGCCTGCGCCAGGGAAAGGACGACACCGGGGAGGTGGAGTCCGTCAGGCTCAAGGCTGCCGCGGTGGAGTACACGGACGACCCGGCCGCCCTGGCCGGCTGCCGCATCGTCATCGTGGCCGTGCCGACCCCCATCGACTCCCACCGCAGCCCGGACCTGCGTCCCGTGCGCTCGGCCTCCGTCACCGTGGGCAGGAACCTCGCCCCCGGCACGGTGGTGGTCTACGAGTCCACGGTCTACCCCGGCCTCACCGAGGAGGTCTGCAAGCCGCTGCTGGAGGAGCACTCCGGTCTCAAGGCGGGCAGGGATTTCTTCCTGGGCTACTCCCCGGAGCGCATCAACCCCGGCGACAAGGTCAACACCCTGGAGACCATCGTGAAGGTTGTTGCCGGACAGACGGACGAGGTGCGCGAACTTTTGTGCGGCATGTACGGCGCGGTGGTGAAGGCAGGCGTGCACCGGGCCAGCTCCATCAAAGTGGCCGAGGCCGCCAAGGTGATCGAGAACACCCAGCGCGACCTCAACATCGCGCTCATGAACGAGCTTTCCCTCATCTGCGGGAAGGTGGGCATCGACACCCTGGAGGTGCTGGAGGCGGCGGGCTCCAAGTGGAACTTCCTGCCCTTCCGCCCGGGCCTCGTGGGCGGCCACTGCATCGGCGTGGACCCCTACTACCTCACCTTCCTGGCCGAGGGCCTGGGCCTGCACCCCCAGGTCATCCTGGCCGGGCGGCGCATCAACGACTCCATGGGCAAGCACGTGGCCGAGGTGTGCATCAAGAAGCTCATCGCCGCCAGGCGGCCCGTGAGCGGCGCGAAAGTCGGCGTGTGGGGCCTCACCTTCAAGGAAAACGTGCCGGATCTTCGCAACACCAAGGTGGTGGACGTCATCCGAGAGCTTGAGGAATACGGCGTGAAGGTCCTGGTCCACGACGCCATGGCAGACCCTGGCGAGGCCATGCACGAGTACGGCCTTGAGCTGTTCCCCATGGAGGCGTTCACCGGCCTGGAGGCCCTGATCGTGGCCGTCGGGCACAAGGCTTACGTGAACTACCCCGTGAGCGATCTGCCGGGTCTGTTCTCGGAGCCTTCGTCCGGGCTGGTGATGGACATCCGGGGAACGCTCGACAAGGCAGGGGTCATTGCCGCCGGACTCTCTTACTGGAGGCTTTAGCGTGGAGCCCATACCGCGCCTCAACTGCGCAGGGGAGTGCTGAAAGGGCTTTCTGGAAGCGAGTTCGCTTCTCAAGGCTCTGGAAAGCGGCGGGGAGATCGAGGTGGAGATCTGCTTCGACCAGCGCAGGAAGCTCGAACTGGTGAGCCAGCACCGCAAGGCGGACGTGGTGGAGTTGCGCGACATCGGAGAGGGCAAGTTCGTGGCCCTGGTCAGGAAGCGCTGACGTGCCCCTGGCCCTGGCAGCCGCCACCCCTTTCGAGCTTGAGCACGCCCTGGCGGGAACCGGCTGGGAAGGACAAGCGCCGGGGCGGGGAACGGCCAAGACGCGCGCGGCCGGGCGCGACCTGATCCTGGTGGTCACGGGAGTCGGGCCGGTGAACGCGGCGCTGGAGATGGGGGCGGCCCTGTCGGGACATGATATTTCAGGCGTGGTGAACATCGGCATCGCGGGCAGCTTCGATTGCGCCCGGGCCCCGCTCGGGGCGGCCATGGCGGCCACGGCCGAGATCTACCCCGAGTACGGGGTGGCGCTAGGCGACGGGCTCGCCAGCCTCTCTGGGTTCGATTTCCCGCAGTGGGAATCCCCCGGGGTCCGCGTGCTGCGGGAGATCGCCCTGGACCCGGACGGCGCGGCCCGGTCCATGGGGCTCACCCTCGGGACGGAAGTTTCAAGGGGCGGATTTCTCACCGTGGCCGGCGTAACCGGCAGTTTGGAGCGCGCTTCGGCGCTGGCAGGCAGGTTCAGCCCGCTAGCGGAGAGCATGGAAGGCTTCGCCCTGGCCCTGGCCTGCCTGACCAAGGGCGTGCCTTTTCTGGAAGTCCGGACGGTCTCCAACGCGGTTGGGGAGCGCGACAGGACAAAATGGGAACTCAAGCAGGCCCTGGCGGGCCTGGGGGACGTGCTGGCCGGTCTTTTGCGCGGCCACAGACAAACCGGGTCCGACCCGTCACCAATATCATGATGCAAGAATTCGCCGAGTACATGGGCCGGGAACTCCCCCTCATCGAGGATTGCCTCAGCCGCCACGTGGCCGGGCTCACTCCCTACGTCCGGCCCACCGCCGAGCACGTCCTGCGCGCGGGAGGCAAGCGCCTGCGCCCGCTTCTGACCATCCTCTCCGCCCGCGCCCTGGGCTATGCCGGGGGGGACGCCATCTATCCCCTGGCCTGCTCGCTCGAGCTGCTCCACTCCGCAACCCTGCTCCACGACGACATCCTGGACGGGGCCGCCCTGCGGCGCGGCCAGCCCGCCGCCCACACGGTCTTCGGCGTGGGGCACACCATTCTCGCGGGCGACGCCCTGCTGGCCCTGGCCAACATCATGGTGGCCTCCTACGGCAAGCCCGAGCTGACCGCCTGCCTCTCGGACGCCATCCTGCGCACCGCCAGCGGCGAGATCGAGGAGATCGCCCACATCCGCGACGTGGACCTCTCCATGGACGGCTACCTGAACATCATCATCGGCAAGACCGCCTGCCTGATCCAGTCCGCCTGCCAGGCCGGGGCGCTGCTGGCGGGCGCGCCCGCCCATCTGGTGGAGGCGGCCGGGGGCTACGGCATGAACCTGGGCGTGGCCTTCCAGCTGGTGGACGACGCCCTGGATTACACCTCCCCCAAGGAGGTATCCGGCAAGCCCAGGGGCTCGGACATCCGCGAGGGCAAGCTGACCCTGCCGCTCATCCTCTACATGGCCGATTTGCCTGGCGAGCGCGGAATCCGGTTTACAAAAGCCTTCAAAGAGAACACATTGCAGGAATCGGAGCTGGAATCGGCGCTTCACGAGGTCGCCGCCGGTGGATACCCCCAGCGCACCCGCGAGATGGCCGTCTCCTATCTGGAAAAGGCTGGACAGTGCCTGGCGGACATGCCCGCCTGCCTGGAAACCGGCCTCATGCGAGCCGCCCTGGAGGGCATGGCAAAACGGGAAAAATAAGCGCCGGCAAGACATGATCACCCCCATCGCCTCCCTTCGCCAGTGCATGAAGATCACCTTCCCCCCGGTGATGCTTCAGCTCTTGGAGGAGGCGGTCAAGCCAAGTCCCGACTTCGAGATCATCGCCAAGGTCCTTGGCATGGACCCGGTGCTCACGGCCACTGTGCTCACCCTGGCCAACTCGCCCTATTACGGCTCCACCCAGAAGGTGACGGATCTGCGCCGCGCCGCCACCATCCTGGGCACCAAGGAAATCCTCAAGATCGCGCTGTCCATAACCTACCAGAAGCACTTGAGCGAGGCCTTCGACAAGCGCGGCATCGACTTCTTCTCCAACTGGCGGCTCATCATCTGGTCCGCCATCGCGGCTGAGCTTTTGGCCGAAAGGCTCTGCCCCGAGTTCACCGACCAGGCCTACCTCACCGCGCTTCTCAAGGACATCTCGCTTCTGCTCCTGGTCTGCGCCGACCCGGACAAGTTCAACGGCACCAAGCACGGCAAGATCATCACCGCCTACGTCCCCGGCCAGATCGAGGAAGAGCGCGACCTCTGGCGCACCGATCACTGCCAGCTCACCTCCCAGCTCCTTGACGACTGGCGCATCCCCGTGCCGAACCCGGCCTGCATCGAGCACCACCACGATTTCGACGGCGTGGACTCCCGCGACCCGCTCACCCAGTGCATCATCCTGGCCACGCGCTGGTCGGAGATGGAGCTCACATCGCCGGAGAACCCCACGGCCGTCATCCTCTTCCGGGCCATGCTCCAGCGCAGGCTGACCATGTCCGCCGAGGAACTGGAGGACATGGTCAACAGGTGCGCCCAGAAATTCCAGTCCGTGCTCTCCACCCTGGGCATCGCGGAGTCCGCCCCCAACGAGCGCTACTACCAGCACACTTTGAAGTTCATGCAGGAGTACCACTTCCTCGCCTCCGAGGTTTCTGGAGCCCTGGGCGGCAAGGAGGAGGTGGCCAACATCGTGGGCCGCCACCTGCGCTGGGAATGGGGCGTGGAGGAGTGGGAGCTCGCCCTGGGCGTGCCCGAATACATGGACTGGGATCTCTTCTCCCGGGCCAATGGAGACGCCGTTGCGCGGCACAAAAGCGAGAACGGGTTCGAGTCGTTGCAATGGACCCTGCCCAAGGCCTTGAGCTTCCCGGTCCAGGCCGGAGGGAGGCCGCTTGGCGAACTGCGCGTCGCCCGCAAGGGCCTCACCGAGGACACCGTCAGGCAGATAGGCCTCTACATAAGCTTCGTCAGCCAGAGCTACGAGAACTACGTGATCAGGCAGACCGTGCTCGAACTCAAGGCCCACACCCTGGACCAGCTGCCCGTCGGCGTGGCCCGGCTCTCCCCCAAGGGCGCCATTCTTGAAATCAACGAGCGGCTGCGGCAGTTCCTCGGCGGCTCAGGGGACTGGAGGGGCAAGGACCTCTGGACAGCGCTCGGAGAGGGCAAGGATTTCGCCCGCGACAACCAGTGGCAGAGCTTCCTCACCGACGCTTCCATGCAGTCGCTGCACAAGATCTTCTGCCTCTGGAAAGGCGAGAGCCACGACAAGGACGCCTGCGTCTATCTGGCCGCCGAGAAACGCGAGTGGCAGGGCCGGGGCGAGATACTGCTCTTCATGGAGGACGTGACCCTGGTCTCCGGCTGGGAGTTCAAGGCCCTCAAGCAAGGGGAGTTCCTGGAGAAGCTGGTCAAGTCCATGCGCGACGCCGTCTTCACCATAGACACATCCGGCCGCATAACCTTCGCATCCCCCAGGGTGTCGGGCTTCCTGGAGAAGAACCTCTTCCAGTCTGCGCGCCCCGTCGGCAGCTACCAGGGCGCGTGGGGTCCGGAGATGCTCTCCGGAGCCCCCGCCCCGGTGGAGGCCATTCTCTCCACGGGCGAGGATTTCGGCCATACCCTGGAGCTGGTCTTCTCGCCGCTGCCCAAGTCCCCCGGCGGCAAGCGGCAATGGCTGGTGGTGGGCCGCGACATCACCGTGGTCCGCAGGCTCGAGGAGAAGCTCAAGCGCCTGGCCCTGTTCGACGGCCTCACCGGGCTTCTCAACCACTACCAGTTCCATGTCATCCTGGACCGCGAGGCCCAGCGCGCCAAACGCACTGGCCGCCCCATGGGCATCCTCTTCTTCGACCTGGACAACTTCAAGGTTGTCAACGACACCCGCGGCCACCAGGCCGGAGACGACGTGCTGCGCATGGTCTCGCGCATCCTCAAGGCCAGGCTCAGGAAGGGCATGGACTACCCCTGCCGCTACGGCGGGGACGAATTCGCCGTCATCGTCACGGAGATCGTCCCCCACCAGCTGGAAAACCTGGCCAGCAGGATCAACGAAGCCCTGGAGGAGCAGTTCAAGGGCCTGGTGGGCATGAGCGCGGGGCTCGCCATGCTCGGCGCCGGCGAGACCCCCTCCTCGCTTCTTCGCCGCGCGGACAAGGCCTCCTACACGGCAAAGAACCAGGGCGGCCATCGCATACTCTGGGCGGACGACTAAGACGGCGCCAGAGACCGATTGACGATTTCGTATTTTCAGGTTCAAAGCGGACGCGGCCGCCCCGCCGGGCGGCCCGGCCCATGATGACGCGCCAGCACAAAAAACAAGGATATCCGTCATGCTCTTTCGGGTGGAAGTAGCTCCCAAGTCCCATATTCCCGACGTCCCCGGCCGCCGCGCCGCCCACCGCATCACCCACGAACTGGGCGTTCCCGTGGAGGACGCCTCGGTGGTCAAGACCTTCACCGTGGCCGGCCTGGAGAAGGCCGACCTGGAGAAGATCATCGAGGCCGCCGCCCTGCACGACCCCGTCTCCCATGAGGCGTCGCTCGCCCCCATGGCCCATGATTTCGACTGGATCGTGGATGTGGGCTTCCGGCCCGGCGTCACCGACAACGAGGGCCGCACCGCCCGCGAGACCCTGGCCCTGGTGCTCGGGCTCTCCAAGGAACAGGCCAGGGGCGTGGCCGTCTACACCTCGGTCCAGTACGCCCTGCGCGGCGGCCTCTCCCGCGAGACCGTGGAGCACATCGCCCGCGACCACCTCTGCAACGAGCTCATCCAGCGCTACGAGATCAAGTCCAAGGCCGAATGGGAGGCGAACCCCGGCTTCACGGCCAAGGCCGCCCAGGTCACGGGCAACTCCTCGGACGAGGTGAGCGCCGTGAACCTTTCGGCCATGAGCGACGAGGAGCTCATGGCCTTCTCCCGCGAGAACGTGCTGGCCCTGTCTCTCGAAGAGATGCGGGCCATCCGCGCCCACTACGAACGCCCGGAGGTCCGCGAGGCCCGCAAGGCCGCCGGGCTCTCCCTGGACCCCACCGACGCCGAGCTGGAAGTGCTGGCCCAGACCTGGTCCGAGCACTGCAAGCACAAGATCTTCGCCGCGGACATCGACTACCACAACGCCGAGACCGGACGCCGTCAGGCCATCTCCAGCCTCTACAAGACCTACGTGCAGGGCTCCACGGCGACAATCCGCGGGAACATGGGAGCGGCCGACATCTGCCTGTCCGTGTTCAAGGACAACGCGGGCGTCATCCGCTTCACCGAGGACCACCACCTCTGCGTGAAGGTGGAGACCCACAACTCCCCCTCGGCGCTGGACCCCTACGGCGGCGCGCTCACCGGCATCGTGGGCGTCAACCGCGACCCCATGGGCACGGGCATGGGCGCGAACCTTCTATGCAACACCGATGTGTTCTGCTTCGCCTCGCCCTTCCACGACCAGCCCCTGCCACCGCGCCTTCTGCACCCGCGCCGCGTGATGGAAGGCGTGCGCGAAGGCGTGGAGCACGGCGGCAACAAGTCCGGCATCCCCACGGTGAACGGCTCGGTTGTGTTCCATGAGCGCTTCCTGGGCAAGCCACTGGTGTTCTGCGGCACGGTGGGCCTCATGCCCGCAACCGTGAACGGCAAGCCCAGCCAGGACAAGAAGGCCCTGCCCGGCGACTTCATCGTCATGACCGGCGGGCGCATCGGCAAGGACGGCATCCACGGGGCCACCTTCTCCTCCGAGGAGCTGCACGAAGGCTCGCCCGCCACGGCGGTGCAGATCGGAGACCCCATCACACAGCGCAAGATGTACGATTTCCTCATGCGCGCCCGGGACATGGGCCTGTACCACGCCATCACCGACAACGGCGCGGGCGGCCTGTCCTCCTCCGTGGGCGAGATGGCGGGCGACTGCGGCGGCGCGGAGCTGGACCTCTCCAAGGCCCCGCTCAAGTACGACGGCCTGCGCCCCTGGGAGATACTGCTCTCCGAGGCCCAGGAGCGCATGACCGTGGCCGTCGGCCCGGACCAGCTGGACGCCTTCATGGCCCTGGCCGCCGAGATGGACGTCGAAGCCACCGCGCTCGGGCGTTTCACCGATTCGGGCGTGTTCAAAGTAACCTACGCGGGCAAGCCGGTGGCGCATCTGGACATGGAATTCCTGCACGGCGGCACTCCGCGCATGCGCCTTGAGGCGGTGTGGGAGCGCCCCGCCGCCCCCGCCTGCGAGGTCCCCGCTGTGGACGACCACGCAGCGCTCCTGCGGCGCATGCTCGGCCGCCTCAACATCTGCAGCAAGGAGTACATGATCCGCCAGTACGACCACGAGGTGAAAGGCGCCAGCGTGGTCAAGCCCCTGGTGGGCGTGGAGCGGGACGGACCGGCCGACGCCGCAGTCATGCGCCCGGTGCTGTCGCGCAAGGAGGCCCTGGTGCTCTCCCACGGCATCTGTCCCAAGTACTCCGACCTGGACGCCTACTGGATGATGGCGGGCGCCATCGACGAGGCCGTGCGCAACGCCGTGGCCGCCGGCGGCGACATCGCCCACATGGCGGGCGTGGACAACTTCTGCTGGTGCGACCCCGTCCAGTCCGATAAGACCCCGGACGGCCGCTACAAGCTGGCCCAGCTGGTGCGCGCCAACCAGGCCCTGGCCCACTTCTGCCAAGCCTACGGGGTTCCCTGCGTCTCCGGCAAGGACTCCATGAAGAACGACTACACGGGCGGCGGCGAGAAGATATCCATCCCCCCCACCGTGCTCTTCACGGCCATGTCCGTCATCCCCGACGCCGCACAGGCCATGACTTCCGATTTCAAGCAGGCAGGGGACGTGATCTACATGGTGGGGCTGACCCGTCCCGAGCTCGGCGGATCGGAGGTGGCGGACGAACTGGGCTTCGCCTCGGCGGACGTGCCCCAGGTGGACGCCCTTTCCGCCCTGAAGCGCTACCGCTCCATGCGCAAGGCAATCATGGGCAGACAGGTGAACGCCTGCCACGACTGCTCCGACGGCGGCCTCGCCGTCGCCCTGGCCGAGATGTGCATCGGCGGCCGCCTGGGCGCGGACGTGGACCTCTCCCGCGTGCCAGTCAGCCCGGAGGGGATGTCCGCGCTTGAGATCCTCTATTCCGAAAGCCACTCCCGCTTCCTGGTGGGCGTGCCGTCCGGCAGCGTGCCGAGCTTCGAGAAGCTCTTCGCCGGGCAGTGGGCGGCCCCCATCGGTCGCGTCACCGCTGACGGCAAGCTCACCGTGCGGTCCGGCGGGGAGCCCATGCTAAGCCAGGACGTGGAGGCGCTGGCCGAGGCGTTCAAGGCCACCCTGGACTGGTAGCGGGCGCTTCCGGCGGCGCGCGAAAGCGATCCCCCATTGATATCCATCCGTGAAGAAAGCGGCGGGGCTCATGGCCTCGCCGCTTTTTCTGTCCGGCTAGAGGAACAAGGCCACTGGATTTCATTGTCCTCGCTCCGGTTTCCGCCATCACCCCGCCCGGCCTGTTCCTCCCCGCTACCCGGCCAGCCCTACCCATCATTGTTATTTGGCTAGCCATAACGGGCCGATACTGGCGTTACATTTCTGTCCCGGATCGTTAAAAAAATGAAATTTTCGTGTTGCCCTCCGCGCAATCTGCCTGTAGCTTTCCCTCGGCGAATCTATCCGACTTAACCCGAGCCGTAGCGGAGGTTGCGCATGCGTTGTGCTGCAGCTCTCTTGGCAGTGGTGACGTTCCTTGGATTCTCAATAAACGCCTTCACGGCGGAAACCAAGACTTACATCGGCTCGAAAGCCTGCGGGGAGTGCCACGAAAAGGAACACTCCTCGTTCAGCAAATTCGCCAAGAAAGCCCACTCCTTCAAATCCATCCAGATCATGGCCTCCAAGCTCGAACCCGCCGAGCTCAAGGAGTGCTACTCCTGCCACACCACCGGATACGGACAGCCCGGCGGCTTCGTAAGCCTTGAGAAGACGCCCGAACTGGCCAACGCGGGTTGCGAGGTCTGCCACGGCCCCGGCTCCGCGCACGCCCAGTCAGGCGACAAGGGGCAGATAAAGGCCCACCCCAAGGTGGAGGAATGCCAGACCTGCCACAACGCGCAGAGGGTGAAGTCGTTTGGATTCAAGCCAATGCTGTTCGGCGGAGCGCACTAGGAGGAGCGGGATGCATCTGTTCTACCAGTCACTAGGCGTAAGGGTCATCCTCCTGATCACGGCCGTGACCGTGGTCGTCTTCAGCGGCCTCTTTTTGGCCAACAGCTCCTGGCAGAACCGCTCCACCATGCAGCTGGTCTCGGCCAGCTCCAACCGCACCGCCGACCTCATCCTCATGGCGGTGGAAGAACCCATGCGCCTGGGCAAGAACACCGAGACCGCCCACGTCTTCGAGAAGGTGGCCAAGCGCGATCCGGCGTCCAGGATCTACCTCACCGACTTCAAGGGCAACGTAACGTACTCCACTGACGCTCAAGCGATCCGCAAGGACCTCTCTCCTCTGCTGAACAACGCCTTCGTGAGCGGCCTGCTCTCGGCGAGCCTCTCGGGCCAGGAGGGCTCCGGCAGGACAGGCCTTGACGGCAAACACCTGCTGGCCATGTCCAAGCCCATAAGGAACGAGGCCGAGTGCCATCACTGCCACGGCTCCTCCAAGCCTATCCTCGGGGCGGTGGTGGTCCTGCAGGACATCACAGCCACCATGAACCAGGCCGGACACGACCAGTTCATGGGAGGAGCCATATCCCTGGCCGGACTGGTGCTTCTGCTGTCCCTGGTCACATGGTTCATGAAGCGGGCGGTGCTCAACCGGATCAAGACCATCGCCGCCAACGCCGCCCTGGTGCGCCAGGGCCGCCACGACGTGGACTTCTCCATGAACGGCCAGGACGAGCTCTCGGGCCTCTCTCGCGACCTCGCGGGCATGGTCCGCACCATCCAGGACCAGCTGGAGTACAACAGGAGCGTGCTGGCCGGCATGAACATCCCCCTGTGCGTCAGCGATCAGAAGGGCGAGTTCTGCTACATCAACGACCGCCTCGCGGAAATCCTGGGGCAGACGTCGCAGGATCTGGCCTGCAAAAGCGTGGACATCAGCCTGAGCGCGGGAGGCGCGCCCGTCACCCTGACCGCCGACGTCATGGCCTCGGGCAGGACAGCCAGCGGCAAGCTCCACTATGAGCGGGCCGACGGCGTCATCTTCCCGCTGCACTACGAAATTTCGCCCCTGACCGGCGCGGGCGGCAAGACCGCCGGGGTCATCGGCGTCTTCATGGACCTCACCGAGGAGGAGGAGGCCAAACTGGCCATCGAGGAGCAGCGCTCCAACCTGATGGAGGTCGCCCACGAGGTCATGCAGGTCTCCGCGAGGCTCGCCGAGGCCGCCTCCGAGCTGACCGGCCAGATGGAAGGCCTGAGCGGCAGCGTGGAGCAGACCGCCGACGAGACATCCAAGCTGACCCTCGCCATGGACCAGATGAGCGACGCCATCGGCGAGGTCGCCAAGAACGCCAGCGAGACCGCGAAAGCGTCCGGAAACGCCCACAAGGTGGCGCTGGAGGGCGGCAAGGAGATCGGCGACACCGCCCAGGAGACCAAGCAGGTGGCGGCCAGGGCCGAGGAGCTGGCCGGATCGCTGGGCGAACTCAAGGACAGGGCCCAGAACATTGGCAAGGTCATGGACGTGGTGGGCGACATCGCGGACCAGACCAACCTCCTGGCTCTCAACGCGGCCATCGAGGCGGCGCGCGCTGGAGAGGCCGGGCGAGGCTTCGCCGTGGTGGCCGACGAGGTGAGAAAGCTCGCCGAGAAGACCATGCACGCAACCGCCGAGGTGGCCCAGGCGGTCAAGGAGATACAGGACGGCACGAGCCAGGTGGCCAGCGGCATGGCCGGAACCAAGGAATCCGTGGAGCAGGCCGCCGGGATGGCGGCGCGCTCGGGCCACGTCTTCTCGGACATCGTGGCGGAATCCAACCGCATCGCGGACATGATCGCGGCCATCGCCTCGGCGGTGGAGCAGCAGTCCTCCACAAGCGAGACCATCAACGGCAACGTGGCCCATATCAACACTCTCTCGCAGGACATCTCCGGCCGCATTCAGGAAGCGAAGCGCTGCATCAACGAAGTAAGCGGGCTGTCCGAGCACCTTTCGGGGCTGGCCGAACGTTTCGCCAGCCCGGGAGGGAGCGTTCAGGGGGCACTTCCCGCTTGACATGACGCCACCGTTGGGCGGATAGAATGACGGCGGGGGCCGCTCGCGCCGGTTTTCCAGCAATGGCAAAACCATTGCATATTCACATTGCCCGGCAAAACGGTTACAATGCAAACTGTCCGGGCTTGTTTCCGGTCTGGCCCACGATCCGGACGCGTTTTCCTCTTTGCCGCTCAGGCAAGGTTCCGCCCCGCGCGGAGCCGGCGCTGAGGGCTAAAAGATGGAGCAAGCAGCGTCCGAACATCATCAGGAGGATACATGGACAAGTACGTCTGCAACGTTTGCGGCTATGTGTACGATCCCGCGGAAGGCGACCCTGAGAACGGCGTGTCCCCCGGAACATCGTTCGACAAGGTGCCAGACGACTGGGCATGCCCCGTCTGCGGAGCTCCCAAGAGCGAGTTCACCAAGGAATAGCCCGATCTTTCCGGCCCGCCCCTCCGGCGGGCCTCTTCTTTCCCACATCCCACCGAGGTATCGACATGACCGCCGCCGAAATCAAGAAAGACGTATTCTGGGTTGGCGCCGTGGACTGGGACCGCCGCAACTTCCACGGCTACTCCCTCTCCCCCAGGGGCACCACCTACAACGCCTTCCTCATAAAGGACCGGAAGACCACCCTCATCGACACCGTGGAGGACCGCTTCGCCGGGAAGCTCCTGTGCAACATCGCCCACGTGATGGAGCCCCAAAAGATCGACTACATCGTGGTCAACCACGTGGAGCCTGACCACTCCGGAGCGCTCCCCCGCCTCGTGGAGGCCTGCAAGCCCGAGAAGGTCTTCTGCTCCGTCATGGGCGAGAAGGCCATCAGGGAATACTACGGAGGCCACGACTGGCCGCTGCAGGTGGTCAAATCGGGCGAGACCGTCTCCATCGGGTCGCGCACGCTGCACTTCGTGGAGACCAGGATGCTCCACTGGCCCGACTCCATGATGACCTACGTGGCCGAGGACAAGCTCCTGGTCTCCTCGGACGCCTTCGGCCAGAACTACGCCAGCTCCGAGCGCTTCGCCGACGAGGTGGATCAGGCCGAGCTGGCCAGGCAGCTCTCGCGCTACTACGCCAACATCGTGCTGCCCTTCTCCTCCGTCACCATCAAGATCCTGGACGCCGTGGGCGCGCTCGGCTGGGACATCGACATGATCGCCCCGGACCACGGCCTCATCTGGCGCGGCGAGGGAGTGGCCCGCGTCCTGGCGGACTACCGCCGCTTCGCCGAGCAGAAACCCGCCAACAAGGCCGTGATCTTCTACGACACCATGTGGCGCTCCACCGAGAAGATGGCCCACGCCATCGCCGAGGGCCTCGTTGAGGCCGGGACGCCGGTGCGCGTGATGTCTCTCAAGTCCGACCACCACTCCGACGTCATGGCCGAGGTGTTCGAGTCCGGCGCGGTTCTGGCCGGGTCCGCCACCCACAACAACGGCGTGCTGCCGCTGGTGGCCGCCATGCTCACCTACATGAAGGGCCTCAAGCCCCAGAACAAGGTGGCCGCCGCCTTCGGCTCCTACGGCTGGAGCGGCGAGGCCCTCAAGCATGTGAGCGAGTCCCTGGCCGCCATGCACTTCGAGGTGATCGAAGGCGTGCGGGCCAAGAACCGCCCCAGCCACGAGCAGCTGAAGGCCTGCGTGGAGCTGGGGCGCACCGTGGCCAAGGCCCTCCAGGCCAAAGTCGCGGCGTCCTGATTCGCGTTTCGCCGGGGGCGGCCCAGGGCCGTCCCCGCCCCGCATTGACCTCTCCCCCATATTTTGCTACTTGTATCTTGGCTTATCATTACCAAACGAATCCAGTGCATTGCTGAAAGCCAGGCACGACAGCCTCCATACCAATGACCTACACTCTGATCCAGGCCCTTCGTGGCCTTCTGTGCGTGGGCGTCGTGTTCATGCACATCAAGATATACCTCT
This sequence comes from Thermodesulfobacteriota bacterium, assembly GCA_049322415.1. Lineage (GTDB taxonomy): Bacteria > Desulfobacterota > Desulfovibrionia > Desulfovibrionales > Desulfovibrionaceae > Fundidesulfovibrio. The sequence continues at coordinate 26,800 of JBMORI010000122.1, read as the reverse complement.
CCCGCATGGGAGACCCCTCCATTTTCGAGTACATACCATACATCCTGGGCGGAATTCCCTGCGGATTCTTCGCGATCTCCGGCTACTTCATGGCCTTCCTGGTGGACCGCAACGCGCCCAACTTCCTCATGCAGCGGCTGGTGCGGGTCTACCCCATGTACGTCATCGTGGTGGGCATGTCTTTCGTCTTGCGGGCCTTCACTTCGACGCCGCTCAACTTCGACGACATGTTCCAGGTCATGTCGCTTCTGCCCTTCGGCATGGGCAAGAGCTACAAGCTCGGCATCGAGTGGACCCTGGTCTACGAGATCTGGTACTATTTCATCTGCGCCTTCTTCTGCCGCCCCAAGTGGAACAAGCGCTTCCCGGCGTTTCTGCTTGTGTGGCTCTTCGCCCAGATCATCACCGACACCCTCTTCTTCAAAGCGCCGCAGCCCGTGCCCAACGTCTTCCAGGTGTGGCTCTCCATCTGGAACTACTCCTTCATCATGGGAGCCCTCACCTTCTACTACCTCCAGCGACGCCAGGACCCCGTCACCCTGGCCTGGGCCGGGCAGGTGGTTTTCGCCAGCGCCGTGGCCTACTCCACGCTCTACATGAAGGCCTACGACGTGCTCTACCTGCTGGGATTCCTGTCCTGCCTGCTGGTGGACTGGCTCATCAAGCTGGAGTACCGCTTCCGCTCGCCCAGGATACTGGCCCAGCTCGGCGACTACTCGTACGCCCTCTACCTGGTGCACTCCAACATCATCATCCTGGTGCTGGACCGCTGGATCGCAGTCACGGGCCAGCCCCCCGGCCTCATCGCCGGGCTCATGGCGCTGGTGCTGTGCATGGGCGCGTTCTGGTACCTGGGGCAGCTCGACGTCTACGTGCACAAGCGCTGCAAGGGGTGGGTGAACCGCGCCATGCCGGACGGCATCCTGGCCTTCACGCGCCGTCTGCTTGTCCGCCCCGCTCCGGCGGCGTCTCCCGGAAGGGACGGGCAATAGCGCCGCGATTGCGCTGAAACTGCCGGACGGGCCGCTTTTCTCTCAACCCCGCCGATTGCCTGTTGACAAAACACGTCCGCCCCAATATAGGACAAATCAAATCCTATTTATCCTAGACATGGAAGCTGCATGAAACTGACCCGCGCCGCCGAATACGCCATCAGATGCGTGCTCTACCTGTCCAAGAAGCCCGCCGGGCAGGTGGTCAGCCGCCGGGAGGTGGCCGAGACCATGGACATACCCATGGCCTTCCTGGGCAAGATCGCCCAGGGGCTGCACAAGGCCGGGGTGCTCCTGGTGCGGCAGGGATCGCAGGGCGGATACGAATTGGCTCTTCCCCCAAAAGCCATTTCTTTGCTAATGGTTGTGGAAGCCATCGACGGCGAGATACTGGTGAACGAATGCCTCTCCCGGCCCCAGGACTGCGGCCGCAGCGGATACTGCGCAGTGCACCGGGTCTGGGAGAGGGCGCGCGGCCAGTTCAGGGATACGCTCGAGGCCGCGAGCTTCGACGAGCTCGCCCGGGCTGACGTCTGCCCGGAACCCGCCGCTCACTCCAAGCGGCGTGTTCCGGCGGCCCGTCTGCCCTGATGCAACGTCCGCGTCAGCCAGCGGGGCAAGGCGCGGACAAACCGGCCGGAAACGGAAGCCTCCCGGCGGAATAGCCCGGGAGCATTGAAACACTCTAAACGGCCTGGCACAGGAGAGAAGGCGCATGGATACATTGATGCTTTCCCGTTTGCAGTTTGCCGCCGCTGTCTTCTTCCATTTCATCTTCGTGCCGCTGACGCTCGGGCTCTCCATCATCGTGGCCCTCATGGAGACCAAGTACGTCCGCACCGGGGATGAAACCTACAAGAGGATGGCGAAATTCTGGGGCAAGCTCTTCCTCATCAACTTCGCACTCGGCATCGTCACAGGCATCACCCTGGAATTCCAGTTCGGCACCAACTGGTCGCGCTACTCGGCCTACGTGGGCGACATCTTCGGCCCTCTTCTGGCCATCGAGGCCTCCGTGGCCTTCTTCCTGGAGTCCACCATGGTGGGCGTGTGGGTGTTCGGCTGGGACAAGCTCTCCAAGAAGATGCACGCCGCCGCCATCTGGCTCGTGGCCATCGCGGGCAACCTCTCGGCCCTGTGGATCATCATCGCCAACGGCTTCATGCAGAATCCGCTGGGCTACGTGATGCGAAACGGCCGGGCCGAACTCGATGACTTCTGGGCGCTCATCACCAATCCCTACGCATGGGGCGAGTTCGCCCACGTGCTCACCGCGGCGTTCATGCTCTCGGGCTTCTTCGTCATGGGCGTCTCGGCCTGGCACCTGCTGCGCAAGAACGAGGTGGACTTCTTCACCCGCTCCTTCAAGTACGGAGTCACTTTCGCCCTGATCTTCTCGGTGGGCGCGGCCCTGGCCGGTCACGCCCAGGGCAACCTGGTGGCCAAGCTCCAGCCCGCCAAGCTCGCCGCCCTGGAAGCCCAGTGGACGACCGAGAAGCGCGCGCCCATTCACCTGCTGCTCATCCCCGACGAGGCCAACCAGAAGAACCTCGTGGAGGCCCTGCCCATTCCCGGCGGCCTCTCCTTCATCGCCTACAACGACGTCAACGCCGAGGTGAAGGGCCTGCTGGACTTCAAGCCCGAGGACCGTCCTCCCGTGGCCATCACCTTCTGGTCGTTCCGCATCATGGTGGCGCTCGGGACGCTGTTCATCGCCCTGGCCTTCTTCGGCTGGCTCAAGCGCGACAAGCTGGCGCAATACCCGCTCTATCTGAAGGCCCTGGTGCTGGCCATCCCGCTGCCCTACATCGCCATCGACTGCGGCTGGGCCGTGGCCGAGGTGGGGCGGCAACCGTGGATCGTCTACGGGCTGATGCGCACCAAGGACGCGGTCTCGCCCGTGACCGCCTCGCAGGTTGGCATCTCCCTGGCGGCCTTCATCATCGTGTACGCCCTGCTCGGGGCCATCGACATCTACCTTCTGGCCAAGTACGCCAAGAAGGGCCCGGTCCACTAACACGGAGGCAACGAAATGGATCTCGGAACCATCTGGTTTCTGTTGTGGGGAGTGTTGTGGGCCGTCTACTTCGTGCTCGACGGCTTCGACCTGGGCGTGGGCATGCTCTCGCCCGTGATCGCCAGGGACGAAACCGAGAAGCGCATCCTGCTAAACAGCGTCGGCCCCTTCTGGGACGGCAACGAGGTGTGGCTCATCACCGCCGGCGGCGTGACCTTCGCCGCCTTCCCCGGAACCTACGCGGTGATGTTCTCCGCCATGTACTCGGCCCTGATGCTTCTTCTGTTCGCGCTCATCTTCCGGGGCATAGCCTTCGAGTTCCGCTCCAAGATGGAGTCGGCCTCCATGCGCGCCCTGTGGGACAAGATACACTTCCTGGGCAGCTTCCTGCCTGCGCTGCTTCTGGGCGTGGCCTTCGCCAACATCTTCCAGGGCATACCGATAGACAAGGACGGCGTCTACCAGGGCACCCTGCTCACCCTGCTCAACCCCTACGGCCTGGCGGGCGGCGTGCTGTTCGTGCTGGCCTTCCTCATGCACGGCGCGCTGTTTCTCTCCTGCAAGACCGAAGGCGTCCTGAGGGACAGGGCCTTGATGGTCTCGGAGAAGATCTGGCCCGCGCTTCTGATCGTGGCGGTGCTGTTCCTGGTCTTCTCCGCCGTGGCCACCGACCTGTTCAAGAACTACGTGGACAACCCGCTGCTTCTGGCCATCACCCTGCTGCCCGTGGGCGGGCTGGTGATGCAGCGCGTCTACATCGGCCACCGCAAAATGTTCATGGCCTGGGTGGCCAGCGCCGTGACCATCGCGGGGGTGGCGCTCTTCGGCGTGGTGGGGCTCTACCCGAGGCTCCTGCCCTCGAGCCTCAACCCGGAGTGGTCCATGACCATCGCCAACAGCTCGTCCTCGCCGCTGACGCTCAAGATCATGCTGACCGTGGCGCTCACCTTCGTGCCCATCGTCATCCTGTACCAGGCCTGGGTGTACAAGACCTTCTCCCACAAGGTGACGGAGAAGGACGTGAGCTACGAGGAAGCCTACTAGGCGCCGATTGAAACCACGAAGGAAGCCCCCGGCGCGCAAGCTCCGGGGGCTTTTCATCCTCCCCCCTTCTCTTTTTCACCCGCGCCGTGCTATGATCACACGAAACCAGCCCGGGAGGCACTCATGGACAAGCACTCCGCTCTCATACTGTGGTTCGACCAGCTCTCCATCGAGGACGTCCCTCTGGTGGGCGGCAAGAACGCCTCCCTGGGAGAGATGTACCGCGAACTGGGCGGCAAGGGCGTGCGCGTCCCCAACGGGTTCGCCGTCACGGCCAGCGCCTACAGGCGGCTTCTTAAGCACAACCAGGCCGAGCAGAAGATCAAGGACATCCTCGCCGGGCTCGACACCCACGACATGGAGAACCTGGCCAAGCGCGGCCGCAAGGTGCGCGCGCTCATCCGCTCGCTGGCCTTCCCGGGCGACCTGCGCGACGCCATCGAGGAGGCCTACGCGGGCCTGGAGAAGCAGTATGGCGCGGGCTGCGACGTGGCCGTGCGCTCCTCCGCCACCGCCGAGGACCTGCCCGACGCCTCCTTCGCGGGCCAGCAGGAGACCTACCTCAACATCCACGGCGTGGAGGAGCTCATCGAGGCCTGCCAGCGCTGCTTCGCGTCGCTCTTCACCAACCGCGCCATCTCCTACCGCCAGGACAAGGGCTTCGACCACTTCGCCATCGCGCTCTCCATCGGCGTGCAGAAGATGGTCCGCTCCGACCTGGCCTGCTCGGGCGTCATGTTCTCCATCGACACCGAGTCCGGCTTCAAGGACGCCGTGTACATCACCGGCGCGTGGGGCCTGGGCGAGAACGTGGTGCAGGGCGCGGTGAGCCCGGACGAGTACTACGTCTTCAAGCCCACCCTGAAGATGGGTTTCAAGCCCATCATCATGAGAAAGGCGGGCGAGAAGGCCATCAAGATGATCTACACCGACGACGCCAAGTCCCCCACCAAGAACGTGGACGTCCCCCTCTCGGACCGGCGACGCCTGGTGGTCTCCGACCCTGAGATACTGGAACTCGCGCGCATGGCCGTCACCATCGAGGAGCACTACTCGGCCAAGGCCGGCAAGCTCCGACCCATGGACATCGAATGGGCCAAGGACGGCCTAACCGGCGAGCTCTACATCGTGCAGGCCAGGCCGGAGACGGTCCACTCCCAGAAGGACATGAGCGTGCTGCGCAAGTACGTGCTCACCGGCAAGGGCGAGGTCATCGCCAAGGGCAAGGCCGTTGGCGAGATGATCGGCCAGGGTCCGGCCCACATCATCAAGGAGGCCGCCAACATCAAGGAGTTCAAGCGCGGCGGGGTGCTGGTCACGGACATGACCGACCCGGACTGGGAACCCATCATGAAGATCGCCTCGGCCATCGTCACCAACCGGGGCGGACGCACCTGCCACGCGGCCATCGTCTCGCGCGAGCTCGGCATCCCTTGCGTGGTGGGCACCGTGAACGGCACGGAGAGGATCGCGGACGGCCAGGACATCACCGTGGACTGCTCGCAAGGCTCGGACGGCCTCGTCTACAAGGGGCTCGTGCCTTTTGCCGTGGACGAGATGAACCTGGACGCCATCCCGCGCCCCAAGACCAAGATCACCATGAACCTGGCAGCCCCGGAGCAGGCCTTCGAGAAGAGCTTCATACCCAACGACGGCGTGGGCCTGGCCCGCGAGGAATTCATCATCAACGCCTACATACGCATCCATCCGCTGGCGCTTATCAGGTTCGCGGAGCTGACCGACGTGGAGGTGAAGAAAGCCATCTACGAGATGACCGCCACCTACGACGACAAGAGCCAGTACTTCGTGGACAAGCTGGCCGAGGGCGTGGGCATGCTGGCGGCGGCGTTCCACCCCAAGCCGGTCATCGTGCGGCTTTCTGACTTCAAGTCCAACGAGTACGCCAACCTCATCGGCGGCGCGCAGTTCGAGCCACGCGAGGAGAACCCCATGATAGGCTGGCGCGGGGCCAGCCGCTACTACTCCGACGCCTACAGGGAGGCCTTCGCCCTGGAATGCCGGGCCATCAAAAAGATCCGCGACGAGATGGGGCTTACGAACCTCGAGGTGATGATCCCCTTCCCGCGCACCGTGGAGGAGGCCGGAAAGGTCATCGCCACCATGGCCGGATACGGCCTGAAGCAGGGCGAGAACGGCCTGCGGGTGATCGGCATGTGCGAGATACCCTCCAACGTCATCATGGCCGAAGAGTTCCTGGAGGTGTTCGACGGTTTCTCCATCGGCACCAACGACCTCACCCAGCTCATCCTGGGCGTGGACCGCGACTCGGAGCTGGTGGCGCACGTCTACGACGAGCGAAACCCCGCCGTGAAGAAGATGGTCAAGCAGGTTATCGACGTGGCCAACGCCAAGGGCAAGTACATCGGCATCTGCGGCCAGGCCCCCAGCGACTACCCGGAGTTCGCCGAGTTCATCGTGGAGTGCGGCATCCAGAGCATGTCCCTCAACCCGGACACCGTCATCAAGACCACCCTGGCCGTGGCGGAGCTGGAGAAGAAGCTGGGGAGGTAGGGAAAACGACAGCTGGACGGCGTGGGCTCTTGAAGATACCGTACGCGGATGCGTTACATCTTCCGTGTTCACGCCGTCCGGCGCATGTTTGAACGGCGCATCGGCCGCGACGATGTCCTGGCCGTGGTCGAAATCGGCTTGGCCGTCGAGGATTACCCGGACGACAAACCGTATCCGAGCAGGCTCATGCTCGGGTTTCGCGGGGACAGGCCGATACATGTGGTGGCGGCGGACAACCCGGACGATGGAGAGATAATCATCATCACCGCCTACGAACCCGATCCTAACCAATGGGATGCCCGTTTTCTCAGGAGAAAACCATGATCTGCCCCGTCTGCAAGCACGGCAACACCGCCTCCGGGACGGCGACGGTCACCTTGGAACGCGATGGCGTCACCCTGGTCTTCAAGAACGTCCCAGCCATGGTCTGCGACAACTGCGGCGAGGAGTACCTGGACGAGGACGTGACCGTCCGCCTGCTGGAAACCGCCGAGGAGGCTGCCGCCACTGGGATTCTCGTTGACGTGAGACGCTACAAGGCAGCCTGAGAACCCGGCAACGCCATGACCATCGCCGCAGCCGTGTCCGGCGGCATGGACAGCCTCATGGCCCTGGCGCTCCTGCGCGATGAGGGCCATGACGTGATCGCCGTCCACGCCCACTTCCTCCCCCCGGACGAGCGCCAGCGCGCCGTGGCCGCCGCGCTGGACGCGCAGTGCCGGGCGCTAGGCGTCCCGTTCCACGCCGTGGACCTCTCGCGAGCCTTCCGCGAGCGCGTCATCGAGCCGTTCATGGCCGCCTACGCGGCCGGGCTCACCCCAAACCCGTGCGCGGGCTGCAACCGGGACATGAAGTTCGGCCTGCTCTTCGACGAGGCCGCCCGCCTGGGCGCGGACAGGATCGCCACCGGCCACTACGCGCGCCTGGACGGCGGCCTGCGCCGGGGCGCGGACCCGGCCAAGGACCAGAGCTATTTCCTCACCCTCACCCCGCGCCAATCCCTGGACAGGGCCGTGTTCCCGCTGGGGGAATGGCGCAAGGCCGAACTGCCCGCGGCCCTGGCCGCGCGCGGACTCGCCGTGCCGCTCCCGTCCGAAAGCCAGGAGGTCTGCTTCATACCGGACGACGACTACCGCGCCTTCCTGCTGGCCCAGGGCGCGGACCTGCCCGGCGAGGGCCCGGTGCGCCTCGCGGATGGTCGCGAAATAGGCCGCCACAAGGGGCTGTGGCGCCACACCATCGGCCAGCGCAAGGGCCTCGGCATCCCCTGGAGCGAACCGCTCTACGTGCTGGACAAGCTCGCGGAGAAAAATGACCTGGTGGTGGGCCCGAAATCGGCGCTCGACTCTCACGAATGCCGGGCGCGCGGCGTGAACCTGCTGGTTGCGCCGGGACTCTGGCCGGACACGGTGCTGGCCCAGACCTGCTACCGCCAGAAAGCCCGCCCGGCCAGGGCAGTGCTGGAGGCGGACGGCACGCTGGCGCTGCGCTTCGCGGCCCCGGTGCCGCGCCCCACGCCCGGGCAGGTGGCGGCCATCTACGACGAAACAGGCCTGGCCCTGGCGGGCGCAACCATCGTCTGAGTGCCGGGCCGCCAGCCCCGGAAGCTTGAACTTGCGCCCGTCCTTTTGTATCCCACGGGCGCACCCCAACCCAAGGCCGCCATTTGAAATCCTCGGACAGCACTAGACAGGACTGCATCATCATGACAGCCGTGACCTTGCTCGCGGCCTGGCTCCGGATGATGCACGCCGGGGAGCCATCGCTGTGGTGGGACGAGTTCATCACGGTGGGCTCGTCGCTGCGTCCCCTGCCGGAAATGCTCGGCGTGCTCAAGCACCTGGGCCCAACCGACACCGGCACGGAGCTGTTCCCGCCGCTGGCCCACGTCTTCACCCACATCCTGGTCCAGATAGCGCGGGACGACTTTCTCCTTCGCCTTCCCGGCATCCTGGCCGGGACTGCCCTCATACCGGCCACGTGGTTCCTCTGCCGCAAGCCGCTGGGCCGCCTGGGCGCGCACGCGGCCTGCGTGCTCCTGGCGCTTGGCGTCTACCACCTGCACTACAGCCGGGAGGTGCGCCCCTACTCGCTCTTCCTCCTGGAGAACGTGCTGGCGCTGCATTTCCTTTATTCGGCGCTCACCGGGGGCCGCAAACGGATGCTTTGGGCCTGGGGCGCGGCCGTGGCGGCCATGCTCTACACCTCGTACATGGCGGCCACCCTGGTTTTCGCCCAGGCGGCGTTCGCGGCGGGGTTCCTGGCCCTGCAATGGAAGCGGGGACTCAGGCGCGAGGCCCTGGAGACCGGATGGCGCGCGGCCGCCGCCCTCGCCCTGGCCGGGGCCGCCTACCTCCCCTGGGCCGAGGGCCAGTTCCTGGTGTTCAGGCACCTGCACGATCCGGGTTTCAAGGCCGCGTTCAGCCTTGATTTCATAGCCTCCTCCCTCCAGGAATTCGCCGCCTTCGCCTACAAGGGCGAGTTCGCGGCAGGCTGGCTGCTGGCCGGGCTCGCCGCAGCGGGAGCGGCCGCCGCGATCGCGGGAGGGAAGGGCCGCTTCGTGCTCCTCCTGGCTCTCTGGGCTTTCATGCCGGTGGCGGGCGTCCTGCTGGCCAAGGCGCGCATGGAGCTGACCTCGCGCTATTTCCTCACCGTATACTACCTGCTGGCGGTCTTCGCGGGCCACTTCCTGGCGTGGTGCGTGAACCGCCTGGGAGACCGCCTCTTCGGGGCCGGATCGCCCGTGCCGTTCGCGCGCCTCACCGCCGCCGCGCTCCTGGCCGTGGCCGTCAGCGCTCCCAACCTCCAGAGCCTCGGCGGCTACTATTCCCGGGAGACCTCCGGCTACAAGGACCTGGCCCGCTACCTGATCGAAAACCGCGACAACAAGGACATGATCGTCTTCCTGAATCCGCGAAACCAGAAGCTCATCTACGACTGGTACGGGCAGGGCGGCCCCGTCCCGGCCAGGAGCCTGGACGTGACGGGCTACCGCAGGGCGTTCCTGCTGGCCCCGGACACGGGGGGAGCGCCCGGCAAGGCCCCGGCAGCCGTTTTCAACGCCCGCTTCGGGGACGCCGACATCTTGAGCATGGGTATCGCCCGCACGCCCGTCGTCCCCATGGTCCCGGACGCCGGGGGGCGGTTCGCGTACGTCGAGAATTTCTCGGGCTTCAGGGCGCTCGAGGAAGCGAAGCTCCTTGAGAACCGCACGCCCTCGCCCCTGACCAAGACCCTGACGCGCCACGACGCGGGCCTCCCGGCCAGAGCGGTCTACGCCTTCAAGGCCCCGGACGGAACCGGCATACGCTCGGCCCGCCTGAAGGTGTCGGTTTCGGCCCTGCTCTACGCGGACCATCCCACTGACGACTCCCTCGCGGTGTCGCTCGCGCTTCCGGGGCAGGGCCCGGTCCAACTGGCCCGCCTGGACATGGACGCCTTCCGGACGCAGGACGGCGGCCTCATCCCCGCGAACCACGAAAAGAAACGCTTCGCCTCGGCGGACCTGGACCTCACCGGACTGCTGGCCGGGGCGGGGGAATTCGAACTGCGTTTCGAAAGCCCCTCCTTCACCCGCTCCGGGGCCGTGGAGATCGAGGACTTTGCGGTGACGGCGGAACTGGACGGGCCCATACCCGCGCGCGACGCCCTGCCCCTGGCGCTGCTCGCTCAACTGCCGGTCGCGCCGTACGAGCCGGGCGTGGACATTGTCCTGTCGCGCTTCGTCCACGCATTCAGCCTGGACGGGACCGTCTCCGCGCCGGGCGTGGGCGGGCCGGAGCTTCTCAAGAAGTACCTGGCCGCGCATCCGGGGGACAAGCCCGTGCGGGTGCTCCCCTACGCGGACGGCACGCCCGCCGTGGCCCTCCACGACCCCGCCCTGGCCAACCCCTGGCTTCGGCTCCCCTCCGGAAAGGAGCGGCTGCTGGAGGCGACGCCCCCTCCCGGGCGGGTCATCGAGGCCGTGAAGGTCTCCGGGGCGCTTGAGAATCCGGTGCTGCGCTTCGGCCGCATGAGCGTTCCCCTGCCGGTGGCCTGCCCCGCTCCCGCGCGGCTGACCGTCAACTGCAACAGGCAGGCGGAGCTGGAATTCACCCCGCTCTTCACCGCCGGGGAGTTCGACCCCGCCGCCATGTCCGCCGTCTCGGGCGCGCGGCGCAACCCCGGCGAGGACTGCCTCTCCTGCGAAGGCGAGCGCGAATGCTCCTTCACCTACACCGTCCGCTCGGGCCTGCCGGTGGTCTCTGTGCACCTCACGGCGTATCCGAGGGTATTCGCGGACGCGCGCGGGCGTTACGGGGTGAGCACCCAGGTGAGCGCGGACGGCGGGCCGTGGCGCACGGTCAACACCTACGCCGGGTCCGGCTCGGGCCGCTGGGAGGGCCTCAAGACGCCGCAATATTCGTCAGTGAGGCTGGACGTCCCGGCCCGGGAAGTCAGGGTGCGCTTCGTCCTGACCGGGGCCAAGGCCCAGCTGTGGTCCGCGCCGGACGCGCGCATGCGCCTGGCGCTCCGGCTGGACGCTTCCTCGCTTCCCGCGCCGATGGTGGACGCGTGGCCCATCGGCCTTTCCGCGGCCAATCCCGCGCCCCTGGATATACTTCTTCTCGAAAACGGACAGCCCTTCCCGGACAGGCTGTCGAGGACCCGCTGATGCCCATCCGCAACGCCCTCATCGACCGCGACGGCACCATCATCTTGGAAAAGCACTACCTGCACGATCCCGGCCAGGTGGAGCTCGCCCCGGGCGCGGCCGAAGCCCTGGCCCGTCTCTCGCGCGCGGGGGTGCGGCTTTTCGTGGTCACGAACCAGTCCGGCATCGGCAGGGGCTACTACGCCGAAAAGGACTTCCGCGCCGTGCAGGAGCGGCTCGCGGCCCTTCTCGAGCCGCACGGCGTCCGCTTCGACGCGGTGGTTTTCTGCCCGCACGCGCCGGACGACCTGTGCGGCTGCCGCAAACCCGACCCGGGCATGTGGGAGGAACTCCGCTCCGCGCACGGGCTCGACCCGGACGAGACGGCCATGATCGGCGACAACGCCTCGGACGTGGCCTTCGGTCTCGGTTGCGGGCTGGCGGAGTCGGTCATGGTGCTCACCGGCCACGGGCGCAAGTTCGCGGAGAAACTGGGCCTGCCCGGACTGCCGGACGACGGGCCCGGCTGGATGCGCATCGGCTCTCCCGGCCTGGGGCAACCCACCATCCTGGCGCGCGGTCTGGCCGAGGCAGCCGCCGCACTGCTTGTGGAAAACGGAGACGCCCGTTGAGCGCGCTCAAGAGCTTCGCCTCGGCCCTGGCCGGGCAGTGGGCGGCCACGGCCTATTCGGCCGTCCTGTCCACGCTCCTGTCCTTTGCGCTGGGTCGGTTCCTGGGTCCCGAATCCTTCGGCGTCTACTCCTACATCCTGACCATGGCCTCGCTCTTCGCAATCCTGCAGGACGGCGGTTTCTCCGTGCTCATCTTCCGCGAGACCGCCCACCCTTCCGCCCAGGCCGCCCCGGTGGAGGACGTCGAGCGCCGGGCCCTGGGTCACTGCGTCCTGGCCACGGCCGCCGGGCTGGCCTTGGTCTGGCTGTCGCCCATCGGGCACAAGGCAGCTCTGACCCTGGCGTTATGCTATTACGCGCTCTTTTCGGCGGGCAACTACCTCTCGGCCCGGCTCAAGGGCGCGGGTCTTTTCGAGCGCGAGGCCAAGTGGCGCATCATCGTGCGGACCTTCACCGTGTCCGCCGTGCTTGCCGCGCTGTTCATCCCGGGCACGGGCCCGGCGCTTCTCTTCGCGGGCTGGGCCGTGGCGATGGCGGCGGCGCTGGCCCTGCCCATGGCCGCCAGCATCCGCAAAGCGCCCAGCTTCCGGCTGGACCCGGCGACATACAAGAGCTGCGGGGCTTTCCTGCTGATAAGCGCCGCCACCACCATCTACTTCAAGTCGGACATCATCCTGCTCACCCAGCTCACCGGCGACCCGGCCGAGGTGGGCCAGTACGCGGCGGCCTACCGGCTCATCGAGGCGGCGGTGCTCTTCGCCACGCCGCTTTCGCAGATATTCTTCCGCAAGCTTAGGGTCAGCATGCACAACCCGGCGGACTTCAAACGGGCGTTCCGCACGCAGCTTGGCGTCATGTGCGCCCTCGCGGCCCTGGGCACGGCGCTGGCCCTGTGGCTCGGCCCGCTGATCATCCGGCTGGCCTTCGGCGGCAAGTACGGCCCGGCCGAGGAACTCTGCTTCTGGATTCTTCCGTCGCTTCTCTTCATCCTGCCCAACGGCATCCTCACCCAGGCGCTCATCGCGGTGGGGCGCGAGGGCTTCTACGCCAAGGTCACGGTGGCCACGGCCGCGCTCAACATCGCGCTCAACGCGGCCCTCATCCCGGTTCTCGGGGCCAAGGGCTCGGCCCTGGCCACGGTGGTCACCGAGGCGACGCTTGCCGCCGGGCTTTCCCTGGGGTACCTCAGGCGATCATGAACACCCCCTTGCGTTCCGAAGACGAATTCCTGGCAGCCATCTCGGCCCGCTTCACCAACGAGCACCCACACATGCTCCTTGGCAGAGGCGACGACTGCGCCGTGCTCACATGTCCGGAAACCATGGCCCTCACCACCGACCTCTTCATCGAGGACGTCCACTTCCGCCGGGCCTACTTCTCCCCCGCAGACGCGGGCCACAAGGCTCTTGCGGTCAACGTGAGCGACATGGCGGGCATGGGCGGCGAGCCCGTGGGCTTCAGCCTCGGGCTGGCAGGTCCGCCGGACACACCAGCATCATACTGGGAGGGCGTGCTGGACGGCATGGCCGGACTGGCCCGCGAACTGGACATCCCCCTCGTGGGAGGCGACCTGAACGCCTCGGACAAGATCGTCATGGCCGTGACGCTCTGGGGCAGGCAGGGCAAGGGGGGCCGCTTCCTGGAGCGCGGCAGGGCCCTGCCCGGAGACGTGCTTTTCGTGGTGGGCGACATCGGGCTTGCCCGCGTGGGGCTGGGCGTCCTGGAGAAGAACGGCCCCGGCGCCGCCGGAGAGTGGCCCGAGGCGGTGGCCGCGCACCTTCGCCCCGCGTCCAGGGTGGCCGACGGTCTGGCCCTGGCCAACATCCGCCCCGTCCGGGGGCTCATGGACGTCTCCGACGGCCTGGCCCGCGACCTGCCCCGCTTCCTGGGACCTAAGCTCGGAGCGGACATCGCCCTGGACCCCGACACGCTGCACCCCGAGGTCCTGCGCTACGCGGAGCTTGCCGGAGAGGACCCGGCGGAACTTGCCGTGCTTGGCGGAGAGGACTACGCCCTGCTCGGGGCCTGCCCGCGCCAGATTTTCCTGGAGGTGTTCACCCACGTCCCGGGAGTGTGGGCCGTAGGCGAAGTGTCGCGGACGCCCGGGGTCAGACTCGGCGGCAAGCCTTTCCAGAGGACCGGATTCGACCACTTCGGATGAGGCCATTTGACCGCCCGGCCTTGCAAAATTGGCCGGACGGTCATACAAGATATTTGGCAATATACCGTGATTGCACCATTAATGAAGAACAGGGGGACCCCATGCCAGAGCGCGAGCAATTCGGCGTCCGCATGGACGAGAAGCTAAAGAAGTTCCGCGAGAAGATAGACAAGACCAAGGCCAAGGCCGAGGCCAGGGGGCAGGACTTCTTCGGCAAGTACGAAAGCGAGTTGGGAAAGCTGGAATCCAAGTACGATCTGGCCCGCTACAAGCTCTCGCTCCTCAGGAAGGGGGGGCAGTCCGCATGGGAGGAGCTCAAGGAAGGGGTGGACAACGCCTTCCACGATCTCAAGGACGCCATCGGCAAGGCCAAGGAGAAGTTCTAGCGGCGCGCATTGAAAGGCGCGGGTGTGTCTTTCAAGGGCCAGTCACTAGCGCCCGTTCATCATGATGACCAGGCCTTCCGCGCCCACGGTCATCATCGCCCCCGTCGTGCTGGACCGCAACTCGAGCGTGACGCCCCTGGCGTTGCGCAGCCACAGCGCGCCCCCGCCTTTCCAGACCGCATGGCCGCCCTCAAGCTTGACATACGCCCCGGGGAAGTCCTCCAATCTCTTGAGATTGTACACCGTCCCCCCGGCCGTGGCCACGTTGGCCCCGAGCCCGCCCACACCGGCGCCCCCAAGCTTGAACCCGTGCTCTTCCCCCTCGAAGACGAGGGTTCCGCTCCCTCCCATGGCGCTTACGAGGAAAGCACCGCGGGCGAACTCCAGGGTCACGCGCCCGCTGGCTTGGCGCTGGTCCGTCTCCACCAGACCGGCGGAGGCCGGTTCAGGCCTGTCCCTTCCGGAATCCATGGGCTTCGCGCAGGCCGCGAGGGCCAGCAGGATAAGAAACGCCGCGTGCAGAGGGGTTCTTGTCCGCATGACCGGTCCCTCCTCGGGTGTTGACAAAACGAACCGTCAGGATAGCGCGGCCGGTCCGCTCCAGCCGCGCGCCTCTATTTCTTCCTGGCTGCCTGCTTGGGCTCGCCCATCTCGATGATGAATCCGTCAGCGCCCAGGTGCAACGCCAGCCCCTTGGACGTGCTGCGCAGCTTAAGGACCACTCCGTTGGTGTTCTCCATCCACTGCACGCCCTTGCCCTCGTCCAGGGCGGTGTACCCTGCCCGGGCCTGGAAGTACGTGCCGGGGAAATCCTCAAGGCGTTTCAGGTTGTAGACCTCGCCCAGCGAGGTGATCCTGGAGACGCCGAAACCGCCCACCCCGAGGCTGCCCACCTTGAAGGAATGCTTCCTGCCATGGAAGATGAGCGTGCCCCTGCCACCGCTGGCGCTCAGGATGAAACCGCCCTGGCCGAACTCCATGGTGACGTTGCCCGAGGGCTTCTCGCCTTCGGCGGGCAGGGCCTTGCCCGTGGGCTGCCTCTGCGCCTTGGAATCGGTTGGGAGCGGCTTTCCGGAAGGCTCCTTGCCTTGGGCCCACGCGGAAGCGGACAGGAGCGAAAGGATCAGGACGGCGAACAGACAGAACATGCGGACGCCGAGGCGATGGTTCATGAGGGGCTGGCTCCTTGGATTGCGTGTTGGCCGCGAGGGCGTTCGCCCTACTCTTGCCACCGGCCGGGGTTCAGGGCAAACGCAAATCGGCGCGAACGGCCTATTTCGCCCATCGGATCACAAGACCCTCTCCGCCTATGGCCAGCGAGACGCCCTTGGTCTTTGAGCGAAGGCGCATCAGCACTCCTTTGGAGTTCTTGAGCCACAAGACGCCCTCGCCTCCGCCCGCCGCCCAGTCGGCCGAGCCCTGCACGTAGGCCCCGGCGAAATCCTCGACCTGGTTCAGGTGGTAAACCTCGCCCTCGGCTTCCACCTTGGTCACGCCAAGCAGGCCGAATCCAAGTCCGCCCACCTTGAAGTCGTACTGCATGCCCTGGAACATGAGCTTGCCCGAGCCCCCGGTGACGCTGATGAGCATGGCCCCGCGCCCGACGGTCATGGTGACGCGCCCCGATTCGCCCACTGGCTGGCCCTCCTGGGCCAGGGCGTGGCTGTGGGCACAGACGGCGGCCAGGACAGAGAATAGCAGTATTCTGAATGTGTTCATTGCAATCTCCATTTCCAGGGATAGGGTGGTTTCGATTGGCGTTGTCAGGCGGTGGATGTTGTCCGCCGAACCTTGGCGAGCCGCTCCTTGGCTGAGGGTCCTTTACGATATCCGGCGGATTTTCGTAAAGAGGGCGGGGAATAAGGCCAGGTTCCCCTCAGGGTACGCGCGAGGCCGCCGGAACGCTTGCGTCACTCCGGAAAAAGAATGCGCCCGATGATCTGGTTGGACACCAGAAGCCCCTGCCGGGTGAGCTTCAGGCTGCCGTCCTTAATGCGCACGAGCCCCTTCTGCCTGAGCGCACCCAGGAGCTTCCCCTCGGCCGCCACCAGGTCGCGCCCCGTGAGCCGCCTGTACTCCGAGAGCCTCATGCCCTGGGATGTCCGGAGAGCGAGCATGAGAAGCTCCCTGCCCCTCACCTCCGGGGTCAGTTCCTCAGCGTCCGCGCCCCATCTCCTGTCCCTGGCGGCCTCGGCGTACTCAGCCACGGACCGGGGGTTCTCCCAGCGCTTGCCCGCGATGGTGGACACCGCCGACGGCCCGAGCCCAAGATACTCCTTGCCCTGCCAGTAACCCTGATTGTGGAGCGAAGCGTAGCCCATGCGGGCGAAGTTGCTGATCTCGTAATGCAGGTAGCCCTGCTCCTCGAGGAAATCCCCGCCGTGCACGTACATTTTTGCCGCCTCGTCATCGGGCGGCAGTCCGAGGCCGCCTTCGGCCACGCGCCGGGAAAGCTCCGTACCGCGCTCTAGCGTCAGCCCGTAGGCGGATATGTGCTCCGGGCCGAGGCGAACGGCGGCCTTGAGGGTGTCCAGCCAGGTCTTGAGACGCTGGCCCGGCAGGCCCCAGATGAGGTCCACGGATAGGTTGGCGAAGCCAGCGGCTCGCAGGCGTTGCACCGAGGCATGAACGTCCGCCACGGAGTGCGGGCGGCCCAGCATGGCAAGCCCGGCTTCGTTCAGGGACTGCACGCCGAGCGACACCCGGTTCACCCCGGCCCCGCGCCAGAGCTTCATGAGGTCCATGTCCACGGCGGATTCCGGGTTGGCCTCCAGGGTGAATTCGATGTCCTTGGGTATGGCGAAGTTTCGCTTGAGGGACCGCAGCAGTCGCTCGAATGCCCAGGGCGGCAGGAGGCTCGGCGTGCCTCCGCCCAGATAGACCGTCTCCACGGCAGGCTTCCCGAGCATTCTGCCGTAGTGGGCGGCCTCGGCGGCGACGGCCTGCTCCCAGGCATCCAGGGCGTCCATGTCCATGACCTGGGACGAAAACGCGCAGTAGCGGCACTTGGCGGCGCAGAAAGGCACGTGGACGTAGAGGAGCATCGGAAAGGACTATACCAAACGCCTGGCGGGGAAAAGACTCCCCCGGCCAGAGGGACCGGTCCGCTTGGACTCCCTCACGGCTTCGACGCGGAGTGCGGAGGCAGGCTCACCCGGCCACCACCCGGTTGCGGCCTGAGCGCTTGCCCTCGTACATGGCCGCGTCCGCGCGCTTGATCACGTCGTCCACGCAGTCGCCGGGATGCCAGGATGCCACCCCCAGGGTCATGGTGATGCGGACGATCCGGCCAGCGCAGCCGTGCTCCGTGTCCATGATTTCAGTGCGAATGCGTTCGGCGATGAACGCCGCTTGCGCGCAATCGGTCCCCGGGAGCAGGAGGATGAATTCCTCGCCGCCCCAGCGGGCCAGCGTGTCGTAGGGCCTGACAGCCCGCTCAAGCATCCGGGCCACCTGCCGCAGGAGTTCGTCCCCGGCATGGTGTCCATGCTTGTCGTTGACGCTTTTGAAGAAGTCGATGTCGCACACGATCACGGAATAGGGGTCGCCTTTCCGCTGCGCCCTGGCGTCCTCCCGGGCGAACACCCCCTCCAGGTGCCGCCGGTTGTAGAGGCAGGTGAGGCTGTCTGTTCGCGACGCCTGGTCGAGCCGCTCGTTCATCTGCTCCAGCAACCGCTTGGCCTCGACCAACTCGGCGTTGGCCCCGTTGAGGTCCCTGGTCCTCTCGGACACGGCCGCCTCCAGGGATTCGTTCAGAAGCTCGAGTTGCGCCTCGAATCTCCGGCGGTGGGCCCGGTTGATCACGAGCGCCGCTATCAGGCCCGTCTCGATCAGCGCCACGGCCGCCCCGGCCAGGATGATTCCGCCATGCTCCTCCCACAGGGACACCTTGCGGAACTCGATCCTGCTTTCCGGCGGCAATGTCCTTTCATCGATGTTCCAGCGCTTGAGCTCGCGCCAGTCGAAGGCGTACTCCCCCGCAGCCGGCACGAGGTCCCCTTTCGCGCCCTCCCCGCGAAGCCTCGCCAGGGCCTCCTCCGCCAGCCTCCGCCCGAAAAGCTCGAAGCTGAACAGATAGCCGCCCACCACCCCGCTTCCAAGGGAATGGGCTACCACGCCGTAGACGGGCGCTCCGGACACCCGGCAGACATCGGCCAGGGCGTCCTCCGGGAGGAAGGAGACGCCCTGGGCGTCGCGCAACCACCTCACGAACAGGACCGCCGAATCCTTTTCCGCGCCGCGAACGGCTTCGAGCATCCCGGCGTAGGGCATGTCGCTGGTGAAGACGAAGTCCGCCCTGTCCCGCCACCGCTTGGCCACCTGGGCGATCACCGCGCCGACCGCGCGCTCCTCTTCGGAATCACCCAGGACCACGTACAGCTTTTTCGTGGACGGCCTCGTTCGGAAAATTATCTCCACGCTCTTGGCGCATTCGTCGAGGGCGGAACCTTCCCCTGCCGCCTCCAGCGCGGCGTTCCCGTCCTTCGGGAACACCACGGGGACGCCCGGAAACATCCGCTGGCCATACGCGTCCATGAAATCGCGAAGCGCCCCGCCAGAGACCACCACGTCCGGCTTGATGGCGCCGTATTTGGCCTCCAGGAAGCGGGCCACGTCCTCCAGGTAGCTTTTCTGGTCCGCGAAGCGCTCCAGATCCAGGTATTCGTAGGTTATGCGCACCGGCGTGCCGGACGTGAGGAGACCTTCCCTGAACCCCTTTGCCAGCTGGGCATGGACCGGGAAATCCTGGCTGAAGGGGAAGATGATGAGGACGTTTCGCGGGGGAGCCGCCCTGTCCCCGGAGGATGCGGCGGCGCACGGTGGCGCGGCAAGGAACACGGCCAGAAGCGCGGCCAAAATGGCGCGGCGGCAAAGAGTTCCCAACCTGCCGTCTGCGTTCGCGGCGCAACGGACCAAGCGCTCCGGTTCGGTTTGACGCTCGAACGGCAACTGATTTCGAGGTTTCACCATAAATTCTGCCCGGAGCTGTCAGGGCGAGGGCCGCCCGAGTTTTTTCCTGTACCTGTCGAATTCGGAGAAAATGCATCCGCAGTAGGGCTGGCGGTAGAGCCCCCACTCCTTGGAGAGCCGTATGCCTTCGTCCCAGCCGGGACGGAAGTCCACGTAGGCGAAGGCGACTCCGTGGACGCTGGCGGCGGCTTCCCCGGCCGCGCGGATGGCTTCGTGGTCCTGGTATTTGCTGTAAAGCAGCGTGGTTGTGAAGCCCTCGAATCCCCTCTCCCTGGCTTCGCGAGCGGCCCTGTCCAGGCGGATCTCGTAGCAGAAGCGGCAGCGGTCCGCCTCACGGAAGGCCGCCTGGCGCAGGAACGCGGCGGGGTCGTATTCCTGGTCAGCGAAGACGATGTCCACGCCCATGCGCCGCCCCACCTCGGCCAGGGCCTCCTTGCGGCGCAGGTATTCCGTGAGGGGATGGATGTTGGGATTGTGGTAGAACCCCGCGAAAGCCACCCCCCGCCCGGCCAGGGCCTGGAACACGGTTATGGAGCAGGGGCCGCAGCAGGCGTGCGCAAGAAGCACGTCCTACTCCCCTCCGGACGGCGAGGGGCCGTCCGGGCATGGAGAGCGGCGTGGTGTTCGCGAGGCGGACACAGGCTACTCCGGCAGGATGCTGATCGACTTCCCGTACTGCTCCTCCAGGGCCTGGAGGCGCTCGCGCTTCTGGTTGAGCAGGTAGAATGCCAGCTCCTGGGATGTCCGGTAGGTGACGGACTCGCCCGCGCCCGTGCGCCGGAGCAGACGGTAAAGGTCCCTGAGCGCCATGAGCGACTGCCACTCCAGGTTCCGCCGGGTTCCCGTGCCGTTGCAGCAGGGGCAGGTCTCGGTGGAGACCGACATGGCCGAGGAGCCCATGCGCTGCCGCACGATCTCCATGAGGCCGAAGCGGGAGATCTTGCCCACGTCATGACGCGCGCGGTCGATCTTCATGGCCGACTTCATGGCCTTCTCCACCTCGGCCACGTGCTTGCGGTCCTTGAGCTCGATGAAGTCGATGACCACCTGGCCGCCGATGTCGCGCAGCCTCAGCTGGTTGGCCACCTCCACCGCGGCCTCCATGTTGGTGCGCAGCGCCATCTCCTTGAAATTGGTCTCGCCTCCGATCTTGCCGGAGTTCACGTCCACGGCGGTGAGGGCCTCGGTGTGGTCGATCACCAGCCTGCCGCCCGAGGGCAGGGCCACGTCGCGGCCGTGGAGCTGCTCTATCTGCTTGCGCAGGTTAAAGCGCTCCCACATGGAATGCTCGCTGTCCGCGTGGTGCTTCACCAGGCCCTGGCGGCGCGGGAACACCAGCGCGGCCATCTCGGTGACGCGCTGCGCGGTGTCCTTGTCGTCCACCCAGACCTCGTTCACGTCGTCGGTGAGGTAGTCGCGCACAGCGCGGGCGGAGAGGTCGGGCTCCTGGTAGATCATGTCCGGGTTGGGGGCGGAGGCGCCGCGTCCGCGAACCTCCTTCCAGAGGCGCTTCAGATAGCTGATGTCGCGCTCCAGGGCGGCCTTGGACTGGCCGATGGAGGCGGTGCGCACGATGACGCCGATGCCCTCGTCCAGCTTCACTCCTGCGGCGATCTCCTTCAGGCGCTTGCGTTCGTCCTCGTCCTCCACCTTGCGGGAGATGCCCTTCTGCTCGCGTCCCGGCGTGAGCACGAAATAGCGTCCCGGCAGCGACAGATAGCTGGTGACGAACGCGCCCTTGTTGCCGGTCGGCTCCTTCACCACCTGGATGAGGATCTCCTGGCCCTTCTTGAGCACCTTCTGGATGGGCGGATACTTGCCCTTGCGCTCGCCGGAGGGCTCGTCGACATAGTATTCGGGGTGGACCTCGTCGATCTGGAGGAAGCCGTTGCGTTCGGCGCCGTAGTTGATGAAGGCCGCCTGGAGGGAGGGGTCGATGTTGTGGATCTTGCCTTTGTAGATGTTGCCGCGGGTCTTGGCCTGGTGGGTCATCTCCACGTAGTATTCCTGGAGGACGCCGTCCTCGGCCACCGCCACCTCGACTTCCTCTCCGGGAAGCACGGAGATGAACATCTTGCGCTTGCGCTTCTTCGCAGCCATGGAAATTCTCCTGCTGGGACCGCCCTGGTGCGCCGGTGGAACGGGCGCGATGCGACTTTGTCGGCCCCTTTCCCGGGGCCGGCGGTCCGTCTGGGCGCGGGCGCATCCCAAAGGGAGCGCGCCGCGCGTTGAAACCGTGAATTCCTCGGGGGGATGAAGCGGCATTGCGCCCGCTACTTCCCGCCCCTCAAGTAGAACGTCTCGCCGCCCAGGCGGGTGGGCTTCACGAGCCCCCGCGAGGCGAGATCGTCCAGTAAATTTCCGAGGATGCCGGGCCTTACTCCGAGCGCCACTCCCAACCCTTCCGCCGTCTGGGGACGCCGGGCGAGCGAGTCGAGCACCCTCATGCTCAAGGTGTGTAGCTCCTGGGGCGGCTCGTTGTCCAGAGGCGGCGCGAATTGTCCGGACTTTTCCGGCACTTCCGCCACGCAAGCGCTTCTTGCGCAAAGCACTTCCCTGAAGCGCTCCAGCGTGGCCGGAGGCGCGGGCAGGGCCTGGGGATAGGCGCCGGGGCGGCTCATGGTGACCACGTCCACCCTGTCCGGCGCGAGTTTCTCGGCGAAGGCGCGCAGGCGTTCCAGGTTCTCGGCGGAGTCGTTCACCCCGGCCAGGACCAGCACCTCCAGGTAGAGCCTGCCCGGAAAGAGCTTGCGGAACTCCAGGAGGCCGCGCTTGATGTCCACCAAGGACATGCCGGAGAGCGGCTTGTTCACGGCCGCGAACTCCGAGGGAACCAGGGTGTCCAGGGAAGGCAGCACGATGTCCGCCATGGCCAGCTCAGTGCGCACCCGGGGGTCGCCCAGGAGGCTCGAATTTGTCAGCACGGCCACGGGCGCGCCCGGGGCAAGCTCACGAACGCCCTCGATGATGCGCCCCATGTCCGAGTTGAGGGTGGGCTCGCCCATCCCCCCCAGAGTGATGACGTCGAAGTCCGGATGCGGGTTGAAGAGCCAGCTGGCCAGCTCCCCCAGGAGCTTCTCGGCGGGGACGTAGGGCTTGCGGGCGGAGGTCAGCGCCCGGGTGGGCCCCACCTCGCAATACAGGCAGTCGAAGGAGCATATCTTGGCGCCCAGAAGGTCCAGGCCGAGCGATGAGCCCAGGCGGCCGGAACGGACGGGGCCGAATATCAGACCGTGATCGTCAGCGCGCATGGGCGTGCCTCGGCTTGACAGGTAGGGCCGCTGGGGCCAAACTGGCGTGCTTCGCAACACGCATGAAAAGGATGAACTCCGGCATGATTCAAACCGGCGAATTGGTACTTCTCATAAGCCCCGAGGGCAAGCGCTATCTTCGCGCCCTGGACCCCGCCCACTCCTTCCACACCCAGGAGGGGCTCCTCAAGATGGAGGACGTGGCCCGTGCAGGCTTCGGCTCCGTGGTGCGCACCCACAAGGGCCTCGCGTTCCGCGTGCTGCGCCCGAGCCTCTCCGACTGCATCAAGGGCGTGCGCCGCTCCACCACCATCATGTATCCCAAGGAGATCGGCTACGTGCTCCTGAAACTCGGCGTCGGGCCGGGCAGGCGCATCGTGGAGGCGGGCAGCGGCTCGGGCGGGCTGACCACGGCCCTGGCGTGGATGGTGGGCGACACCGGCCGCGTCTATTCCTGCGAGCGGCGCGAGGAATTCTCGAAGAACGCCCGCGAGAACGTGCAGCGCGCGGGCCTTGGCCACCGCGTGGACTTCTTCCACCGCGACATCGCCGGGGGATTCCCCGAGGAGGCGCGCGGCGCGGACGGCCTGTTCCTGGACGTGCGCACCCCATGGGACTACCTTTCCCAGGCGGCTGACATCATCTGTCCCGGCGCGCCCGTCGGCTTCCTGCTGCCCACCACCAACCAGATATCGGACCTGCTGCGCGGCCTTGAGACCTCCGACTTCGACGAGGTGGAGGTGCTTGAGATCATGCTGCGCCGCTACAAGCCCGTGGCCGACCGGCTGCGCCCCGAAGACCGCATGGTCGCCCACACCGGCTTTCTGGTGTTCGCGCGCCACAAGGGAGTGGAATTCGTGGACGAGGCCGCGCAACCGGAAGCGGCCGCTCAGGACGGCGATGGCGGGTGCGTTCCGGACGCGGCCCTCGGGGGCGTGGTGGACGCGGTCCCCTGCGAGCCGCCCATCGAGGAGGACGGGCAGTAGCTCCGGACTCTCGCGGCGTCCCCGGAAGACCGGTCCTTGCCGGGCTGCGCGTGCATCCCGGCGCGATCCGATGCTCAGCCAGCGTCCAGGTTGCCCGGCATCCCTTCCACGAAGGACCTGATCTCGTCGCGCACGCGCCGGTAGTGCCCCAGAGCCTCCTGCTCGCTCGCGGCGGTCTTCGCCAGCGCGGGGGGATCGTCGAAGCCCACGTGCATCCGCCGGCCCTTTCCCGGGAAGTACGGGCAGTTCTCGGCCGCGTGGCCGCACAGGGTCACGATGTAGTCGAACTCCATGGCCGGGAGGTCCTCCACGGTCTTGGATGTCTGCCTGGCGATGTCCACCCCGGCCTCTGCCATGACCTTCACGGCGTTGGGGTTCATGCCGTGACGCGCCACCCCGGCGGAGTACGCCTCCAGGACATCGCCCTTGAGCGCCCTGGCCCAGCCTTCCGCCATCTGGGAGCGGCACGAGTTTCCGGTGCAGAGAAACAAAATGCTTTTCTTCATCTTCTCCGTCCTCATGGCGGACAACATCCGCGCTTCTCGCGGATGGGAATCCGCGGGCAATACATAATCCCCCATCATGACGATTGCGTTACGACGCTCTTGGCCGGGCGGGCAGCCCCGGACTCCGCGCCCGCCAGGGCGAGAATGGCGCTTGCATCCAGAGCCCGCCGGGTGCATAGCGGACATGCAATCCATGAACAGATTGTAATGATCAGGCAATCTTTTCGGATTCCGAAACGATATACATCCCTTACGGGATGAGCGACGGCAGATGGAGCAGCATGGCCCGGACCACCCGGTCATTTGGCCTTTGCAGCCCAGAACTTATCTGCTAGCGCCGCACCTGGGCGATGCAACGCATGCGTCACGCATGGCCCGCGCATGGAGTTTTCACTGCAATGCCGCATGACATTGAAAGCATAGCCCGCATCTGGCCCGCTTCCGGAAAGGTGCTGGTGCTCACCGGAGCCGGTATTTCCGTGGCCAGCGGAATCCCCGACTTTCGCAGCCCGGGCGGATTGTGGTCCAAGTACGACCCAATGAAAGTGGCCACCGTCGATGCGCTGGACGAAAACCCCATGGACGTCTGGAAATTCCTTCTGGACGCCGTGTGGGTGATGAACCGCGCCGGCCCCAACCCCGCCCACGCGGCCCTGGCAGGCCTCGAACGGGCCGGGCTCGTGGAGGCCCTCGTCACCCAGAACATTGACGGGCTGCACCAGCGCGCCGGATCGAGAAACGTGGTGGAATTCCACGGCAGCATGGCCTCCTGGCGCTGCCATTCATGCTCAAGGGCCCATGATTCAGGGACCGCCGCCACCATCACCATGGCCACCGCCCCCTGGCGCTGCGAGTGCGGCGGCGTGGTGCGGCCGGATATAGTCTTCTTCGGGGAGGCCATCCCTCTTGACGCCCTCAACAAAAGCGGTCAATTGGCCTGCGGCGCGGAGCTGACGCTCATCGTGGGCACCTCCTGCGAGGTGGCCCCGGCCAGCTCCCTGCCCGGACTGACCAAGCAGTACGGCGGCAAGGTGGCCGAGATCAACCTGGAACCGAGCCGCATGAAGCATCTGTGCGACGCGTCCGTAAGGGCCAGGGCCGAGGAGGCCCTCCCTGAGCTCGCGCGGTTGCTTCTGGAACAAGCAGACACTGCAACAAGGTGAAGACATGCTGGATACCCTGACGCCGCACGGCGGCATCCTGTCGATGCTGGCCTCCGCGACCCTCACCGTCAAATTCGTTCTGGCCGTTCTGGCGGCGATGTCCCTGGCGAGCTGGAGCATCATCTTCCTGAAGCTCTTCACGCTCTCCTCGGCCCGCAAGGACGCGGCCCGGGACTCCAGGCTCTTCCAGGAGTCCGAGAACCTGAAGACCGCCATGCGCGCCGTGAGCCAGCACAAGCAGTCGCCCTGCTACGCGGTGGGCCTCCAGGCCTTCGAGGAACTCATGCGCATGGAGGAGGCCGACCTGGACCCCGCCGAAAAATCTCGCGTGGCCATGGACAACATCCGCCGCACCCTTCGCCAGGCCGTGGCCTCGGAGCTCGGCATGCTCACGAAGTCCCTGTCGTTTCTGGCCACCTGCGCCAACGCAACCCCCTTCATCGGCCTTTTCGGCACGGTCTGGGGCATCATGAACTCCTTCCACGCCATCGGCCTGCAGCAGTCCGCCGCCCTGGCCGCCGTGGCGCCGGGCATCTCGGAGGCGCTGGTGGCCACGGCCATCGGCCTGGGCGTGGCCATACCCGCCACCCTGGCCTACAACTTCTTCCTGGGCTACATCCGCCACATCGAACGCGAACTGATCGGCTTCTCGGGAGCCTTCCTCAACCGCATCCAGCGCGAGGTCAGCTGGGCTCCCAAGCAGCCAAGGCCGGAATCGGCCAAGCCCGCGTCCCGCATGAGGGAGGACTACTAGCATGGGCATGTCCACCGGCGGAGGCGGCGACGGCTTCCTGGCCGAGATCAACGTCACGCCCTTCGTGGACGTGATGCTCGTGCTGCTCATCATATTCATGGTCACCGCGCCCATGATGACCCAGGGCCTGGAGGTCGATCTTCCAAAGACGCAGACCGTCACCAGCCTGCCCAAGGAGTCCGAGAACCTGGTGCTGACCATCAAGAAGGACGGCTCGTTCCACCTGGACCAGTACCAGGTGACCCTGGACGAGCTGCCGGGCCACATCAAGCGCCTGGTCACGGACCAGAACAAGATGCTCTTCATCCGCGCCGACAAGGAGGTCCCTTACGGCGTGGTGGTCCAGGCCATGGGCGCGATCAAGGGCGCGGGCGTGGACAAGGTGGGCATGGTGGCCGAGCCCGAGCCCGTCAAGGAAGACAAACCCCAGGGCCGCGCGAAGAAATGACCCCTTCCGGGCGTAACTTCGGCACTCATCCGCCATGCGCTATCTGAGCTGGCTCTTCTCCCTTTTCCTGCACCTGACCTTGGTGCTGGGCGGCGTGCTGCTCTCCAACCTGGAGCTGAGCCGCATAAAGCTTGACGTGCCCGTCTACGAGGTTGAGCTCGTGGATCTGCGGCTGCCCGGCCCCGGCGTCAAGCCGGAAGCCGCCCCCGGCTGGGAGGGCCCCGGCCCGGCGGGCCAGTCGAACGCCCCCACGCCTCCCGGCGAGAAGACCGAGCTTCCCCCGCCTCCCGACACGAAGCCCATCCCGGACCAGGCCAAGGAAGC
>JBMORI010000121.1:7010-42304 GCA_049322415.1 Thermodesulfobacteriota bacterium | reverse complement strand
AAAGGTCGATTTCGTTTGTGAAAGAACCGTCGCTTTCCGCCTGCCCGGAGACGCCGTCCCCGTCAGGCAGAAGGGGGCTTTTATGGAGGTTGACGCAAAAGGTCAACGACTTTTTGACTTTTCCCTCAAATTTTTCACCCCCCGGGCGGGAGCGAGTCCGCGCGCGGCTCCGGCGCTCGAAACGCAGCCGGGCGCGCGCCCATATGATACGCACCCTGTTCGGTTTGAATGTTCTGGCAATATCCGCCGCGCTTGGCTACATTCAGGCAAAGAGGTTTTCCGTGTACGCACATTCACCGGCCCCGCTCATACTCGTCATCGACGACGAACCCATGAACAGAAAAGTCCTTGCCTGGTCGCTGGCCGAGGCCGGTTTCAGGATACTGGAAGCCGCCTCCGGCAATGAAGGCATCGAGTTGGCCGTGCGCCACGGTCCGGAGCTCATCATCCTGGACATAGTCATGCCCGGAGAGGACGGATTCGCCGTCTGCGATAGGCTTCAAAGAACACCGCAAACCTGCGGCATACCAATCATATTTCTCTCCGGCCTGTCCGAAACGGACGACAAGCTGCGTGGCCTGGAATCGGGCGCGGTGGACTACGTCACCAAGCCGTTCCTTGGCGCGGAGGTGGTTGCCCGGGCGCGCATCCATCTTCGGCTCAGCCGCGCGCGGCAGGCTCTCGTGGAGGAGCAGGCCGCCAAGCTTTCCGCCCTGCGCCAGGCCCAGCAGGCAATCCTGGTCTCTCCCGCCGACCTGCCCCGGGCTGGCTTCGCCGTGCGCTTCCACACCGTGCATGAGGCTGGCGGCGACATCTACGACGTGTTCGACATCGGCGAGGGCTCCCACGGCTACTTCGCCGCCGACGTGACCGGCCACGACCTGGGCGCGAGCTTCTGGACCCCGGCGGTGAAGACGCTCATCCGGCAGAACGCCGGCCCTGTCTACGCTCCGGCGGACACCTTCGCCACCATGAACAGCGTGCTCCGCCAGGTGCTCTCCGAGGGGCAGATGCTCACCGCCGCCTATCTCGCTCTGAACCGTGCGTCCGGCAAGGCGCGGCTGGTCCGGGCCGGGCATCCCAGCCCCGTGCTGCACAGGCTGGGATGCGCCCCCGAGCTGCTCTGCCCCGAGGGCGACGTTCTCGGATGCTTCGCAAGCACGCATCACGAGGAGATGAAAATCAGCGTCAGCCCCGGCGACAGGTTCTATTTGTACACCGACGGCCTCCTGGAAAGGCCCGGGCGGACGCTGGTCCGCGGACAGGCAGAGCTCCTGGACGCATGCGCGCGGAATGCCGGGGCGGCGCTGGACGACGCGGCCGGTGCGATCCTGGCCGACCTGGTCCGCATGGACGGCACCTTGACGGATGATGTTGTTCTTCTGGCCGTGGAGGTGTAAATGGGAATCAATGGCGACAACAAGGGCGTGGCCGTGTCATCGAGGGACGGCCGTCTCCTGCTGGAGATTCCCGCCAGCCTGGAGAGCGTGGACCGGGCGGTGGAGACAGCCAGGGCCTTTTTCTCCCGGGGCCGGGGGAGGGCGAACCTCTTTCCGGTGCTCACGTCTCTGCGTGAGGCCCTCATAAACGCGGCAGTGCACGGATGCGCACTGGACGGCTCCCTATGGGTCCGATGCCAACTGGGCGTCGAGGACGGCATGGCCCTTGTCGAGGTGAGCGACCCCGGCCCAGGCTTCGACTGGAGGGGATTGCCTCCGCGGTCGCCTGCTCCTGAGATGGTGTCCGGAAGAGGGCTTGCCATATTGAACCATTATTCCAGGAAGCTGCATTTCAATGACAAGGGCAACGAAGTCGTTTTCATGGTCGATCTGGAGGCTCGGAGCTAAGGCATGAGCGAAAACCAATCCGGAGGGCCTGTCCTGAGGCCCGGCGAGGACATCGTGGCCTCCATGGCGCTGCGGTTCAAGGAGACCCTCAGGAAGGCGGCCGCCGATCATCCGGGCGGCCTGACCATCGACATGGACGGCGTGGAAATGGTCGACTCGGTGGGGCTTGGCCTTCTGGTGGCCGCGCACAACAGCCTGGCCAAGCAATCCGGCAAGCTGACCCTGATCAACGTTTCCCAGGACATCCTGTCGCTTATGCGCGCCATGCGCCTGGACAAGCATTTCAGCGTGAACCCCTAGGGACGCTCATGGAATCGGACGACGACATACTGTCATGCTTCATCGAGGATGCCCGCGAGCACCTGACCGGCATCGAGGAGAGCCTGCTGGACATGGAGCAGGCCGGAGCCGGAGCCGACCCGGACTTGGTGAACACGGTGTTCAGGGCCGCCCACTCCATCAAGGGCGGGGCGGGATTCCTCGGCCTGGAGAAGGCTCGCGACCTGGCCCACCGCCTGGAGACCCTGCTGCACATGATGCGCACCGGGGAGATGGTCCCAGGCCCCGGCACCGTCTCCCCTCTGCTGGCCGGATTCGACCTGCTGCGCGCGCTGGTGGAATCAGGAAAAGACGGCAACGGGCGCGACATCTCCGGGACTCTCGACGCCCTGGCCGGCCTGGTCTCAAGCCACCTTCCCGAGCAGGAGCGTCCGCTCATGGGCAGCAAGCTCGACATCTCGCTGCCCGGAACCGCCTCCTTCAGCCTGGACATGCTGACGCTCAGGCAATCCCTCCAGGGCGGCAAGAACCTCTACCTTGTGGAATACGACCTCATCCACGACGTGCACGCCAGGGGAAAGACGCCGCTGGACATCCTTTCGGTCATGGAATCGAGCGGGCTCATCCTGGACAGCAGGATCGACCTGGACGCCGTCGGCGACCTGGACGGCCCGCTCACCAACCGCATCCCCTTCCACCTGATCTTCGCCACCATCGTCGAGCCGGACGTGGTGGGGTATCTTTTCTCCCTTGATCCCTCGCGCATCAGGGTTATCGACCCCCAAGCCCTCCAGCCCCCCAAAACGGAAGGCCGCTCCCCGGACGGGATCATCCTGGAACTCACCGGCGATCTGGACGCGCCCGCGCTGGACAAACTGAAGCCGGAAGTGCTTAACGCGCTCGCATCCGGCTCATCACTGACACTGGACCTGGGCAGGGCCGGGCTTCCCGGCGCGGCCTTCGTGCAGTTCGTCTGCGCGGCCCACCTCTCCTTTCGTGACAGGGGCAAAACCCTCGCCCTGTCCGGCGTCTCCACCGAGGCCAGGAAACGCCTGGACGCCCTCGGCCTGGGGCCGGCCCCGCCCGCCTGCGCGGCAGGAGGCTGCCCCATGAGCAATGCGGGAGCCCTCCCATGACGGCTCAGCCAACAAACGGATCGCTTTTCACGGACGAGATCAGGGAGATGCTCGCCGAACTGGACTCCGCCCTCCTGGAGATGGAACGCGTCCCAGGTTCGACCGAGCCGCTCGCCCGCGTGTTCCGCGCCCTGCACACCCTCAAGGGCGCCTGCGACATGTTCGGCCTGAGCGGAGCCGTGGCGGTTCTGCACGACATGGAGTCCCTATGGGACCAGGTCCGCTCAGGCCTGATGCCGGCGTCCCGGCGGCTGGTGGACCTGACCCTCGCCGTGAAGGACTGGATGGAACCCGTTGCCGGGACCCAGCAGGACCCTGATCCGGACGAAGCCCTGGTCGCGGCCATGACGGCGCTATGCGATCAGACTGCGGCGGGCGGCCCCGAGGCCGTGCCCGCCACGCCCTCCGCTACCCCGGCCGCCCCGCAAGGAACGCGCAAGACGTACAGGATAGTCCTCGCCCCGTCCGACCCCGGGCATCTGGCCAAATTGGACCCCGCATCCCTCATCGAAGAGCTCTCCCGCCTGGGCAACCTGGAGACCGCGCTTGATACGGGCGGCGTACCCCGCCTGGAGGATCTGGACACGAAGCAATGCCGCCTGCGCTGGGAAATGCGCCTCACCACTGCCGCCGGAGCGGACGCCGTGCGGGACGTGTTCCTCTTCCTGGACAACCCCGCCGATGCGGCCGTGGAAGAACTGGAGCATGCCGGAGAGCACGCGCCCGCGCGGGGCGAAACCGCCGCGAAGCCGGCCTCGGCACCTCCCGGGGCCAGCGTCCCGGACAGCCCTGCCTGCCGCGAGGCTCCGCCCCCGCCCGCTCCGGGCAAGCCCGCCGCGTCCCAGACCTTGCGCGTGGAGACCGCAAAGCTCGACAACCTGGTGAACCTGGTGGGCGAGCTGGTCATCGCCCAGGCCAGGCTCAGCCAGATCTCCGCCGGAATGAACAGCACGGCGCTGACCGGCGTCGCCGAGGAGATCGAGCGCCTTGTGGTGGAGCTTCGCGACAACACCCTGGGCATACGCATGCTGCCCATAGGGACTACCTTCAGCAGGTTCCGCAGGCTGGTGCGGGACCTCTCGGCGGAGCTCGGCAAGGAGATCGAGCTCTCGGCCGAGGGCGGGGAGACCGAGCTGGACAAGACCGTGATCGAGCAGCTGGGCGACCCCCTGGTGCACATGCTCCGCAACTCCATCGACCACGGCATCGAGACTCCGGCCGAGCGGACCGCCTCCGGCAAGCCGCCTCGCGGACTCATCCGCCTCGCCGCCAAACAGGCGGGCGGCGCGGTGGTCATCCGCATCGAGGACGACGGACGCGGCCTGGACGCCGCCAGAATCAGGGCCAAGGCCGTGGAGCGCGGCGTCATACCCCACGACGCCAGACTGGGCGTCCAGGAAATCCATCAGCTCGTCTTCGCCCCCGGCTTTTCCACCGCCGAGAAAGTCACCAGCGTCTCCGGACGCGGCGTGGGCATGGACGTGGTGAAGCGTTCCATCGAATCCCTGCGGGGGACGGTGGACATCGAAAGCGCGCAGGGCAAGGGCACGGCCATGGTGGTCACGCTCCCCCTGACCCTGGCCATCATCGACGGCCTCCAGGTGCGGGTGGGCGAGGAACTCTACATCATACCGCTTTCCATGGTGGAGGAATGCGTTGAACTTGCGCTTGACGAGCGGACGGCCTCCGGCAGGAACCGCACGCTCCATGTGCGGGGCGAGATAGTGCCATATCTGCGCCTGCGCGAAACCTTCCAACTGGGCGGGGAGCGCCCCGCCGTGGAGCAGGTGGTGGTGACGCGCCACGAAAACGGCCGTACCGGCATCGCGGTGGACGAGGTCATCGGTCAGCAGCAGACGGTCATCAAGAACCTCGGCAGGCTGATCGGCAGGGTGGAGGGAATCTCCGGGGCAACCATCAACGGAGACGGCACCATGGCGCTGATCCTTGACGTGCCCCGGCTCGCGGAAAACCTGGAACGGGAGGCTGGCTCGTGAGCGGCGGACTGACCCGGACTGTCCCGGCGGACTTGAGGCCGAGATGACTGACGCGGGGGATGATTCCTTCCGCGCCGGCATGAACAAAGACCCCGGCGACATGGCCCTCCTGCGGCGGGCCGAATCCAGCGCCCGGCACGCCCTGGGCGTCCGGGAAGCCATTCTGGAAGGCATCGGCGCCGCGGCAATCACCATCGACGCGCAATCCTTCACCATCCAGGACATGAACAGCGCCGCCAGGCAGCTCTTCGGCATCGACCGCGAGAGCTGGCGCGGCAGGCCATATGGCGAACTCCTGGGACGCCACCTTACGAACCTGTCCGGCAACTCGCTGGAGATGTCTCCCGGCCCAGGCAACCAAGCTCGGACAGGCGAATTCCTGCTCCGGAGACCGGACGGAAAGCTCGTGCCCGTCTCCCGGACCGTCATCCACGGGACGGCTGACAACAGGAAGTACCTCTTCGAGGTCCTCTTCGACATCAGCGCCAAGAAAGCCATGGAGCGCCAGCTTGGCCTGGCCCAGAAACTGGAATCCATAGGCCTGCTCGCCTCGGGCATCGCCCACGAGATCAACACCCCCATCCAGTACGTGGGGGGCAACCTGGGGTTTCTTCAGGAGGCCTTCAGGGAACTGGCGGCTCTCATCGCCCGTTACGAGGAGCTGGTCGCCGGGTCCGGTTGCGCGCAAGAACTGGGCGGGCGGATCGAGGATGCCAGGCGGGCCGCCCGGCTCGACTCCCTTCTTGCCGAGATCCCTGATTCGATATCCGATTCCCTGGCAGGTGTTGAGCGCGTCGCCTCCATCGTGAGCGCCATGAAGCGCTTCTCCCATCCGGAATCGGCCGGGAAGCGGCTCCTGGACGTGAACAAGGCGGTCGAGTCCACCATCACCATCAGCAGCAACGAGTGGAAATACCACTCAGAAATGCGCACGGAGCTGGACCCGGCGCTCCCCCCCCTTTTCTGCTCCCCCGGCGACTTCAACCAGGCGGTGCTCAACGTGGTGGTCAACGCCGCCCA
Organism: Thermodesulfobacteriota bacterium; assembly: GCA_049322415.1. Lineage (GTDB taxonomy): Bacteria > Desulfobacterota > Desulfovibrionia > Desulfovibrionales > Desulfovibrionaceae > Fundidesulfovibrio. The sequence continues at coordinate 36,025 of JBMORI010000121.1, read as the reverse complement.
CGCCGTGAGCGAGAGGTTCCAGGGAACGGACTCGAAGGGCGTCATCACCGTGAGCACATTCCAAGAGAACGGCTGGATAGCGGTCAAGGTCCAGGACACCGGGGTCGGCATCCCCAAGGAGAACCTGGACCGCATCTTCGATCCCTTCTTCACCACCAAGGAGGTGGGCAAGGGCACCGGCCAGGGCTTGGCCATCGTCCATGCCGTGGTGGAACGCCACGGCGGAAACATCTCCATCGAATCGGTCCCGGGCCAGGGAACGGTCTTCACCCTGCGCTTCCCGGCGGTCAGGGAGGACGTGAGATGAAAAAGCGCATCCTCTTCGTGGACGACGACCCCCAGCTGCTGAAGTCCATCCGCCGCATGCTCTGGGACAAGCAGGACCGCTGGGAGCTGTCCTTCCTGGCCTCCGGAGAGGAGGCCCTCGCGGCCTTCGCGGCGCAGCCCTTCGACGTGCTGGTTGCGGACATGCGCATGCCCGGCATGGAGGGGCACCAGCTCCTGGCGCGCACCCGGGCGCTCTACCCGTGGACCATGCGCGTGGTGCTCTCGGGTGTGTCCGAGCGCCAATACATCATGCGCGCCGTACCCCTGGCCCACCAGTTCCTCACCAAGCCGGTCCCGGCGGAGCGGCTGGCGGAGGTCATCGAGCGTGGTTGCGCGCTCAGGGACATGATCCTCTCGGACGAGCTCAGGACGCTCATCTCCGGCATCGACGCCCTGCCCGCCCAGCCTGACGTCTACGCCCGGCTGGTCAAGGCCCTGGACGACGAGAGCGCCCCCGTGGAAGCCATCGCCTCCGTCATATCACGGGACGTCGCCCTGAGCGCCGACGTGCTCAAGCTGGTGAATTCGTCCTTTTTCGGGCCGCGCATGCACGTCTCCAGGCTGGAGAAGGCCGTCACCCTGCTTGGCGTGGACACCATCCGGGGGATTGTGCTGGGGCTTCAGATGCTCAAGGTGTTCGACACCAGGAAGTTCCCGGACTTCTCCTTCCCCAAGCTGTGGGAGCACTGCCTGAACACCGCCCTCCTGGCCAAGGCCATCGCGGCCGCCGAGGACCTCCCCCCGGACGAACAGGACGACAGCTTCATAGCGGGCATGCTGCACGACCTGGGCAAATTCGTGCTGGCCGACAAGATTCAACACGCTTACCGGGAAGCGGTTTCCGCCTCGCGGGACAGCAACACCACCATCGTCGAGGCCGAGCAGAAAATCCTGGGCGCGTGCCACGCCCAGGCCGGTGCTTATCTGCTGGGACTCTGGGGGCTGCCGGACAGGGTTTTGGAAGCTGTCGCCTTCCACCACGCGCCTTCGTCCCTCACGTCGCCGGCCATGAACGCGACCGCCGCCGTGCATGCCGCCAACGCCCTGGAGCACGAGCTGGTGGTGATCAACCGGGGCTATGCTCCGCACAACATGGACACGGACTATCTGGAGCGCATCGGCATGGCCGGGCGGCTCGACGGCTGGCGGCAACTGTGCCGGGAAACCCTCGAAACGGGAGGCAGCCGGTGAAGGTCCTCTTCGTCGACGACGACGAGAAAGTTCTGGCGATGCTCAGGCGCAACCTCTCGCGCAGGTTTCACCTGGACACCTCCTCCGACCCCTCCGAGGCCCTGTCCGTGGTGAAGCTCGGCGGCGTGGCCGTGGTGGTGACGGACCTGCGCATGCCCCGGATGGACGGGTTCGAATTTCTGGCGAAGGTTTCGGAGATAAGCCCGCTCACCGTGAAGATCATGCTCACCGGCCACGCGGATCTGGACGCCGCCATCGCGGGCGTTAACGAGGGCCATCTCTTCCGCTTCCTCACCAAGCCCTGCTCCACGGAGACCCTCATCAAGAGCGTCGAGGCCGCCCTGGAACAGTACCGCCTGGTCACGGCGGAGAAGGAGCTTTTGCGGGGCACGCTCCAGGGCTGCATCAAGGTGCTCACGGAAATCCTGGCCCAGACCAACCCCGAGGCCTTCGGCCGGTCCGAGCGCATCTCGCGGCACATGAAGAACCTCGCCGCCCGGCTCGGGGTGCGCGAGAAATGGAAGATCGAGCTTGCCTCCATGCTCTCCCAGATCGGGTGCATCTTCATTCCGGAGGAGATCGTCAGCCGCGACCGGTGCCTGACGCCCCTCCCGGCCGAGGAGAGGCAGATATTCGAGATGCACCCGCACGTGGGGGCGCAACTGCTCTCCAGCATCCCCCGGCTGGAGGAAGTGCGCGAGATCATCCTCCATCAGGAGGATGGCTTCGCGGAGCACGCGCACATCCCCTACGGCGCGCGCATGCTCAAGATATGCCTGGATTACGACAAGCTGGAGGCCTGCGGCGGGAGCGTCCACGACGTGATGGCGGCTATGAGAAAGCAGGCCCCTCGCTACGACCCGGCGATCCTGGACGCTTTCGAGCGCTACGTATGCGAGGACACCGGATTCATCCGCAAGGAGCTCGGCCTGAGAGAGTTGCGGGAGGGGATGATCCTGGCCGAGGACGTCAGGACCCCGGAGAACCTGCTGCTCCTGGCCAAGGGGTTGGAGGTGAACCAGTACAGCCTGATGCGCCTTCACAACCTGGCCAAGACGCACGGCGTCAGGCAGCCCTTCGCCGTGCTCGTGCCCATTGCGCCCCCGAGGCAGGAGGGATAGCCGCGCGCGGGGCCATCTCACGGACGAACGGGCCACGCCGGGTCTGGCGGCGGCTGAGCACGCTTTGCCGGGTTCATGCCCCTCGCGCCCGGCAGGCATGATGGGCAGCCGGCCGGGAGGTCACCTCCCGGGCGGGGCGTCCCGGGCAGCGGCCTCCGCCACTCTGGCCGCCAGGATGCGCCTGCCCTCCAGGTCCAGGTGCTCGCAGGCATACTGCTTGTCCACGAAGCGGGAGCCGTCCAGAAGTTCGCTCAGGTCGGCGAACGCCACGCCCTCGCGGCCGAAAACCTCCGCCGCGTCCGCCATGTCCCGCCGGAATTCCTCAACGAAGCGCGGGCCGATGAGGCGCTCAGCCTCCCGGACGTTGACGGGCGTCACGTACACCACCACGCGCACTCCGGCTGCGCGGAGCAAACGGACAGCGCTGAGCAGTTCGGCCAGCATCGGATGCCCCCGGTCCACGCGCGTGGACATGTAGTTGACCAGGAAATGCTCCCGGATGCCGCGCTCCTCCTCGTCAAGGGAGGGTCCCGGCGGACCGAAGGCCTTCAAGTCGCGCCGCATGGAGCGGAAGTATTCCCCGGCATCAGGCCCCGTGCCTGCCCGCGCGTCGCGGGTGATTCGCGAGTCCAGCTCCTCTGCGCCCATCCGCCTGGGCAGCCAGGCGAGCCAGTCCCCCCAGGACGGCCGGCAGGCCAGCGCCGCGAGATATGACGCCAGCCGGGAATACTGGTAGTCCTCCGAGAAGAACCAGCCGTCCGACAGGCTCCTTGGATTGAGCGCCAGTATCGCCAGGGACGGCCTCTTTTCCGCTTTCGACGTCACCAGCGCGTAGCCCCGGAAAACCACCGCCGTGTAGCCCGCCCCGCTTACGCCCCGCACAGTGCGGCCGGACCCGGCGGCGAACAGCTCCGCGAGCGTGGTCCTGGCTTCGCTTTCGCAGTGTCCGCCCATGACGGAGTCGGCAAAATAGACCACGTCCGGCGTCCTCTCTTCCAGGTCGCGGCGGTACTCCCAGGCCGAGGCGTTGTGGAAGGCTTCCACCGGATCAGGACCGGACGCCTCTCCCGCCGCGAGTCCCTGAAGAACCAATTGGCGACACCGGGCTTCATGGCCTGAGAAGCCCAGCCAAGCCCACGCGGCCGTAAAAAAAACCGCCAGGCAACACGCGATCACCCGGCGGTTTTTGATTTGAGCGGGGAAGCCCATCAGAGAGCGGCGTCCAGCACCATGTTGTCCCGGTGCACGGCCTCCGGATACGGGGCATGCCCGAGCACCTGCCCGATCTTCTGGGACTTGAGCCCCATGATCTTCTTGAGGTCTTCCGAGCAGTAGTTGGCCAGGCCAACCCCCACGGTCTGGGCCTGGAAGTCCAGGATGCGCACCATGGCCCCCTTCTCGAAGTCTCCCTCCACGCGAACGATGCCCGCCGGGAGCAGGCTCTTGCCGCCATCGCGCAAGGCCTGGGCCGCGCCCTGGTCCACCCAGAGTCCGCCGCGCGGGTCCGAGGCGTAGGCCAGCCAGAACTTGCGGCGGGAGATGGAGCGGCCCTCGGCCGGCACCCAGGTGCCCAGGTCCTCGCCAGCGAATGTGCGGCTCAGGCGGTCGGGCTCACGTCCGGCAACGATGAGCGTGGGCACTCCCAGATGGGACGCCCGCCTTGCGGCGAGCAGCTTGGAGTGCATGCCGCCCGTGCCGCTGTCGGTCTTGCCCTTGCACATGTTCTCCAGGTCCAGCCCGGCGATGCCTTCGAGGCAGGCGTGACACACCGCCGAGGGGTTCTCCGACGGGTTCTCGGTGTACACGCCCTTGGCCGAGGTGAGGTTCACGTACAGGTCGGCCCCCACCACCCCCACCAGAAGGGCTGAGAGGCAGTCGTTGTCGCCGTAGACCAACTCCTGCACGGCCACGGTGTCGTTCTCGTTGACCACGGGCACGCAGCGCCAGTCCAGAAGCTTGCGCAGGGTGTTGCGCACGTTGAGATAGCGCTCGCGCCCTTCCAGGTCGTCGCGGGTGAGCAGAAGCTGGGCGGTGATGATGCCGAACTCCCCGAAGGCATGGTCGTAGGCCTGCATGAGGCGGCTCTGGCCGATGGCCGAGGCGGCCTGCCTGTCGGGCATGTCGGCCAGCTCGGCCTGGCGGATCACCGCCCTTCCCGCGGCCACCGCGCCGCTGGTGACGAGGAGCACGTCCCTGCCCTGCCTGTGCAGGGCGGCTATGTCCCTGGCCAGGCTGGCCACCATGCCGAGGTCCACTCCGGCGCCGGTCGTGAGCACGGCGCTTCCGGCCTTGACGACGATGCGCCGGGCCTTTTCCAGGGTCTCTTGCTTGCGGTTTTTCCAGTCTTGCATAAGAATCGGTGATAGGTCAGGACCCGAGGTCCATGAGAGCCCCCACGTCCACTTCCGGGGGACGGCGGAACTTGCCGGACTGCCTGAACCCCAAGGCCACCTGCCTGGCGGCGAAGTCCGCCATGTGGCGGCCCTGGGCGGCGGCCAGGTCCCGGATCATCATGTCGCGGACGTTGCCCACCAGCGAAATGCGCGTCTCGCTCTCGGGCAGTCTCGCCATGTCCCAGAAAGTGCTCATGATGCCGGGCTCCTCACCTTACATAGCCTTTTTTTGGCCAAATGACTACCAGTAGGACCATCTCCACGCCAGGAGGCGCGACATGGCCAACCATCAGCCCAACGCCCAGGACCGGGGGTTCGTTCCCGTCTCCACCCTGATGCTCTTCCCCGGCGCCGCGGGCCGCTTCAAGGTGTTCATCAGGCAGGCGGGACGCCATGTGCTCTACGCTTCCGAGAACGAAACCTTCACCCGCGAGCACCTGGCGCGCCTCAAGCAGAACGGCATGGACGAGGTTTACCTGCTCGCCGCGGACAGCGAACGCTTCGAGAGTTACGTACGGCGCAACCTCGCCGGGCACCTGCTCAACGAGACCGTCCCGTTGGAGGACAGGGCCAGGGTCTTCCAGGCCACCGCCCGGTCGCTGGTGGAGGCAATATACGACAGGAGGCTCCCCGCCCGCCTGGTCAGGAGGGCGCAGTTCGCCAGGATCAAGGAATTCGTCGAGAAATCCCTGGCCTTCGTCACCAAGGCCGGGGCCCTCAAGCAGATCGCCTCGCTCATGGCTCACGACTACGCCAGCTACGACCACGCCCTCCAGGTGTTCGTCTACGGCACGTCGCTTCTTGGCGCCTACGGCCTGCCGGAGCAGGAGATGATCCACGCGGGGGCAGGCGCCATCATGCACGACCTGGGCATGCTCGGCATAAGCAACGCGATCCTCGACAAGCCCGGCGTCCTCACCGCGGAGGAGCGCATGCTTGTCCAAACCCACCCGGCCAAGGGCGTGGCCATGTGCTCCGGACTCGCGCTTCCCCAGACCACGCTGCAGTGCATTCTTTTCCATCACGAGCGCGCCGACGGCTCCGGCTATCCCGCCGGACTCGGCAGCCCGGAAATCCCCCTGCACGCCCTTGCCACCGGCCTCGTGGACGTGTACGCCGCCATGACGTCGCCGCGCCCCTACGCCGCGGCCTTCAGCCCCTTCGAGGCTTTGCGCGAAATGCGCGACATGAAGCAGGCTTTCGACGCGGACATGTTGAAACGTTTCGTCATGTTGCTCTCAGGAGCGGAGATAATCTGATGTTCCACTTCGGCTCGCCCCGGCCCGCCAAGACCCCGAACTGCCCCGCCTGCAACGGCCGAGTCCACCCGGCCAGGCTCTGAGGGCAGGCTGTCGTGCGCTGCAGGTCCTGCGGCAAGACGTACCCCCTGGCCCACTTCAAGGACATGCTCGACGAGGACTGGGAAGCATACTACGCGTCATTCCCCATGGACCGGCTGTAGGCCGCTCCGGGCCGGGCGCGGCCCTGGCGTCGCATCCTTGAGCGGCATGAACATGTTTCGCCAGGAAACAGCGCCCTACCCGCCGCATTGCCCTGGAAACGAAGGAACATCCCGGGGCGCGGCGCTAGCCCCCAACTCCGGGTGGCGGGTCGTCGTCGGGAGGGATGAAGACGGGCTCCCTGTCCGGCATGTAGCTCCTGGCCTCCGGCAGGGCGCGGATGATTGCCTCCATGCGGCGGTCGCTGGCGGGGTGCGTGGAGAGGAACTCGGGCGGCTTCGAGCCCCCGGCCTGGCGCATGTTGCCCCAGAAGCTCACGGCCGCCCCCGGGTCGTAGCCCGCCCTGGCCATGAGGATGAGCCCGATGCGGTCGGCCTCGTACTCCTGCTCGCGGCTGTGGGGCAGGGCGTAGCCCACCTGCGTCCCGATGCCGTAGACGCGCGAGAACAGCCCGGCCAGCTCCGGCGACTGCGCGCCGATCACGGCGGAGATGGCCACTCCGGGCAGGGCCAGCGCCAGCTGCCGGGACATGCGCTCCGTGCCGTGCCTGGCCAGGGCGTGGGCCACCTCGTGGGCGATCACCGCCGCGAGCTGGTCGTCATTGCGGGCGTACCTGAATATCCCGGAATAGACGAAGATCATGCCACCTGGCAGGCAGAACGCGTTGGGCTCCTTGTTCTCGATCACGTGGAACTCCCAGCGCGCTCCCGGCATGTCCGCCACGGAGGCCACGGCCCGCCCCACCCTCTCCACGGCGGCGGTCTTGGCCGGGTCGCGGGAGGGCCGCTCGGAGCGCATGACCTGCAGGGCGGCCTGTCTGCCCAGAGCCGCCTCCTCCTGGCGGCTCACCATGTTGAGCTGGCTCCTGCCGGTGTAGGGGACGGTGGAGCAGGCGGCCATGGACATGGCCGCCGCGAGGACGAGAAACGCGAGCGGGAACCGAGATTTCATGTGCCACTCCCCGCCGGTCTGGCGGACCGGCTCTGACCGGGAAAATAAGCCAAGGCCGGACAAGGTCAAGGATGGCGGGGCAGGCAGGGCCGCGGCGAGGGAACGCACCCCGGGCAATAGAACTTTCTTCATACCGCTCCGCAGTTTATTGGCGTGAACGGACACGCTTTTCACGCAAAAGCCTACAACGCAAGACACCCGCAAATATTATTCGCCACACACAGTATCGCACGGCATGAATTGTACGCCGTTCGCATAGCCATGACCGGACGCCCCCCCTGTACGCCGCCGTTTACCTAAGCCAGTTCGTCTTGACGGAACCGGGCATTGCGGTAATAGTAAACAAAAAAATAGTGAACGAGACGGGTATCCACCATGAAAAGAGCCATCCCCCAGCAGCCCGTCAAGGGCTTCTCCGCCGAGTCGGTGCTTTCGCGCATCATGACGGCCACCGGCATCCGTTCCCAGTCCGAACTGGCCAGGGTTCTCGGCATCGGCCGCCAGGCCGTGACCGACGCCAAGAAGCGCTCCCACATCCCCGCCGACTGGTACCTCTACCTCTGCCGCAAGTACGGGCTCAACCCCCAGTGGCTGGAGTCCGGCATGGGCCCCATGTACATCTCGGGGCAGGGCTCCTCGCCCTCCATCTCCGGCTCCTCCGTGCCCGGCTCGCACCCCGAGGAGTTCTCCTACGTCCCCAAGGTGCGCGCCCGCCTCTCCGCCGGAGGCGGCAGCCTCGTGGTGGACGAGGCCATCGAGACCTACTACGCCTTCCGCCACGCCTGGCTCAAGCGCAAGGGCCAGATAAGCCAGATGCGCCTCATGCGCGTCACCGGCGACTCCATGGAACCCACGCTGCGCGACGAGGACGTGGTGCTCATCGACCTCTCCCAGACCGAGATATACACCGGCAAAATATACGCCGTGGGCATCGACGAGGAGATCGTGGTCAAGCGCCTGGACAAGAAGCCGGGGCAGCTGGTGCTTGTGAGCGACAACCGCCAGTTCTACCCGCCCCTGGAAGTGACCCTGGACGAAAGCGCCAACGTACGCGTCCTCGGCAGGGTGATCTGGATGGCCCGCGAGGTCCTGTAGCCCTTGCCCCGGCCGCCCGGTCCCAGGCGGCCTTCCTGTCCCGGAAAGGAACGTTCCACGCACACGCCGTCCCTCCGGAGCGGCGGCGCGGCCTTTCCATGCCGGCAAGGCTTGGCGATTGCCCTGGCCGGACAAAGCGCGTATCCCAATTCCATGGACCGTTCCCGGCCCGTCACCGCCTGGGCCATGTACGACTTCGCCAACTCGGCCTACGTCACAACAGTGGCCACGGCGCTCCTGCCCGCTTACTTCGCCGCCGTGGTCGCGCCGGACGGGCTGGCCACGTCAAGCGGGAGCATCCCGGCCGTGAGCCTCTGGGGCTACGCCGTGAGCGCGGCTTCCGCTCTGGTCTTCGTCTCGGCGCCGGTGCTCGGGGCCATCGCGGACCGCTCCGGGCTTCGCAAGCGCTTCCTTATCCTCTGCTGTCTGGCGGGGAGCCTGGCTTCCATCCTTGTAAGCTTCTCGGGGCCAGGCGACATCTTCTACGCCCTGGCGCTCTTCGTCTGCGCCCACGCCGCCTTCGACGCCGGAAACACCTTTTACGACGCATACCTGCCGGACATCGCCCCACCCCAAAGACGCGACCGCGTCTCCAGCATCGGCTTCGCCTACGGCTACGCCGGCGGCGGCATCCAGCTGGCCATCGCCCTGGCCCTGGTGCAGGGGCACGAACTGCTCGGGCTCGACAAGACCCGGGCCGTGCAGTTGGGCATGGCCCTGGCAGGGGTCTGGTGGATCGGTTTCGCCATGGTCACGTTCCGGGGCCTGCCCGAGCCTCCGGGCTCCGCCGCCGTCAGGCCCGGCGCGGCTCGCATGGCCCGCGAGGGCTTCGCCGGGGCGTGGTCCGCTCTCAAGAGGATCAAGGCCCGGCCCGATCTCTTCAGGTTCCTGCTGGCCTACCTCTTCTTCAACGACGGCGTGCAGACCGTTATCAGCATGGCCACCATCTACGGCAAGCAGGAGATCGGCCTCTCAGAGGGAGTGCTGATCCTCACGCTGCTGTGCATCCAGGGGGTGGCTCTGGCGGGAGCCATGCTGTTTGCGAAACTCGCGGAGCGGTTCGGCGTGAAGGCGGCGCTCATGGCCTCGCTGGCCGGGTGGACGTGCGTGGCCGTGTACGGCAGGACCATCACCTCGGCAGAGGGCTATTTCTCGCTGGGCGTGGCCGTCGGGCTGGTGCTGGGCGGCTCCCAGGCCCTGTCCCGCTCGCTCTACAGCAGACTGATACCCCAGGACGAGCCCGCCGCCTTCTTCGGGTTTTTTTCCGTGCTCACCAAGCTCTCGGCGGTTTTCGGCCCCTTCGTCTTCGCCGCCGTGAGCCAGGCCACGGGCTCCGCGCGCCCGGCCGTGCTGGCCCTGGTGGGCTTCTTCGCGGCGGGGATGCTCCTGCTGGCCAAGGTCAGGGTGCCGGCCGATGCCTAGGACAACAATGCTGGTTCTGCTGCTGTTGCTGGCGGTCCCCGCCGCGGCAGCCAACGCCCCGCCCGCCGGTCCCGCCGCCGTCGCCGCCGCGTCAGGCGTTGGTTTCGGCCTTGACGTGACTCCCCCCGGCGCTCCGGCGGGCGCCCCGATGGTGCTGGAGGCGCGGCTGGCCCGCCCCGGCGACCCGGTGGACGGCCCGCCGTTGCGCTGGATGGTGGCCGCGAGCGCGGGAGCGCCCGTCCGGGTGGCCTGGGAGTTCGCCTACGACTGGGAGATCATCCCCGGCGTGTGGACCCTGAAGGTATTCCACGAGGACACGCAGATCGCCTCGGCGGAGTTCGACGTGAGCAGGGCTCCAGCTCAACCCGCTGCCGGCAGGGCCGATTCCGTCCAGCCCGGCGTCAAGGCCAAGGCATCTTCCGCCAAGGACGACGCCCACGGAGGCCCGGACAACACCAAGGCAGGCGCGGCGAATGCGGCAAAGGCGGTCAGCGATCGCCCCGCCCCCGCCAAACCCGCTCCGAACGCACAGGCTCAGGATTCAGCGTCCCCCGCCGCTGTCCCCGGCGCGACCTCGCAAGCCGCCGCCAAGGCGGCGCCGCTCCCCGCACCGGCCGCGCTCTCCCCGCCGGAACCGCACGGCGGCGTGCAGACCCGCCCCCCGGCTCCGGCGCAAGCTCCCAAGCCCCCCCGGCAGGCCGCCAGGATCGTGGACGGCCCCCAGGAGCGGACACTCCACGTGCTGGTGGGCGGGGTCTACTCCGAAGAGGCGCGCGCGCTCTGGGTCACGGTGTTTCTCGGGAAGCAGGGGGTGAAGGCCTGCGTGCGGGAGGAGCAGTCCGGCCAGAGAAAGCTCTGGGCCGTAATCACGGGATGGAGGGATACTGCCGGGGAGGCCCTCGCGCTCAAGCTCGAGCAGGCCCAGGCTGTGGGGGACATCTTCCTGCGCGCCATGACCGCCGCCGAGCTGAACAAGGGGCTTGTCTGCCCCTGACGCTGCGTCCCCATGACGAACGCGCTCTCATCCGGAGGACAATGCCATGGGATGGCGGGCTCGCATTAAAAACCCGAGGCCCTGGCCATTTGCCCGGGCATGAACGGGCGCGCTCCGGGGGCGCGCCTGCGGACGCCCCGTCAGCCGCCCGTGCGGTTCTGTCTGAGCTTATCGGCGATGGTCATCACTGCCAGGGAATAGAGGTCGGAGTGATTGTAGGCGTAGATCACCGCCCGCTGCTGGTCGTAGGTGAGCCCTGGCTTCCAGCCGTGTCCCACCAGATAGTTTGCGATGCTCGGGATGGCGTCGCGGGCGTCGAAAAGGTCCACCTTTCCGTCGCCGTCCCCGTCCACGCCGAAGCGCAGGGCGTTGGTGGGCATGAACTGGCAGATGCCGATGGCCCCGTAGATGGACCCCGGGATGGCCAGAGGGTTCACGTTGGTCCCCCTGGCGTGGAGGATGAGGGCCTTGAGCTCCTGGTAGGCCCATTCGCCCCTGTCCCTGGCGCTGGAATCGGCGTAGTCCGCCCGCTCCTGGTTCTGCCCGACCGACTTCAGATAGGGCCTGATGGGGGCCAGGGAGTTGCTGGCGGCCATGCTGGCCAGCACCTGGAAGGCCTTGTCCTTGCCCAGGAACGACCCAAGCTTGGTCTCCACCAGCAAGAGGGCCATGACGATGTCCTGGGGCACGCCGTAGTCGGCCTCGGCCTTGAGCAGTATCTCCTGGTGGTCCCTGGCGTAGCCGGCGGCCCAAGCCAGCATCCAGGGCTTGAGGTAGCCGCCGTAGGAGCTGTTTTGCAGGGTCTTCTTTGTGGGCGGGGCCTTGGGATCGAACTGCTTGCGCACCATCCGGTCCACCTTGTGGGCCATGATGGAGGGGTCGAAAATGACCGCCGGGTCGCAGAAGTAGACGTCCAGGTCCTGGCGGGGAAGTCCCTCCCTGGACAGGCGTTCGATGAGCGGCGTCCAGACGTCGGTCTGAGCCCGCGCGGCGTGGCCGGAAAAAACGGCCGCCGCGGCCAGGAGGCAGGCAAGGAGTATGCGCTTGGGTTTCATGCCTCTCCATTATGTCCCAGGCCCCGGCCGCTGTCCAGATGCCCCTTGCCTGTCCGCCATCCCGGCACTATCCTGTGACGCATATGGACGTCCGCGTTATCCGCATCCTGCCGCTTCTGCTGCTGCTTTTTTCCGCCGGGTGCTCGGTGTTCGATTCCGCGCCCCCGGAGCGGAGCCTCCCCTCCGACCGCTCCGTGGCCGGGACCGCCCGTTCACAGATAGGCGCGCCCTACGTGAGCGGCGGCAACCATCCGTCCAAGGGGTTCGACTGCTCGGGGTTGGTCCAATGGTGCTATCTGGAAAACGGATACAAGCTTCCCCGAAGGACAGAGGACCTGCTCAAAGTGGGCGTTCCGGTCAAGAAAAGCGAACTCCTGCCGGGGGACCTGGTCTTCTTCAACGTGAGCCGCAAACGCTGGGGCCTGCACGTGGGGGTCTATTCCGGGAGGGGAAGGTTCATCCACAGCCCCACGCCCGGTTCGCGGGTGCGCGAGGAAGACCTGCACATGAAATACTGGGTGCGCACCTACATCGGCGCGCGCAGAATCGTGAACGGCCAGTGACCCCGGAAGCGCCGGACGGCATGGCCGCCCGGCGCTTTTCATCCATCCGCTATACAAGGGCCTTGGCCGCAGCCAGGGCGGCGTCGTAATCGGGCTCGTGAGTGACCTCGGGGACCAGTTGCGCGTATTTCACCGTCCCGTCCTTGTCCACCACGAACACCGCGCGGGCCAGGAGCCTCAGTTCCTTGATGAGCACGCCCCAGTTCGCGCCGAAGGAGGCGTCGCGGTGGTCGGAGAGGGTGGTCAGGTTCTCGATGCCCGCCGCCGCGCACCAGCGTTTCTGGGCGAAGGGCAGGTCCATGCTGATGGTGAGGATGTGCACCGCGTCGGAGAGCTTGGACGCCTCAGAGTTGAAACGGCGGGTCTCCATGTCGCATACGGGCGTATCCAGCGAGGGCACGGCGGTGATGATGAGCACCTTGCCCTTGTAGTCGGCCAGGGACTTGGGATTGAGGTCGTTGTCCAGGGCCTGGAAATCAGGAGCCTTGGCCCCGGCGGCGACCGCCTCGCCCAGAAGGGTCAGCGGATTGCCGAAGATGGTGACGAGTCCTTTTCTTTCGCTCATGGCGATCTCCTTTGAAGGAATGCTTCCCCTCTCATACTCCCTTTGGCCTGTTTCGTCATTCTTTTTTGGAGATTTACCCGCCGCCTTGTTTGACATTCAAACAAAAGCGGCATACTATTTTGATGTTCAAGATTTATGACTTTCAAAACACAGGACATCATCATGCGCGACCACGGACATGACCACGGCTCTTGCGGCTGCCGCTCCCACACCCACCACCACGGGGAGCGCGGGGCACGCCTCGTGTTCTGGATAACCATCGTCACCATGGCGGCCGAGATCACGGCCGGCTGGGCCTTCGGGTCAATGGCCCTGCTGGCGGACGGCTGGCACATGGCCAGCCACGCCGGAGCCATGGCCGTGGCCTGGTTCGCATACATCTTCGCCCGCCGCCACGCGGACAACCCGGACTTCGTGTTCGGCTCCGGCAAGGTGAACGCCCTGGCAGGGTTCGCTTCCTCCATCGGGCTTGTGCTGGTGGCCGCGTACATGGCCCTGGAATCCGTCTTCCGCATTTTCTCGCCCGTGGACATCGAGTTCACGCAGGCCACCGTGGTGGCGGCGCTGGGCCTTTTGGTCAACCTGGCCAGCGCCTGGTTCCTGCGCGACGAGGACCACTCCCACTCCCACGACCACAACCTCAAGGCCGCCTACGTTCACGTTCTGGCGGACGCCCTGACCTCGGTCGCGGCCATCGTGGCCCTTCTGGGCGGGCGATACCTGGGCTGGGTCTGGCTGGACCCGGTCATGGGCCTGGCCGGGTCGCTGGTGGTGGGCCGCTGGGCGTACGGGCTTCTCAAGGACACCGGCAAGATTCTTCTGGACCACACCGTCGAGAAGGCCCTGCTGGACGAGCTCAAACGCCGCGTGGAGACCGGCGGGAACGTGTCCGTTCGTCAGATGAGCGCCTGGAAGGTGGGCCCCAACCGCATGGCCCTGGTCATGACCCTGGAGGACTCCGCCCCGAGGCCGCCTGAATTCTACAAGTCCCTCCTTACCGGGGTGGAGGGCCTTGATCGCGTTTCAGTGGAGGTGCATCCATGCCCCTGTCCCATGGAGAGCTGAACCGATTGCCAATGCGAGCGCGCCGATATACAAGCGGGGAATGGCCGATATCGAAAGCCTGAGCGCGCTCATAATCGAGTTCTACGAGAAGCTCTCCTCGTGGGAGCATGCCGTGGTGCGTGGCAGCTCCCTCACGCTTCCCCAGATGCACACGCTGGAGATACTGGGGCAGCATCCGGCCCTGCGCATGAAGGAGCTGGCCGCCAAGATGGGCGTGACCACCGGGACGCTCACGGTGACGGTGGACAGGCTGGAGAAAAGGGGGCTCGTCGTCCGCGCCCCCAACGAGACGGACAGACGCTCCTTTTTGGTGGAGCTCACCGGCAAGGGGCGCGCCCTGTTCGAGGAACACCACAAGCTCCACCTGGCCCTCACCCGCGACCTTGCGGCATCCCTCGCGGACGGGGAAGCCCAGGCGCTCACGTCCATCCTGCGAAAGCTCACGCAGGCCTTCTGACGGGCGGGACATGGGTAAAGTCCTCATCATCGACGACGACCTCCCAATCCGTGACGTGCTGCGCCGCGTGGTGGAACGGCTGGGTCACGAGGCCGCCGCCGCGGGCTCGCTGGCCGAGGGCCTGGCCGCCGCCCGGACGGGCTTTCACGATGTCGTTCTTCTCGACGTGCGACTCCCCGACGGCAACGGCCTCGACGCCATCGCCGACCTCCAGGCGTCGCCGGGACGCCCGGAGGTGATCGTCATCACCGGCTGGGGCGACCCGGACGGGGCCGAGTCCGCCATGCGGCGCGGGGCCTGGGACTACATCGAAAAGCCCCCCACCCTCCAGTCCATGACCGGCCCCATCATGGCCGCAATGAACTACCGGGGTTCGCGCCCCCAGGCAGTCCAGACGGAATTCGTCTGGGACGGCATCGCCGGGGGCCATCCGGCCAGGGCGCTCTGCCTGGACCAGGCGGCCAAGGCCGCCCGGAGCGACGCCAACGTGCTCATCACCGGCGAGACCGGCACGGGCAAGGAACTGTTCGCCCGCGCAATCCACGCCAACTCGCGGAGGGGGGACGGCCCCTTCGTGGCCGTGGACTGCGCCGCCCTGCCTTCCACCATCGCCGAGAGCCTGCTCTTCGGCAACGAGCGCGGTGCATACACCGGCGCGGACAAGCCTCGCGAGGGCCTGATCCTCCAGGCCCACGGCGGCACGCTGTTCCTGGACGAGGTGGGCGAGCTGCCCCCGTCGGTGCAGAAGACTTTCCTCAGGACCCTCCAGGAGCGCAAGGTCCGCCCGGTGGGCGGCAAGACCGAGCGGCCGTGCGACTTCAAGCTGGTGGCCGCCACCCACCGCGACCTGGACGCCATGGCCCTGGACGGCCAGTTCAGGGAGGACCTCCTCTTCAGGCTGCGGGGCATGGCCATAAACCTCCCGCCCCTGCGCGAACATCCCGGCGACATCAGCCTCTTCGCCAGGCATTTCCTTGACCACTCCTGCTCCAGGCTGGGAATTGCCCGAAAAAAGCTTACCCCGGCGGTGGAATCGGCCCTGACCGCCTATTCCTGGCCAGGCAACATGCGCGAGTTGCAGAACGTGATGGAGGGCATGGTGGCCCTTGCACTGGAGGAGCCGGAGCTGCACGCGGTCCATCTGCCGGTGCACATCCGTGTGAGCGTGGCCAGGGGACAGGTGCGCGACAAGGAGACGACGCTCCCCTTGCCGGAAACCCTCCCTGCCGCGGAGCCGCTGCCCGAGCTCAAGGTCTTTCGCCAGGCCATGGACCGCCTCTACCTGGAGCGGCTGCTGGAACAGTCCGGCGGCCGGGCCGCCGAGGCGAGCCGCGTCTCGGGCATGTCGCGCTCGCGCCTCTACGCCCTGCTCAAGGAGCACGGCCTCAAGCTGACCGGCTGACCCGCCCCGCAATCCGGGAGCGGCCTATTCACGCCTCCCGAGTCTGCCCGGAAAGTGTTCGACAAACTGAAGGGCGCGCGCCTGAGCGCCCCCCGGCGGCGGGACGGATCATCAAATCAGCCGGAGAAGCCGTCAGGCCAACTCCCTGTATAGCCGTTCCACCCCGGAGAGCATCACTCCGGGCGAGAACCGGCCTCGCGCCGCCGCCAGCCCCGCTTCCCCCATCGACTTCCAGCGGGCCTCGTCCGCGTCGATCTCCAGGATAGCTTCGGCCAGCGCCTTCGCGTCGCCCGGCGTCACCGTGAGGCCGGTGACGCCATGCTCGTTCACGTAGGGCACGCCCGACCCCTCGATGCGCGTGGACACCACGGGGCGTCCCGAGGCCATGGCCTCCAGCTGCACCATGCCGTACATCTCGGCCCTGGTCACGGAGGGCAGGCAGAACACCCGGCAGAACCGGTAATGCGCTGACAGCTCCTCCTGGGGAACCTTACCCAGAAGCACCACCTTTCCTTCGAGCCCCCTGGCCCTGATCCTGTCCCGCAGTTCCCCCTCCAGCGGCCCCGATCCGCCGATGAGCGCCACCCAGCCGTCCGGCAGGAGCGCGGCGGCGTCCACCAGCACGTCGAAGCCCTTGTAGGAGATGAGCCTGCCAAGGGCGAACACGGCCTTCCTGCCCGGAAAACGCTCCCGCAGCCGGGCCAGGGCGGCCTGGTCAGCCCGTTCCGGCGCGAAGGGCTCCGGGTCCAGGCAGAAGGGGATTACGTGCGACTTGCCCCGGAAGACGTCCGCGTACTCGGAGGCCTCCACGTGGGCGGGCGTGGCCCCGATGACCGCGTCGGCCCGGCAGGCCAGCCACTGGCCCAGAAGCGCCCGGTACGCCTGGTTGAACCGCTTCTGGCGGATGACGTCGCTGTGCCAGTGAAGCACTATCCGTGCCTTCGGGTTCACCAGCCTGAGCGCCAGGGCGGCCATGGGGTTGGGACAGTGAACATGCAGGATGTCGTAATCCTGGGCTTGCTCGCCAAGCCTGCGCACGAACCCGGCAGACAAGGGAGTGGACGCGGCAACGCCCCAGGTGGCTGCCCGGGTGACGGTGTAGCCGTTCCATTGCTCCACGCTTTCGGGAGACTTTCGCGGGTGGAAGCAGAGCACGTCGCTTCGTATCCCGCGCCGGGTCATGCCCTCCGCCAGCTGGAAGGTGACGGTCTCCACCCCGCCGTCGAAGGGAGGATAGTATTTGCCCAGGTGCAGGACGCGCATCAGGCGCGCCCCAGGATTTTCTCCAGGGTCGAGACCACGCTCCGGCGCAACTGCTCCACCCGGCGAAGCGTGAACTCCGAGAGCGGCTCGCCCGAGAGGTCCTTCACCAGCCAGAGCGTGCCCATGTGCCTGCCGGACTTGTCCATGAGGGGCAGTTCGATCTTGAAGAGGGAGCGCCTGGAGAGGTACTCGCGCCTGTCGCGGTCCAGGTCCTGGCGCGTCCACTCGAAACTGGCGCCGTCCCGGCAGACCGGCCCCCTGGGAAGGACCGGGGACGCGGAAGGCACGGCGGAAGCGTCCAGAGTCATCTCGGCAAGGTCGAAGCCCAGCTGGCTCACTGCCTCGCAGACGTTGTCCCACAGCCCGGGCATGTCCCCGGACTGGGATATCTCGATCTGGAGGTTCAGGAAGGTGCGCCGCCCGTGACTTACCCCGGCCTCGTCGGAGATGTCGCGCAGCCAGCCGAATATCTTGTCCATGGCGAAATAGCTGAAGTACCCGGCCTTGCGCACGAACAGTATGAGCGCACCGCCCAGCACCAGGATGAAGAGTCCGGCCGGGACGTCTCGCATGTTCACGATGAGCATGGCCGTCACGGCCAGGAACGCCGTGACGCCGTAGAGGAACACCACGGTCTTGCGCTGGGACCATCCCCTGGCGATCAGGTTGTGGTGCACGTGCTCGCGGTCGGGCTCGAACATCTTCTTGCCGCGCACGAAACGCCTGAGCGGAGAGGTGAGCGTGTCCAGAAGCGGCACGCCGAACGCCAGGATGGGCATGAGGATGGTGGCGCCCACCTGGGACTTGGCCGAGGTCAGGATGGAGAGCGCGGCCACCATGTAGCCCAGAAAGTAGCTGCCGCCGTCGCCCAGGAATATGGAGGCCGGGTTGAAGTTGTAGCGCAGGAACCCCAGGGCCGAGCCGCCGAGCGCCGCGAAATACATGGCGGGCAGCATCTCGGCGCGCATGGCGGCGAGCACCGTCTGCACCGCGCACACGAAGAAGGCCACGCCAGCCGCCAGGCCGTCCAGGCCGTCGATGAGGTTGATGGCGTTGATGAAGAGCACGAACCACAACACCGTCAGCACGAAGGAGAAGAACTCCAGGTTGGCCATGAAGCCGCCCATGCTGAAAGACTCGATGCGCACCCCGCCGAAGAAACAGATTGACGCCGCCGCCACCTGGGCCAGGAACTTCACCTTGGCGGGGAGGGGCCTGCGGTCGTCAATCAAACCCACCAGGAAGATGAAAAGGCCGCCCCCGGCCACCGACCACAGGCGCGAAGGCTCGATGGCCTTGGACCCGGCGGGCAGGTCCGGCACGAAGGCCACGGCCAAGGCCGCGAAGAAGGACACGACGATGGCCAGCCCGCCGCAGCGCGGGATGGGGTGGGTGTGTATCTTGCGCCCCTGGGGCGCGTCCATGAAGCCGAAGACCCGGCCGAACCTGGCCGCCAGCGGCGTTGCCGCCAGGGCCGCCGCGAAACCGGCGAGGAAGACGCCCGCTATCCACCAGGTCATGGAACTCCCCGGAAGAAGGCCCGTGACGCGCACGGCATCAGAACGCCCGCCTCACGAAGGTGTAGAGTGACTTGACCAGGCTCATGAACCCTTTGCGGCGCACCATCTCCGCCATGATGGAGAAGCTCTGCCCCGGTTCGAACAGATACTTGAGCACCTTCTTGCGGGCAACCCGGCGCGAGAAGACGGCGTACCACTCGTCGATGCGCTTGTTGTCCAGGCCGGGGTAGGTGATGATGGACTCGCCCATGCCGTCGAAGCGGCCCAGGTCGGTGGTGGTGAGGTATCCGTTCTTCTCGGCCCAGGCGAACATGGGCGTGCCCGGATAGGGCACCGCCTTGGAAACCTGGGCGGTATCCACCTCTATTTCCTCCATGTAGGCCATGGACTTCTTGATGGTCTCCTCGGTCTCGCCGGGGAGGCCCAGGCAGAAGGTGGCGTGGGTGCGGATGCCGAGCTCCTTGCACCACCTGGCCACCTGCTTGGCCTTGTCCAGGTCCAGCGGCTTGCCGATGGCCTTGAGGATGGACTGGTCCGCGCTCTCCACGCCGAACTTCATGCCGATGCATCCGGCCTTGGCCATGGCTTCGAGCACCTCGCGGTCCACGAACATGGCGTCGCCCATGACCGTCCAGGGCACCTTCAGGCCCCGGCGCACGATCTCCCCGCAGATGGCCATGACGTGCTTCTTTTTCACCACGAAGCTCTGGTCGTCGAAGTAGAACTGGCGGGCTCCGAAGCGCTTCTGGCAGTACTCCATCTCGTCCACCACGCTCGCGGCCGAGCGCGTGCGGTACTTGGGCGAGGCGTACATGACGTGGCGCTCCTGGCAGTAGACGCAGCCGCACGGGCAACCCCGGCTGGAGAGGATGTTGATGCAGGGGCTGTAGAGGGTGAAATCCGGATAGATGGTGGCCGGGAAGTCGTCGCGGTCCGGGAAGGGCAGCTCGTCCAGGTTCTCCAGCAGGGGCCTGGGGGCGTTTTCCAACGCGCCGTCCGGGCCGCTCCAGGTGAGGCCGGTGACGCCGGAGAGGTCCGCGCCGTCCATGAGGGCCAGCACCAGGTCGCGCACGGCCGTCTCGTATTCGCCGCGCACCGCGAAGTCGATGCAGGCGTTGTCCGCCACCAGGGAGCGGTGCATGACCGTGGCGTAGTTGCCGCACACCACCACCTTGCAGCCCGTGGCGCTCTTGACCCGGGAGAGGAAATCCAGATCCTCCCCGAGAGTCAGGGAGGCCAGTTCCACCACCAGCAGATCCGGCTCGCGGGAGACGATCTCGGAGAGGAGCTCCTCGCCGGTCATGTCCAGCACCACGCCGTCCAGGCCCTGGACGCGGGCCCTGGTGTCGCGCTTGATGAGCGCCGACGTGTACGCCAGCCAGAAGGGGAAGGGATAGTAGTCAACCGAGCGGGACTTGCCGATGGTCATGGGCCAGCGGGACCCGGCCTTGATGTAGTGCTTGACGGAACCGTCGGCTTCGACCTTGACGCCGGCCAGGTTGGCAACGAGAACATTCATATTGGATACGGGAGGTTCGGGTTGGTCTTAAAATTGGTTGCCAGGGTGTGCCGCCCTGGATATGCACAACGCGCAGCCGCTTCTACCTGAAAAAGACACGAACGCCAATGCGCCACAGTCCACTCATTTTGCACGACGCCTTCGCCTTCCCCGGCGGCGGGGAGAAGGTCGCCCAGGCCCTGGCCGAGCTGACCGGCGGCGTCATGTGGACAGCCCGATTCGACATGGCCGCCTTCCCGGAGGATTTCTTCGCGGGCCGGCCGCCCCTGGACATGCGCGCCCGCGAGCGCTTCCCGGACCTGGCCAAGTACTCCGAGACCGGCTGCTTCTGGAAGTGCTTCGCCGAGTTTCCGGCCACCAAGGCCCCCTACGCCATCTTCAGCGGATCGCTCGCGCCCATGGCCTACCGACGCATATCCGGCAGGAAGATCCTCTATTGCCACACGCCCCCGCGCATCCTCTACGATCAGCGCGAGTTCTACCTCCAGGGCCAGAGCGCGGCCAAAAGGCCCGCCTACAAGGCGTTCCTGTGGGCCTTCGAGAAGGCCTACGCCAGGGCGGCCAGGGCCATGGACCTCATCGTGTCCAACTCCCAGAACGTGGCCCACCGCCTGGGCTCGTTCCTGCAACTGGACTCGGTCATCGTGCCGCCCCCGGTGCGCACCGCGGACTTCACCTGGAGATCCCAGGAGGATTTCTACCTCTCCACCGCCCGCGTGGACCGGCTCAAGCGGGTGGAGACCATCGTGGAGGCGTTCCTGGGCATGCCGGACAAGCGGCTGGTGGTGGTCTCCGGCGGCAGCGAACTGGAACGCGTTACCGCCATGGCCGGGGGTTCGCCCAACATCGAGGTGCGCGGCTGGGTGAGCCCGGATGAGCTGAGGGACCTCACCGGCCGGTGCCTGGCCACCATCTACATCCCCCGCGACGAGGACTTCGGCATCTCGCCCGTGGAGTCCATGGCGGCGGGCAAGCCGGTGATCGGCGTGGCCGAGGGCGGGCTTCTGGAGACTGTGGCCGAGAACAAGACCGGTTTTCTCGTCAGGGCCAACCCCAGCGCATCCGACGTGGCCGAAGCCGTCCGGGCCATGACCGCCGGGCGAGCCTTGTCCATGCGCCAGGCCTGCGAGGAGAGGGCCGCCAGGTTCGACGAATCCGCATTCAGGCGAAAGATGAGCGAGCTTATCGGGGGACTCGCGTGAGGCGGGAAAGCCGGGTCTGGGCCGATCCCGTCAGGGCTCCCGGCCAGTCCTGGACGTGTTGGGCCGCACCCGCAGCCATAGTGGCCGTCGCGGCCTTTCTCAGACTTTACGCCCTGGGCGTCCCGGAGCTTCTGCACGATGAGGCCCTGGTGGCCGGCGCGGCCCTGCACGACCTGGGCTACATTTTCCGGCGCGCCCTGCATTCCGACGCCCACCCCCCCTACTTCTACTACCTGGCCAAGCTCTACATGCAGGCCGGGATGTCCGAGACTTCCTTGCGGCTCGTCTCCGCACTGGCCGGAACCGGGGCCGTCCTGGCGCTCTACCGCCTGGGCCGCCGCGCCGCGGACCGGGCCACGGGCCTTTTCGCCTCGGCCCTGCTGGCCGTGCACCTGCTGCACCTCGAGCTCTCCCGCGTTCTCAGGCCGCACTCGCTGACGATCCTCCTGGCCGTCCTGGCCGCCGGGTATTTCCTGGACATGGTGGAGCGCCGGGACCGCCGCGGCCTCGCCATGCTCCTGCTCACCAACCTGGCCCTGTCCTTCCTGCACTTCAACACGCTGCTCATCCTCGGGGCGCAAATGGCGGCGGCGGGCTTCCTCCTGGCGGCAGGGCGGCTGCCCTTCCGGTACGGGCTAAAATTCCTGGCCGGCTGCGCGGCAATCCTGCCCGTGAACCTCTGGTTCGCCGCGTTGCGTCTGGGAGATTTTCCCGGGGTGGACACCAAGGCCAGCATGGCCTGGACCGCCGCGAGGTCCCTTTCCAACTTCGACAGCCTGCTCACGCTCGCGCCCCTGCCCCTGGCCAACGCCGCGGGCTGGTTGCTCTGCGCCTTGGGGCTGGCCGCCTTCTTCAGGCTGGACAGGGAGAAGGGGCTTATCCTGGCGGCGTTCACCTTGCTGCCCCCTCTCGCGCTCATCGCCGCGCGTTACGGCATCATCTACGAACCCTGGCACCTGGCTTTCCTGCTGCCTTTTCTCCTGCTGTTCTGCGGCAAGGCGCTCAGCCTGACGCGCATTCCAGCCTCGTGGTGCGCCCCTGCCCTGGCGCTTTTCCTGGGGTTTGTGCTCTGGACAGGCAAGCAGGCGGACCTCTACGGCCCCAACGCCAACATGTTCAACCACGGCCTCGGCCAGCGGTCCGCCGCGCGCGCCCTGCCGTCCATGATGCCGCCGTCCACGGCCGTGGCCTTCGTGGACCGCTCTTTCTCCGATTTCACCAACTGGTATCTGCGCCAGTACTCGACAAAGGATCTGACGCGCTTGCATCTTGATGACGAGCCCGAAGCCGGAATCACGCTCGTGTCTCCTCCGCCTCTCCCCTTGCAGGCGCACGGAGGCAGGCTGGCCAAAGCCCTGGGCGAGCCGTCGCTCACGGCCGCAGCAGGACCGCTGACGCTCAGCCATTGGAGAGTGAAACGCGACCCGGTGGTGGCCGTGGACAAACTGCCCGCAAGGATCGAGCTCCCGGCTGACATGGAAAAGGTGCTCGCCAGGGCGGCCAAGGCCAAGGATATCGCCCCGGTCCTGTCCCCCATCCGGGACGCGCTGGCCCCCTCCCGCTACGACTCCCCGGGGACGCTCACCTACCGACTGGAGAACCGCTCCGGCGCCAAGGCCCATGGCCTTGTGATGCGGACCGGTTTCGGAAACGTCCACCCCGGGAACCGCTTCACGGTGTCCATCAGGCTGGACGGCGGACCGGAGGAAACGGTCTTCGCGCAATCGGCGGCGACACCCGCCGCCACGGTCAAATCGATCCTCAAGGCGCCTGAGGGATTCAACACCCTGGACATCACCGTTTCCATGCTGTGTTCAAGCGGTGCTCCGAGCATGAACAACATCCCGGACACCCTCGCCTACAATGGCATGGATCTCGTGCTGGAGTCCGGAGAGGGTCCCTTCGTCCACGGCGTCGCGCTGGTGGAGGCAGGACTGAACGCTCACGAGGAGGACGCGCGCGGCGTCTACCGCTGGGGCCTGGGACCTGAAAGCCAGCTCTTCTTCGTGCCGGACAAGCCGGGCAGATACATCCTGGATATGGCCGGATGGTCGCCGCTGCCCGGGCAGAAGATAGACGTCCTGCTGGACGGAGCGCCCGTGGCCTCGCTCGAACTGCCGGAAGCGGATAGGCCGGCATCGGCCACAGCTCGCTTCACGGCGGAGGCCGGCAACAGGCTCCTCACCCTGCGCTACTCGCGATTCAACCACGGTCCAGGAGGAGCCTTCGCGCCGGATGACGGCAGGCATCTGGCGGCGGCCTTCACCAGGCTCTCGCTGCGCCCCGCCCAGCCGACACCCTCGCGGCTGGTGTTTGTCGAACAATAAGGAGCAGGCCATGTCCCGCGCGATCAGGCTCATCGTCAACGCGGTTCCCCTCACGGGGGTGAACACCGGCATCGGCCGCTACATGCGCTGCCTGTACAGCCACCTGGAGCGTCTTTTCCCGCAAAGGCTGGAGATCGGATACTTCGACGGCCAGCGAGTGCTGCCGTCCATGCCGGAGCCCCCGGCCAACGTCTCCGGGCGCTCCAGGCTGACCACTCTTCTGTGGAAGCTGCCCCCCCTGGCCGGGCTGGCCGTGCGCCTTGCCGTCCATGCCAAACGCGAACTGGCCTTCCGGCGGGCCGCCGTGGGCTACGACCTCTACCACGAGGCCGCCTTCTTCCCGTTCGCCGTCCCCGCGGGAGTCAGGACGGTGTTCACCATCCACGATCTCTCCCTCATCCGATACCCGGAGCACCATCCGCGCGAGCGCGTGCTCTACTTCAACATGTTCTTCCGCCGCCGCCTGAAGCAGGTCTCGCGCTACCTGGCCGTCTCCGAGTTCACCCGCCGGGAAATGGCCGAAGTGCTGGGCATCGATCCCGCACTCACTGGCGTCACCCACAACGCCATCGACGCAGGGCAGTTCCATCCACGCCCGGGTTCGAGCCGCATCCCGGGCCTGGCCCCCGGCGAGCCCTACTTCCTGTTCCTTGGCACCAACGACCCCCGGAAGAATCCGCAGGTCATCCCCAGGGCGCTCAGGCAGAGCGGCCTGGACGTGCCCCTGGTGCTGGCCGGGTTCTCCGGCTGGTCCAGGGAGGAAACGGGTGCGGGGCGGGTGCTGGAGCTTGGCTACGTGCCCGAGAAGGATTTGGCCGGGCTCTATTCGGACGCCATGTGCCTGGTCTACCCAAGCATGTACGAGGGCTTCGGCCTGCCCGTGCTGGAGGCCATGTCCTGCGGCTGCCCTGTGATCACGTCGAACGCGGCCAGCCTGCCCGAAGTGGGCGGCGACGCCTGCATCTACCTGGACAACCCCTCCGATCCGGGCGAGATGGCCAGGGCCATGGCCAGGGTGGCCGGGGACCCGGCGTTGCGGGCAGGACTCAGGGCCAGGGGGCTCGAGCGCGCCGGGACGTTCTCCTGGGAGACTTCCGCGCGGGCGGCCATGGAGACTTTCCTGGCCGCCCTGGAATGATGTTTCCGCCGCTATCCCTTGCCGGGGCATCCACTAAATGAATGCATGCGGCACAAAATGTCCATCACCCAACATTCGCCGTCCATCTGAAAACTGATGTTCACGCTCCAGGACGGGGCAGCCAGACGCTCAATGCCGCCTCCGGCCGGGGCTGCATCATCCCATCCCAGCAATTTGCCCAATCAGACGCGCCGGCAACCCCGGCCCCTTTCCCCCCCATTTCAGCAGCCATCCCTTCGGATGTCATGTTTCCAGACTACACCCTTGACCAAACCATCAAAAAAAAGCAATTCTTACATTGGAATCTGCGTTGCCAGGGCATTCATCAAACCAACCAATGGAGTTTACGAATGAGCATCAAATGGAAAATCCTTCTCATAGCCATCGCTGGCCCGCTCGTCCTGGCGATCGTGATGTTCATCCAGCAAATGAATTCCATCTCCTCGTCGGCCGAACAGGCCATTCTCCAGGAGGCGCGCGGCATCGTCTTCATGGCCGAGGCGGCCCGCGAGGAAATGTCCAAAAAGCTCGAAATGGGCGTGATCCGGCCATTCGACCAGATCCCCAAGGACAAGCTCATCCAGGCCGTGCCCGTCATCACGGCCATACAGATGGCCCAGCAGAACGCCTCCAAGCTTGGCTACCAGTTCCGCGTGCCCAAGGAATACCCGCGCAATCCCAAGAACGAGCCCACCGAGCTTGAACGCAAGGTCCTGCGTGACCTGGAGACCAGGAACCTGGAGGAGATCGTCATACGCGAGCCCGGCCAGATCAGGTATTTCCGGGCCATCCGCCTCACCAGTGAATGCCTCTTCTGCCACGGCGACCCCAAGGGCGAGAAGGACCCCCTGGGGGGGACCAAGGAAGGCTGGAAGGCGGGCGAAGTCCACGGCGCGTTCGAGATCATCTCCTCGCTGAAGAGAGCCCAGGAGCAGACAACCAGCGCGGCCATCGCCACCGGACTGACCACCCTGGCCGTGCTAGGCGGCATCATCGCCCTGGCCTGGTGGCTCATAAGCTCGGGCATCCTGCGCCCGCTGGGCCACATCCAGGAGTTCGCGGGGGCAGTGGCCAAGGGCGAGCTCGAGGCCCAGCCCAAGGGCGCCTTCACCGCCGAGCTGCTAGCCCTCAAGGACTCGATCTCCTCCATGGTGGACAAGCTCAAGGAGAAGATGGCCGAGGCCGTCAGGAAATCCCAGGAGGCCGAGATCCAGAAGCAGGCCGCCGAGAAGGCCATGGCCGAAGCCCAGGCATCCGAGACGCGGGTCTCCGGGCTGTTGACCAAGATGTCCCACGTGGCCTCGGACTCGGCCGAGATCGCCCGCCAGGTCGCCCTGGCCTCCGACGCGCTGGCCGCCCAGGTGGACGAGGTCAACCGCGGCGCGGAAATACAGAATCAGCGCACCGAGGAGACCGCCACCTCCATGGAGGAGATGAACGCCACCGTGCTCGAGGTGGCCAAGAACTCCTCCGCCGCCGCCGAGTCGGCCGAATCGGCCCGCACGGAAGCCCAGAAAGGCGCCGAGATCGTGGCCCAGTCCGTGGCCGCCATCAAGCAGGTCTACGAGCAGGCGCACCAGCTCAAGACCCAGATGACCGCGCTTGGCAAGCAGGCCGACGACATCAGCCGCATCCTGGACGTGATCTCCGACATCGCCGACCAGACCAACCTCCTCGCGCTGAACGCCGCCATCGAGGCCGCCCGCGCGGGCGAGGCCGGGCGCGGCTTCGCCGTGGTGGCCGACGAGGTGCGCAAGCTCGCCGAGAAGACCATGAACGCCACCAAGGAAGTGGGCGACGTCATCGGCTCGATCCAAAGCGGCGCGCGGGGGAACATCAAGAGCGTGGAAGCGGCCGGCAACTCCATCGACCAGGCAACAAACCTTGCCAACCAGTCCGGCGAGGCCCTCTCCCACATCGTGGAGCTCGTCACCCACACCTCAGACCAGGTGCGCTCCATCGCCACCGCGGCAGAGGAGCAATCCGCCGCCAGCGAGGAGATAAACCGCGCCGTGGACGACATCCGCCGCGTCACGGCCGAGACCTCCGACGGCATGAACCACTCCGCCAAGGCCGTCACCGGCTTGGCCGAACTGGCCCAGAAGCTCCAGCACCTGATCGACGAGATGAACAAGGGCTGATCCCGGCCCCAAACCGCGAAACCCAGAGGCCCGGGCTTGCGTCCGGGCCTCTTTTGCTTTTATTGAACCAGCCCATGAAAGACGAACGCGGAATCTACTATTACCCGGCCCCCCAGAACACCAGGATCAGGATGTACGTGCGCGAGAGCTTCGGAACCGTGGAGTTCCGCATGTACAACCACGACTACCCCGAGGTCTGGGAGCGCCACGGCTGGATACCCTTCGAGGAGATCGAGATGGCCGCCCAGATGTACAAGGATCGCGGCCGTGGCTCGGACCCCATGCTGCTCTACGATCTGAACGTGGCCAAGCGCCTCATCGCGGACGAAGGCCAGGGTAGCGTCCATTGAGGAGCGGCAAGCCCGACTTCAGACTCTTCGGGCAGGTCCGGCTGGCCGGCTCCGGAGAGTACGGCAAGCTCTCGGCGGCCCTCCCCCACGACGCGGCAAGCCTCAAGGATGGAGTGCTGGACATCGACTACGCGGGTTTTTTTGTCGATACCGAAGACTTCCTCGACCTCGCCGCTTCGCTCATGAAGCCGGGCGACGAAGGCCACCTGGACGTGTTCGACGACGAGAACCGCGTGCTCACCCGCTACGCCCTCGCGCCGGGCGGACATGAGTCCAAGTCCCACCGCTACGACGACATCCTTGAACACACCAAGGGAGAGGGCAACTGGTGATCGCACGCGAATGGCGCTGCCTGTGCCCCATCGTCCACCGCGACGCGTTCCTGCTCCACCTGGACGCCACGGGCGTGCGGGAGACATCCTCTCTGCCGGGCTACCGGGGCCACCAGATTCTGGAGCACGACATGGAAGGCGGCGTGGAGATCACCCTCGTGACCTACTGGGATCGGCTCGAATCCATCACGGCCTTCGCGGGCGAGGACATCGGACGGGCGAGACTCTACCCCGGAGACGAGCCGTTTTGCATCACGCCGGACAAGGACGTGCGGCATTACCGGGTGCTCTCGGCTGCACTACCCGCAAAGCCCTGACCTTCCAGGACCATACGCAAAAATGACGCCCCTTCCGGCTCTCCGGAGGGGGCGTCAATAATAGCCCGATCATCATTATCCCGCTCTCACGCGGCGCGTCCGGCACGGCCAGAGCCCACCGGCCGGGATTCCAAAGGGGCTGGCCCCTTCGGCCGCCGGAGGCTTCCCCGGCCACGTGCCCCTCGCTCCCGACCTTACTTGAGCCAGAACAGATCGAGCAGCACGCCCACGAACAGCGTGGCGGCCACCACTCCGTTGATGGTGAAGAAGGCCACGTTGATCCTGGAAAGGTCGTCCGGCGAGATGAGCTTGTGCTCGATCCACAGCAGAAGCGCGGTCAGCATCAGAAAGCCGAAGTAGCCCCATCCCAGCGCCGCGCCCCATCCGGCCAGGCCGAACAGCGCGCAGGCCGCGCCGTGCAGAAGCCCGGCCAGGGGCAACGCGCCGTCCACGCCGAAGCGCACGGGAATGGAATTGAGCCCCAAGGTGCGGTCGAACTCCACGTCCTGGCAGGCGTAGAGCACGTCGAACCCGGCCACCCAGAAGGTGACGCCCAGGCCGAAGAGCACGGTTGCCAGGTTGAATTCCGGAGTCACGCAGAGCCAGCCCGCCACCGGAGCTAGGCCCAGCACGCTCCCCAGCACCAGATGGCACAGCCAGGTGAAACGCTTGGTGAGGGTGTAGAAACCGGCCCACGCAAGCACCACGGGCGACAGATACAGGCACAGCGGGTTCATGCCCCAGCAGGCCAGCACGAAGGCGGCGGCGCATATGGCGACGAAGGCCCAGCCCTCAGCCGGGGTCATGGCCCCGCGCACCAGCTCGCGCATCTGCGTGCGGGGGTT
>JBMORI010000121.1:0-6910 GCA_049322415.1 Thermodesulfobacteriota bacterium | reverse complement strand
GCGATCTTCACGTTGTTCACGGTGACGGCTCCGGCCGCGAGGTCCTTCCTGGCCTGGGACTTGGAGGGGCACAGGCCGAGTTCGGTCAGCAGGGTCACGATGTCCGGCAGTTCCGCCTTGTCCGCGTAGTCCTTTCCGGGTGCGGTCTCCAGGGCGGCCTTGAGGGTCTTGGCGTCCACGCCGTCCAGTCCGCCCTTGCCGAAGAGGAAGTCACTGGTCCTGACCACGCGGTCCGCCTCGTCCTTGCCGTGGACCATGGAGGTCATCACATGGGCAAGGGTCTTCTGGGCCTCGCGCAGGTGCGGCCGCTCGGCCACTGCGGACTCCAGGGCCAGAATCTCCTCGCGGGAGAGGAATGTGAAGTACTTTAGGAGGTTGGCCACGTCGCGGTCATCGGCGTTCACCCAGTACTGGTAGAAGGCGTAGGGGCTGGTGATCTCGGGGTCCAGGTAGATGGCGCCCTTCTCGCTCTTGCCGAACTTGGCCCCGCTGGCCGTGGTGATGAGCGGGAAGGTGAGCGCGTGGGCGTGGGCCTCGCCTCCGGCCTTGCGGCGTATGAGCTCAAGCCCGGCGGTGATGTTGCCGAACTGGTCGCCGCCGCCGATCTGGAGGGTGCAGCCCATTTCCCGGTTCAGGTGGTAGAAGTCGTACCCCTGCAGGATCATGTAGCTGAACTCGGTGTAGGAGATGCCGGACTCCTCGCGGTCGATGCGGCCCTTGACCGAGTCCTTGGCCAGCATCCAGTTGACCGTGTAGTGCTTGCCCACGTCGCGCAGGAGCTCGATGGCGGACATCCTGCCGATCCAGTCCAGGTTGTTGACCACGCCGATTGCCTCGCCGTTGCCGGCGAAGAGCTTCTGGATCTGGGCCTTGATGCGCCCGGCCTGCATGGCCACCTGCTCGGCGCTGGCCAGGGTGCGCTCCTTGTCCTTGCCGCTGGGGTCGCCGATGAGACCCGTGGCCCCGCCGAGAAGGGCCAGGGGCTTGTGCCCGGCCTTGGCGAAGCGCATGAGCGCCAAAAGAGGCACCATGTTGCCGATGTGCAGGCTTTTGGCCGTGGGGTCGAAACCGCAGTACATCACGCGTCCGGGCGTATCGAGATGGTCGCGCAGGGCCTCCTCGCCGGAAGTCTGGTGGATCAGGCCGCGCCATTTGAGCTCGTCGAATATGTTCACGAATGTCCTCCTTGCCACGGGCGGATGCTTACAGCCCGGCCGGTGGCGGCGTCAATCTCGCAGAGCGCCCCTTCCAGGCGCACCGGACCTCTGGCCACCTCGAAGCGCACCGGCAGCCGCGACAGGAACCGGCTGACGATGGCCTGCTGCTCCATGCCGATGATGGACTCAACCGGGCCGCACATGCCCACGTCCGTGAGATAGGCCGTGCCCTTGGGCAGGATGCGGGGGTCGTTGGTCTGCACGTGGGTGTGGGTGCCGAGCACCGCGCTCACGCGGCCGTCCAGGAAAAAGCCCATGGCCTTCTTCTCGGATGTGGCCTCGGCGTGGAAGTCCACGATGCGCACCTTCACGTCGCCGGGCAGATTGGCCAGCAACGCGTCCGCCACCTGGAACGGGCAGTCGGCGGCCTCCATGTAGGTGCGGCCCATGAGGTTCAGGACCGCGTAGGGCGTTCCGTCCCGCGCCTCGTAGACTCCCAGTCCGGAACCCGGCGCCCCGGCGGGATAGTTGGCCGGACGCAGAAGCCTGTCCGTTTCGCCAAAGAACGCGAAAATGTCCTTGTGCTTCCAGATGTGGTTGCCGCTGGTGAGTGCGTCCAGCGGCATGGAGAGCAGTTCGCGCGCGGCCTTGGAGTTGAGGCCGATACCGCCCGAGGCGTTCTCGGCGTTGGCCAGGGCCACGTCCAGGACGAGCGTTTCCCGCAGGTGCTTGAGGGCGTCGGCCAGCGCCTTGCGGCCAGGGCGGCCGATAACGTCGCCGAGGAAGAGGAGTTTCATCGTATCCCTTGCTCCAATCGCCCGAAGAGGCTCATCGTCAAGCCGGACTGCCGGTTGATTTACGCGAATACCACGCCCGGATGAAGAGCGCCTGGAAAAACCGCACCGGCATCCCCAGCCCCGCATCGCGCAGGTAGCCTTCGATGACCGAGGGCGGCTCCACAGCCACATGCTCGCGAAGCGCCCGGACCATGCCCTCCAGATTCTTTTCCGGAGCTCCAGTCAACCTGTGCATGGCCTTCCACGCACGCATCATATCCTGAAATTCAGGCGACGCCGTATCGCCGCTGATCTCCGAATTGATCAAAAATCCACCCAGCTTCAATCGAGCCGCCATATCTCCGAACATGTCCAGCCGCGCCGAGGGGTCCTTCACGAACTGCGTGACCAGCAGACACAGCACGGCATCGAAACGCGGCTCGACCGGGATCTCGCCGACATAGCCGTGGATTAACTCGCAACGTGAAAGGAGCGAATGCTCCCGCATGCGGTCCTTGCAGACGGCCAGCATGTGCTCCGAGGGATCGACTCCCGTGAACCTCCAGCCGGGGAACGCATCCGCGAGCCCAAGGATGTCTGCTCCGGTGCCGACCCCCACGCACAGGATGGACGCATCCTCGGGAAGATCTTCCAGCACCAGTCGGATAAGCAGGTGGAGGTTGTCGTTGATGGCGCGAATTTTCCTGTTGCGCTCGTCATATGTTCCGGCGGCCTTCTCGCCGAAAAATTCCGTGACTTTCCTTTCCGCCATCTTCCCACCAATATCCCGCGCCTCTCATGGAGCCTTCGAGCGGCAAGGCCCTGACCCGGCCAGGAGGGCACATGCCGTCCCGTCGCCGCGTCAGGGCCTTGCCGCATCAATCTCAACCGGCCTCTGCCCAGAACACATTCCGGCATGCGGCCCAAACCCCGTCGCCGGGCCCAGGGGAAGGCTAGTCCCTCTGGCCGCCAGGGGCATCTTGCTCTTTTTCTTACTTCGCGAACCCGACGGCCCGGCGCTCGCGGATCACGGTCACGCGGATCTGCCCGGGGTAGGTCAGGTTGTCTTCGATCTTTTTGGCGATGTCCTTGCAGATGACATGCGTCTTGTCGTCGTCGATGGCCTCGGAGTCCACCATGACCCGAATCTCGCGACCGGCCTGGATGGCGTATGCCTTGGACACGCCTTCGAAGTCCGTGGCGATGTTCTCCAGGTCCTCCAGGCGCTTTACGTAGCTGGAGAGCAGTTCCTTGCGCGCGCCGGGACGTGCGCCGGAGAGGCTGTCCGCGGCCTGGACCAGGACGGCGTAGACGGTCTTGGGAGGCACGTCCTCGTGGTGGGCCTGGATGGCGTGGGTGATGTCCTTGGACTCGCCGAACTTCTTGGCCAGGTCGTAGCCGATGACCGCGTGGGGGCCCTCGATCTCGTGGTCCACGGCCTTGCCGATGTCGTGCAGGAGGCCCGCGCGCTTGGCCTTCTTGACGTCGAGGCCGAGCTCCGAGGCCATGATGCCGCAGAGGGAGGCCACCTCCAGGGAGTGCTGGAGCACGTTCTGGGAGTAGCTGGTGCGGTAGTGCAGCTGGCCCAGGAGTTTCACGATCTCGGCGTGGATGCCATGCACGCCCACGTCGAAGGTGGCCTGCTCGCCCAGCTCCCTGAGCTTCACGTCGAACTCCTGCTCGCACTTCTTCACGATGTCTTCGATGCGTGCGGGGTGGATGCGCCCGTCCGTGATGAGCCGTTCCAGGGCCATCTTGGCGATCTGGCGGCGGATGGGCGAGAAGGCAGAGAGGATGACGGTCTCGGGCGTGTCGTCGATGATGAGGTCCACGCCGGTGGCGGCCTCCAGGGCGCGGATGTTGCGGCCCTCGCGGCCGATGATGCGGCCCTTCATCTCCTCGCTGGGGAGGGTGACGGCGGTGACGGTCTGTTCGGAGACATAATCGCCAGCGTAGCGCTGGATGGCCAGGGCGAGGATTTCCTTGCTCTTCTTGCTGGCCTCCTCCTTGGCTTCGGTCTCGATCTGCCGGATCATGCGGGCGGCCTCATGCCGGGTGCGGCTTTCGAGCTCCGTCATGAGGAGGTTTCTGGCCTCCTCCACCGTCATGCCGGAAATCTCCTGGAGCTTGCGCTCCTGCACCTCGGCGGCCTCTTCGATCTTCTCCTCCTTCTCCTGGAGCAGCTTTTCCTGGGAAGCGAGGCGCTTCTCCTGGGTGATGAGGTCGGATTCCTTCTGGGTGGCCTTTTCCAGCTTGGCTTCGAGCTTGTCCAGCTTCTCCTGCAGGGAGGATTCCTTGCGCAGGAGCTGGCTTTCGCGCTCCTTCACTTCCTTTTCGTGTTCGAGTTTCTGCTTGTAGAGTTCATCCTGGGTCTGGAGGATGATCTCCTTCTTGTGGGCCTGCGCTTCCTTGCGGGCTTCCTCAAGGATGCGTTCGGCCAGGGTCTTCGACTCGGCCAGAGCTTTGGCGGAGATGACGCGGTTCAGCAGCCAGCCGCCGGTGGCGCCTGCCACGATGCCGCCGCCCCCAACCAGCAAGACGGTGAAGTCCATGGTGACTCCTCTATTGTTCACGGGCTCGCGCCCGATATGGTTCGCCAGGCCAAAAGCCTCGCGGCGGATGAAGAGCGCATGAGCGGAGGAGCTGGACGCGAGACGCGACGGAGGGAGGCTGGGACTGACCCCGGGCCAGGAAGGAACAACCCTGGCCGGTTCGCACTGGCCGGTTTAGCCCCGGAGAGCCGTGTCGAGGATTATTTTTGAACCTTGGCTATGCAAGGTGGGCGACGCTGAGCGTCCTTCAGGCTACCCGCGAGCGGGCCTGCACACCGGCCGCCTCGGAGCATCACCCGATTTTTGAGTATCGGCTCAAAAATCAATCAACGATCACGCACACTCCAGGGAGAAATCAAACCGTTCGCCGGTCATGCCAGATCCGGCGCTTTTATTCTTTTCAGTATCCTGTCGAGCTTCTCTTCCATCTCGGCAAGACGCTGATTGGCCATAATGAGGTCGTCCGCCAATCCCAACGCGACAAACGTCAGCAGTTTCTCCTTGCTCAAATTCTTGCTGGCCGGATTGAGCAATCTGTAACGCTCTTCAACCAATGCCTTGGCATTTTCCACGCGGTCCGGCTCCGCGTCGGTCTTGAAGGAAAGTTCAAGACCAAGAATCACCTTACTGTAGCTTGGCATTGGCATTCAATTCAGATCGGCTCCTCTTGCAGTTTCTTGAGAAGCAAATCAACGCGGGACAGCACGGCATCCTTCTTCTGGCGTTCCTGGTCCAGGGCCTCTTTCAACGAGGCATTCTCCTGCTCCATCACGGCCTTCAAGGTCCTGTTCTCTTCTTCCAGGGCCTTCAGGCGGCTCACCAGCTGCGCTATGCGCTCTTCCAAAGTGTCGATGATGTCCATAAACCGCTCCTATCCGTTTTGACACCTTTAATCAAGCCGGGTTTTTGCGCCGGGGTTTGACCACCTGCCGTCCTCGGGCGATTGCAAGCGCTCCGTCGGGAACGTCCTCGGTCACAACCGATCCGGCCGCGACCAGGGCCTCGTCCCCCACCGTGACCGGCGCGACCAACGCCGTGTTCGAACCGATGAAAGCCCCCCGTCCGATGGTCGTTTTGAATTTGTTCCTGCCGTCGTAGTTGCAGGTTATCGTCCCCGCGCCCACGTTGGCTCCGGCTCCCACCTCGGCATCACCCAGGTATGTCAGGTGGTTGGCTTTCGCGCCCGGTCCGAGCACGGCCTTCTTCATCTCCACGAAGTTGCCGATCCGCGCCCCCTCCTCCATGACCGCGCCTGGACGCAGCCGCCCATACGGACCCACACTGCACTTGAGGCCGACCACCGCCTGTTCGAGGTGTGAGAAGGCGTGTATCCGCGCGCCCGCGGCAACGACTGAGTCCTTGATCAGGCAGTGCGGT
Organism: Thermodesulfobacteriota bacterium; assembly: GCA_049322415.1. Taxonomy (GTDB): domain Bacteria; phylum Desulfobacterota; class Desulfovibrionia; order Desulfovibrionales; family Desulfovibrionaceae; genus Fundidesulfovibrio. The sequence continues at coordinate 1,048 of JBMORI010000121.1, read as the reverse complement.
TCAACGATGACGCCCGGCCCGATCACGCTTTCGCCCGTGATGTCGCAGGGGCCGCATATCTCCGCGCCAGGGGAAATCTCCGCCTTGGGCGATATGCGCACGCTCGCCGCCTGGCGTATCACCACCCCCCGATCCAGCAAGGATTCAACGATCTTGGCCCTGAGGCTTTCCTCGGCGTCCACCAGTTCGCGAGGGTTGTTTATGCCGAGCAGGTTCTCGTCCCGCCCCCGGCTCACGGCCACGACACGCCCGCCCTGCCTGCCCACGAGCTCGGCGAGGTCGGTGATGTAGAACTCGCCGCTCCTGTTGGAGTTGGTAAGCTTGAACAAAACCTTGTCAACGCTTTCGACGCGGACGAGATATATCCCGGCGTTGATCTCTCCTGTCACCGGACCATGAATCCTCTCGTCATGGTCCTTGGCCTCCACGATGTAGGCCATGCCGGAGGCGTCACGGACTATGCGGCCATAAGCGCCCGCGTCAGGCAAATCGATGGTGAGGAATGCCAGGTCGGCCCTGTCGCCGATGGCCTGGCTGACGAATCCAGCCAGGTCCTTTCCCGAGGCCAGGGGGACGTCGCCGTTCATAACAAGCAGATACTCGTACCCCGCGTTCTTGACTTCATCCCAGGCGCACTGAAGAGCGTGCCCGGTGCCAAGCTGCTCCGGTTGCAGTATGAAGCGCCCCTCGCAGGCGGGATAGGCCATGCGCACCTTTTCAGCGCCGAACCCCACCACCACGTGCACGCGTTCGCCGAACACCGGGAACAGCCCGTCCAGGACGTACCCGAGCATGGGCTCGCCAAGCAGGGTGCGCAATACCTTGGGGTCATCAGAGTACATCCTTGTGCCCTTGCCCGCGGCAAGAACCAATGCTCCGACGGTAGTATCCATTGCAGCTCCTCGAAGTGAACTTGAACCGGAACGGGTTTGGCACAACCGGGGCTGTTATACAAGGCCGAGAAACTTGTGGCCTTGCGCTCCTCGTGCGTCCGGTTGAGCCCAGGCAAAATGCGCCAAATCCTGAACCAGAAGGAAAAAAAGCGGCA
>JBMORI010000120.1:0-5797 GCA_049322415.1 Thermodesulfobacteriota bacterium | reverse complement strand
CCGATCTGTCCGCGCAGGCCTGGGAGCGTCACCATGTCCTCAAGGCCCTGTGCGAGAAGGTCGGCGCGACCTACGTGACCCGGGAGAGGAACGAGAACGCCAAGGCCGGTAACATCAACACCGCGCTCAAGGACCACTGCAGCGGCGAACTGGTGCTGATCCTCGACGCGGACCACATCCCCACCGTGGACATCCTGGAGAACACGGTGGGCTTCTTCCTCAAGGATCCGGATCTGTTCCTGGCGCAGACGCCGCACAATTTCATCAATCCCGATCCGCTGGAGCGCAACCTGCGCACCTATGAACAGATGCCCAGCGAGAACGAGATGTTCTATTCCGTGATCCAGCACGGCCTGGACTTCTGGAACGCCTCCTTCTTCTGCGGCTCCGCGGCGGTGCTGCGCCGCAGCCACCTGGACCGCATCGGCGGGATCGCCGGCGAAACCATCACCGAGGACGCCGAGACCTCCATGGCCCTGCACGGCCAGCACGGCCTGAACAGCGTGTACTACGGCAAGCCCATGGTCGCCGGCCTGCAGCCGGAAACATTTTCCAGTTTCATCGTGCAACGCACGCGCTGGGCCCAGGGCATGGTGCAGATCTTCTTGCTCAAGAACCCCTGGCGCCAGCCCAGGATGACCCTTGCCCAACGGCTGGCCTACACCTCCTCGGTGCTTTTCTGGTTCTTCCCGTTCGCGCGCGTTGTCTTCTTCCTTGCGCCCTCGCTCTACCTGCTGTTTTCCCTGCAGATCGTCGACGCCTTCATTCCCCTGGATCTCGTGGCCTACGCCATCCCGCACGTCCTGGCCGCGATGGTCCTGGCCAACATCCTCTACGGCCGCACACGCTGGCCGCTGATCTCGGAACTCTACGAGACCATCCAGTCCGTGCACGCCCTGCCGGCCATCATCAACGTGCTGCGCAATCCGCGGGCGCCTTCGTTTGCCGTAACCCCGAAAGGGGAGCGACTGGAGGAGAACTTCATCTCCCAGCTGGCCCTGCCCTTCTACGTGATGCTGGTGATCGACATCGTCTGCATCATCGCCGGCGTGATCCGCCTCTATGTCGTGCCCGAGGATCTCGGGGTCATCATCCTGACCATGACCATCACCGTCGTGAACATGGTCTATTCGCTGGCCGCCATCGGTGTGATGTTGGAGAAGGCACAGAAGCGCTCGGCCTACCGCATTCCGGCCCAGCTGAGTGACATTCCGGCGACCCTCGTCATGAACTCCGAGGATCTTCCCGTACGCATGGCCGACCTCAGCCACGCCGGCGCCGGCATCATCTCGACGCAGGGATTGCCCAAGCAGCAGAAGGTCATCCTGCGGGTGAGCCTCCGTGCCCAGGGTAACCGGACGGTCGATATCCCCGCACGCCTCGTCCGTCACCAGTTCATCCGCGCCCGCCACTGGGAACTCGGCCTGCTGTTCGAGCCGGAGACGCTCGAAGAAAAGCGCGCGATCATTGCCCTGGTCTATGGCGACAGCGACCTTCACCAGACCAATCAGCGCCGTCGCCAGCACAGGATCGGGCTCATGGAGGGCCTGCTGTTCCTGATCAAGACCGCCTTCGCACACGGACTCGAGAACATCGTGTTCCTCACCCAGCTTTTCTTCGGCCGTCTGATCGAGCGGCTGCGAGCCCCATTCACATCCAAGCAAAAGGACCTGAGGAGCTCTTCATGAGACTGACTATCCATCGCCCGCTATGGGCCATCGCCTTCTGTGCGCTGGGGCTTCCCACCGCCCTGGCCAGCCCCTCGGAGGCGCTTCAGTTCAGTCAGAATGAGGGTGAGTACCGCATCCCGCTCGGCTGGCTCAATGGAGGAAATCGCGCCCCCATCGAGTTGCGCGGCGCCGAGGCGCGCAAGAGCGTAAGCCTCCCCGTTCCGCAGCGCATCCGGATCGAGGACGTCAAACTGGAGATGGTCTACACCAACTCTATTTCCATGATCCCGCGCTCGCAGCTCGCCGTCATGCTGGACAACCGTGTCCTCGCCCAGCTGCCGGTGAAGGCCAACCAGCCGGACAATGCCGCGCGCATCACGCTCCCGCTGGACGGATTCAGGCCCGGTTTCCGCGAAATCGGTTTCCGCGCCGCGCAGCACTACACCGACGAGTGCGAGGATCCTTCCGCCCCGGAACTCTACTCCCAGGTGGATGCAGCCCACTCCGTGCTGCATATGAAGACCTCTCGCCGCCCGATCACCCCCTCCCTTGCCCGGCTGGCCGACATCTTCGACCGCCGGCTGTGGCTGGATCGCTATACCCTGGAGCTGATGATCCCGCCCGGAAGCCTCGGCCAGGACGAAGACATGCGTCAGGCCGCCGCCCAGGTCAGCCAGTCGATCGCGGCGATCTTCGACTACCTGCCGGTTTCGGTCCGCATCAACGAGCTGGCGGCCCAACCGAACGCACCGCGGGAAGGCAAGCCCCGTTTCCCCGGGGTGAAGCTTCCGGACAAGGCCTGGGACGGCGTGCTCCTTGGCACCCGGGACCAACTCGCCCCCTTCGTCAGCCCGGACATCTTGGCGAAGATCAAGGAGGGCTACATCGGGCTGTTCCAGAGCGATCAGGACCCCACACGCTCGATCCTGCTGATCAGTGGCGTCACCCCCGCCCAAGTGCGCCAGGCCGCCACCATGCTGAACCTGCCCGGCATCGCCCTGCCCGACCGGCCGGACGTGTCCGTTTCCATGCTGCGCATGGACCAGGGCTACCAGCGCCTGAAACCGATCGAGGACGAGAAGGGCTGGACGAGCTTCGCCAACCTCGGTTTCGAGACCACCACCCTGAAGGGCATGTACCCGAACCCGGCGCGCCTGGAATTCTGGGTCGGCCGCGAGATGTTCGATCCGGCGAAGCCGTACATCGACCTCGAGCTCAACTTTGCCTACGGTGTCGGTTTCGACAAGAAGTCCGGGCTCAACATCCTGCTCAACGGCCAGTTCATCAAGGCCCTGCCCATGCAGAACACGCACGGCGAGCAGTTTTTCCGCTACAAGATCGAGGTCCCGACCATCAGCCTCCAGTCCGGCCGCAATGAACTGCAGTTCCTGCCCGCCGTGATCGGCGAGGACATGGGGGGAAGCTGCGAGCCGATCTTCACCGAGAACCTGCTGGTCTCCATCTTCCAGGACTCCCGCATCGAGCTTCCACCGCTGGCCGACTATGTCAGCGTGCCCGACCTCGGGCTGCTTGCACGCTCAGGCCTTCCCTACACGCGCGCCGTGGACGGCCTGGGCGTCGGCGTGCTGATTGCCGACCAGGATCCGGCCACCCTGGGCAGCGCCCTCAGCCTGATCGCCAAGCTGCGGCAGATCAACAAGGCGCCGATGACCGCCCTGCGCTTCGTGTCGAACGCTGACGCGCTCAAGGGCGTGGACGGGCTGATCGTCGTGGGCCAGGAAAGCGCCCTGCCGGAGGCGATCCGCACGGAAATGGACGCCTTCATGCCGAACCAGAAGTGGCAGGCCTTCAATGTGGGTTCGCTCAAGGGCAGCGATGTCCGCCAGGGCCTCAAGCGCTGGGTCGACCAACCCCAGACGCCCCTCGTCCAGTTGACGAGCATCGCCAAGCACGCGAGCGCGGAGCTCGCCCTGAGCGAGGGACTGGGCACCAGCGCGGCACTGGTCCAGTACGTCTCCCCCTCCGCCGGCGTCCCGGTCACCGTGCTGACCGCCGCCCAGGGCCGGTACCTGGAGGAAGGCACGCAGCGCCTGGTGGAGCACTCCACCTGGGGGGCCATGGACGGTTCCGCCATGCTGTGGACGATGGATGGCGAGGCTACCGCCAAGGCCTACCCGGTCGACAAGGTGTTCATCGGTGAAGAGCCCGTGATGAGCCCTGGCAGCCGGTTCTTCTCCGACAAGCCCTGGCTGGCCATCCTGATCACGCTGGCTGTCGTCCTGCTCGCAGCGACCCTGAGTTGGTGGCTGCTGCGTCAGCGGGCCCGCCGCCAGGATCAGATGGACTGATTCGCCGCCATCCGTCGAGGTCAACCATGAAGCCGTGGACATTGCTGCTGATGAGCGGATTCCTCTGGGCCATGCTCGGTATCGGCCATGCGGCACCGCTGCTGCCCGACGCCGAGTGGCGAAGCTACAAGACCAGCTTCATCAGCCCTGATGGCCGGGTGATCGATATGGGCAACCAGGGCGTGAGTCATTCCGAAGGCCAGGGCTACGGCATGCTGCTTGCCCTGGTGACGGAGGACCGCGCCACGTTCGAATCCCTCTGGGAATGGACGAGGAAGAACCTGCAACGTGACGACAGGCTGTTCGGCTGGCGCTGGGCCCCGGACAGCAATCCGCCGGTGCAGGACTGGAACAACGCCACGGACGGGGACCTGCTGATCGCCTGGGCGCTCGCACGCGCCGGCGAGCGCTGGCAACGGCCGGAATGGGTCGCCGAGGCGCGCATCATTGCCCAGCGCGTGCGTGCCACGCTCATCCCGTCCACCGCTTTCGGCCCTGTCATCCTTCCCGGTCAGGAAGGTTTCAAGGAGGGGGAGAACCTCACGCTCAACCCGTCCTACTGGGTCTTCCCGGCCTTCAAGACGCTTGCGCGGATCGACCCCGACCCGGTCTGGCAAGCACTGCCGAAGTCCGGGCTGTCCCTGCTGGCCCTGACCCGCTACGGCCCTCACCAGCTGCCGCCGGACTGGGTGATCCTGCATGCCGATGGCCATCTCGGGCTGCCGTCCGATCCCGCCAAACGCCGCTTCGGCTACGAGGCCATCCGGCTCCCCCTCTACCTCTGCTGGGCCGGCCTGAAGGACCCCGTCCTGATGCAGGGTTTCCTGCACGCCTGGCCAACCGATGACGCCCCCGCCTGGGTTGATCTTGCCAACGATGACCGTGCAGCCTACCCCCTGGGCCTGGCCCAGCGCTCTGTCCGGCATGCCGTTTCCGGCTGCCTGGGCAAGGCGAGCGGAGCCCGGCCCGGGATCGACCCCAACGACTATTACGGCAGCACGCTCGCCCTGTTCGCTCAACTCATCCTGACACGCCCCGAGGCGTTGCCATGAAATACCCGCTCTACCTGTCACCGCTGATCCTGCTTCAGGCACTACCCGCCGCCGCGGCCGAGGTCGAGTTCGTTCCAGCCCCGTCCAATGTCGAAGCAACGGCTCCGATCCAGCGCCTCGGCAACGTCGAGTCGATCGAGCCGCTGGGCGAGGCCCGGCAGGCCCCCTCCGTCGAGATGGAGCGACGCTCCCTTCATCCCGCGCCGACCAGGAACACCCCAGCCCCCGGGGCCGTCGACTCGATCCAGCCGCGCGGGGAGGCCAGGCAACCGACCGCCACGGATGCGAAGCAGAAGACATCCAGGACACGCCCGGCCAAGGAGCTCTCGTCCACAGGAAAGGCGGGGCCGGCACGCCCGGATATCCGGAAGGAAGACATTGCGCCTGTCAGCCAGCCGACCGGAGCACCCCCTACCCCGGCGGCCGCGGGCCTTTCGGACGACTCCAGTCTTGCCGCGATGCAGGCACGCGGGGATGATCGCCTGAAGAAATACGACCAGGCCATGATCGCCATCGCGAAGGCTTCCAACGAGGGCCGCAAGGAAGATGCCTTGCTCATGATGAAGGAGATATGGGGCGAGACGGTGCGTCTCGAGGACTTCGGCACGATGGGGGGCATGGCCTACATCGCCATGGAACTCAACGACGAGGAAACGGCGGTCATGGCCGCGAGCAAGGCGGCGGAGCTGGTCGATGACGACGAGTTCTACGAGATCCTGGCCAACGTGCTGATCCGCTTCAACCGTCTCGAAGAGATGCAGGACGT
>JBMORI010000119.1:0-5828 GCA_049322415.1 Thermodesulfobacteriota bacterium | reverse complement strand
CCCTGGCCGCGGCCGTCCCCGCGCGTGCGGCCGAGCTGACTGTCTCGGCCGCGGCCAGCCTGACCAACGCCTTCCAGGAGATCAAGGCCGCCTGTGAGAAGGCCAATCCCGGCACGACGATCCTCACCAACTTCGGTGCATCCGGGGCGCTCCTGAAGCAGATTGCCGAGGGCGCGCCCGTGGACGTTATCGCCTCCGCCGACCAGGCCACCATGGACAAGGTCGTTGCCCTGAAGCTCGTGGACGCCGCCACGCGCGTGGATTTCGCGGCCAACACATTGGTGATGATCGTACCCGCCGGTTCCAGGCATGGCATCAAGGACCCCAAGGACTTGACAGGCCCGGGAGTGGAGCACATCGCCATCGGCAACCCCGATTCCGTCCCGGCCGGGGCCTACGCCAGGCAGGCCCTGGCATCGACAGGTCTTTACGACGCGCTCTCGGCCAAGTTCGTGCCAGCCTCCAGCGTGCGCCAGGTGCTGGACTACGTGAGCCGGGGCGAGGTGGCGGCCGGGTTCGTGTACAGGACCGACGCCCTGATGGCGGGCGACAAGGTGAAGATCGTGGCTGTAATGAGCGGGCACGACCCCGTCACCTATCCCGTGGCCGTGCTGACGGCCTCCGGGAACAAGGCCGGAGGGAGGCATTTCATCGAGTTCCTGAACTCCAAGGAGGGGCAGGCCGTGCTGGCCAGATACGGGTTCTCCAGGCCCTGACGCGCGCGAAAGCAAACGTCGTCCTGAACGCCGCCCCGGCGCCAGCCGTGGCGGCGTTCCTGTTTGAGCGGGATTCCATTCCGGGGCAAGTTGTCTCCTGCGCCTCCCTGTCTCAACGGCGCGCCCGCGACAAGGCCGGCCGCTTGGCTTGCAAACCCAGCGTGCGTGCACTCGCTCCAGGTATTTGCCTTTGTTTATCGTCAATGCACAGCCAGTGCCGGATGGTTCCCGGAGCGCGGCACTGGCCGCCGCCGAGTCTGTTCCCGGATGATCTTGTCTGCCCCTTCATGGCGCGTTTTGTACCGGACGCCGTCCCGCCTCTGCCTCGCAGGCCCGTGAGCGGCCCGAATCGGGGTGCTCACGCCTGGCGTCGCGGATGTCTACATTATTGTCACAAGTGTTCTTGCGTTTTTGTTTTCAGCCGTCGGGGATGTAACGAATTCATCGGCTCAAATTGCCAGAAAGAAAGGATTTTTTTCATGGCACGGGATTTGATGATGTCCGGGCAAGGCGGCTTCCCCCAATGTCCGCTCCCCGAAAACGAAACGAGACAAACGGCAGAAAGCAAGGAGAACGCCATGACCATCACTCCCTTCCGTTCCAGCTTCGAAATGCTTGCCACCCTGGCCGCGAGCCTCGTCATGCAGGCCGGATTCTACGCCCTTTGCCTCAACACCCTGGGTTAACGTCAACCACCGCGAGGCCACACGTGACCGGCATCATCTTCGAGGAACGCAAGGACCAGATCCACGTCAAGGGCGAGGGTCCATTCAAGCTGGCATGCAACCGCGACTCACTCGCCGGGGCGGTCAGCCAGCGGGCCTGCGTGTTCTGCGGGTCGCGCGTGGTGCTCTACCCCATCGCGGACGCCCTGCACTTGGTGCACGGCCCCATCGGCTGCGCGGCCTACACCTGGGACATCAGGGGGGCGCTCTCCTCCGGCCCGGAGCTGCACCGCCTGTCCTTCTCCACGGACCTCCAGGAGATGGACGTGATCTATGGCGGCGAGAAGAAGCTGGAGGCGGCGCTGACGGAACTCATCGACCGCCACTCTCCCAATGCCGCCTTCGTCTACTCCACCTGCATCGTGGGACTCATCGGCGACGACCTCCAGGCCGTGTGCAAGAGGGTCTCCGCCGCCAAGGGCATCCCGGTGATCCCGGTGCAGTCCGAGGGCTTCAAGGGCAACAAGCGCGAGGGCTACCTGGCAGCGTGCAAGGCCATGTTCACCCTGATGGGCACGGGCGGCACATCGGACATCCCGCCGGTGTCGCTCAATATCCTGGGCGACTTCAACCTGGCGGGAGAGATCTGGATCATCCGCGACTATTTCGAGCGCATGGGCGTCAAGGTGGTGGCCAACATCACCGGCGACGGCCGCGTGGGCGACATCGCAAGGGCCCACGGCGCGGCTCTCAACGTGGTGCAGTGCTCAGGCTCCACCATGGACCTGGCCAGGATGATGAAGGAGAAATTCGGCACCCCCTTCGTGAAGGTCTCGTACTTCGGCATCGAGGACATGGCCGAGGCCCTCTACACCGTGGCCCGCCACTTCAAGGACAAGGACCCGGACATGATGGCCCGCACCCAGGCCCTGGTGAAGGAGGAGCTGGCCGTTTTGTACCCGAAGCTCTCCGGCTTCAGGAAGGACCTGGAAGGCAAGAGGGCCGCCATCTACGTGGGCGGCGCGTTCAAGGCCTTCTCGCTCATCAAGGCCTTCCGCCACATAGGCATGTCCGTGGTGATCGCCGGGTCCCAGACCGGCACCAAGGAGGACTACGAGGAGCTGGCCTCCATCTGCGACCCCGGCACCATCATCATCGACGACGCAAACCCCCTGGAGCTGTCCCACTACCTCAAGGAGAAGGACGTGGACATCTTCGTGGGCGGCGTGAAGGAGCGCCCCATCGCCTACAAGCTGGGAGTCGGGTTCTGCGACCACAACCACGAGCGCAAGGAGGCCCTGGAGGGCTTCGTGGGCATGTACAACTTCGCCCTCGAGGTGCACCGCACGGTCATGAGCCCGGTGTGGCGGTTCGTCCCGCGCCGCGCGGGCAAGGCCCTTGCCGGAACACTTGAGGACCTTCCCAAGGAGTGCGCGCTATGAGCCACGTCGAAATCGCCCCCCGCCCCATCGCCCCGGAGAGCGAAGACACCGGGGGGTGCTCCTGCGGGGACTCCTGCTCGGACGCCTGTTCCTGTTCCGGACCCTGTTCCCGCGAAAGCGAGCCCTTCTCCAGGAAGGCGAGGAAAAAGGCGGAGCCCTTCGTCTCCACCACAAACGCCTGCAAGCTGTGCAAGCCCCTGGGCGCGACCATCGTGTTCAAGGGCATCGAGGGCGGCGTGCCCTTCCTGCACGGCTCCCAGGGCTGCGCCACCTACATGCGGCGATACATCATAAGCCACTTCCGCGAGCCCATGGACATCGCTTCCTCGTCGCTCGGCGAGAAGCAGGCCATCCACGGCGGCGAGGCCAACCTGAAGAAGGGCCTGCTCACCGTCATGGACAAGTACGGCGCGGGCCTCATCGGCGTGGCCACCACCTGCCTCACCGAGACCATCGGCGACGACGTCACCGGCATACTCAGGAGCTTCCGCCGCGAATTTTCGGATCTGGACCTGGCCCCCGTGGTGCAGGTCGCGACTCCCAGCTACTCCGGCACGCACATGGAGGGCTTCACCGCCGCCGTGCGCGCCGTGGTGGACCAGATGGCCGAACCCGGCTTGAAGACGGACGCCGTCAACTGCCTGCCAGGTTTCGTCTCCTGCGAGGACATCCGCCAACTCAGGGATATCTTCTCAAACTTCGGCCTGCCAGCCAGCATCCTGCCGGACTACTCCGACACTCTCGACGGACCGGCGGTGGAGGACTACGAGAAGATCCCCTCCGGAGGCACGCCGCTCGCGGCCCTGAAGGCCATGGGCGGCGCTCCGGCCACTTTCGAGTTCGGACGCACCCTTCCAGGCCCCGCCGAGGCCGGCACCGCCGGGGGGCTTCTTGCCTCGCGCTTCGGCGTTCCCCTGTACCGCCTGGGCCTGCCCATCGGGCTGCGCGAGACCGACGAATTCTTCAAGGCCCTTGAGAAGGTCTCCTGCAGGCCCACCCCGCGACGCCACGTTCTGGAGCGCGGGCGCCTGCTGGACGCCTTCGTGGACGGCCACAAGTACATTTCCCGGAAGCGCTGCGTGATCTACGGCGAGGAGGACCTCATCGTGGGGCTCGCCTCCTTCATGGCCGAGATAGGCGTCGTTCCCGTGCTGGTGGCGGGCGGCGGCAGATCCGGACGCCTGAAGGACGCCATCCGCGCGGCCTGCGACGGCCTCCTGCCGGAGATGCCCGAAGTGGCCGAGGGCGTGGACTTCTTCGACATCGCGGACCGCGCCCGCGAACTGGCCCCGGACTTCTTCCTGGGACACTCCAAGGGCTACCGCCTGGCCAGGGAGCTCGGCGCGCCGCTGGTGCGCGTGGGCTTCCCCATCCACGACCGCTTCGGCGGCCACCGCACCCGGCATCTCTGCTATCAGGGCGCGCAGGACCTCCTGGATCGGGTGGTTAACGCCATGATCGAGAAGAAGCAGGCCGATTCCGACATCGGATACGGATACATCTAGAGCGCACGCAACGCATCAGTGCCTCGGGAAGCCGAGGATGCAACAAGGAGCCCGACATGGCCATGGATCTCTCCAAGCACCCCTGTTTCAACAAGGACGCCAAGGGCAGCTGCGCCCGCATCCACCTGCCGGTGGCTCCCAGATGCAACATCCAGTGCAACTACTGCAACCGCAAGTACGACTGCGTGAACGAGTCGCGCCCCGGCGTCACCTCGTCCGTGCTCACGCCCTCCCAGGCCGTGGCCTACATGGAGCAGGTCCTCAAGGCCGAGCCGCGCATCACCGTGGTGGGCATCGCCGGTCCCGGCGACCCCATGGCCAACGCCAGGGAAACCCTGGAGACCATGCGCCGCATCAAGGCCAAATGGCCGGACATGATCCTGTGCCTGTCCTCCAACGGCCTGGAGCTGCCGGGACATGTGGACGAGCTGGCCGCGATCGGCGTGTCTCACGTCACCGTCACCGTCAACGCCGTGGACCCGGAGATCGCCGCGAAGATCTACTCCTGGGCGCGCATCGGCAAGGTGCTCTACCGGGGCGCGGACGCAGCCCGCATCCTTCTCGAACGCCAGGAGGAGGCCATCCGCCGCCTCAAGGAGAAGGACCTCATCGTCAAGGTGAACACCATCATCATGCCCGGCGTCAACGACCACCACATCGAGGACATCGCCAGGAAGATGAAGTCCATGGGCGTGAACCTGCTCAACTGCATGGCGCTCATCCCCAACAAGGACACCAAGTTCGAGCTGGTCCCCGAGCCCTCCAAGGCCGACGTGGAGAAGATCAGGGCCATGGCCGAGACCTACCTGCCCCAGATGCGCCACTGCCAGCGCTGCCGCGCCGACGCCGTGGGGCTCTTGGAGAAGGACTGCTCGCGCGACTTCTCCGGGCTGCTCTCCGCCTGCTCCAGCCTGCCGGAATCCCCGGACTCCTCCCGCCCCCACGTGGCCGTGGCTACCCTGGAGGGCATGCTCGTCAACATGCACCTGGGCGAGGCCGGAAGCTTCCAGATTTGGGGGGAGGACGGATGCGGCGGCTACAAGCTGATCGAGGAACGCCCCGCACCGCCCGCCGGAACCGGCCCCAAGCGCTGGTACGCCCTGGCCAAATCCCTCTCGGACTGCCGCGCGGTGCTCGTCTCGGGCGTGGGCGACACCCCCCAGGCCATTCTGGAGGAGGAGGGCGTCAAGGTGGCCGCAATGTCCGGCTTCATCGCCCAGGGCCTTGACGCCGTGTACAAGGGCGGCGACCTGGGAAGGCTGCGCGCCAAGGGAGGCGGCGGCTGCAAGATGGGCGGCTGCTCCGGCGGCAGCGGAGAGGGGTGTTAGTTTCGCGATTTTGAGAGACATGAAAATGCTTTTCACAATTTAGATTAATGGTTTTCGTGTCTTACTTCGGCTCTTCGTGTGAACGGATATCGTGGCGCAGCACCGGAATGCCAGGGGCGCCGCCCCTGGACCCCGGCAGGGCGCTGCCCTGCACCCGCCAGGGGGATGATCC
>JBMORI010000118.1:0-43003 GCA_049322415.1 Thermodesulfobacteriota bacterium | reverse complement strand
CGAATATAGCAACATACAACTCACAAAGAGGACAACATGAACGACGATATCAATTCGCCGGGCCAGCCCCGGCAGCCGGAAACCCCGGCTATCGGCGCGGGGGATGGCTGTAACGGAGCGACGTTTCCTGCTCCGGAGGCCGTGAAGCCCATGACCATGGGACGATACGCCCAGAAGGTGAGCTTCAACAAGGGCGACTACTTCAGCCACGACAACAAGCTCTATTATAAAAGCGCGGAGGGGAAGCTATCGCACGTCACCGGAGCCCCGGAAGGGGACAGGGAATTGATGCCGGAAGAAGCCGTCAGCTTGGTTGCCCAAAAGAGTACTGGGAATGCTCCACCGGGAACTGCACCGTCCTCGGACGAAACATCCGGCCCAAGACCTGCCCCTACGCCTCGCAAAAGGCCGGAGATGCACAGCGGCGAGATGGAGCCGGGTGCAAACCCACTGAATCCCCCTTACGACCCTGAGAGCGAGCGGCGCGTGGGACAGGTGGAGAGTCATTGTTGCCGGAGATGAAGGTGCGCGTTCGTGGAAGACTGAAGAATACCCCCTTTGAGAATATGGACCTGGATTCGCTCAAACTCTACAGAGGGAAAACTCCTTGGTATATGCACCCTGAGAGAGGAGGAATAACTCTAGAGAATCATATCTATATGGGTGACGCAGGTTTCAATCCAGAAAACAATCCAAACCATTTCGACATACTCGTCGAAGAGGCTGTCCACGCTGGACAATTCCAATATGGAGATATGACTCGGGCAGGTTACCTCCTAAAATCACTACCAAACGGCTACATAGGGAACCCCCATGAAGATCAGGCATGGAGAATTGCATACCCCAACGGAATTCCTCATGGGTTAACTCCCTCTGAAGCTGCCAACTTGCGCGACATAAGAAACAATAAGGCGAGGTAGACGAGCAGGGACTGGCCTAGCATTAGGCCAGCCCCTGCCTACATTGACAACACAAATCAAACTCCCTATATTGTCATTCGCCAACACAAAACTAAACAACGACACACTCTCCCCCATGACCCAATACGCACCGATAATCTTCACACTAATGCTCGGGGGATGCGCCTTGTCTTCCCCATACCCTAAGAACGCATCAAAAGAGTGCAAGGAAATCATTGACAACACAATCCATACAAAGCGCTACACAAAAAACAAGTCAGAAATATTAGCTATCTACCCCAGCATCAAAGAGCGGTATGAATACTACATCTGCATGAATACAACCTTTCATCACAGATGGGTCACTGAAGAAATCTTCCTTGACGACGCCCATGAATCTGCCAAGTATATTGGCAGCATATTACCCACTCTCAACGACGACAGCCACCTCTTCCAATCAATTCTATTGCTATGTAAAATTAATGACTCCGGGAAATACAATGTATCGACGAACAAAGGAATCATCCTGGAGATACTCAGGTCGAGAGACAGAATGCGCGTCCAATCTCCATTTTTAAATGATCGCATTCACACCCTTCTTGTTGCCACGGACATTCTTGACGAAAGAACAAAGAACAAGAGCAACGAGTGATCCAAGGACCTCGAAGACTAACCTGAGCAACAGTAGACACAAGGGCCGGAAAGCAAATTTTTTCCGGCCCTTTCAGTTATTTTCGCGCACCTATCCTTGCCATGGCGAATGACACGCAATGTAGTCAAGGCTACATGAAACACCACACCTACCTGTTCATAATATGCTGCATGCCTTCGGGTGTCATCTCTACAGCCCTCACTACCCTTATAAAAACGAATGCGCCAATGGATAGGGGAGGTGGATGCCGAATCATATCGGGGGATGTCGCCTGGCCAAGCCATGGCAGCCATGCCAGACCCGCAAGAGCGATACGAATACTACATGTGCATCAACAAATTCATGCACCCACTGACACAGAAAGCCGACATCTTTTATGACGACGCCAAGCAATCCGCGCAGGTAGTCGGCAGCAACCTTATTCAACTAGATAATACTAACGAATTTTTTTAACAGTCGAGATACTGTACGAACTACACATGAAGTACAAATATGACGGAATTTCAGACACCAAACTGACGAGTGCCATAATCGACTCAACAAACAAGATCCTGGACCAAAGGTACAAACGAATCATTAACGAGTATATATCCACAATGAGGGCTCGCCCACTCCGGCAATGATGCATCTATAGCCACACAGAGCCAACGGCACTCCTCAGCGGATGGCTGCAAACACAGCCTGCACGCCAGACGGGCAGTGCAATTGAAATGATTTCACCAGAAAGCCGAATGGACAGCTGAAGCTCGCCTCCCCCGGGTGTGCCGAAGACGCGCCCCTACAACCCCGCCTCAGGTTCGGCCAGTATCCTCTTGGCCAGTTTCACGTCCTCGGCGATACGGGCC
The DNA here is from genome assembly GCA_049322415.1 of Thermodesulfobacteriota bacterium. Taxonomy (GTDB): domain Bacteria; phylum Desulfobacterota; class Desulfovibrionia; order Desulfovibrionales; family Desulfovibrionaceae; genus Fundidesulfovibrio. The sequence goes on along the minus strand of JBMORI010000118.1, from coordinate 40,607 downwards.
TTCAGCTCGTCTATGCCGGAGAACTTCTTTTCGCTGCGCAGGCGCTGGACGAAGTGCAGGTCCACTGTCTTGCCGTAGAGGTCGCCGGAGTAGTCGAAGATGTGGGCCTCCACGCTCAGGTGGTCGCCGCCGAAGGTGGGGTTCATGCCGATGTTGGCCACGCCCGCCCATACCTGCCCGCCTTTGGTGATCCACACGGCGTACACGCCGGTTTTCGGGAGCAACTGGTCCAAGGCGTTCACGTTGGCGGTGGGGAAGCCGAGCAGCTTGCCGCCCCGGTCCGCCCCGTGGATCACCTCGCCGCGCACCTTGGGGAAGCGTCCCAGGAGCGGCTTGGCGTCCCAGACGTCCCCGGCGGCGAGCATGTCGCGGATGCGGGTGGAGCTGACCACGGCGTCGTCCGCCAGCACGGGGTCCAGGCGCTCCACGATGAAGCCCATGTCCCGGCCCAGGGCGGAGAGGGTCTCGTAGTCCCCCCGGCGACCCTTGCCGAAGGCCCAGTCGTGGCCCACGATGAGCTCGCGCATGCCCAGGTCGCGCACCAGGCAGTCGCGCACGAAGTCCTCCGGTTCGAGGGAGGCGAAGGCGCGGGTGAAGGGCAGCACCAGGCAGGCCTCTATGCCGGTGGCGGAGATGAGTTCGAGCTTCACGTCAGGGGTGGTCAGGCGCGGCGGGTCGTCCTTGCCCAGGAGCACCTTGCGCGGATGCGGCTCGAAAGTGACGGCCAGGCTGACCACGTTCAGGGCCTTTGCGCGCTCGCGCACGCGGCCGAGGAGTTTCTGGTGGGCGAGATGGACGCCGTCGAAGTTGCCTATGGTGAGGCAGCTTCCGTTGAGGACGCCTTCGAGTTCGTCGAAAGTACGGGCTACGATCATGAGGGGTTATCCTGGAAGGCCGGTGTGACCTCCGCGTGGTATCCCAAAGCGCTCCCGGCGGCAACCGTGGAAAAATTCGCGAGGGGTGAAAAAAACTCTTGCCAAAGGACACCGCCGGAGCTAGATGTCTCTTCCCGCGCCGCATTGGCGCGAACGCCGAAGTGGTGGAATTGGTAGACACGCTAGGTTCAGGGTCTAGTGGGGGCAACTCCGTGGAGGTTCGAGTCCTCTCTTCGGCACCACGAAAGTAAAAGGCCGGGCAGAAATGCCCGGCCTTACTTCGTTCTTGCCGCCGCGTTCCTGCGGTTCACTGCCCGCCCTGCACGCCGTACTTCACGAGCAGCTTGTCGTACATGCCCTCGCGCGTGGCTTCCTCCACCGCCAGCCGCAGCAGGTCCTTGACCTCCCGGGGCAGGTCGCGCCGCACGAACACCCAGTCCTCCCGGTCCCTTTCGACGGTGATGATCCGGCCGAAATCATCCCTGGAGAACCCGTTCTTCTTCATGAAGTAATAGAACGAGGGCCCGGAGAACACCGCCGCGTCCACGTCGCGCCTGAACATGAGCATCTTGACGGATTGCTCGTAGCCGTCCACGCGGATGATGTTCCCGGGCAGCGCGTCCAGTTGCGGGTAGGATGCGACGCGGTGGTAGACGACCACCTTCCCGGCCAGGTCCTCAAGGCGCTCGATGCCGCTGCCCTTGCGCGCGACGGCTATGATGTCGATGGTGTGGAGAAGGGCCAGTTTCTCGCCCGCCTTGAGCAGCGCGTCGTGGGGCTGGCCGGAGATGAAGTCCAGCTCCCCCCTTTCCAGCATGGCCGCCAGGCGTGTGAACGGATACATGTCGTTGGTGAAGGGCAACCCCGTGCGCCGGGCCACGTCGGTGTGCAGGTCGTAGATGACGCCCATGGGCTTTCCGTCCTCTATCCAGCCCCAGGGGGGGAGGTTGAAGGTCCCCGCATGAAGGACAAAGCCTCTCTCGGCGGCCCGCGCCTGATATGTCCACGCGAGCAGCGCCGCCAGGACGAACAGCAAAACTCGCGCCCAGGCCGGGAAAACGCCGCGCGCCCGGCCTTTGGCATGAGCCGGGACGGGTACGCGCGGGACGCGGCATCCGGAGTCGGGGCCGCCGGCCATGAGATGCATGTGCGCAGGTCCTCCGTGGTAGGAAGCGATTCGCGCGGGCGGCATTGCCGCGAGACGCGCGCGAGGGTTTGCGCTAGTTTCATGGCAGCCGCGCGCGGCGGCGTCAAGGTTCGAAGCCCGCCCCTGGACCAGAAACGCGCCGGAAGGCATGATGCCAGTCCGGCCCGCCCCGCGGACCGGAGACATCGAGGAGACGCCATGAACGACCTGCTCCAGTACAAATTCCTGGTCCCGCTGGCCCTGCTGCTGGGCTTCGCGCCTTTTTTCCCGCAACCGCACATCGTGGAGAAACTGCGCATGCTCTTCGACGGGAACCTCAAAAAGCCCCTCGACGTATTCGACCTTCTCTGGCACGCGTGGCCCTTCGCGCTCCTCGGCTACAAGATCTACAAGGACCTGGCCCGCTGACCGCCGAGACGCTCTTTGACGGCTCCTTGCCGATGCACTAAAGCCTTGGCCGTCATGAGCACCATCGTATCCCTTCGCGAGGCGTCCAAGTCCTTCGGAATCCGCACCCTCTTCACCAACATTTCCCTGACCGTGAGCCAGGGCGAGCGGGTGGGGCTGATCGGGGCCAACGGCTCCGGCAAGTCCACCATGCTCAAGATACTGGCCGGCCTGGAGAAGCCCGACGCGGGAGAGGTCACGTTGCGAAAGCAGGCGAAGCTCGCCTATCTGGCCCAGCGCGACGAGTTCCCGGAAGGGTGCACCGTGGAGGACGCGGTGGCCCGGCCCCTCAGGCCGCTTCTCGGCCACGGCCTGACGGAGGCGGAGCTGTACGCCAGGGTTGGCGAGGCGCTCAGCCGCACGGGATTCACCGGCTTCTCCCAACCCGCCTCCGGCCTCTCCGGCGGCTGGACCAAGCGTCTGGCCCTGGCCCGCGCCCTGGTCCAGGAGCCGGACGTGCTGCTTTTGGACGAGCCCACCAACCACCTGGACCTGGAGTCCGTGCTCTGGCTGGAGAAGCTGCTGGCCCAGGCCCGGTTCGCCTTCGTGCTGGTCAGCCACGACCGCTATTTCCTGGAGAACGTCACCAACCGCACCATCGACCTGGACAAGGCCTATCCCGAGGGTTTTTTGAGCGTGGACGGCCCCTACTCCGTCTTCCTGGAGAAGCGCGAGGAGTTCATGGCCGCGCAGGCCGGGCTGGAGCAGGCCCTGGCCTCCAAGGTCCGCCGGGAGGTGGAGTGGCTCAGGCGCGGGGCCAAGGCCCGCACCACCAAGGCCAAGGCCCGCATCGACGAGGCCGGGCGGCTCATGAAGGAGCTGGACAAGACCCGAGAGCGAAACGCCCTGCGCGGCCGGGCGGGCATCGACTTCACCGGCACGGCCCGCCAGACCAAGCGCCTTCTGGTGGCCGAGGGAGTCTCCAAATCACTTGGCGGGCGCGAACTCTTCAGGGACTTGGACATCGTGCTCTCGCCGGGGATGCGCCTGGGCATCGTGGGGGCCAACGGCAGCGGCAAGTCCACCCTGCTGCGCGTGCTGGCAGGGGAGGAGAACCCGGACGCTGGGTCGGTGAAGCGCGCCCCGGCCCTCAAGCTCACCGTTTTCGACCAGAACCGCGACCAGTTGGACAAGGACGAGTCGCTGCGCAAGGCATTCGCCCCCCACGGCGACTCAGTGGTATACCGGGGCCGCTCCATCCACGTGGCGTCCTGGGCCAAGCGGTTCCTCTTCCGGCCGGAGCAGCTGGACCTGCCGGTGGGGCTCCTCTCGGGCGGCGAGCAGGCCCGCGTGCTCATCGCGCGGCTCATGCTGAGCCCCGCCGACGTGCTGCTCCTGGACGAGCCCACCAACGACCTGGACATCCCCACCCTGGAGATATTGGAGGAGAGCCTCTCGGACTTCCCCGGGGCGGTGGTGGTCATCACCCACGACCGCTACATGCTCGACGCCGTGTCAACCGTGCTCGTGGGCCTGGACGGCAGCGGAGGAGCGGACGCCTACGCCGACTACGCACAGTGGGAGCAGGCCCGGGAGGAGATGGAGCGCGCCCAGGTTCGCGCCGCGCGCGAGGACAAGCCCGCCAGGGCCGCCCGCCCTGCCAAGGCCCCGGCCAGGAAGCTCACCTACAAGGAGCAGCGCGAGTGGGATGGCATGGAGCAGGCCATCCTGGAGGCCGAAACCCTGCTGGAGACGCGCGGGCAGGAGCTGGAGGACCCGGCCGTGGCTTCCAACCCGGACGAGCTCCAGGCCAGGCTGGCCAGGATGGAGGAGGCCCGGGCCGAAGTTGACCGGCTCTACGCCAGATGGGCCGAGCTGGAGGAGAAACTAGCCTGAGGAGGCGGGCTTTACCGGAAGCCGCGCCGTGAAGCGCGTCCCCTTTCCCGGGGCCGAATCCACTTCCATCAGCCCGCCGTGGTTGCTCACTATGATGAAGAACGAGACGGAGAGGCCAAGCCCGGTCCCCTCGCCCACGGGCTTGGTGGTGAAAAAGGGCTCGAAGACCTTCCGGCGCACCTCTTCGTCCATGCCCGGCCCGTTGTCCTCCACCTCGAAGCGGACGCCTCCCCCGTCCGACGCGGTGCGCAGGGTGATGCGCGGCGGGCGGCCGTCGCACGTCCCGAGCGCCAGGGCCTGAGTCGCGTTCTTTATGAGGTTGAGCATCACCTGCTCGACCTGTGTCCGGGAGCAGGATACCGGAGGCAGGCCCGCCTCGTATTGGCGTTTGATCTGGATACGCTTGAAATCATATTTCTTTTTCAGGTCGAAATCCGCCGCGCTGAGAACAACGCTCTCGTCAAGCAGATGGTTCAGGTCGCAGAGTTCATCGCCCGATTCGCTCTTGCGGCTGAACTCCAGCATGTTCGACACAATGCGCCCGGCCCGGGCGGCGGCCTCCCTGATGGAACCCAGGAGCCCGGGAATCTCCCTGCGGGAGACGTATCCCCAAACCTTCTCCAGATCGCATCCCGCTTCGGAGGCGGCCTGCCTGTTGGGCCTGGAATCCGTCTCGAGGCGGCCCGCAAGCACCTGGGCGCACTGGGCTATGCCGCTCAAAGGGTTGTTTATCTCGTGGGCCATGCCCGCGGCCAGCCCCCCAACGCTCATGATCTTCTCTGTCTGGACCATGATCTCCTGCATCCTGCGGCGCTCGGTGATGTCAACATGGGTTCCCACCATGCGCAGTGCCGAACCGTCCGGAGCATGCTCCACCACCTTGCCCCGGGCTAGAATCCACTTCCAGCCGCCATCGGCGCAAAGCATCCTGAATTCCATCTCGAAAGGCTGGCCGGATGCCATGTGGTCGCGCACTTTCGCCTCGGCCCCGCCTATGTCGTCCGGATGCACAAGGCCGCGCCAGGTCGAGTACTCCGGAGGCAGGGAGCCGGGCTCGTAGCCGAGCATGGTGAACCAGCGGGGGCTGTAATAGATGCTTCCGGTATCCACGCGCCAGTCCCATACGCCGTCGCTGACGGCATCCAGGGCCAGGTCGAGCCTCTCCTGGCTGACCTTGAGGGCCTTCTGGGCCTCTTCCCTGGAAGCGGCCTCGGCTTCCAGCCCCTTAAGGGTCTCAAGCAGACGGGAGGTCATGTCGTTGAACGTTCCGGCCAACTCACGCGTCTCGGCCAACCCCTCTCCCGGAGCCCGCGCGTTCAGGTCGCCGTTCCTGATGGCCCGGGCCGCGGCGGTCAGCCTGCGGATGGGGTCGGCGATGCGCCTCTTGCCGTATACCGCGAGAAGCGCCGCAAGGACCATGGCCGCCAGGAACACCAGGGAATAGACCCTGGCCGTGTCCCAGAACGGCCGCATGGCAACGCCCGCGTCCAGTTCGGCCACCACGGCCAGCGAGCCGTCGCCCACTCCCAACCGGTGCACGGCCGGGATGGCCTCGCCGCCCTGGGCTCCGGCCTGCACCACGGGTCCGGGCTCGGGCGAGTAGCGGCTGCCGGACAGGACCATTGCCAGGTCCGGAGCGGCTATGACCCTGCCGCCGTAAGAGGTCACAAGTATCCGCAACGCGGGCGGTTCGGAGAGTTCATCCACCAGCCCCATCAGGAAGGAAAGTCCCAGGGAGCAAATGACGGCCCCGCGCGGCTTGCCGGTCCGCGGGTCCAGGAAGGGCACGGCCATGGGCATTGTAGGCTCTCCCACCACCGGATCGAAGCCGACCTCCCCGAACACGGGCACGTGGCCTTTCACGGCGGCCATGAACAACGGGTCTCCGGAGAGGTCCCGCCGCTCCTGGGCCGAGTGGGCCGTGAAGGATGACACCCGCGCCAGTTGCGCGCCGCCGCCGTCCACCAGGACGAGCTCCCTGAACGCTCCGGACTGGGCCATGAGTTCGAGAAGAATATCCCTGCGGCGCTCGCCCGGCAGGCTGAAATAGTCCTGGAAGCGGTCCACCGAGAGCACGTCATCGGCGAGACGCTCGAGCAGGCGCTCCATCCTCGATCCGGCGTTGGCCGCAAGGCTCTGGGCATAGCGGTACTCCCGCGCGACCTGGCCGCGGTAGCCCGCCACCCCGAGGATGCCGCCCAGGATGGTCAGCGGCCCCAATGCGACAAGCAGCATCAGGCAGGACAGCAGGGTGCCCACGCGTTTCACGCCGTCTCCAGCCGCGAGGGGAGGCGCGCCCCGCCCCAGGCCTTGCCTGACGCCCGGCCCACGAAGCAGTAAGACGGCTGCATCGGGAACACCACGCCGATATAATGGTCATTGTTCACGACAGGCATGTTCGTTTTCTTCGGGGACGCAACGCCACCGCCTCGATTTTGCAAACCATGAACATGCTCTCCACAACCAATACAATGAATACACAGCATGGCCTTGCACACTCACAATGGCGATTCATGCGCCACGCTATTCGCCAGGCCTGATGATGTATTGCGCCTGACGCAACACGGAATCGGGCGGCACGAGCCCGATCCTCCCGGCGGCGGCGAGGTTCACGAAGAGGAAGTCGCGCGCGGTCTCCACCGGGACCCTGGAAACCGGGACTCCCTTGAGCAGGCGGTTGGCCATGCCTGCGGCCTGCCTGCCCATCTCGCGGCCCACGAAACCGTAGCCTGCAAGCACGCCCTCCCGCACCTGGTCGTAGCGCGGGGTGCTCATGGGTATCCTCCTGGCCTCGGCCACCTGTCCGAACTGCCTGAAAAGGGACATGGCCAGCCCGTCGCGAGGCAGGAAAACGGCGTCGGCATCGAGAGGGATCAGGCCGTCCAGGGCCTCCCCGCTTCTGTCAGGGCCGATGGGCGCGGCCGCGACGCGCAGGCCCAGCGCGGCGGCCGCCTCGCAGGCCTGCCGCAGCGACTCCCTGCCGCTCTCGTCCTCGCTGTTGTAAGGCACGGCCACGGTGCGGATGGAAGGCTTGAGGGCCTTGAGCGACTCAAGCCGCCTGCCGTCGCTCGGGGCCAGCCTGATTCCGGTGAGGTTTCCTTCCGGCCGGGCGATGTTCTCCACCACGCCCGCCGCGACGGGATCGTTCACCGGGGCGAACACCACGGGGATGCCCAGGCCGCGCGTGGCCTCCTTGGCTGCAACGGCGGCCGGAGTGGGCGATACGAAGAGGAGGTCGGGCTTCGCCTCCAGAAGTTCGGCCAGCCGGGCGCGAAGCTCCTCGCGGCTGGAGGCGGGGGGGCCGCCGGAATAGGTCACGTTCCGGCCCTCGACGTAGCCGTAGTCCGCCATGCCCTGCTTGAAACCTTCCAGGGTGTCCAGGTTGTTGGACGTGTACTGCAGCACTCCCACCACAACGGTCTTCCCGGAAGCCGCCTGTCCCCATGCGGCCGGGGCGGCCAGGCACAGGCAGGAAAGCACGGCGGCGAAGAGGCATGTTCTTCTCATCAGCGGGGCCCTCCATGGGAATGCACGGCCATCGGCCACCTCCTGCAATACGAGAAGTCTACTTCCATTACGCCTTGCCGGTATCGGAGTAAAGCACTATCAACCGCGGATAATGGCGGCAACGCGCCAGCCCTCTCTCAGGCGGCCATAACCGCGCAAGGAAACAGCCCGCCGGAACAGGCGAATCCGCGCATACATGCCCCGTCCGCGTCGAAGCGGCTTGCAGCCAGGCCCGCGCGGGGTTACGCGCATCCCATGGACAGAACAGGCCCGGCGGGAAGACGCATCGAATCCATCGACGTGGTCCGGGGGCTGGTCATCGCCCTCATGGCCCTGGACCATTGCCGGGACTTCCTGGCTTCCGGGGCGGACCTGCTCGCACCGCTGGACCCGGCGACCACCAATCCCTTGCGTTTTTTCACGCGCTTCGTCACGCACCTGTGCGCCCCTGCCTTCGTGCTGCTCACGGGGGTCTCCATCCGGCTCTCCCTGGACCGGGGCGGGCGTTCAAGGGCGGCCAAGGCCGGACAGCTCGCCGCCAGGGGGCTTCTGCTCATCGCCCTGGAGCTGACCCTCGTGCGCGAGGCCTGGTACTTCGGAGGCGCGGACGGCTCCTACATGCTCCAGGTGATCTGGGCCATCGGGGCGTCCATGCTGGTCTCGTCCGTCTTCGTGTCCGCTCCGGACTGGCTGCGCCTCGCCTGCGGCCTGGCCCTCTGCCTGGGGCACAACCTGCTGGACCCCGTCGTCCCGGCGGACCTGGGCAGTCTCTCCTGGCTGTGGAGACTCCTGCACGAGGGGGGCGCGATCCCCGTGGGCGGGGACGCCGTGCTGCTGGCGAGCTATCCCCTGCTGCCGTGGGTGGGGCTCATGCTCACCGGGATGGCGGCCGGGCGGCTGTGGACCCGGCAGAACACCGGCAGGAAGGCCGCCCTGGCCTGGACGGGAGCGGCCATGCTGGCGGCGTTCGTCCTGCTCAGGTGGATGGAGGCCTACGGCGAACCGCGCGGATGGAGCGTCCACCCCGAGGCCGCGCGGACCATCTATTCGTTCCTCGGCGTGACCAAGTATCCGCCGTCGCTGCAATTCTTCCTGGCGACCCTCGGCCCGGCCTGCCTGCTGCTGGCTCTGGCCGAGCGGCCCTGGGGCCGGCTGGGCGCGGTCTTGTCCGTGTTCGGACGCACGCCGCTTTTTTTCTACGTCTCACACCTCTACCTGTTGCACGCCTTGGGCGTCGCGGTGGCGCTGGCGCGTCACGGCAGGGCGGACTGGCTCTACACCCTTCCCTACATCTCAAGGCCGGGCGAGGGGCTTGGCGTGAGCCTGCCGTGGGTCTATCCGGCATGGCTCGCCTGCCTGGCCGCGCTCTACCCCGCGTGCCTGCTCTACGGCAGATGGCGGTCCCGGAGCGGGAGCTTCTGGGCCTCCATCTTGTAGCGCGGCGTTCCATCCAGGGCACGGCGCCAGCGCCTCCCCGGATGTCATTTGGGGCTGTACCCCCTTGCCCGCATGCACTTCACCACCAGATCCCGGACGCGGTCGTCCCGCTCGGCGGAATCGGCCAGGCCCGCCGTGGCGCGGGAGGCCTCCCAGTCGCATTCGGAGTAGTCCCGATCCTCCTCACGCGCCGTCCTGTCAGGGCTTTCGAACCTGGGCCTTCCCCCGCAGCCCGCCAACAACAGCGACACCGCCGCCAAGACAAGCACGAGTCCTTTCATGGCCACCTCCCCGCTCACAGCCAGGTGAGCGCGAAAACGTAGAACGCAATCCCCGACAGCGCGAAAACGCAATCAGCCTTGGTCATGCCCATTCCTCCATCCACACCGGTTAATCCGTGCCCGGGGCTGCCGCAAGCCCTCTTTTCCCTCCACGTGACCCCGCCCCGAACAAAACAAAGAGTTACGAACCGTTGCCCCGCCCGGCCATGTAGTATAGGATGACCTCGAACCTCCACCCGGGATTGCGCCATGACCCGCAAGTTCGTCATCCTCGCCACCGCCGCCCTGCTCATCATGGGGGCGGTCATGTGGCAGCTGGGCATCCGCGCCCAGACCGAGCTGACGGCCGTGGCCACGGATCAGTTCAACAGGCAGCAGCTCATTCTGGCCCAGAAGGTGGCCCAGGACATCGAGAAGCACTTCACCTTCCTGCGCGCGAGCCTGCTGGAGCTTGCCGCCATCTGGAGAAAGCACCCCTCGTTCATGGGCTCCCCGGAGCAGGCCCTGCCCCCCTTCCAGGAGATTTTGCGCCAGAGCGAGGTGCTGGCCATCGGCTACGTCCCGCCGGGCAGCTCGGACATCACCCTCTACGGCTCCGACGGGCCGCTGGAGGAACCCCTGGTTCTCGACTACTGGCCGTTCATCAAGTGGGCCAGGAGCGGAGGGGCGGAGCAGAACGTGCTGGTGGGGCCGGACGAAACCCCCGAGGCCGGGCCATTCGCGGGCAAGACAATCCTGCGCATGGCCGCAAGGCACTGGCCCGGCGACGCCAGCCCGGAACAGCCCGGCGTCGTCTTCCTGATGGTTGACGCGCGGGCGGTGGCCAAACGCTACGCCAGCGACGTGCGCTCCGGACAGACCGGCTATGCCTGGGTGCTCGACCAGCGCGGCTTCTTCCTTGACCACTACGTCCAGGATTTCATCGGCCGCGACGCGTTCTCCGTGCGCAAGATGCGCGATCCGTCCGTGGACTACCAGCGCATCGACTGGATCATGCGCGACAATATCCTCGCCGGGAAGGAAGGCGTGGACTGGTACGTCTCCGGCTGGCACCGCGACGCCACCGGCGAGGTGAGGAAGCTCATCGCCTACACCCCGGCCCGCATCGCCATCGGGCAGCGGCCGCCCCTTCTCTGGGGGGTGGCGGTGGTGGCCCCCGTGGAGGAGGTGGAGGGCATCATCGCCAAGGCCGCCATGCGCGAGATGCTCATGGTGGCGGGCTTCCAGGTGGTGGTTTTCATGGGCCTTGCCGTCACCATCTACTTCGCATTCAGGTGGTCCGCCGCGCTCAAGTCCGAGGTGGAGGCGCGCACCTCCGAGCTCAGGGACGCCCGGGACAGAATAAGGCGAAACCTTCAGGAACTGCTGGAGACGCAGGAGCGCCTCATCCGCTCGGAGCGCTTCGCTGCCATAGGCGAGGCCGCCGCCCACATCTCGCACGAGATCAAGAACCCCCTCATGCTCATCGGCGGATTCGCCCGGCAAGTGCGCCGGACCCTCCCGGAGGACAGCAAGGAGGCCGGGAAGCTCGTGCTCATCGAGGAGGAAAGCAAGCGCCTGGAAAGCATGCTGGAGGAGGTGCGCGACTTCACCCGTCCGGCGTCCCCGAAGCTTTCCTCCAGCGACCTCAACGAGACGGTATGGGAGACGGTCTTGCTCCTGGAGCCGGAAATGGCCTCGCGCGGCGTGACGTTGCGGGCGACCCTGGACAAGACCCTCCCCGCCGCGCCGCACGACCCCAACCAGATGCGCCAGGTGCTGCTCAACCTCATCAAGAACGCGGCCGAGGCCATGACCGGCGGCGGCATGGTGGTCATCACGAGCCGCGCGGCGAAAGGCCGGGTGGAGGTGGAAGTGCGCGACGACGGCCCCGGCATCGCCCCGGAGGACGCCGCCAGGGTGTTCAACCCCTTCTACACCACCAAGGAGCGCGGCACCGGCCTCGGCCTTGCCGTGTGCTACCGCATCATGCAGGACCACGGCGGCGAGATCACGCTCGAAACCCAGCCCGGCAAGGGCTGCGCGTTCACGCTCAGCCTGCCCTCGCCCGGCTGCGGAGGAGACGCGTCCGCCTGATTGCGATCCGTCAATCCTCCCGCCTTCGTCTCATTTCCCACTTTCCCCATGCCAGCGCTCCATGTGACGGGCGTGCGTGTCCAGGTACGATCCCGGCTTGTGGAACGCGTCGTAGAAGTCCGTGTCCAGGTGGAAGGCCTGAAGATATGGCAGGCAGAGGATGCTCGGCACGCTCCCGGGAAACCTGCCGAAGGTGTCCAGAACGTACTGGGCCTGGAGGGTCACGCAGGCCCTGAATCGCTCGCCGTGGACCTTGGCCGAGGAGCGCACTCCAGGCGAGTCCTTCCACGGGCCGGGAGTGTCCGGATGGAAGGGGCCGCCCGGACCGAACTTGCGCTCGCACACCGCCTCCACCGCCGCGCGCATGTCCGGGCAGTGAGGCGGGCAATGCCCCTCCATCACCCCGGGCAGTCCCGTGGGGTTGGGCAGCGGCCAGCGCGGATCCGTGTCGAAGCGGAACCCCAGGCCGGGAACGCGCGGGTCGCCGCTGGCCCCGAGCAGGGCGAACGGGTCGATGCCGTTGAACATCCAGCCCCCGAGCCCCATGGCCTGGAGCATCAGAGCCCCGGCGTAGCAGGAGCACGAAAGCTCCGCGACCAGCTCCCCGAAGGACCACTGCTCCAGAAAACTGAGCGGCATCGGGCTGTCCACATCGGCCATATCCCGGTACTCCTCGAGGCCGGGTATGGGGCGTCCGTTCAGGTCGTCCCGGAAGACCACCCCGTTTTGCAGGTAGTAGCAAAGGCCCAGGAGCATGTGCTGGGCCAGGTCGCCCACGGGGATAACGAGCAGGGTGCCGGGCCTGTTCACAACCCATGTGTTGTGGGGCTCCACGAAAGGGGTCTCGCAGGGCAAGCCCAGGCGCGAGTCCTTGAGCCTGCGCACGCGCTTCCGGTGGGCGTCCAGCATGGCGGAAAGGTCCAGGCCTCCGCCCGGGCCCGGTTCGGCCCATGCCGGGGCGTCGCGGTTGTCCAGCATGTAGACGCCTTCGTCGTCCGTGTAGAAAATCTGGCTCGTCTCGAATCCGGCGGCGGACGGGAACGTGCGCCCTCCGGCCGCTGCCGCGTAGTTGGAGAGATGGGGGGCGTACCGCTGCGCCCGCTGGATCATGTTGTGCCATCCCGTGTTGCCGCCGCAGGCCGTGACGACGAGCATGGTCTCGAACTCGTCCAGGGGTTTGGGCTCGTGACGGCTTTTGTAGGCGAAGAAGCCGTCGGGGATTTCCATGCCCATGCCGAAGCGGCGCGACCGGCGGCCGAGCAGGGCCTGGACCAGGGGGAAACGGAGGAGGTCTTCGAAGCCCTTCGGATTTTCGGGTTGCATGCGTGCCTCCTTGGGAGAGATTGCGGCCCGCCGGGGATGAGCGCCGCCGGGCCTGCACACTGCTACACTATTTCCCGCAGGAGATCACCCGCGCCGCGCATTTTTACCATGCCCCCGGATGCCGGTCCCGGGCACGGAGAAAGGCCGTCGCGCGATTTCCTGACAAGCCTTGAAAAAGCGCTTGACACCCTCGCGAACGCGGCATAAACACCATCTTCCTTTTGACGGCGTAGGACCGTAGCTCAGGGGGAGAGCACTTGCTTGACACGCAAGGGGTCAGGAGTTCAAATCTCCTCGGTCCTACCACTTAAGACCCCAAAGGGAGGCAAAGCCTCCCTTTTTTTGACGTGCGAGGGAGCGGCCCGTGAACGTACTCGTCGGTGACAAGACGGTCGAGGCGAAGGCCGGCCAGCCGGTGGGAGAGATCCTTTCCCAGGCCCTGTCCGGCAAGGCCTTCAAGAACACTGTGGTGGCGCGCTGCGGCGACGCCCTGCTGGATCTTTACGCCCCTCTGCCCGAGACCTGCACCGAACTCACTCCCGTCGCCGCCGACAGCCCCGAGGGCGTGGAGGTGGTCCGCCATTCCGCAGCCCACGTGATGGCCGAGGCCGTCAAGAAGCTCTTCCCCTCCGCCCAGGTCACCATCGGACCGGCCATCGAGAACGGCTTCTACTACGATTTCGCCTTCGAGCGCCCCTTCACCCCCGAGGACCTGGAAGCCATCCAGGCCGAGATGGAGAGGATCGTCGCCGCCAACCACTCCTTCTCCTGCCGCGTGGTCTCCAAGGACGAGGCCGGGAAGGTGTTCAAGGAGATGGGCGAGGACTACAAGCTCGAAGTCCTGGCGGACATCCCCGCCGGCACGGTGTCGCTCTACACCCAGGGCCAGTTCACCGACCTCTGCCGCGGCCCCCACGTCCCCTCCACCGGTTTCCTCAAGGCCTTCAAGCTGACCCACGTGGCCGGCGCCTACTGGCGCGGCGACGAGAAGCGCCCCATGCTCTCGCGCATCTACGGCGCTGCCTTCGCGGACCCCAAGGAGCTCAAGGCCTACCTGCACCGCCTGGAGGAAGCCAAGAAACGCGACCATCGCCGCCTGGGAACCCAGCTGGACCTGTTCAGCTTCTCCGAGGAGGCCGGAGCCGGCATGGTCATCTGGCATCCCAAGGGCGCGCTGGTGCGCACCATCCTGGAGGATTTCGAGCGCAAGGAGCACCTGCGCCGGGGCTACTCCATCGTGCAGGGACCGCAGCTCCTCAAGCGCGACCTGTGGGAGAAGAGCGGCCACTACGAGAACTACCGGGAGAACATGTATTTCACCGAGATCGACGAGCAGGCCTACGGCGTGAAGCCCATGAACTGCCTGTCGCACATGCTGATCTACAAGTCCCGGCTGCGCTCCTACCGCGACCTGCCCCAGCGCTACTTCGAGCTGGGCGTGGTGCACCGCCACGAGAAGTCCGGCGTGCTGCACGGCCTTCTTCGCGTGCGCCAGTTCACCCAGGACGACGCGCACATCATCTGCCGTCCGGACCAGCTCCAGGACGAGATCATCGCCATCATCAACTTCGTGAAGGACGTGGTGGACCTGTTCGGCTTCGAGTTCGAGGCGCAGCTCTCCACCCGCCCGGAGAAGTCCATCGGGTCCGACGAGGCCTGGGAACTGGCCACCAGCGCCCTCGAGAACGCCATGCGCGCCATCGACATGCCCTACACCATCAACGAGGGCGACGGCGCTTTCTACGGCCCGAAGATTGACATCAAACTCAAGGATGCCTTAGACCGCCGTTGGCAGTGCGCCACCATACAGTGCGATTTCACCTTGCCGGAACGCTTCGACCTGTCCTACACGGGACAGGACGGGGAGCGCCACCGCCCGGTGATGTTGCACCGCGTCGTACTGGGCGCGGTCGAGAGGTTCCTGGGAGTGCTCATCGAGCACACCGCCGGGGCCTTTCCCACGTGGCTCGCGCCGGAACAGGCGAGGATACTCACCGTCACCGACGCGCACGACGCGCACGCGAATTTCGTTCTGGAGCGCCTGCGCGAGGCAGGCATCCGCGCCGGGGCCGACCTCCGCAACGAGAAGCTCGGCTACAAGGTGCGCGAGGCGCAGCTGGAAAAGGTCCCCTACATGCTGGTCATCGGGGATCAGGAAACCGAGAAGGGAGGCGTCAACGTGCGCCTGCGCTCGGGTGAGAATCTGGGACTGAAGGGAGTGGACGAGGTCGTCCAGATGATTCTGGATGAATGCCAGGCCCCATTCAAACGAGGAGGAATGCGCTATATCTTCTGCCAGTGACACCGCCCGCTGCAATCATCAGATCCGCGCCCGCGAGGTGCGGGTGATCGACGACGAAGGCGCTCAGCTGGGGATCATCCCCACCAGCGAGGCGCTCAGGCTCGCCCAGGAGAAAGGACTGGACCTGGTCGAGGTCGCCGCCGCCGCCGATCCGCCCGTCTGCCGGATCATGGACTATGGCAAGTTCAAGTACCAGCAGCAGAAAAAGCAGCAGGAAGCCCGGAAAAAGGCCACGGTCATCCTCGTCAAGGAGATCAAGGTCCGGCCCAAGACCGACGAACACGACTACCAGACCAAGCTCAAGCACATCCGCCGCTTCCTGGAAGAGGGCGACCGCTGCAAGGTCTCGGTGTTCTTCAGGGGGCGAGAGGTCGTCCACAAGGATCGCGGGGCGAACATCCTCGCGCGCATCGTGGCCGACCTGGGCGAACTGGTCAAGGTGGAGCAGGAGCCAAGGTTCGAGGGACGCATCATGAACATGATGCTCGCCCCCACCGTGAAAAAGAAGCCCTAGCGCGACGCATACATTCCGGGGGTTATCCACCCCGCGCCCGCTCCGGACGACCGGGGCGGGCGGTATTTTCAGGAGGACGACATGCCCAAGATCAAGACCAACAAATGCGCGGCCAAGCGCTTCACCACCACCGGCACCGGCAAGTTCCGCCGCCGCCAGCAGAACAAGCGCCACATCCTGACCAAGAAGAGCGCCAAGCGCAAACGCGCCCTGTCCGGCTCCCTGATCGTGGATCCGGCCAACGAGGGCGCCGTCGCGCGCCTGCTGCCTTACGCCTAGCGTAGGCGGGGCCTCGCCCCGCACCCGCCAGGGCTCTGTCCTGGCTCCGCCGGGGGGATCGTCCCCCTGGCCCCTCGACGGGCTTGGCCCTCCGGGGGTGATCCGGTCCTTGCCAGCCGCGCCGGGAGCTGGGGCCGGTTTGAAGACGATCCGTCGTTCCCGGCGCGGCCAGCCAGGACCGGGCCTCCCCGGGACGGCCTGCAAACACGGACGTTTTCTTCGACGGACATCCGGTGATGTCCGCGAAGCTTTATAAAAGTTTTGAAGGAGAGCCTGAGGGGATACTTTTTTCAATAAGTTTCCGCTCGGTATCTGCCTCGACATACCAGGAGGGACCCCCCCATGCGCGTCAAACGCGGACAGGCCGCCCACAAGCGGCACAAAAAGTTTTTGAAGCTGGCCAAGGGCTTCGTCGGCGCCCGTTCGGTGCTCTACGAGACCGCCCGCGAGAACGTCGAACGCGCAATGGCCTACGCCTACCGCGACCGCAAGGTGAAGAAGCGCGAGTTCCGCAAGCTGTGGATCATGCGCATCAACGCCGGCGCCCGCGAGAACGGCCTGAGCTACGGCAAGTTCATGCACGGCCTGACCCTGGCCGGCATCGAGCTGGACCGCAAGGTGCTGGCCGACATGGCCGTGAGCGAGAAGGCCGGCTTCGCCAAGCTGGTCGAACTGGCCAAGGCCAAGGTCTCCGCGTGAGCCTTGCCCAGGCCCTCATCGAGGAATTGACCGCGCTGGCCGGGGAAGCGAAAGCCGCCCTCGGCCAGGCGGCCTCTTTCGAGGCCCTGGAGGAACTGCGCGTCGCCTACCTGGGACGCAAGGGCAGGCTGGCCCAGATCATGTCCAGGCTTCCCGGCCTTACGGCCGAGGAGAAGCGGGAGGCAGGACAGGCCGCCAACGCCGTCAAGGAGGAGCTCACAGGAAGGCACACGCTGCGCCTGGAAGCCCTCAAGCGCGCCCAGGACGAAGCCATGCTCGCCGGGTTCGACCCCACCCTGCCGGGGAGGTCCCAGCCGTGCGGCGGCCTGCATCCCTTGAGCATCGTCACCGAGGACATCTGCCAGGCGTTCTCGGGCATGGGTTTCGAGGTGGTCACCGGTCCCGAGATCGAGACCGACTTCTACAACTTCGAGGCCCTGAACTTCCCGCCCGAGCATCCCGCCCGGGACATGCAGGACACGCTCTACATCGGCGACAACGTGCTGCTTCGCACGCACACCTCGCCCCTGCAGGTGCGCACCCTGCTCTCGCGCAAGCCCCCCGTGGCGGCCATCGCGCCAGGCAAGGTCTACCGCCGCGACTCCGACCTGACCCACTCCCCCATGTTCCACCAGATCGAGGGATTCCTGGTGGACAAGGGCGTGACCATGGCCGACCTGCGCGGCACGCTCACCTTCTTCGTGCACCGCATCTTCGGGGCCGGCACGCTGGTGCGCTTCCGCCCCAGCTTCTTTCCCTTCACCGAGCCAAGCGCGGAAGTCGATATCTCCTGCGTCATGTGCGAGGGCAAGGGACATGTCGCGGGCGAGACCTGCCGCGTGTGCAAGTCCACGGGCTGGGTCGAGATCCTGGGCTGCGGCATGATCGACCCCAACGTGCTCAGGGCCGTGGACATCGACCCCGAGGTCCACTCCGGCTTCGCCTTCGGCATGGGCGTCGAGCGCGTTGCCATGCTCAAGTACGGCATCGGGGACCTGCGGCTCTTTTTCGAAAACGACGTCCGCTTCCTGGCCCAGTTCGCCTAGGAACCGGGCGACAGCCCAATCATCAGGAGCCCGGAGGGCGAGGCGCTCCGGACTCCGGAGGCACTTTTCATGCTCCTGTCTCTCAACTGGCTGCGCGAATTCGTCCCCTACGAGGGCCCCATCGACACCCTGGCCGACAGGCTGACCATGCTCGGCCTCGAAGTGGAGGGCGTCAGCCGTCCCTTCTCAGCCTGCGCCGGCGTGGTCGTTGGCAAGGTCCTCACCCGCGACAAGCACCCCGACGCCGACAAGCTCTCCGTCTGCACCGTGGACGTGGGCGGCGAGACCCCGCTTCAGATCGTCTGCGGCGCGTCCAACGTGGCCGCCGGGCAGTTCGTGCCCGTGGCCAAGGTCGGCACGGAGCTTCCGGGCGGGCTGAACATCAAAAAGAGCAAGATTCGCGGCGTCGAGTCCTTCGGCATGATCTGCTCCGAGTCGGAGCTTGGACTGGCCGAGAAGAGCGAGGGCATCCTGGTCATCGACGGCGAGCCCGTCCTCGGCAGGACCCTGGCCGAGGCCATGAACCTGGACGACGTGGTGCTCGAGATCGGCATCACCCCCAACCGCGCCGACTGCCTCTCCATCCTGGGTCTTGCCCGCGAAGCCGCCCTGGCCTTCGGCCTGCCGCTTACCATGCCCAAGGCGCAGCTGGCCGAGGATGGCCCCGAGGTTTCCTCCCTGGTCTCCATACGCATCCCCGAGCCCGAGCTGTGCCCCGTGTACCGAGCCCGCATCCTCCGGGGAGTGGAGATAAGGCAGAGCCCCGCCTGGATGCGCTACCGCCTCACCGCCATGGGGCAGCGCCCCGTCAACAACATCGTTGACGTCACCAACTACGTGATGCTCGAACTGGGCCAGCCCCTGCACGCCTTCGACCGCAACCTCCTGGCCGGGGACTACATCGAGGTCAGCCGCGCCCAGGAAGGCCAGCGCTTCACCACCCTGGACGGACAGGAGCGCGTGCTCACGGCCAGGGACCTGCTCATCAAGGACGCGGCCAAACCCGTTGCCCTGGCTGGCGTCATGGGCGGCGAGAATTCCGAGGTCTCCGCCCGCACCACCGATATCCTGCTTGAGTGCGCCGTCTTCAACCCGCCCACCGTGCGCAAGACCGGCCGCCGCCTGGGCATCTCCAGCGAGTCCTCCTACCGCTACGAGCGCGGCATCGACCAGCCCGGATCGCTCTTCGCCATGAACCGCGCCGCCGCCCTCATGGCCCTGGTCTCCGGCGGACGCGTCCTTCCCGGCTATGCCGAGGCGGAGCCCAGGCCCTGGAAAGCGAGCCCCATCGCCTTCCGGCCCTCCAAAGCCGTCGAGCTTCTGGGCATCGAGCTCTCCGGGGACTTCTGCCGCAAGACCTTCCAGGGCCTCGGCTGCGACGTTGAGCAGAAGGCCGTGGACTCCTGGACCGTCACCCCACCCCCGCCGCGCCTGGACCTGGAGCGCGAGGTGGACCTCATCGAGGAGGTCGCCCGCGTATACGGCATGGACCGCATCCCGGCCGCCATGCCCAAGATGCTCAAATCCCTGGACGTGCCCGACAAGCTCGGGGCCGAGGTGCCCTTCCTGCGCCGCCTCAAGGCCTGGGCCAAGGGCGCGGGCCTGCGCGAGACCGTGAACTACTCCTTCGTGGGGCAGCAAGAGCTCGATCTGCTCGGCCTGCCGGGCGAAGGCCGCGTCCCCGTGGCAAACCCCCTCTCCGAGGATCAGAACGTCATGCGCACCGCCCTGGCCCCTGGCCTGCTCAAGTCCGTGCGCCACAACCTGAACCAGGGCAACGCCTCGCTGCGTCTCTTCGAGGTGGCCAAGGCCTTTCACGCCGACCCCGCCAGCGAGACCACCGTGCGCGAGTCCCACCGCATGGGCATCGCCCTCTACGGCGCCCGTTTCGGTGCGTTCCCCTGGCCCGAGGAAAAGGCCGATTACACCGATCTCAAGGGGCTCGTGGACAACCTGCTCGTTTCGCTCGGCCTTCCCGAGGCCTCCTACGCGGTGCGCAAGGACCATCCCTGGCTCTCCCCCTGCGTGCAGACCACCCTCGAAGGACGCGTCATCGCCCTCATGGGACGCGTCCTGCCCGACATCGCCGACAGCTTCGAGGCAAAATCCGGACTCTGGATGGCCGAGATCGACGTGGAAGCCCTCATGGCTCTGCACGAGAAGCGCTCCATCAAGTATCGCGGCCTGCCCAAGTTCCCGCCCTCGCGCCGGGACTTGACCCTGGTCATGCCAGCCTCCCTCCCGGCGGGAGATGTGCTCGCGGCCTTGCGCGCTCAGAAGTGCAAGATATTCGAGGAGGTGGCCGTGCACGACCTGTTCGAGCCCGAAGGCGGGACCGAGAAGAACGTCACCTTCCGCATCACCTACCGCCACCCCGAGCGCACCCTTACGGACAAGGACGTGGACAAGGCCCACAAGGCCCTCTGCGACGCCCTGACCGGCGGCATGCCCGTGAAGTTCCAACAGTAGATCGACCCTCTTTTTAAAGACGCAGGGTCCAGGGAGTTTATCCCCCTGGACCCTTTTTTGTTTCGTGATGATGCTTCCTGGGCTCCGTCCAGACCCGGCAGAGGGCTGCGACTTCCCCGCCAGGGGGATCATCCCCCTGGACCCGCAATAGCTTCGCCTAAGGTGATGATACGCAAGCGGCCGGTCCGATGGTGAGGGGCGGCGTCTGCGTGCTCCCCCACGCGCGGCGACGGATCGTCTTCAAATCGGTCCTAGCCGCGCGCGGGGGAGCACGCAGACGCCGCCCCTCACCATCGGACCAGAGAGACTCGGATTCAGTACTGACTGCTTCCCAGAATGGCCGGCCGAGCACCATCTACCGGCGGAACGGTGATGAATCTATTCGATCCTTGCCGCGCGCGGCCTTTTCGACCACCTTCAAGGCGTTGCGCAGCCCACCCTCGATGAACCCCTGGAAGTCGGAATAGGCCTCGCCGCAGATGTGCACGTTCCCATCTTCCTCCGCTCCCGGCAGACCGAACCCCGTCAGCTCCTCGATGGCCCGCACCACGTCGTACCCGGGCTTCCAGATGTGGCACCCCGCCTCGAACGGTTCGCGGCTCCAGTCCCGGATGCCGAAGCAGGTCAACGCATTGATCTCCGGATTGCCCTCAAGCGGGCAGGTGGAGCCGGGATTCCTTGAGAGATACTTCAGGTAATACGCCATAAGCCTCGGGTCGCCGTCAAGTTCGGCCTTCAGGTGGGGCTCGCGCCTGACCATGTGCTTCCAGTAGTCCATGGAAGGCCGCTCCCCGTAGACCATGGCCATGCCCCGGGGGCCGTCCCCGGCCTGGCGGTGGTAGTAGTGAAGCTCGCGGACGGGAACCGAGGCCGCCCGCGTCTGCGGCGGGGTATTGCCGTCCCACCAGGGGTCGCGCGTCACGAAGAAGCACTTCACCAGGGGGATGGGAATGACGGCGTCTGTCAGGCGCGCGATGCGATCAGGAAGAAAGCGGCGGAGATATTTGAGCGGGCTCCAGGGCAGGGCCAGCACAACACGCCTGGCCGACACCCTGCAATCCGAACCGTCCGCGCGGCGAAAATCCAGCCGGACGCGGCCGCCGGCCTCGGCGCGCATGGCCTCCAGCCGGTGCCCCAGGTGGAGAGGAACCGCCCGGGGCGCTGGACTGGAGAGCGTGGCGGCCAGTTCACGCACCAGCGACTCCGTGCCCTGCCGGATGCCCACGAGCTGGTCTCCCGGATGCAGTCCGCGCAGCCAGAAGATTATCCACTCCGCCGCGTTGGGGTTGTAGTGCACCACATGGTAGAAGGTTCCGAACCAGATGACGTGGTTCAGGGCGCGATGGCTGAGAACCTTGGACAGCGCGTTCCAGAAGCCCGTGTCGCGCAGCGGCTCGCCGTCCAGGGCGCCTTCCCGGCGCAGCCTGCGGTAGTCGTCCTCGCCCAGGGCGGACCACCAGCGCCAGTGCGCCGGGTCCCTGGGATCGTTCATGTCACCGCCGCTTTGGCCCAGCACGCGCAGGATGCCGAGCGTCAGGATTTCCAGGGCATTGAGGGGCGGCGCTGGCCCGCGCCCCTCGTCGGCCGCCAGGTCGAACAGCGCCTCCGGCCCGGTGTCTGGCAGGTAGGGGTGGAAGGGGCAGGTATCGAGCCCGAGCTGGCCGATGAGCTCCATCAGTAAAGGCTGCGCGGCCTTCTCGAAACGCATGGGGCCGTACTCCGCCAGGAAGCCGTCCATCTCCACGGTCTCGATGCGGCCGCCCAGGCGGCCAGACGATTCGAACAATGCGAGGCCCGCGTCCGGGAGGGCTTCCCGGAGCTTCCGGCAGGCGTACAGTCCGGTCACGCCGCCGCCCACGACCGCGATGTCCAGCCGAGCGGTTTCCACGTCCATCCGGTTCTCCGTGCCGGTCCGGGGGAGGGGGAAGAGGTTTGGTCCTTCGCGTCGGGGGACCGGCGGAAGGCCGGCGAGGGACTACGTCGCCACCGTAACCCCCGCCCCCTCCGGGCCGCAAGCCCGTCAGGCCAGAGCAAGGACCCGGCGCGGTCAGGCCGCGCCGGGTCTTTTCGGTTTTATCGGCAAGGCGGACGCCGCCGCCCTTCATTGACGCCGCGATGCTCCCGGCGTGGGTGTTCCGGCGGCCCGCCGTCAGCTCTTGAGCTGCTCCTTGATCCAGTTGTCCAGGGCCTTGCCGCGCTTCTCGGAACGGTCCCTGAAACGGTTCTTGATTTCGTCGCGCTTGGCCGCGAGCTGGGCCTTCTGCTCGGGAGTCAGCACCTCGTCAATGGCGGTCTTGACCCTGGCCGCGTGCACGGCCAGCTCCTCGCCCGCCTTGGCCATCTCCCTGGCGGCCTGACGCACGGCGGCCTCGTCGCCGGAGGATTTGATCATCACGTCGCCCATGTGCCCGGCGGCGTCCTTCATGCCGTCGCGCAGGGCCTTGGCCTTGTCGCGGTTCTCCTTGAGGATGAGAGCCACCTTGCGTTTCTGTTCGGGGGTGAGCTTCAGCTCCTCCGCCATCTTGACGATGGCCTTGCCGGGGTCGTGGGGAAAGGGCACGCCGTGAGGGCCCTTGCCGGGAGCGGCGAAGGCCGTGCCGGACAGGAGGGCCGCCAGGGCCAGCATGAGGGTCATGCGTTTCATTGTCGTTCTCCTTGCTCGCGTGTTGATGAGCGCGCTCAAGGACTATGTCCTCTCCTGAGTTCTTCCGGTTACGCGAGCGCGATGCTTTTAGAGCGCTACAGCCCCGGAGTCATCGGTGACGGACGGAAGCCGTATTGATTTCCGGAGGCTAGCGTGTATTGATATGTACAATGAGCACGGGACAGCAGTGCCCCGAGGAGGATCATGAACGCTTTATCCTTGACCGCCCTGATCATTCTCATCCCGTTTTTCGCCGCCTGCGCGCCCATGAAGCCCATGACCGTCTCCGAGTTCAAGGGGTACTGCTACCAGGGCGGCAGCTTCTCGTTCCGGAGTTCCTGCGACACGATCCGCGTCTGCGACGAGTACCTCCCCGTGGTGGAGGGCGAAAGGAAATCGCTGGAAACGTGCCTTAAGGGCTGCGCGGAGGTGTACCGGCAGCAGCAACGCTTCTACGGCGTGGGCGAATGCCCCAAGGAAATGGAAAACGCCGTGGACTGGTGCCAGAGATATTGCCGCCGGGCCTTCGCCCGGTAAGGAAAGCCGCCTGGGCGCTGGCGTTGGCGCGTCAAAGAGTGTAGGGCAATGATGCGGCCTGCTTCGTTACCCGCTGGTCAGCCCGATGAGAAGGAGGCTTTATGAAGGTCATCACATGCCTGCTGTTGGGTGCGGCTGTCCTGGCCCTTGCGGCTTGCGGGCCCGTTAAGCCTATGACCTCTTCCGAGTTCAGGGGCTTCTGCTACCAGACAGGAGACAACCGCTTCCAGGGCTGCGACACCATCTCCGTCTGCGACGAGTACGCGCCCGCCGTGGACAGGCAGCACCAGTCCCTTTCCGCCTGCCTGGGCGAGTGCGCGTCCATCCGCGAGCAGCAACGCCGGCGCATCGGCCTGGGCGAGTGCGCCACGGCTTCCGGCAACGCTGGCGACTGGTGCGAACGCTACTGCCGCACCAACTATCCTCAGTAACCGCGCCCCCGCCCGGTGGGGGCTCAACGCCGTCCGGCCAAGGAGGCACGTCATGGAATGGATCGAGAAAGTCAAAAGCTTCTTCGCCGGGGAGAGGAAAAACCTGGCAGACCCCGAGGTTCGCAAGGAGGCTTTCCTCCTGCTCACCGAAATCTACGGCCAGGCCCGCTGGGACGAGTTCGCCATGACCGTGCGTCAGACCATCATCACCCGCCATCCGGTCCAGAAACCGTCCTTCGCCGAGATGGAGGCAGAGATGCGCGAGGTGCATAGCCTCTTCGAGCCCTGGCTCAACTGAAGGCCGCCTAACCGGTCCCGGGGCCGCTTCGGCGGCCCCGCCGCCACTTGACGGCAAGATCACTGCCCGCGACCCGCCTCCGCCGGGCATGACCGGCCATCTCATCGAGCGGGACTCGCCCGCCCGCCACACGACATTTTTGTAACATTTTTTTGCTTATATTGCAGGAAATTATCCTCCGAACCACCCCCGCCCGGCCCTAATTCCACGATTGCTCGCATTATTTTTCTTGTCCGATATCGACAGACGGCCTAACTGTTTCTCCCAGCATCTTTTGAACAACCATTCAAACCTTGCGCAGCCGGAGCAATACGTGAAGAATGCAAAACTCGGCGTAAAAATCGGCGTGGGTTTCGGAGTCCTCATCCTCTTGACCCTCATCGTGGCCTCGGCTTCCTGGCTGGGATTGGACCGCGTGATCACGGGGGCGGACAACTCCCGGACGGTCAGCGAGGTCTTCTCATCGGCGCTGCTCTCCCGCATCGACGCCCTCAACGTAATGTACGCCGGAGACAATGCCAGAATCGACGGATTCAAGAAGAAGCTTGAATCCGCCCGGGATGGGGCCGCACGGCTCCAGGCGGCCTCGGCCGCGCCAGAAGCAAGGCAGATGATGGCTGGCATCATCGCGTCCACGCATGAATACGAAAAAGGATTCTCGGGCTATCTCGACGCCAAGGGCCGCCGCATGGACGCGGTGAATACCATGGCGGCCGCTGCCGCGGACCTGCAGCAGGCCGCATCAGCGCTGGAATCGTCTCTCGAGGAGGCCGCCGCCGAGGCCGAGGCCGCTGGGAACCAGGCCAAAATGGCCACCGTCTTCAAGATGCAGTCGGGCGTCGCCGCTATCCTTCAGCTTTTCCTCAAATCCCGCATAGAGGTGCTCTACTACCTCTGGCAGGAGGACGAAAAGCGCGTCCCCAACGCCGTGGCTCTGTTGGACCAGGTGCAGGCTGTCAGCACACGGCTTGCCGCCCAGGCATCCACTGACCGGGAAAAGGACCTGCTTGGCCGCATCGCCGCAGGAGCAAAGGCGTACTCCTCGCGAATCATCGATCTGCAAACCGCATTCGCCGTGCAGCACGAATCCATCAAGGGCATGGTGGCCCAGGCTGGCGACGTGCAGACCAGGACGAGCAACTCTCTGGAGTTCCAGCAAAAATCCATGGATGCCAGTGCGGAAAGCGCGAAAGTCCTGACAGTCGCCGTGACCGGTGTTTCATTGCTCGCGGGAGTGCTCATCGCCGTGCTGCTGACCAGGGCCATCACCGGTCCCGTGAGCAAGGGGGTGCGCTTCGCCCAGAACATGTCCCAGGGCGACTTCACGAGCCTCGTGGACATCAAGCGCCGCGATGAGATCGGCATGCTCGCGCTGTCGCTCAACGCCATGGTCCGCAAGCTCCAGGAAGTGGTGGCCGAGGTCAAGAGCGCCACGGAGAACGTGGCCGCGGGCAGCGAGGAACTCTCCTCGGCGGCCCAGAACATGTCCCAGGGCGTATCCGAACAGGCCGCCAGCATCGAGCAGATATCGGCCTCGATGGAGCAGATATCGGCGAGCATCCGCCAGAACTCGGACAGCGCCTCGGAAACGGACGCCCTCGCGCGCAAGGCCGCGTCCGACGCGGAGGAGAGCGGCAGGATCGTCGCCGAAACCGCTCAGGCCATGAAGGAGATCGCGGACAAGATAACCATCATCGAGGAAATCGCCAGGCAGACCAATCTGCTGGCCCTGAACGCCGCCATTGAGGCCGCCCGAGCGGGGGAGGCCGGGAAGGGCTTCGCGGTCGTGGCTTCGGAGGTGCGCAAGCTGGCCGAACGCTCCGGCAAGGCCGCCGGAGAGATATCCACCCTTTCGGCCAGGAGCGTGACGGTTTCCGAGCAGGCAGGGGCCATGCTCGGCCTGGTCGTACCCGCCATCAGAAAGACCGCCGCCCTCGTTCAGGGGATAGCGGCCACGTCGCTGGAGCAGAACACCGGGGCCTCACAGGTGAACACCGCCATCAACCAGCTCAACCATGTCGTGCAGAACGGAGCAGCGGCAGCCGAGGAGGTCGCCTCAACGGCGGAGGAACTGTCCTCCCAGGCCGCTCAACTCCAGGCGGCGATGTCCTTCTTCCACGTGGGCAACCACGGCGGCGGGCGGAGTTCAATGCGCCCCCTGGCGGAACAGCCAGCGCTCGCCCAGGCTTGAGGCGGGCCTGAGCTGCAATTGCGCCCCGCCTGGGGACTCCGCTTCGGTGGGGTTGGCCAACCTCACCGAGCCCTGGCAATGCGAACGACAAGAGGGCCGGGAACACTCCCGGCCCTCCCGCTTTTCATTCTCTGGCTTTGCGCCGCCGCCGGGCAACAAAGGGCGGCATCCATGTTGCGGCAGGGTTCCAGGGCCACGCCCCCGCTCGCGACGGCGTGATCCTGGGGAGCCGCGCTAGCCGATAGCCTTCGGCCCGCTTCCTCCGGGCAACGGCCGCTGCCCGGCGTTCCCGCTCTTGAGCTCGCCGATGAGCGAGCGCAGGGCCTGCGTCTGTCCAGAAAGCTCCGAGACCGCGCGGTCCGCCTGCCTCATGCTCTCGGACACCTCCAGGGATATCCGGTTAATGTCCTCCACGTTGCGGGTGATCTCCTCGCTGGCGGAGGACTGCTCCTCGGCGGCGGTGGCTATCGACCTGACCTGGTCCGCGGCGAGTTCCACCAGGGAGACGATCTCGTCAAGCGCCTCGCCGGATTTGGCGGCCAGGGCCGTGGCCTCCCCGATGGTCTTGGCCGAGCGCTCCACGTTGCCCACGTTGCGCTGGGTGCCTTGCTGGATGCCGCTGATGGCGTCGCCGACCTCCTTGGTGGCGGCCATGGTCTTTTCCGCGAGCTTGCGGACCTCGTCCGCGACCACCGCGAACCCCCGCCCCGCCTCACCGGCGCGCGCGGCCTCGATGGCGGCGTTCAGGGCCAGCAGGTTGGTCTGGTCGGCGATGTCCGAGATGACGTTCATGATGCGCCCTATCCCTTCGGCCTGCGCGCCCAGGGAGTCCATGTCGTCCTTGAGAGCCCTGGCCTGGGCCTCCACCTCGCCGATCTCGCGGACCACGCGCCCGACCACCCCGGCGCCTTCCTCGGCCTTCCGCCGGGCCTTGGCCGCGGTGTCCGCGGCCTCTGAGGAATTGCGCGCCACCTCCAGGATGGTGGCGTTCATCTGTTCCATGGCCGTCGCCGTCTCGCCAATTCGGTGGGACTGGTTGTCGGAACTCCCCGCGCAGGACTGTATCTCGCCTATGAGATCGTCGGAGGCGGAAGACACCACGGCCACGACATCTTCGAGCTTGCCCGCCGCGTCCACCATGCCTTCCTCGCGAGCCATCTCGGCCCTGCGGCAGGCTTCCTCGGCCTCGGCCACGGCCCTGCGTGCCACCGCCGTCTGCTCCTCCGCCTCGGCGGTCTTGCGCTGGGCGGTCCCGATCATCTCCCTGAGCCTGGACACCATGACGGAGAGCGATTCCCCGAGCTTTCCGAGCTCGTCCTTGCGGTCGAGCTTCAGGGTGTGCTCCAGGTCGCCCTCGGCCACCGCGCCCGCGAAGTCAACGCAACGCTTGAGCGCGCCGATCATCTGGTTGAGTATGACGAATACCGCCAGGCAGACCAGGACGATGCCCGCCCCGCCGAACATGAGGCTCGCGTCGCGCACCGCGCCGGTGGCCTTGGCGATGTCGCCCGCGTTGACCGTGACCGCCACGATCCAGCCGGTGGCCTTGGACCTGGAGAAGACGACCGTCTTCTGCTGTCCCTCGAAGGTGTAGGACAGCTGGCCGCTCCCCATGGAGAGCATCCTCCTGCCCCACTCGTGCTCGGACAGGTTCAGCTTGAGCACCTGCGCCTTGTCCGGGTGGGCGAAAACGACGCCGCCCTTGTCCACGGTGTAGGCGTAGCCGCCCTGTCCCACCTTGACCGGGTTGATCATGTCCTCCGAGAATTTTCCCAGGTCCACCCGGATGTACAGAACGCCAAGGACCTTGTCCCCCTGCCTGACCGGAGCGGCGACAAGCACGACGGGCTTGCCGGTTATGCGGCTGAGCAGGGGTTCGGAGACGTTGGCCTCGCCCTGCATCGCCTTCTTGAAATAGTCCCGGTCCGAGAAGTTGCCTTTGCTCTGGGGATCGGAGCTGGCCAGCACATCCCCCTTGGGGCTCAGAAGGTTGACGCCCTGGACGGACTCGTCGAACTTGGAGATGCTCACCAGCACATCGATCCCGGCCTTGCGGACCTGCTCATCCCCGCCGTCCGGCCCCAACAGCCGGACAATCTTCTCGTTGCCCGCCTCCAGGACAACCAGGGCCTTCATGTCGTCCACGAAGATGGAGAGGCCCTTCTCCACCGTCCTGACGATGCTCTCCGAGGCGGACAGCAGCTCGGACCATATCTCCTCGGCCGCCTTGCGCGACGAGAAATAGCTGGCCAGGCCCATGCAGAGGATCACCGCTCCCACCGTCGGGACCAGCAGTTTCGTTCTGACGCCGATGTTCATGAAAGCCGCCTCCTTGAGCATTGCAGGATCGAGCCTGATTGAAGATTTTGTCATATAGTCACAGTATTTGCGAAGCGTCAACCGAACTTCGTTTCGTCCCGCTGGAGCCGCCTCCCCGCCCCTGCGCCTTGCGGCCATGCCCGCGCGAACTCTTTACTCCGCTGAGTCCGGCCTTAGATTATGTGCGTTGCGCCATCTCATTTTTTGTGCTTTTACTGGAGGGACAATCCTCAGGCGGCGCCATGCGGCGAGTTCAAGGAGTGCACTCATGACTCAAGTCAGCCACGCCATATCGCTCGGCTTCACCGGCCAGCAGTTCGAGCCCGGCGTCCACATCTGCCAGATATTCAGCGACGACGACGAGCGCCAGGAGGCCCTGCTCAAGTTCATCCTGAGCGGGCTCCAGGGCGGGGAACGCGCGGCCTGCTTCTCGGAAAGGACCACCGCCGAAGCCGTGGAGGAATTCCTCGACGGCTTCGGAGTATCCTTCGGCCAGGCAGTGGATTCCGGCGCGCTAACGCTCTCCGGAACGAGCGACGTATACTTCCAGGGCGGGACGTTCGATCCCGAGCGCATGCTCGGGCTTCTCAGGCAGTTCCACGAGCAGGCCCTGGCCAGGGGCTATACGGCCGCCCGCGTCATCGGCGAGATGACGCCTGAGGTGCAGCACATACCCGGCGGCTCCAGGCTTCTGGAATACGAATCCAGGGTGAGCATGCTCCTTCGCGAGCACCCCGTCACGGCCGTTTGCCAGTACGACGCCCGCTCCTTCGACGGCGCGACAATCATGGACATCCTGAAGGTCCATCCCTACATGATCGTGCGGGGCTCCGTGGTGCGCAACCCGTTCTTCACGGCCCCGGAGGAATACCTCGCGAAAGGCAAGCTTTAGGCCCCGGGCCGGACCTGACCCATGCTCGACGCCCGGGTGCTAGGCCAGCTCCTGCTCATACAGAGCGTGCTCAACAACCTCCCCGACGAGACATCCATCTTCAACTTCGTCAGCCGGGGACTGGCCGACCTTCCAGGCGTGGCCGGAGTTTCATTCACCGGCCCGGAACAGCCGGGCGGCCCGCCGGGGAACCTGTCGCTCCCGCTGCCCATAGGGGAGTCCGTCAAGGGCTATCTCCATCTGCGCCTCTCCGACCGGGAAGCCTTCGCCCCCTATGAAGACTACCTTGGCAACTTCTGCTTCATGCTTGCGGTGATCCTGGAGGAACGCGCCCACCGCCGTGAAATCGACGCCTACAAGACCGGGCTGGAGGATCTGGTCCGGGAACGGACCCGGATGCTGAGCGAGGAGATCGCCCAGAAGGAAGAAGCCCGGCTGGCGCTGCGCCGGAGCCAGGAGCGGCTCTCGCTGGCCCTCCAGGCCGTGAGCGACGGTCTTTGGGACTGGCGGCTGGACAGCGGCGAGGTCTACTTCAGCCCCCGCTGGTACGCCATGCTCGGCTATGAATCCGGGGACCTCCCCGCTTCCTACCAGACCTGGCGGAGCCTGGTGCATCCCGAGGACATCGCCCTGGCCGAACGGCACGTGAGCGCGCACGTGGAGTCCGGCGAGGCTCTGGACATCGAATTCCGCATGCGCCGCAAGGACGGCGGCTGGATATGGGTGCACTCTCGCGGGCGCGTGGTGGAGACCGCGCCGGACGGGCGGCCTTTGCGCATGGTGGGCACGCACACGGACGTAACCGAGCGCAGGCAGATGCTCGACGCCATGATCCAGACGGAAAAGATGATGAGCGTGGGCGGCCTGGCCGCCGGGATGGCGCACGAGATCAACAACCCGCTTTCGGGAATCCTCCAGGCAGTGCAGGTGCTCACCAGCCGCCTCACCAAGGACACACCGGCAAGCCTCGGCACCGCGAAGGATGCCGGATGCGAGATGGGCATCATACGCGATTTTCTCGAACGGCGGGACATCTTCAAGATGATCGACGCCATCAAGGATTCAGCCGTAAGGGCCGCGCGCATCGTCTCCACCATGCTCGAATTCAGCCGCAAGAGCGAATCGGCGCTGACGCCCGCGAGCCTCAACGAGCTCGTGGACAAAGCCATCGAACTGTGCTCCTCGGACTACGATCTCAAGAAAAAGTACGACTTCAGGCGCATAGACATAACACGGGAATACGACACGTCGCTTCCGCCCGTCCCCTGCTCGGCCGGGCAGATCCAGCAGGTGCTCCTGAACATCCTGGGCAATGCGGCCCACGCCATGGCCGGGATGGACGCCCCCCGCATAACGCTTCGCACTCGCGCGAACGGCTCCATGGCCTACGTTGAGGTTGAGGACAACGGCCCCGGAATGGACGAGGAGACGCGGCGAAAGGCGTTCGAGCCCTTCTTCACCACCAAGGCGGTGGGCCAGGGGACGGGGCTTGGGCTCTCGGTGTCCTACTTCATCGTGGTGAACAACCACGGCGGCACGCTGGAGGTCGATTCAACCCCCGGCGAGGGCACGAGGTTCATCATCGGCCTGCCGCTGGGAAGGGGGGCGATTGGGCAGGCTGAGGCCGGTACGGGAGGTGCTGCCGCGGCTGTCGCGGAAAGACAGTAGTCTGGCGGTTATTGTAGCGACGAGCTTTCGCTGCCATGGGGATATGAACCGCCCAGCATCCCGGGCAGCCCCCCCTGAAGCCTCTTGTTCAACCATCCCGTACCATTCACGGGGTCCGTCATGCCCGTTCACCGGTCGAGATCGAGCACGGTCAGCCGCCCCCCGCCCGGTCCAGGTTCCGGTAGTTGATGGCCTCGGCCAAGTGCTCCACGCGGATGTCCGCCTCGGCGTCCAGGTCCGCGATGGTCCTGGCGAGCCTGAGTATGCGCGTGTGCGCCCGCGCCGACAGCCCGAGCCGCGAGTTGGCCATCTCCATGAAGCGGTGGCAGTCCTCCCCGATGGGGCAGAACGCGCCCAGCGCCTTGCCCGAGAGCTGGCTGTTGGTGCGGATTTTCGTGCCCCTGAAGCGCCTGGTCTGGATGTCCCTGGCGGCCAGCACCCTGCCCCGCATCGTCGCGGAGTCCACGCGCCCGGATTCGGCTTTCAGGTCCTTGTAGGGCACGGCCGGGACCTCCACCTGCAAGTCGATGCGGTCCAGCAGCGGCCCCGAAAGCTTGCCCAGATACCCGCGCACCTTCACCCCGGTGCAGGTGCATGCGTGGCGCTCGTCGCCCCGGAAGCCGCACGGGCAGGGGTTCATGGCCGCCACCAGCATGAACTCCGCCGGATAGGTCAGGCTCATGGCGGCGCGGGCGATGGTCACGCGGCCGTCCTCGATGGGCTGGCGCAGCACCTCCAGCACGCTCTTCTTGAACTCCGGCAGCTCGTCCAGGAACAGCACGCCCCGGTGGGCCATGGACACCTCGCCCGGACGCGGCACGCCGCCGCCTCCGATGAGCCCGGCGTCGGAGATGGTGTGGTGCGGCGAGCGGAAGGGCCGCACCGTGATGAGAGAGCCCCCGCGCGAAAGCTCGCCCGCAACGGAATAGACCCGCGTCACCTCCAGGGCCTCGTCGAAGGTGAGCGGCGGCAGCACAGTGGGGATGCGCTTGGCCAGCATGGTCTTGCCCGACCCCGGCGGCCCCATGAAGAGCAGGTTGTGCCCCCCGGCCGCCGCGATCTCGATGGCGCGCTTGGCGTGCTCCTGGCCCTTCACCTCGGCGAAGTCCAGGGGGAACGGTCCGTCGTCCGGGGAGAGCACGGCCTCGTCGAAGGCCGTGGGGGCGATCAGGTCCTCGCCGGTGAGGAAGCGCACGGCCTGATCCAGCGACTCCACCGCGTACACGTCGAGCCCCTTGACCACGGCCGCCTCCTGGGCGTTGGCGGCCGGGACCAGAAGGCCGCGCGCGCCCTCCTGCCTTGCCCGGATGGCCAGGGGCAGGATGCCGGACACGGGCTTCACGTCGCCGGTCAGGGAGAGTTCGCCGGAGAAGTAGTATCCGGCAACGGACCCGGCCGGGATGACCTCGGCGGCGGCCAGGAGCCCCAGCGCCAGGGGCAGGTCGTAGCCCGAGCCCTCCTTGCGGATGTCGGCGGGGGCGAGGTTCACGGTGATGCGCGACGGGGGGAGCTTGAAGCCGCGATTCTTGAGCGCGGAGAACACGCGCTCTTTGCTCTCGCGCACCGCGCCCTCGGCCAGGCCCACCATGGTGAAGGAGGGCATGCCCTGCCGGGCGAGGTCGGCTTCAAGAACGACGGTGTGGGCCTCGACCCCCGCCAGGGCGGCGGAAAAGACGCGCGATAATGCCAAAAGGACCTCCGGAAATGCTGAGACTCACGCGATGCCCGGCGCATCGCTTCGCCGCAGACATACTCATATACGCCCAACTTATCCAGCCGCCTCTTTCCAGATATCGCCCCGCGCCTAGCCGCACAAAAAAGCGCCCCGGCCTTGCGGCCGGGGCGCTCGTGATTCACGCCTGCGCTTTCGCGCCTACTTGATGATGTCGCCGACCCTGCCCCAGCGGATGTCCCCGACCCCTCCCCAGGACCAGTAGATCACCCAGGCCTTGCCCCGGATGTAGTCGCGCGGCACGAAGCCCCAGAAGCGCGAGTCCATGGAGTGGTCCCGGTTGTCGCCCAGGGTGAAGAACTTGTCCGCCGGGACCGTCACCGGCCCGAAAGTGGACTTGGGCCCGGGCGTCTTGTCCAGGCGCTTGTACGGCTCGTCCACGGCCTTGCCGTTGCGGTAGAGCACGTTGTCCCTAAGCTCGATGGTGTCGCCGGGCAGGCCGACGATGCGCTTGATGTAGTCGATCTCGCGATTCTCGGGGAACTCGAACACGATGATGTCGCCGTGCTTGGGGTCGTCCATCTTGTAGACGGACTTGCCCGAGAAGGGCACCTTGACGTCGTAGGCGAACTTGGTGACCAGCAGGTGGTCGCCCACCAGGAGCGTCTCCACCATGGACTCGGACGGGATCTTGAAGGCCTGCACCACGAAAGTGCGGATGATGAGCGCCAGGATGAGCGCCACGGCCAGGGCTTCGACGTATTCCTTCAGCAGCTTCTGCCAGCGAGGATTCATTCGGTGTCCTTTCTGATAACGATGGGGGCGCCGCCCCCAAACCCCCGGCAGGGCCCTGCCCTGCACCCGCCAGGGGGATGATCCCCCTGGACCCGCGATGGGGGCCGTTGGTTATTCGCCCGCTTTCAGGGCGGCCAGGAACGCTTCCTGGGGCAGCTCCACGTTGCCCATGCGCTTCATGCGCCGCTTGCCCTCTTTCTGCTTCTCAAGGAGCTTGCGCTTGCGGGTTATGTCGCCGCCGTAGCACTTGGCGATGACGTCCTTGCGAAGCGGCGCGACCCGCTCGCGCGCGATCACCTTGGCCCCGATGGCCGCCTGGATCACCACCTCGAACATCTGCCTGGGGATGACCTTCTTGAGCTTCAAGGCCACGTCGCGGCCCAGGTAGTAGGCCTTGTCGCGGTGGACGATGACGGCAAGCGCGTCCACGGGATCGCCGTTGAGGAGGATGTCCAGCTTCACCAGGTCCGAGGCCCGGTAGTCGATCAGCTCGTAGTCCAGCGAGGCGTAGCCCCTGGTGCCGGATTTCAGGCGGTCGAAGAAGTCGTAGACGATCTCCGCGAAGGGCAGCTCGTAGGTGATGATCACCCTGGTGGCCGTGAGGTAGCGGATGTCCTTCTGGATGCCGCGCTTCTCCTCGCAGAGCTTGAACACGTTGCCCACGTACTCGTTGGGGACGTGGATCTCCACGCGGGCGTAGGGCTCGTAGAGGGTGGCCGTGTCCTGCTGCTTGGGCAGCTTGGACGGGTTGTCGATGGAGAAGGTGGTGCCGTCCTGCTTCTCCACCTTGTACACCACGGACGGGGCCGTGGCGATGAGCTCCACCTGGAACTCGCGCTCCAGGCGCTCCTGCACGATCTCCATGTGCAGAAGCCCCAGAAAGCCGCAGCGGTAGCCGAAACCCAGGGCCTGCGAGGTTTCCGGCTCGAAGGTGAAGGCCGCGTCGTTGAGCTGGAGCTTCTCGAGCGCGTTTTTCAGCTGCTCGTAGTCATTGGCGTCAACGGGGTAGAGCCCGCAGAACACCATGGGCTTCACTTCCTTGAAGCCGGGCAGCGCTTCCGTGGCGGGATTGGACGCCAACGTGATGGTGTCGCCCACGCGGGCCTCGTGCAGGTCCTTGATGGCGGCGCACAGGAAGCCCACCTCGCCCGGGCCGAAGGACTCGACGTCCAGGGGGCCGGGGGAGAACACGCCAAGGCGCGTCACCTCGAACACCGCGCCGGTGGAGAACATTTTTATCTTCTGGCCCACCTTCAGGGTTCCGTCCATCACCCGGAAGAGCACCACCACGCCCTGGTAGGAGTCGTACCACGAGTCGAAGATGAGCGCCTTGAGGGGGGCGTCCGCGTCGCCCTTGGGTGCGGGCAGGCGGTCCACGATGGCTTCGAGCACCTTGTCCACGTTCAGGCCCGTCTTGGCGGAGACGGCCACGGAGTCCTTGGTGTCCAGCCCGATGCCTTCCTCGATCTCGTTCTTCACCCGGTCGGGGTCGGCGGACTGGAGGTCCACCTTGTTGAGCACGGGGATGATTTCCAGGTCGTTGTCCAGGGCCAGGAACACGTTGGCCAGCGTCTGGGCCTCCACGCCCTGGGTGGCGTCCACCACCAGCAGCGCGCCCTCGCACGCGGCCAGCGAGCGGGACACCTCGTAGGAGAAGTCCACGTGGCCGGGCGTGTCGATGAGGTTCAGGACATAGTCGTTGCCGTCGTGCGCCTTGTAGGGGATGCGCACGGTCTGGGCCTTGATGGTGATGCCGCGTTCGCGCTCCAGGTCCATCTTGTCCAGGTATTGCTCGCGCATCTCCCGCTGGGTGATCACCTTGGTGACCTCCAGGATGCGGTCGGCCAGGGTGGACTTGCCGTGGTCGATGTGCGCGATGATGCTGAAATTTCTTATACGCGAAGGGTCTACCATTTTTCACCTGCTGCCGTGTGTGCAAACGCCCTCTAAAAGAAGGCGGGGGATAGGTCAATTGCCGGTTTGAATCCGCGACGCCCCCCGGGAGCCGGGAAAGGCTAAGGGGCTCAAGGTATTGGAGGTCCGGGGTTGCAAAAAATCCCCTTGGTGCTACCAATGCCCTCAAGGAGACTCCCCATGAAACGCACCGCGCGCATCCTGGCGCTGGCGGCCCTCTCGGCCGCCCTGGCGCTTCCTCCCGCTTTCGCCGGGTCCGGCCTGCCAAAGGCCGCCTCGCCCGCCGAGGTGTCGGACCTCATGGCCAGGCCGCAGGCCGGGCTGGAAATCGTGGACATCAGGCCCGCCGCCGAATACGCGGACTACGCCCTGCCCGGCAGCTTCAACCTGGACCCGGCGGCGGTCATGGCCGACGAGTCGCTGCTTTCCGGCCAGGGACCGCTTCTCATCGTGGACAAGGACGGCACGGGGGCGTTCGCCGTGGCCGGAGTGCTGGCCCGCAAGGCGTCGCGGCCTGTCATGGCCCTCGCGGGCGGACTTGCCGCGTGGTGGGCTGACAGGGAGATGGGCATGGCCGTGAAGGCCGTCCCTTTGGAGGCCGCCCCGGCCCAGTCCGTGCCGCAACCGGCGGAGCCCGCCGGGACGCAGGCTCCGGCCGCGCCCCTGGCTCCGGCCCAGCCCTCCCCCGCCCCGGCCCCTCCGGCCTCAAAAAACGCAGGATGCTAGACCATGAGCGAAAAAACCATACATGATGAAACCTCCGGCGTCCAAGAGGATGCCGCCCAGGCGGAACAGGCCGCTTTCGAGGCCAAGGCCCCGGACCGTCCCGCCCGCGAGGAGTCCCCCTCCCCGCCTCCCATGAACCCCTACCTGGCGGGCATGTTCCTTGGGCTGACCCTGCTGGCCTCCTACCTCATCCTGGGTGCGGGCCTGGGAGCCTCGGGCGCGTTCGCGCGCCTGGGGGCCTGGCTGGAGCACGCCGTTCTCCCTGCCCGGGCAGAGGCCAGCGCCTATTTCGGGCCGTGGTTCCCGTCGCCGCTTTCCTACTATCTGGTGTTCATGGCGCTCGGCGTGTTCGCGGGCGGGCTCGTCTCGGCCCTGTCCGGCGGGCGGGTGCGCTTCATGGTGGAGCGCGGCCCCACCTCCTCGCGCCTGCGCAGGCTCGTCCTGGCTCTCGTGGGCGGCGTGCTGGCGGGATTCGCCTCCCGCCTGGCCATGGGCTGCACCTCGGGCCAGGCGCTTAGCGGCGGAGCGCTCCTGCTCACCGGCAGCTTCGTGTTCATGGGCTGCCTCTTCGCCACGGGCTACCTCACGGCCTGGGCCTTCAGGAGGCAGTGGAAATGATCGCCACCCTCTACTCCACCGGGCAATTGAACGCCCCCATCGGCTTCATCGCAGCCCTTGCCCTGGGCTTCTGCTTCGGGCTGTGCCTGGAGAAGGCCGGATTCGGCAGCTCCCGCAGGCTGGCGGGCGTGTTCTACCTCACGGACATGTCCGTGATCAAAGTGATGTTCTCCGCCATGGTCACGGCGGCGCTGGGCCTCGTGGCCGCGCAGCGCATGGGCGTGGTGAGCCTTGAATCCCTCTACCTGATGCCCACCGTTCTCGGAGCGCACGCCGTGGGCGGCGTCATCTTCGGCCTGGGCTTCGCCATGGCGGGCTGGTGCCCCGGCACGGCGGCCGTGGGCGTGGGTTCGGGCCGCATCGACGCCCTGGTGTTCCTGACGGGCGTGGTGCTGGGCTCCATCGGCTACGCCGAAGCCTTCCCGCACCTGGGCGCGCTGCCCGCCATGGGCTCCAAGGGAGTGTCCTTCCTGCACCAGGCCCTGGACATCACCCAGGACCAGCTGGTGCTTGGCCTCACGGGCGTGGCGGTGGTCATGTTCTGGTTCTCGGAGGTGGTGGAGCGCGGCCCGGCCATTGCCCGTCCCGGCGTGAGCAGGCTCTTCCTGGCCGTGTTCAGCGCCCTCCTGTGCGTGGCGGCCCTGGTGGCCCTGAACGCGCCCAAGGTGGATATCCCCTCCGGCCAGCCCGGCGCCGGCCAGCCCATGACCGCCCATGCCCCCGCCTCCCCCGGCGGCCAGACCGCCCCCGCCGCGCCCGATGCCGGAATCCTTGCGGCGGTCCAGGCTGGCAGGGACCACATGGAACCCTCCGAGCTGGCCCGGCGCATCATGGCGGGCGACCAGACCCTCACCCTGGTGGACATCCGCTCCAAGGGCGAGTTCGACGCCTTCCATCTCAAGGGAGCGCAAAACGTCGCCATGGCCGACCTGCCCCAGGCGCTTGCCGCCAAGCGCGGACAGGGGATCATCGTGCTCTACTCCAACGGCATGACCCACCCGGCCCAGGCCCGCGACGCCCTGGCCAGGATGGGCTTCGGCAACGTCTATATCCTCTCCGGCGGGCTCAAGGACTTCTTCGAGACGGTGCTGAAGCCCGCCTCCCTGCGCGCGCAGCCCATGGCTCCCGAAGCCGCCGCTTGGGTCACGGAGGCCCGGAAGTTCTTCCTGCCCGAGTCCCTCTCCAGGCCCGCCGCGCCGGGGCTGCTCACGCCTCCGGGCAGGATACCCGGGCTGGTGGACGCATCCTGGCTGGCCGCCAACCTGGGCAGGCCGGGCCTCAAGATCATCGACCTGCGGCCCCAGCCCCAGTACAACTCCGGGCACATCCCGGGCAGCCTGGCCCTCAACCTGGAGAGCCTGCGCGGCAACGTGGGGGGCCTGCCCTCCATGCTCCTGCCCGCGCCCCTGCTGGCCCAGCACTTCGGGCAGATGGGAATCGGGCCGCGCGACCTGGTGGTCGCCGTCACCGGCGACTCCCCCCATGACGCCACCTACGTGGCCATGGCCCTGGAGCGCCTGAAGCACTCGCGCCACGCCGTGCTCGATGGCGGCATGAAGGCCTGGACCGCCGCCGGGCTGCCCACGGACAAGAACCTGCCCAAGCACGCGCCCGTGCGCTACTCAGCCCCCGAAGGCCCCGACGGCTTCACCGTCACCGGCATCGAGGTCAACGCGGCCATGGCCGGAGGCAAAACCGTCATCCTGGACGTGCGCCCAGCCGACTACTTCGCCGGGGCCAAGTCCGACGAGGCCAGGGCCGGGCACATCCCCGGCGCGGTCAACCGCCCCTTCACCGAGGACCAGGCCAAGGGCCCGGGCGAATCCAAGGTGTTCAAGCCCCTCGCGGAGCTGGAAAAGGCCTACGCCGCCCTCATCCCCAACAAGGACCACCCGGTGATCGTGCACTGCCGCACCGGCCACCAGGCATCCCAGACGTGGTGGGTGCTCTCCCGCCTTCTGGGCTACAGCAACGTGAAGTACTACGACGCGGGCTGGACCGAGTGGGCCGCGAGGCCCGAGTGGCCCGCCGTGACCTCGGCCCAGACCGGCAAGGACGCGGAGAAGAAGCCGTGAGCGTGATAGCCGAACTGTCCATCTTCCCCATCGGCGCGGCCGGGAGCCTCTCGCCCTACGTCGCCCGCGCCGTGAAGGTCATCGAGGAGTCCGGCCTGCCCTACGAGCTCGGCCCCATGGGGACGTGCATCGAGGGCGAATGGCAGGAGGTCATGGACGTGGTGGGCCGCTGCTTCGAGGCGCTGCGGGCCGACCAGGACCGTGTCTATCTCACCCTCAAGGTGGACTGGCGGGCCGGGCGGGCCGAAGGCATCAAGGCCAAGCCCCGGGCCGTGGTCCAGCTCATGGGAAAACCGCAGTGAAGCGGCTGCTGCCCGTGCTCGCCGCCGCCCTCATGGCTTCGTGCGCCTCCCAGTCCGGGAACGGCGACCGGGAGCGGATCGCCCAGGCCAACATGCAGGCGGACGTGAGCTCGCTCAAGTCCGTGACCCAGGAGCTGCGCAAGCGCACGGAGGATCTGGAGTCCGTGCTCGGCCGCAAGGGGCGGGGCTTCACCCTGGAGGACGTCAACCGCAGGCTCGACCAGCTGGAGCAGACCGTGAACCGCATGGCCGCCCGGCTTGGGGTCGAGCAGACGGCGGCCGCGCCCTCCCCCTCCGGAGGATGGGCAGCCGGGGCCGAGCCCCAGTCCGGCCCGTACCGCGTCTCCCCGGCCCACGCGGAGCCTTCGCGGGCGGGGACGTACTCCCCCTACGCCGCCGAGACGCCGCCAGCCGGTCCCATCACCATGGGCCCGGACAGCACGGACCCGGCCGAGGCCATCTACAACATGGGCATGGAGGCGTACAACCGGCGGGAATACGACCGCGCCAACACCCTGTTCTCCGAGCTCCTCAAGAGCTACCCGTCGTCCCGCCAGGCGCCCGGGGCGCTGTACTGGCAGGCCGAGTCCAACTACCAGCAGGGGGATTACGGCCGCGCGGCGCTCCTGTGCCAGGACCTCATCCAGAAACACCCCAACCACCCCCTGGCCCCCTCGGCCATGATCAAGCAGGCACAGAGCTTCCGCAAGCTCGGCAAGGCGAAGGCCGCCGGGATACTCCTGGAGGACGTGGCCAGGCGCTACCCCGGCAGCCCGGAGGCCGCGAGCGCGCAGGCGTTGCTTAGGGAGTTGCGGTAGCGCCGGCCCTGGAGGATACAGGGGGATTTCTCAGGCAAGAAGCCGTTTCATACTTATTCCGGCCTCGAAGCGGATGCACGTCCGCTTCACTGTCATGCCAGCGGCGACGCGGCCTTGATGTCTCACCTGCGCCGGGATGAGAACCCGTTGACCCGGAACCGCGTTCCGCCCCGGCAGGCCGTGGAAAAGCGCAAGGCCCGCCCCCTTGAAGGGAGCGGGCCTTTTCCCGTTCGGCGCCAAGCCCGGCGCGTTTCCGGCATCCGCGCGCCAGGCCGGGCCGGGGCGCTATTCCTCTTTCAGCTTTTCCAGCATCTCCGCCCTCACCTCTCGCGGGGCCTGGCTCAACAGCCGGTTCACCACGCTTATCACCGACAGGATGGAGGCGGTGATGATGTTCTCGTGGATGCCCACGCCGAAGGTGATCCCCTTGACGCCATCCATGGACATCTCGATGAAGGCCGCCGCCTTG
>JBMORI010000117.1:0-43222 GCA_049322415.1 Thermodesulfobacteriota bacterium | reverse complement strand
GCTTTGCACGCTCCCCGCCCATTTCGATAGTATCGCCCGAACCTCGCGAAGCCGAAGGGGATTCCAAAGGGACATTGACCCTTTGGCCGCCGGAGGCATCTTCTCTCTTACAGAATCTGCTCCAAAAACTTCTGCGCCCTGGGGTGCTTGGCGCTCTCGAAGAACTCCACGGGCGGGCCTTCGTCGATGATCTGGCCCTGGTCCATGAAGACGATGCGGTCGGCGGCCTGCCGGGCGAAGCCCATTTCGTGCGTCACCACCACCATGGTCATGCCTTCGCGGGCCAGGTCCAGCATGACGGCGAGCACCTCTCCGATCATTTCCGGGTCCAGGGCGGAGGTGGGTTCGTCAAAAAGCATGATCTTGGGGTTCATGGCCAGGGCGCGGGCGATGGCCACGCGTTGCTGCTGGCCGCCCGAGAGCATGGACGGGAAGACGTTCGCCTTGTCCTCGATTCCGACCTTCTTCAGCAGGGCCATGGCCATATCCTCGGCCTGGGCCTTGGGCGTGCCGCGCAGCTTGATGGGGGCCAGGGTGACGTTGTCCAGCACGGTGTAGTGCGGGAAGAGGTTGAAGGACTGGAAGACCATGCCCACTTCCATGCGCACCTGGTTGATGTCCACGGACGGGTCGGAGATGTCGAACCCGTCCACCACGATGCGCCCGGCGTCGATGGTCTCCAGGCGGTTGATGGTGCGAAGCAGGGTGGATTTGCCCGAGCCGGAGGGGCCGATGATGACCACCTTCTCCCCGGGGCGGACATCCATGCTGACATCCGAGAGGGCCCGGAGCTTCCCGAAGAACTTGCCGACGCCCTGTATGGCGATGATGGGCTCAGCGTTTGACATAGTAGGAAAGCCTCTCTTCGAGCTTGGAGACCATCTTGGAAAGAATCAGGGTGATGATCAGGTAGATGAGCGCCACCACGGTGTAGGTCTCGAAATAGAGAAAAGTCTCGGATGCGAATTCGCGGCCTCGCCGCAGGAGGTCGGCGACAGCCAGGATGGACACCAGCGACGTGTCCTTGAGGAGCATGATGAATTCGTTGCCGACGGGGGGCAGGATGATGCGCATGGCCTGGGGCAGGATCACGTAGCGCATGGTCTGGGCGCGGCTGAATCCGAGCGAGCGGGCCGCCTCGGTCTGTCCCTTGTCGATGGCCAGGATGCCGGCGCGGAATATCTCGCCCAGGTATGCGCCGTAGCACACGGCCATGGCGATGACGGCTGCCACCATGTCCGGCACGCGCACGAACCGGCCCAGTGCGTAGTAGATGTAGAAGAGCTGCACCAGGAGCGGGATGCCCCGGACGATCTCCACGTAGGTGGAGGCGATCAGGTTGATCCAGCGGTTGCGCGACACCCGGCCAAGGCCCGTGAGCAGGCCGAGCAAGAGTGCGAAGAAGATGGAGAAGACCGTGACCTGGAAGGTTACGATGATGCCGTCCGGGATGAACTTGATGAGCCTCAGGTACGCGCCTTGCTCCACGAGGACGAGGTAGAGCAGGGCGCCCACCGACAGGGCCAGCGAGAGCCACCAGGCCGAGACGAGTCCCCTGTCGGATTTGCGGGGGATTGCCGGGCCGTCGTGCTGCTCGATGACGGGGGTTGGTTGCTGGTTCTGCATGATGATAAAAAAGAAGGGGAGGGCGCGTGAGGCCCTCCCCTTCGGGAGTTAGAGGTCTACTGTCCGATCCACTTCTTGATGAGTTCCTTGTCGATGCCCTTGGCCTTCACGGCGGCGATGCCCTTGTTGATCAGGTCCAGGGTTTCCTTGTCGCCCTTCTTCACGGCCACGCCGTAGAACTCGTCCTCGCCGGTCTCGATGATGAAGGCGATCTTCATCTTGCCCTTGTACTTGTCGTTCTGCAGGGCGTAGTTGGCGGCGACCGGGTCGTCGCAGACGA
Organism: Thermodesulfobacteriota bacterium; assembly: GCA_049322415.1. Taxonomy (GTDB): domain Bacteria; phylum Desulfobacterota; class Desulfovibrionia; order Desulfovibrionales; family Desulfovibrionaceae; genus Fundidesulfovibrio. The sequence goes on along the minus strand of JBMORI010000117.1, from coordinate 41,316 downwards.
CGCCGTCGATGCGGCCGTTGTAGAGGTCTTCAATGGCAAGGCCCACCTCGTCATAGGACTTGTCCTTGACGCCTTCGGCCTTCTTCACGGCGAAGTGGCCGGTGGTGGAGATCTGCGCGCCCAGGGTCTTGCCCTTCATGTCGGCCAGGGACTTGGCCTTGGAGGCGACGGGGACCACCAGGGCCTGGCGGACCTTGAAGTAGGGCTCGGAGAAGTCCATGGTGTTCTTGCGCTCGGGCGTGATGGACACGGAGGAACAGATGGCGTCGTACTTGCCGGCGGCGAGGCCCGCGAAGATGCCGTCCCAGGCGGTGGCCTTGAAATCGGCGGTGAACCCGGCTTCCTTGGCGGCGGCCTTCATGTAGTCGATGGCGAAGCCGGTCATCTGCTTGTCGGGACCGACGAACTCCATGGGGGGCCAGGTGGCGTCGGAGGCGAAGACGATGGTCTTGGCCCAGGCGGACTGGGCGAGCAGGGTGAGCATCAGGGCGGCCAGGACGACGATTCTGCGCATGGTTCTCTCCGTGGTTGGGTCGTTTCAGGGGCGGCGCGGGCGTTGGTTGGCCGGCGCCGGCGGTTCATCCGCACGTTCGTCACGCGACCGTGCAGTATTGCCAGATTTTTGCAATAAATCAAGACGATCCGGGGAGAATCAACAGTGTCGCCCCTGCTGGCGCAACACTTCGCGATCTTTGAAGAAAGAACGGATGGTTCACCGCTCTCGGCCTGGAATGGCGGTTGTCCGCGCCGGAGCATCCGGCACGCCCCGGGGCAAGCTCATGTTTGTTCGGGTAATTGGCGAGATTACTCGAGATGTCGGGCATGGAATGCGTGGACGTTGCAGTCGGCTCGAACGGGAAGAAAAGACCATGACTTTTCCCCCGGAATCCGTAAAAGGGAGAAACAATCATTGAAACCGGAGCGCTGCATGCTTGGCAGAGTCCTCTACTCGATGGTGGTTGCGCTTCTGGCGTTAACTGTTCTCGCGTGCGCCTGTCCGGCCCGTTGCGCCGCTCCGCTCAGGATATCGCTCATGGCGGGCGACACCGGGACCATCAAGTACTTCCCGATACTGAAGGAAGCCTACCATCGCATCGGCATCGAGGTGGAGGCAGTGCCGCTTCCCGCCGAGCGGGCACTGCGGGAGGCCGACGGCGGCCTTACCGGCGGGGACGCCATGCGCGTGGAAGGGATAGAGGCCTTCTATCCCAACCTGGTTCGCGTTCCGGAGCCCGTGGCCTCCGTGGATGTGACCATTTTCACCACTGGGCGGGTATTCCCCGTGAACGGATGGGAGAGCCTGCTCCCCTACAGCGTCTGCTACCTGCATGGGGCCAAGATGCACGAACTCGGAACCGAGGGGCTGCAACGAGTTCCGGCCTACGGTCAGGACAATGCGGTCAAGCTGTTGCGCGACGGACTCTGCGAGATCGCGGTGCTCTCGCCCAACGCGTGGATGGTGATCGACAGGCTGAACGCCGGCCCCATGCGGGAGTTGGAACCGCCCGTGGCGAAACATTCCCTCTTTCATTATGTCCACCGCCGCCATTCGAACCTTGTCCCCTTGCTGGCGGAGGAACTCAGGAAGATGAAGGCGGAAGGGAGGGTCGACGATATCCTCAAGCCTTACCGGGAGGAATTGAAACAGGCCAAGGCCCGCCAATCGTTTCCCTGAACGGCGCAATCCGATTTCGCGGCCGGGCCGGACAGCCCCCTCATGGGGTAGTGGAGCATCGTCCGGCGACCGATGCCGCGGGCGTTGTCCGGAGCGCTCAAACTCCTTGCGCCCGTCCCGATTGCAAATATCCCTCCAGCGCCGCCAGACCGTCCGCGAACCCCGTGCGTCCGAACCCGATGCGGAAATGCGCCTTCCAGGCGTCCCCGTAGAGCCTGCCTGGCAGGAGCAGCACGCCGGAGCCTTCCAGCACCGCCGCGCAGAACGGCTCGGCGTCCTCCCCTGATGCGAGACGCGGGAAAGCGATGGGGCCGCCCGTGGGCTCGGCCCAATCGAAGAGACCGGCATGCCTGGCCATGAAGCCGCGCAGCAGTTCCAGATTGCCAAGCGTAAGACGGCTGAGGCGGTCGAGGATGGCGTCCTTTCGCCGCAAGGCCACCGAGGCCAGGAATTCGCTGGGGGCGCTGCCGCAGATGGAGGTGTAGTCCTTGGCCGCCGCCATGGCCGCCAGGACCTCCTTGTCGCGGCTGGCCGCCCAGCCGACTCGAAGCCCGGCCAGTCCGAGCGACTTGGACATGACGCCCAGGCTCACTGCCTTGTCATAGAGTTCGCAGGCGGGGCGGGGGACGGAGGCCGCGCCGTATTCCAGGAACCGGTACACCTCGTCGGAGAAGAGCAGGCAGCCGTGCGAGGCGGCGATATCCACGATCCGGTCCATGGCGGCGGCGTCCAGGCGCGCACCGGTGGGGTTGTGGGGCGAGTTGACGAAGATTGCCTTGGTTTTCGGACCGGCAAGCCTCGCCAGTTCGCCGGTGTCCGGAATCCAGCCGTCCTCCTGCCTGGCGGTCCAGGGGACCACCTCGCATCCTGCTGACTCGGCCAGCTGATGCAGCGACTGGTAGCAGGGCATGTGGACAACCACCTCGTCGCCAGGATTCAGGCAGGACGTGGCGAAGGTGAAGATGGCCTCCTCCGCGCCCACGTGGACCAGGATGTCGCCGGGTTTCAGGCCGTTGTAGAGTCCGGCGATCTCCCGGCGCAGCTCAGGGCCGCCCGGTGATTCCGTATAGCCCAGATGCAGGTCCAGGAAGGCCTCGCCGGAGCCGGGCTCCAGGGCGAGAACCTCGCGCACGGACATGCTCTGGCAGTCGGACACGCACAACAGATGGGGGACGCTGAATTCGTGCTCGGCGAAGTAGCGTTCCAGCAGGAAGGGGGGAAGTTTCACGTTTGCTCCATTGTCTTCGTGTGATGTGCAATGATATCGAGCGGTAGGCTTTCGTGCAAGGATCTTGCGCGGCGGGCGGGGCGCAAGTAGAAGCCGTACTGGAGCGGGCGCGGCTTGTTTGCGGGTCCGCCCGTCCAGGAAAGGGGCGGACGCCTCGGTCGTGCACAGGCGGTACTGTATGGCGGCTTATTCATTCGCCCGGAGAATGCGCGTTTTCGCGCTCGTCCTCGCATTGATGGCGGGTATGCTGGCCACGTGGCCTGCCGCACTGCTGGCGGGGGAGTTGTGGAGCGCCGGGGAGCTTGCCGCCAAGCCCGGCGAGGACAAGCCGGGGCGTCTGGGCCCGGTAGACCCGTCCGGCCCGGCGAAACCCGTCCCGGAGCGCAATCTCCCCCAACTGCCGCCGGAGTTGCGCGGCTCCATCAGGCGGGTGGAGACGGGCGGCGGCAAGCTCGTGGCACTCACCTTCGACCTCTGCGAACTCTCGGACCAACGCGCGGGGTACGACGGGACGCTGGTGGACGTTTTGCGCGCGCAGGGCGTCGCGGCAACGTTCTTCGCGGGGGGCAGATGGATGCGCTCCCACCCGGAGAGGACCATGCAGCTCATGTCCGATCCCCTCTTCGAGGTGGGCAGCCACGCCTGGACCCACGGCAATTTCGGCGTTCTGGACCCGGCCCGCATGCGTGAACAGGTCGAGTGGACCCAGGCCCAGTATGAGATCGCCTGGGAGGAGTTGGCCGCCCTGGCCCGCGAGCGCGGCGCGCAATCCCTGATGGAGCGAGTGCCGCCGTCCATCCGCGTGTTCCGCTTTCCCTACGGACGCTGCCGGGCCGAGGCCCTGGATCTGCTCGCCTCCATGGGGCTCGCCGCCGCGCAGTGGGACGTGAACATGATGGACGCGGCCAAGGGAAGGACGGCCCAGGCCATCGCGCGCGACGTGCTGCGGGGCGTGAGGCCCGGCTCCATCGTGCTTGGCCACGCCAACGGCTTCGGCCATGCCACGGCCGAGGCGCTCGGGATCATCATCCCGGAGCTCAAGGCGCGCGGATACCGCTTCGTGACGGTTTCCAGGCTCCTGGCATCGGGCCGGGCGGAAGCGTCGCCAGAGTGCTACGATTCCCGTAAAGGCGACACGGCTGTGTACGACGCCATCTACGGAGACGGCACGAGGCACCGCCGCAGATGACGGCTTCCACGAAGGAAGCGTAAAGCCGTTTTGTGTGTACAATCGAGATTGTTGCCATTGGCTCCCAAGGGCATGTTCTTGTTTTGCAAGGATCGGTTCTGGCCAAACCACCATCAGCTTGTCATGCCGTTGTAACCGCGGCCGCTTACTGACAGTTCAAGGATGACGGGGACGGCGTCAAGCCTGGCGCTTCCAATACCATTTCCGGTGCCGCGCGGCGGGTCCGGAAAGGGGGGCTCCCGGTCTGGAACATGAAGAGGTGAAAGGCATGCGAATCGTTCCCGTGAGCGTTCTGCGAGCAGGTGAGTCCGGCGAGATTGTGGGTTTCGACGACCTGGCGGCCACAATGCTTATGAGTTACGGTTTCCAGAGGGGAGCCATCGTCCGCATGGAGCGGGCGGCGGCATCCGGCAAGGACCACGCGGTTATGGTGGCCGGGCAGCCCTACGGCCTGTGCGGGAGACTGGCCCGGGGCATACTGGTGCGCCTCGTGCAACGCTGAACGGCCCTCTGCCCGGCGGCATCGCCGTCTAGAAGGAGGGCGCCTGTTTCCTTTTTCCTGGGGCGCATGCCCCGTAATGAACGCGGCCATTTCTGTTCTGTTGCGGCTGTTCCCGAAGCAGCGCGTTGAACGGTGCTGATCTCCCCGGCTTTCCATCTTGCATTGATGCGGCGGCGTTGCCGCCATGCATCTTGCACGCGGGTGACTCCTTTGCTACTGATTGATGAATTCCATGACATGCACGTCCATGGCCGGAGGTTTTCCATGAGCCGCCTTCTTCTTTCAGCAGCCCTGTCAGCGTCCCTGTTGTTCGCCAGCATTGCGGCCCTCGCACAGACTGACGATGGCTCCTCCGGAACGGCGTCCCCGGGCGCCGGCGATTTCTTCCAGCAGGGTATGGGCCTGCTGGGCGGACTTCCTTTCGGCAACATGTTCAACACCTCCGGAGTATCGGCCCCGAGCATAAATGTCGGGAGCGGCAGTTCCTCCACGGGAGCTAGCATCCCCGGGGCCATCACGTCGCTTTTCAATTCCCTCCCCGGCACGTTCGACCTCACCCCGGCTGGCACGGGCGCATCCTCCACGCAGAACCTTTTCTCCAGCCTCTTCGGGGCGCTGCCGAGCGTATCCCCCGGCGCTTCGGACGCGCTCTCCGGCCTTGGCTCCACGTCCCAGACCCTGTCGCTGCAGGCGCTCAACATGGCCCAGAGCTTCTCGTCGTCGCTCCAGAACATCTTCGCGCCGCAGACCTCCACTGACGGCAGCGGGGCCAGCAACCAGACCAACACCCAGAACAACCTGACGTCCCTCATGCCTGTGTCCGCACTCCAGGGAAGCGCCTCCTCCGCCAACACCACTTCCAACAACGGCGTGGTGCTCTCCATCGGGGCCGTCAACTTCAATTTCGGCCAATAGGCTCGCTCGCGCCCTTTGAGGGCGCTGGAACCTTTCGCGGGGCGGACTTCGGTCCGCCCTTCGCCGTTCATGCGTCTGACCAGGGCAATTTTGCCGGATCTTAGGCTAATGCTTGAAATTGAGAATCAATTTCGTTAGACCGCTTCCACCAACAGGGAGCCCACGATGAAATTGCTTTGCACGCTTCAGGATTGCCTCGGAACCTACCGGTGCGGACAGATGGCCGCCACCGTGCATCAACTGGCGGATACCCTCGGCCGGGCCGTGGACGCCAAGGACAGGCGGCTCTTCGAGCACTCGGCCCTCACCGCCGATCTGGCCACGACGCTGGCCCTGGCCCACGGCCTGACCGCCAAGCAGGCGGACGTGATACACATCGCCGGACACCTGCACGACATCGGCAAGATCGGCATCCCGGACGCGGTGCTGCTCAAGCCGGGACGCCTAAACGGCGCCGAGTGGGCGCTCATTCGCGAGCACCCGGCCATCGGAGCGCGGATACTAAGCCCCATCGAGTTGTTCGCCGCCCGCGACGGCGTGGCGGAGATGGTGCTGGCACATCACGAATCCTTCGACGGCGGCGGGTATCCCCGTGGGCTGCGGGGAAGGGACATCCCGCTCGGGGGGCGCATCCTGGCCGTTGCGGACAGCATGGCCGCCATGCTGGAGAGAAGGGTTTACCGCCCGGCCATGACGCTGTGGCAGGCCCTGGAGGAGATCGAGAGGTGCGCGGGCGTCCGCTATGACCCGGACCTCTGCCGGGACGTGTTCAGGCATCAGGGAGAAATTGAGGCGGTGGTCGCCATCCATCGCGGAGAATCCCCGGACGGCGCGTTGCCTCACGCGGCCAGTGACAGGACTGAAGCAGGGGCGGAAGGAAGGCGGGGAGTTACGTGCCCTTCGTAGGTGGCCGTCAGCGGCATGTGATTGCCGCGCCCGGCCCACATCAGTAGCGTCGCCGCCTGTTCCCCGGTCAATGCGATCCTCACGCGTGCGCCTGTTGCGGCCTCCTTGCCGGAGACCACGCACGGACTTGTTTCAGGGATGCGCCGCTGACCACCCGAAGACCAGAAGACCCGGCGCGGAAGCGCCTCCCCCCGCACCGTCCTGTAGGAATTGCCCGACAGTTCTTGCGTTGCGCGTAAAGATGGCTAGGATGAGGTTCATGATCGCCTCAGCCCCTCGAATCCCCGCGCGCCCCTTCTTCCAGGGGAGGCCCGCCTTGCTCAGTCTCCGCGTCAGACTCCGTTAGGGCCTGACGCCCAACCCGGCAAACACCTCGCGGACCGCGAGCCGCGCACACATCAACCCGCCTGGGAACCAACCAGGCGGCTTCGGCCGTTGCGGCCGCAAACAAGGAGAATAACATGGTGAACAAATCGATGCACGAACAACTGGCACGCGGCATCCAATGGAACCTGGCAGGCATCCGCGCCCAGATGAACGAACTGTCCGCCCCGGAGGGGGCGGTGGTGGTGGACGAGGCGCTGCTAGGCGCTACCCTGGAGGCCCTCAAGCGCCGCGCAAAGGGCCTGGAGGGGCTTCTCGAGCGGCTAGGCGAGGACGGCTTCGACGAGTGCGAGGAGTGCGGGGAGCCCATCGGCGTCAAACGCCTGCTGGCCATGCCCGAAACCAGGCTATGCTTCGGCTGCAAGAGCCTGCGCGAGGAGGCCTGGCCCATGCGCACCGCCGCGCGTTTCTAGCGCCGCGTCCACGAAGAAAGTGGACGCAATTCCCCGCGGCAAAATGCTGAAATAGTATTATATATTCTCGAAAAGCATGTTCATGTTTTTCGAGAAGGTGACACTAGCGCCGCGTCATGGAAGGGCGCGCGAGACATGAAGGCCTCAGCCCGGGTGCGTCTGGCGCCCGGGCCGAGGCCGCCGCGCTTGGCCGTGGAGCCGAGGCAACCGTCTGGGGATGGTTGAGGGCGCTGCTTGTCTTTCTCGCCTGGAAACCTGAACGGGGGATATCTGGAGAAGGCCGGGATCCGGGGGGCGTCAGCTCCGGGATTCCATCATTCACGATTGTAATGGAATTATTCGTTCCGGACCTTGTCCCGGGAGCCCGACGGGACTAATGACGCAGTATGGACCCGGAGGATTCCGGACGGGTGTTGTCCGTCGACTTCCTGCGCGGCCTCACGGTGTCCTTCATGATCGTGGCCAACAATCCAGGGGACGCCGGCAGTGTTTACCGCGAACTGATCCATGCCAAATGGCACGGCTGGACGGCTGTTGACTTCATCTTCCCGGTCTTTCTGTTCCTGGTTGGGGTTTCGGTGGCCCTTTCGCACACGCGCGGCGGGGCGGGAGCGTCAGGCCGCATCTGGCCGCGCGCCTTGAGAAGGGCCGCCGTGCTCTTCGCGCTGGGGCTCGCGGTGAACGGCTTTCCGTACTTCAACCTGGACTCTCTCAGGATTCCAGGCGTGCTGCAACGCATCGCCGTGGTCTACCTGGCCGTTCTGTGGCTGCACCTGAAGCTTTGCAACCGCTCCGCCGTGCTGGCCGTAGTGTCCATCCTCCTGGGCTACTGGCTGTTGTGGGCCTTCGTACCGGTTCCCGGCCTTGGCCGCCCGAGCCTCGACTTCGAGTACAACCTGGAAGGCTGGTTGGATCAGGCGCTCATGCCCGGCCACTTATGGGAATACGAGACCACCTGGGACCCCGAGGGCGTCCTGAGCACGCTGCCGTGCATCGCCCTGGGGCTCATGGGCGTTTTATGCGGGCGGTGGCTGCCTGGCGGAAACGCGGGGAAGTGGAAGGTCGTGTGCGGGCTGGGGTTATGCCTCCACCTGGGGGGACTGGCCTGGAACGAGTGGTTTCCCATCAACAAGCTCATCACCACCAGCTCCTTCGTGCTGTTCGTGGGCGGCTTCGCCGTGATCCTCACAGCCCTGGCGCACCGGCTCATGGACGGGGACCGGCGGGCCCAAGCGTGGACATTCCCCTTCGTGGCCCTTGGGCGTAACGCGCTCTTCATCTACGTGCTGTCGCAAGCGCTGACCAAGATGCTCTACGTGACCAGGCCGCCGCTTGAGTTCATGCAAGGCAAGTCGTTGCACTTCTGGCTGTTCGACATCGCCTTTTTCTGGCTGGGGGACAGGTACGCCGCGTCGCTGGGATGGGCCGTGGGGCTTCTGGTGCTGTTGACGCTCCTGGCCATGGGCATGGCCAGGCGCGGGCTGGCGGTGAGGCTGTGACGGGCGGTCAGGCCCGGACCATGCGGTCTCTGCCGGAATCCTTGGCTTTGTAGAGGGCCTTGTCAGCCTCCGCGAACAGGGCGAAGGATGATTCTCCATCGCCTGGAACGCCCCCGGAAAGCCCGATGGAGGCGGAAAGCCCGAAGCTTGCGCTGTTGGCAAGGAGTACCCTGGCCTGGCGCATTCCGGCCAGGATGCGTTCCGCCGCCTTCGCCGCCTCGTCCGCGCCCGTGTCCGGAAGAATGACGGCGAACTCCTCGCCGCCCACGCGCGCGGCCACGTCGGCCCCCCGGACCGACGACCGGATGACGGCCGCCGCCATCTTGAGAGCCATATCCCCTGCCTGGTGGCCATGGGTGTCGTTGATGGCCTTGAAGTGGTCCATGTCGATGAGTAGAAGGCTCAGGGGGCGCCCGCTGCGGCGGCTTGCGGCGATGCACTCGTCCAGGCGCTGGCCGAAGAGGCGGTTGTTGGCGAGGCCGGTCAGCTCGTCCAGCATGGCGAGCCTGGAGAGGCGCTCCTCTTCCCGGCCGAGAAGCCAGCCGAACAGCCCGAACGCGGACATGGTGCCGAAGAGCATGTAGGCGAACAGCCCGCAATTATCCGTGATGATCTCAAGCGGGGGCGCTCCGGCCGCAACTTTGAGCGCAAACCAGCCCGCAGGAGCGAAGACGGCCAGGACCATGCCCTGGAGCGCCCGCGCCCGCCTGTGGTCCTTCAGAGGTGGCGAGAGGAAGGGCAAGCGGTCGAACATCATTATCCGCCTTGAACGGCTCAAATTGAAACCATCTATTCATTCCGGGACAAATGGCAAGAAAAACCTACCTAAAGAGTAGCCTATTTGTTGTGCGGGCATGTGGAACATGCATTCCCCGTTGGATATTCTTCGTGCTATGGAAACCAAGAGCCGGACTCCACGTGCGGGAGTCCGGCCTCGAAAAGCAACGCGGAAGAAACAAGGCCCTGTCAGGTGGCTGGCACTGATGCCGGACGTTTGGAAGCACGAGTCCGTTCCCCGGCTTCGTGAACCGTTGCACTGATCGGGCGCCCGCAGGATAGGCTCATGCATATCCGTGGCGGCCCGCCAGCGTAGCGATTTTGAAAAACATGAACAAGTTTTCCAAAATTAAAAGCAATGGTTTTCATGGTTTGCTTTAACAGTCAGTATAGGCGAATTCTGAGGGCCCGACACTAGAGAACGAAGGCCAGCCCTTCGTCCGAGGCGTCAACCTCCACGGCCATTCCGTCCGGCACGTCGCCGCCGATGATCTTCCTGGCAAGCGGCGTCTCGATGTGCGCCTGGATGTACCGCCGCAGGGGGCGCGCGCCGTAGACCGGGTCGTAGGCCGCGTCCGCGATGAAGGCCTTGGCCTCGTCCGTGAGCGTGAGCGTCACCTTGCGTTCGGCGAGCCTCTGCCGCAGCCCTGTGAGCATGAGTTCGATGATCTTGGCGATTTGGTCCTTGTGCAGCGGCTTGAACATGACGATCTCGTCCACGCGGTTCAGGAACTCCGGCCTGAAGTGGCCGCGCAGGGTTTCCATGACCTTGTCCTGCGTGCCGGGCTTGAACTCGCCGTCGTCCTGGATGCCGTCCAGCATGAACTGCGAGCCCAGGTTGGAGGTCATGATGACGATGGTGTTCTTGAAGTCCACGGTCTTGCCGTGGCTGTCCGTGAGGCGTCCGTCGTCGAGGATCTGGAGCAGCACGTTGAACACGTCGTGGTGCGCCTTCTCGATCTCGTCGAAGAGGACCACGGAGTAGGGCTTGCGGCGCACGGCCTCGGTAAGCTGGCCTCCCTCCTCGTAGCCCACGTAGCCCGGAGGCGCGCCGATCAGGCGGGCCACGGTGTGCTTCTCCATGTATTCGCTCATGTCCAGGCGCACGATGTTGTCCTCGGTGTCGAACAGGGCTTCCGCCAGGGTCTTGCACAGCTCGGTCTTGCCCACGCCCGTGGGGCCGAGGAAGATGAAGGAGCCGATGGGCCGCCTGGGGTCCTTGAGCCCGGCCCGCGCGCGCAGCACCGCGTCGGCCACGGCCGTTACGGCCTCGTCCTGGCCCACCACGCGCTCGTGGAGCTGGTCGGGCAGGCGCAGCAGCTTCTCGCGCTCGGTCTCCAGGAGCTTGGTGACGGGTATGCCCGTCCAGCGGGCGATCACCTGGGCCACGTCGTCCGGGCCGACCTCCTCGCGCAGCATGCGCTGTCCGCCGGAGGCGTCCTCGATGGCCTTCTCGCTCTCGTTCAGCTGGTTCTCAAGCTGCTTGAGCTTGCCGAACTCCAGTTCCGCGGCCTTGTTGTAGTCGTATTCGCGCTTGGCGTTCTCGATCTCAAGCCTCGTGCGCTCGATTTCCTCCTTGATGTGGCGCAGGCCCTCGATGGACTGCTTCTCGCGGTCCCACTGGGCCAGAAGCCCGGTCTGCTCCTCCTTGAGCCCGGCCAGCTCCTCGCGCAGCTTCTCCAGGCGCTCCTTGGAGGCCTTGTCCGTCTCGCGGGAAAGCGCAGCCTGCTCGATCTCCAGCTGCATCACGCGCCTGTTCAGGGTGTCCAGTTCCGTGGGCAGGGAGTCGATCTCGGTGCGGATCATGGCCGCGGCCTCGTCGATGAGGTCGATGGCCTTGTCCGGGAGCTGCCTGTCCGGCAGGTAGCGGTGCGAGAGCACGGCGGACTCCACCAGGGCGGCGTCCGCGATGCGCACGCCGTGGTGCACCTCGAAGCGCTCGCGCAGACCGCGCAGGATGGAGATGGTGTCCTCCAGAGTGGGCTCGTCCACCATGACAGGCTGGAAGCGGCGCTCCAGGGCCGGGTCCTTCTCGATGTGCTTGCGGTACTCGTCGATGGTGGTCGCGCCGATGCAGTGCAGCTCGCCGCGCGCCAGCATGGGCTTGAGCAGGTTGCCCGCGTCCATGGCCCCCTCGGCCTTGCCCGCGCCCACGATGGTGTGCAGCTCGTCGATGAACAGGATGATCCTGCCCTCGCTGGACTGCACCTCCTTGAGCACCGCCTTCAGGCGTTCCTCGAACTCGCCCCGGTACTTGGCCCCGGCGATGAGCGCGCCCATGTCCAGGGAGAAGACGGTCTTCTCCTTGAGGCCCTCGGGCACGTCCTGCTTCACGATGCGCTGGGCCAGCCCCTCCACGATTGCGGTCTTGCCCACGCCCGCCTCGCCGATGAGCACGGGGTTGTTCTTGGTGCGGCGCGAGAGGATGCGCACCACGCGCCTTATCTCCTCGTCGCGGCCGATCACCGGGTCGAGCTTGCCCTTCTTGGCCTCGTCCACCAGGTCGCGGCCGTACTTCTTGAGGGCTTCGTAGGTCTCCTCCGGGTTGGCCGAGGTGACGCGCTGCGTGCCGCGCACGTCGGTGAGCACGGAGAGGATCTTCTCCTTGGTCAGGTTGAACTGCTTGTTCACCTTGCCCAGGGTGGAGGAGGGCGGCTCGTCCAGGAGCGTCAGGAACAGGTGTTCCACCGAGACATATTCGTCCTTCATGGAGGCGGCCAGGTCGGTGGCCTTGACCAGCACCTCCTGCACCCGCTGGGTCACGGCCACCTGCCCGGGCTGGGCTCCGGGGCCGGATACGCGGGGAAGTTTGGAAAGCTCGCCCTCAAGGGCGCGCTCGAAGGCGCGGACGTCGTAGCCCGCGCGCTCCAGGAGCCTGGGGACGAGCCCCTGCTCCTGCTGCACCAGGGCCAGCATGAGGTGGCCGGAGTCTATCTGCTGATGCCCCAGGCGCACTGCCACGGCCTGGGCCTGGCTGATGGCTTCCTGGGATTTCTGCGTGAACTTGTTGATGTCCATGTAAGCTCCTTGAGGAGTAGTGTGATTATATCAAGGCCTGCGGCGGCAGGGGGGAGACCCCCGGACCGGCGAAATGTCAAATCAGGCGCTCCAGCTCCCGCACGCGCTTCTCAAGCCCCTCCACGCGCTCAACCAGGTCAACGATGATGGACGCTCCGACCGCGTTGATGTCCAGGTCGTGGCAGAGCCTGGAGAGCTTCCTCACCCGGTACACGTCCCGGTGCCTGAACAGGTAGTCGCTGCCGTGCGTGCGTTGCGGCGCGAGCCAGCCTATCTCAATAAGCTCCCCCACGAAGGAGGGGTGCAGCCCGGTCAGCTCCATGAACTGGGCCCAGGCGATCAGCTCGGACTTGGCGGGAAGGTCCCCGCCGGTGACGATGGTGATGCCGGTCATGAGGGCCTCCGCTTGCTATTGGTGCTCGCGCGGGTTGTAATCCGATTCCTTGGCCAGTTCCTCCCAGAGGGACCGGGCCTTGTCCGAAACCTGCCTGGGCACCTGGATCATCACGCGCACCAGCTGGTCGCCGCGCCCCGCCTTGCCGTTCAGGCCCTTGCCCCGGATGCGCATCTTCCGGCCCGAGCCGATGCCCGGGGGGATGGTGAGGTCCACCTCGCCGTCCAGGGTGGGCACGCGCACCGTCGCGCCGAGGGCCGCCTCCCAGGGTGCGAGCGGCACGTCCACCAGCACGTTGACGTCCTCCAGCTTGAAGCGCGAGTGCGGCCGGATCATCACCTTCAGGTACAGATCGCCCGCCTGCCCGCCGCCGAACCCCTGAGACCCCTGGCCCGCCAGGCGGATCTTCGCGCCGTCGCGCACGCCCGCCGGGATGTTCACCGAGAGGGTCTTGGGCTTGAGGTAGGGCCTGCCGTCCGGGGCAGTGGCCTCCTCCTGGAGGGTGATGGCCTTGGAGCCGCCATGGTAGGCTTCCTCCAGGGTCAGCTCCAGCCCGGCTTCCACGTCCTGTCCGCGCGAGGGCCGGCGCTGGTAGCCGCCGCGCCCGCTAGTGAAGCCGCCCGGCCCGAAGCCGCCCGCTCCGCCGAAAATGGTCTGGAAGAAGTCGGAGAAGTCGCCCCCGAAGTGCTGGCCGCCGCCCCCGCCGCTGAAGTGGTAGCGCATGTTCTCGTAGCCCGGAGGCGGCTGGAAGTTCTGGCCGTGCTGCCAGTTAGGGCCGAGCTGGTCGTAGAGTTTGCGCTTCTCGGGGTCGCGCAGCACTTCATAGGCCTCGTTGATGTCCTTGAACTTGGTCTCGGCGGCGCAGTCGCCGGGATTGAGGTCCGGATGGCACTGCCGGGCCAGCTTCTTGAAGGCCTTGGAGATGTCCTCCTGGCTGGCGCTCTTGGAGACGCCCAGGAGCTTGTAGTAATCTTTGTATTCCACGCGATTATCCTTTGTTGGGGCGTGTTCGTCCCGCGGCAAGTTTACATAATAATCCGAGGCATGGTCCCGTCAAGTGCCCGGAATGAAAAAGAAGGGGGGGAATCACCACAACTCTATACATGAAGCGTGTGGCGAAGGCCAGGGGGAGACGCGGCGCGTTGCATTCCGCGCCGAGGCGGGCTAGCAAGCCCGCATGCCCAAGGACGACTTCAACAACCCCTTCGACAAGCTGAAGGGCCTCAAGCTGAAAAAGGAAAAGCCGGAGGCCCCGGCGAAAGCCTCCAAGCCCGAGCCAGCCCGTGGGCCGATGCCAGGCAAGAAGTTCGGAGCAAAGCCCGGTCAGACCGCCAAGGCCGGGCACGCCTCAAGGCAGGCTCCCGCGCCCGAAGACCTCGCAAGCCAGGAGCCCGCCGACGACTCGGACCTGTTCGCGCGGGCCATGTCCGGCGTGAACCGCATGGACAAAGCGCCCAGCGGACGCCAGGTGGCTGCCAGGGCCGCGCCGCCTCCGCCGCCCAAGGCGGCCGATCCGGACGCCGAGGCCAGGGCCGCACTGCGCGACCTTGTGGCGGGCAAGGTGGAGTTCGAGTTGGAGTACACGGACGAGTACGTGCAGGGCTTCGTCAAGGGAACCGACTCCAAGATATTCCGCCAGCTCAAGGCCGGGGCGTACAGCCCGGAGGCGCACCTGGACCTGCACGGCATGAACGCCGACCAAGCCTACGAGTCGCTGCTCGTGTTCACTCGCGACAAGTACTACCAGGGCAAGAGGTGCCTGCTGCTGATTCCGGGGCGCGGCATCAATTCGCCAGGTGGCATGCCCGTGCTCAAGGAGGAGTTGAAATCCTGGCTCACGCGCGACCCCCTCAAGAGGGTGGTGCTGGCCTTCTGCACCGCCCAGCCGCGCCACGGCGGCGCGGGGGCGCTCTACGTGCTGCTCCGGCAGAGAAGGAAGACGGAAGGCAAGATCAAGTGGGACAACCTCTGGGGGGATGACTAGGCCGCTTGGCGGCGGCACGGCATCGCGCAAGGTGTCCGCCGGTCCCGGCAGGCTTCCTGGCAGGCTCGGGCTGTCCAGGGACATTGGCTCGGAGTGGGAGAGACCGAGGGTTTTGTCGAAGGAAAAAGCAGGCGGTTTCGGCAGGGTGTTGCCAGGGGCTTGGAATGTGGTTATTACTTTTGTTGTAACGCTCAGGAGGCGGCAATGCAAACCCTCAAGGTCCGCAAGGTCGGCAATTCACTCGGCCTGGTTCTGCCCAAGGAAGCCGTGGCGCGTCTGCATGTCAAGGAAGGCGACATCATCTATCTGACCGATGCCCAGGATGGCGGCTACCGCATCACGCCGTTCAACGAGCGCTTCGCCGAACAAATGGCGGCCGCCGAGGATATCATGCGCGAGGACCGGGACGTGCTTCGCGAATTGTCCAAGAGATGAGCTGGAACTGGCTGGAAAGGGAGACGGTCCTGGCCATCCATGCGCAACAAATCGCGGAGCACGGAGGGGCGCAGGGCTTGCGCGACATGGGGCTTCTGGAGAGCGCCCTGGCCCGGCCTTGCCAATTGGCAGCCTACGGCAAGCCCTCCCTTTACGGCTTGGCCGCCGCCTACGCCTGGGGGATAGCCCGGAATCATCCCTTTATCGACGGAAACAAACGTACGGCCTACGTGTCCTGCATGCTTTTCCTCCGTCTGCACGGCGCGCGGGTATGGGCCGGGGGACCGGAGAAGGTGCTTCTGTTCGTGCGGCTGGGCAAGGGCGAGATTTCCCAGGAGGAACTTGCACTGTGGCTCAAGGAACGTTCGAGTCCTCCCGCGTCTTGAGCTTGCAGTGAAAAAGGACGCCCCTTCCGGAGCGTCCTTTCGATGATTCCCGTCATTTTGCCGTCAGTCAGGCGGCTTCTTCCTTGCGCGTCCTCTCCACGCCTTCCGGCCCCAGGGCTTGGTCCACGCGCTTCACCTTCTCCAGGGCGCGCTTTAAGATATCGCGGTACTCCTTCATGTCCGTGGGGGCGTATCTGTCCCTGCAGTTGACCATGGCCGCCATGTCCATGACCTCGTTGAAGAGGTAGGGCAGGTAGAGCGGGTCCTGCTTGATGAAGTGCAGCACGCTGTTCAGGAGCTGCTTCATCTCGCCCTGGTGCTTGCCGGGCTTCTTCATGAGCTTCTCGAAACGCCTGGTGGCGTTTCTGAGCGACGCGTTCCAGTTGTTGTGCCTGGGCTCGTACACGGGCCGCACGCGGGGCTGGTTGGCGCGCCGGACGGCGTCCAGGAAGCGCTCCCTCGCGCCCGGCTGCGAGGCCAGCAGGCCCGTCCTGCGGCACTCCTCCACGTCCACGGCGCGCGCGCCCTCGATCTCCACGCCGCCGCCGTAGATGTTGTAGACCGGAACCTGGGCCTTGCGCAGGTCCTTTTCCAGGTCGCGCTTGGCCGAGAGGTAGCCCACGTTGGAGTAGATCTTCTGTCCCCAGAGGTTGGTCATCTCCACCCCGTTGGCGGGGTCGAAGGTCTGGACGTTCTCGTGGGAGTGGTGGCCGGGGGCGTGGGAGCGGTCGCCGGGCCAGGAGAAGTCCTGCCCCGCCAGGAGGATGCGGCTCACCCCGCACCAGGAGAGGAACCGCGCCAGGGTGACGCCCACGTTGCCGCCCGCGTCCAGCACCAGCTCGTGGTCCTTGAACACGTAGGTTCCGATGCCGCCCATGGTCCACAGCGGAATCTTGGGGCCGGGGTAGCGTTTCACCACCTCCGGGTCCATCTTGGTGGAGTAGATGAGCGGCAGGTCGTTCAGCCAGGACGTGTCCCTCAGGTTGTCGTAGAGGCGCATCATGTTCTGGCGGAAGTCGATGGCCAGACAGAAATGCGGCTTGAGCCCCACGCGTTCCAGGGCGGGCAGGGTCTGGAGCGCCGAGGCGTAGAGGGCGTGGCCGGGGTCGGCGGCGAGCCTCGGCCCGGTCTCGGCAAGCGACGGGCCAGCGCCCAGGATCACCGCCGTGACGCCCTGAGCCATTCCCCGAAGCGGCAGGAGGCTGCCGTCGTTCATGGCCTGGGCGTAATTGGAGAGCTCGTTGCCCACCATCACCTCCTGCTTGAGGCGCAGAGTGGCCAGCTCCACCGAGAAGTTCTCCAGCTTGCCCCGCGTCATATGGGATACCTGCGCGTACTCTGGGCCGATCTGCTGGGAGGGGATGTCGTTTCTGAGATGGATGTTGCCGTAGACCAGGTTGAGGTCCAGGCGCTGTATGGCCGCCTCCACCTGGTCGTGTCCCGGCACGATGAACCTGAGCTTGCCGATCTCCAGGAAGGGGCGGTAGTCGGTCTGGCCCAGGCAGGCCAGGAGCATCTCCGGCCTGGGCTCGATCACCAGCACCTTGTGGCTGTTGGGCGTCCCCGTGAGCACGTGGTTGAGCCCGTAGCCCAGGTTGACGCCCACGATGACCGTGGCGTCCTTCTCCGGCGTCTTGAGCTTGCGCCATTCGTCGTAGAGCACGGGAAGCGGCGGACATTTGGCGATGAGCCCCAGGCCGTCGTCCATGCGCCAGTCCAGAAGGCCCATGTGGTTGACGAAAACGCGCTCCAGAGCGCCCTCGATGTCCTTGACGCCGTGGGCCAGCCAGTTGGCCGCCGGCTCCTTGCGGGCCGAGAGGGCTTCCAGGTTGGCGGTGAGGTATTGGTGCAGGTTCATCATGCCGCATTGCAAGCAAGTTCCTTGCCAGCCGGGAGTCTTTGGCCTAAATCCCAAGGCCATGGCACATCCGGACATCCTTTCCCTGGTGGGCGGCACTCCCCTGGTAACGATCAGGAGCTTGAATCCCAACCCCGGCGTCACGCTTCTGGCGAAGCTGGAGGCCAAGAACCCAGGCGGCTCCATCAAGGACCGCGTGGCCCTGGCCATGATCCGGGCCGCCATGGAATCCGGGGAACTCACGCCGGAGAAGACCCTCATCGAGGCCACCTCCGGCAACACGGGCATCGGCTTGGCCATGGTGGCCGCCGTCCTGGGGCTCAAGCTCACGCTCATCATGCCCGCCTCGGCCTCCGAGGAGCGCAAGCGCATCATGCGCGCATACGGCGCGGAACTGATCCTCACCCCCGGCCACCTGGGCACGGACGGGGCCATCGAGGAGGCCTACAGGATGGCGCGCGAGCATCCCGAACGCTACGTCCTCACCGACCAGTACAACAATCCCGCCAGCATAGCCGCCCACTACAACGGCACCGGACAGGAAATCTGGGACCAGACCGAAGGACGCGTCACCCACGTGGTGGCCACCCTCGGCACCACGGGCACGGCCATGGGCATGGCCAAGCGGCTCAAGGAATTGAACCCAGCCGTCAAGGTTGTGGCGGTGGAGCCCCTGCCGGGGCACCGCATCCAGGGCCTGAAGAACATGCAGGAGTCCTACCCGCCGGGCATCTACGACAAGCACGCCGTGGCCAGCGTGGTGAACGTGGAGGACGAGGCCGCCTTCGAGACGGCACGCGCCCTTGCCCGCAAGGAGGGCATCCTGGCGGGCATGAGCGGAGGGGCGGCCATGGCCGCCGCCATCCGGCTGTGCGGGGAGATCGGGTCCGGCGTGGTGGTGGTCATCCTGCCCGACAGCGGCGAGCGCTACCTCTCCACCGATCTATTCGCCTCCCCAGAGACCAAGGGCGCGAGCCTGCGCTGCATCTCCACGGGCAAGTCCGTGGTCCTTTCGCCCGGAGCGGCGGGGTTCTACACCCCGGGCCCCAGCCTGGACGCCGTTGCCGGTGTGGAGTTCTGGCGTCGCGCCGTGCTGCTGGACGTGCTGGCCCGCCACGTGCGCGCCTCCGGGCAGGAGGCCCTGGCCGTGGCCGGGCTGGCCGACATGGACGACCGCGCCCTGGCCGCCGCCCGCCAGGCGAAGCAAAGCCGCGAGGACTTCGCGGCCGGGGCGGTGCGGGAGCTGGAGGCCATCGCGGCCCGGCTCGGCGCGAAGATCACCTTCCAGGCCGCCTCGCCCGAACTCGACCGCATGCTGGACGTCACCCGCGCCCTGATGCGCAAGGGCATGTGCTACGAGAAGCTGCGTTCGGTCTATTTCGACGTGGCCCGCGACAAGGGTTACGGCAACCTCTCCCACGCGGACCTTGGCAAGCTCGCCCTGGGCAAGACCGTGGACCTCGCCGGCTACCTCAAGGACAACCCCCAGGACTTCACGCTGCTCAAGCGCGTAAGCCTCCAGGACCTCAAGCTCGGACAGGTGGTGCAGACCGAGTGGGGCGCCGTGCGGCCCAGCTGGTTCCTCCAGATGGCCGTGTGCGCCCTGGGGCGTCTGCCGCGCGTGCAGGCCGTGCTCGCGGGCGAGTCACACGCCTTCCCGCACCTGGAGAACCTGCGGGCCATCTGGAGCCTCGCCGCCGGGGTCAAGCCCGAGGCCTGGCTCCTGGCCGGGACGGTTCGAGGCGCGGAAGCCGAACCCGGCGTGGAGGCCGTGGCCGAGGCCATGGGCGGTCATCACGCCGCGCGCATGTGGCTTTTGTCCGCCCATTACCGCAGGCCTCTGGACGCCTCCGGCAAGACGCTGGCCATGTGGGCCGCCAATTGGCGCAAGGTGCGCGAAGCCGCCGCCAACATCTCGCACCTGGCCGGGGGCGCGTCCGGCGCGTCCGCCGAAGCCCTGGAAGCCGTGGAGGCCTTGCGCCACGAGCTGGACCAGGCCGTCAAGGATGATCTCTCCCTGCACCGCTTCTGGCCCAGGCTGTTCGCCTTCTGCCGCAAGGCCAACTCCGCCGGGTCCGGCAGGAAGGCCATGCCGGATGACGCGGCAGCCTATCTGGAAGGGCTGCGGGCCGTGGACACCGTGCTGGCCGTGCTGGACGAATCGCGCCTGCCGCTTGCGCGCGCCAGCTGGCCGGACGAGGCGGCGGAATTGGCCGCCCGCCGCGAGAAGGCCCGCGCGAAGAAGGACTTCGCCCTGGCGGACGAGCTGAGGGGCGAGATCGAGGGGTTGGGACTGCGGTTGGAAGATACTTCGGCGGGAGTGAGACTCTACGCGGTTGAGGGGTAGGAGAGAGTCGGGGCGCTGCCCCGAACCCCGGCAGGGCAGCGCCCTGCCGGGTCTGGGCGGAGCCCGGTTCGGTCCTACCCGATCAGCGCGGTCTGTTTCTCGATCAAATCCCGCCAGACCATCTCGAAGTTCTTCGCCACCATCGAATCGATTTCCTTGTCGTCGTATTTCGCCTCCAGCTTGATCTTGTTGCCCTGGATGTGCGCCACCTGGGCGGGCGAGGTCGCCTGCTTCATGCTCGATCTCTGAACGTGGCCGATGGCCAGATGTCCCGTATAGAGGCAGGGCTTCCCGGCCAGGAAGGAGCGGATGTCACGGTCCAGGTCGTCGAACTGGGTGGGCGTGTAGCGCACGTCGAAGGTCCCGACCGCCTCCAGAAGCGACAGGTCCAGCAGGTGG
Organism: Thermodesulfobacteriota bacterium; assembly: GCA_049322415.1. Classification (GTDB taxonomy): domain Bacteria; phylum Desulfobacterota; class Desulfovibrionia; order Desulfovibrionales; family Desulfovibrionaceae; genus Fundidesulfovibrio. The sequence goes on along the minus strand of JBMORI010000117.1, from coordinate 21,007 downwards.
CAGCATCCGGACACGGACAGGCAAGGCCGCTCGTAGGCGAAGTGTCCCGCGTCCAGGGAGCCGGTGCAGTTGTTGAACACGCGAATGCGCTCGCCGGGTTCCTGCCCGGCCTCGCCGGGCAGCCGGTGCAGCAGGTGGTAGTCGGCGGACTGGAGCCGGTGCGGGTGGGCATGGTCGCGGATCGTGCATCCCACCGTGCCGCACTCCGGGCGCCTGATCGCGGCGTGGAGCAGGGCCGAGAGCCAGTTGACGGGCAGGATGACGTCGTCATCCAGGAACGCGGCGTATTTGCATTCGCGCACGCGCGGCAGGGAGAGCAGCCAGTTGCGCGCGGCCGGAGCCCCGACGTTCACGGGCAGGGTGACAACGTGCAGCCGCTCGTGTCCGAAACGGTCGCGGGCGGCGGCGAGGGCCTGTGGCGTTTCGTCGGTGGAGCCGTTGTCCAGCACGAAGACCGGGTTTTGGCCGATGTCCGAGGCGAAGAGGCTCTCCAGGGTCTGGACGATCAGCTCCGCCTTGTTCCAGGAGTAGGCCAGGATGGCGGTGGAGGCGTCCGGCAGGGGGCCATTGGCGGGCAGGGTGGCCGCGTCGTGGGTCTGGAGGATGAGGTTGGTGCTCCAGGGCATGGCCCGCAGCAGGGGGAGCCAGTTGGAGAGCGCGCGGGCGCGGTCGCCGGAGCGGGCGGCGACGCTTCCGGCGGTGTAGGCATGCCAAGGAGCGAAATGGGGCGAGATGGTCCCGGGGACGTTCAGGATGCCGTGGTGCAGGTCCAGTTCGGCGGTGAGCCGCTCCCGGATGGCCGGGTCTCCCGCTCCCTTGGTGATGAGCGCGGCGGCCCGGTCGCGGTCGGGCAGGGCGACGATCTCGTCCCATGCCTCTCCCAGCCAGGCTGATGCGCTCGGCCCGGCGAGGGCGCTCTCAAGGAAGGAAAGCATGATGTCTTCCTCCCCTGTCGCCTTGGCATCCTCCCAGAGGGGATTGGGAGGCAGGGGTTTGAGCCGCTTTTTCAGGGACAGGAGGAAAGCGTGGTGCTCCTCCGAGAGGAAAGGGGCCTGTCCGTCCAGGGTGAGCAGAAGACTCAGGGCGGGGGCGCTCAAGGGACGGAGCTGCCACGACCAGGACAAAAGTCCCGCCGCGGCCGACATCAGCACTTGATTGCCGGGGGCTCCCCGAACTATCCCTTCGGCCAGCCCCCATTGCTGCCAGGGGCTTTCGGTCGAGAGCGCCCATGTGGGCAGGGGGCCGGCGAGCCCGGCCAATCCGGCGGCATCGAAAGCGGGGAAGAACCCCTGGAAGTCATGGGAGGGTGTGTTCATGGCCTGCGACAAGGTTGAAGGTTCCCTGGAAGACCGGTTCGGCCGCGCGGTGCGGGTGCTAGGGGAGGGCGGATGCGCCGTGTACCCCACGGAGACCTTTTACGCTCTGGGAGCCTCGGTGGGAAGCCTCAAAGCCCTGGAAAAGGTGAACGCCATCAAGGGCAGGCCGCGTTCCAAGCCGCTCCCGGTGATCGTTGGCTCCATGGACCAGTTGGGACAGGTGATGGCCCCGGACGCGTCCTCCTGGCCGGGATACGAGGCGGCCCGTGAGCTGATGGAGCGGTTCTGGCCCGGATCGCTTTCCATCATCGTTCCCGCCCGCGAGGACCTGCCCGCGCCGCTTCTGGACGCGCGCGGCTTCGTGTCCGTGCGCCAGACGCCCCATCCCCAGGCCAGGGAACTCTGCCTGCGCGTGGGCACTCCCCTGGCCGCCACCAGTGCCAACGTCAGCGGCGACGAGGCCGTGAGCGACGTGGGACGCCTGAGCCCGGCGGTCTGCCTGGGCGCGGACTACGTGCTGGCGGGGGATCCGCAACCAGCCGGGGGGCTGGCCTCCACCGTGATCAGGCCCGCTGGCGGACGGGAACTGCTTCTGTACCGCGCCGGAGCCCTGGCAATCGAGGAGCTTGAGCGGGCTGGCTTCGCCGTGATCCGGCAAACGTAAAAGTTTTTTTACCCTGGATGGGCAGGGGGGCGGTCCTGCACCCCCGGAGTTCAAGTTTTTTTACGTTTTTCGAGGATGTCCGGCCATGGGCTGCGTCTGTTAAGTTCAATTATTTTAGGTAATTGATTGTCTGTCTCGAGTCGTCTGAGCGTTTGGCACGATCCATGCTATATCAAGTTCATCCTTCCTCCTTTTGCCAAAGTCGGCTTTCAAGGAATACCAGGGCCTTGAAAGCCGATTTTGCTTTCCAATTCCAGATGCATCACATTTTCCAGAACGGCTTCGGGGGTGATGTCCTTCAGACAGCGCGGGCTCTCGCAAGCAAGGTCCGCGCAGGTGGCCGTGCAGGGTGAGCAGGGCAGGTTCAAGCTGAGCTCCACCATGCCCGCCGGGCCCCACTGGGCGAAGCTGGTGGGGCCGAAAAGCGACACCCCGGGCACGCCGAGCATGCCCGCCAGGTGCATGGGGCCCGTGTCCCCCCCCACCACGAACCTCGCGGAGAGGATCAGCTTCTCCAGCTCCTCCAGGCTTTGCGGCGCCGCCGTAACGCGGCCCAGGGGGACAACCCCCCGCTCCAGCTCAGCCGGACCGAGCACGAACACAGGCCTGAGTTCTTGCGCCTCGATCAAATCCGCCAGTTGAAAATATTGAACCAGGGGCCACTGCTTGAGCGGATGCCCCGCCCCTGGAAAGAGCAGCACGCTGTCTCCCGCACGCCGGGTGGAGGCGAACAACCGCCGGAAGTCCGCCAGCCATCCGTCCGGGGTGGGGATGCCGAGGCCGGAAAGGGCCCTTGCGTACTCGTCGCGAGCGTGGCGAACAGGGGACTCTCCCGAAACGGCTTTCAGGAATGCCAGGTCAGGGCTGGCGGGCACGTCCGGCAACCGGTCGACGACGAACCAAATGCATCGGAAACCTTCAAGCTCGCCAGGCCAACGACCCGCGGCATAAAGCCGCTCCAGGGCCCCGCGCCGCGCGGGAGGGCAGGGGGAGTAACCCAGCGGAGCAAGCCACCTGAGCCGCTCTCCCGGGCCAGCGAAATAGAGCTCCGCCTCGGGCAGGGCTCTCCGAACGGCCCAGGCCGAGGGCCATGTAATGAGGAAATCGCCCAAAGCTCCGTGATGAAGGAGAATCACCTTGTCAGGAAGGGGTGTTGTAGGTATAGATTTCATCCTGACGTTTCTCTGCATCCAGCCAGCCGTGGTGTAAAGCCCTGGCCACGTCCTGGCAGCCCATCTCGGTTCCGGGGCTCGGCCTGACCAGACATGGAAGAACTCGCGACCCCCATTTGCGACGCCTGCGGGCGGCCGCTCCAGACCTACCGCAATCCCACGCCGACAGTGGATGTCGTCATCTATTCCCCCTCCGAGGGAGTCGTCCTCATAAAGCGCGGGAACCCGCCGTTCGGCTGGGCTCTTCCCGGAGGCTTCGTGGATTACGGCGAGACAGCCGAGGGGGCCGCCGTGCGCGAAGCCCTGGAGGAAACCGGGCTCCAGGTGATATTGACCGGACTTCTCGGGGTCTACTCCGACCCGGCCCGCGACCCGCGCAAGCATACCATGAGCGTCGTCTACACGGCCCAGGCGGTGGACGCGTCCGCGCTCGGAGCGGGCGACGACGCGAGCGACGCGGCGTTCTTCCCCCTGGACGCCCTGCCGGAACCCCTGGCGTTCGATCATGCGGAGATTCTTGCTGATTTCGCGCGCTCCCTGGCGCGCTTCAACTGCGGCACGGACGGACGCCGGGAGTGATCACGTCCGGCAACCAGAGAGCATGAGGCATTTCACCGGATCGTAACGCCAGCCCGGGGCGTGTTGTGTTAGGCGAACGAGCGACCGGACGAGGAGAAGAATGCCATTTCATCATAAGGTGGTTTTCATAGCGTCGGAGATCTATCCGTTCTCCAAGACGGGCGGCCTGGGTGACGTGCTCGGGGCGCTTCCGCTAACCCTGCGGAAGATGGGGGTGGACGTGTGCGTCATCACTCCCTTCTACGGCCGCCTGAGCACGGGCGAATTCAAGCTGCGGCTCATCTCCTCGCGCTGCCCCGTGGGCTACCCCTGGGCGCCCATCACCGCCGAAATCTACATGGCGGACTACCACGGCCTTCCGGTCTATTTCATCCAGCGCGGAGAATACTTCGACCGGCGCTTCTACTACAACACGCACGAAGGCGACTACTTCGACAACTGCGAGCGGTTCGTCTTCTTCTGCCGCGCCTGCCTGGAATGGGCGCGCCGCATGGACTACGCCCCCCGCCTGATCCACGTGCACGACTGGCAGGCCGCCCTGGTCCCGGCCTACGTCCACTTCATGCGCCGCCTGGACCCCTTTTGGCGCGACACCAGAACCATGCTCACCATCCACAACCTGGCCTTCCAGGGCCGGTTCGCCTCCAGGCTCTTCACCGATTCCGGCCTGCCCGCAGAGGCCTGGAACATGGACGGCGTGGAGTTCTGGGGCGACTTCAACCTCCTCAAGGCGGGCATCGCCTACTCGGACTTGGTCACCACCGTCAGCCCCACGTACTCCCGCGAGATTCTCACTCCCGAATTCGGCTGCGGCCTGGAGGGCATCCTCTCCAAACGGCGGGCCTTCATGCGGGGCATCCTCAACGGGGCGGACTACAACGTCTGGGACCCCGGCAGCGACCGCTACCTGCCCTGCACCTATTCCGTCGATGACTTCTCGCCCAAGGCCAACTGCAAGGAAAGCCTCATGGCCGAGATGGACATGGATCCACGCCTTTTGGACAGGCCCATCCTCGGTTTCATAGGGCGCCTGCGCCGCCAGAAGGGCATCGACCTGCTCATCGACATCCTGCCCAGGCTCATGGAGATGGACCTGGGCGTGGTGGTGCTTGGCGAGGGCAACCTGGAGTTCGAGGCCCGGCTCATGGAGCTCATGGAGACCTATCCGGGCAAACTGGCCGTTCGCGTGGGCTACACCGAAGACCTGGCCCACCGCATCCAGGCCGCATCGGACATCTTCCTCATGCCGTCTCGCTACGAGCCCTGCGGCCTCACCCAGATTTACGCCCTGCGCTTCGGCACGCCGCCCGTGGCCACCAACCTGGGCGGGCTCTCGGACACCATCGTTCCCTATCCGCACCCCGAATGCACCGGCTTCACCTTCCCCGAAGCCACGGCCGAGTCCTTCCTGCGAAGCATCCGCCAGGCGGTCGAGGTCTACGACAGGCCGGCTGAGTGGGACCAGATCAAGAGGCGGGCCATGCTGGCCGACTTCTCCTGGGAGCGCTCCGCGTCCAGATACCTGGAGGTTTACAGGGAGCTTGGCATGGACGTTTAAACCACAACGGAGGAACGTCATGAACATGCGCGAGATACGAGAACTGGCCAAGGAAAAAGGCGCGAGAATCGGCAACATGAACAAGGTGGACGCCGTGCGCATGATCCAGCTCACGGAAGGCAACTTCGACTGCTTCGCCAAGGCAGATTCGGGCGATTGCGACCAGGGCGAGTGCCTCTTCCGCGAGGACTGCATCAAGATCGCCGCCAAATCCAACTGAGCCCGGGAGGTTGCCCTGACCAAGCCCATCACCATCCCCCCGTTCGATCTCTACCTGTTCGGCCGGGGCGAACACTGGGACGTGTACCGCATCCTCGGCGCTCACCCTCACGAGGAAGACGGCGAGCGAGGCTTCCGTTTCGCCGTGTGGGCCCCGAATGCGGAGGCCGTCAGCGTCATCGGCGACTTCAACGGCTGGTCGTTCGGGGAAACGCCGCTCCACCCCGTGGGAGTCTCGGGCATCTGGGCCGGGTTCGCCCGGGGCGTCGAACGAGGTCAGCTCTACAAGTTCGCCGTGCGCGGCAAGGACGGCCACGTCCACGTGAAGACCGACCCCTACGCCTTTCATGCCGAGCTTCGTCCCGGCACGGCGGCCGTGGCCTGGGGACTCGGCGACCACGCCTGGGGCGACGGCGAATGGATGGCGCGCAGGGCGGGCGCGGGCCTGCCCCTGGACAAGCCCGTGAGCATCTACGAGGTCCACCCCGGCTCGTGGCGTTGGAAAGGGCCGTACTACGGGGACTTCCTCAGCTATTACGAGCTGGCGGACCAGCTCATCCCCTACGTCACGGAGCTGGGCTTCACCCACATCCAGCTCATGCCCGTGGCCGAGCATCCGCTGGACGAGTCCTGGGGCTACCAGACCGGCCATTACTTCGCCCCCACCTCGCGCTTCGGCGCGCCCGAGGACTTCAAGTATTTCGTTGACCGCTGCCACCAGGCTGGGCTGGCCGTCCTGCTGGACTGGGTCCCCGGCCATTTCCCCAAGGATTCATGGGCTCTGGGGCGCTTCGACGGCACCGCCCTCTACGAGCACGCCGACCCGCGCCAGGGCGAGCACCCCGACTGGGGAACCTTCGTGTTCAACTACTCGCGCCACGAGGTGCGCAACTTCCTGCTGGCCAACGCCCTCTACTGGCTGGAGGAGTTCCACCTGGACGGCCTGCGCATCGACGCGGTGGCCAGCATGCTCTACCTGGACTACTCCCGCCGCGAGGGGGACTGGGTCCCCAACGTGCACGGCGGCAACGAGAACCTGGAGGCCATCGCCTTCCTGCGCGACCTCAACACCGTGGTGCACAAGCGCTACCCCGGCGCGATTATGGCCGCCGAGGAGTCCACGGCCTGGCCCGGAGTGTCCCGGCCCGTGTACGCCGGCGGCCTCGGCTTCACGTTCAAGTGGAACATGGGCTGGATGAACGACACCCTGGACTACTTCTCCAAGGACCCGGTGTTTCGGGCCTACCACCAGAACCAGTTGACTTTCTCCATGCTCTACGCTTTCCACGAGAACTTCATCCTGCCCATGTCCCACGACGAGGTGACGCACGGCAAAAGGGCGCTGCTCTCCAAGATGCCCGGCGACGACTGGCAGAAGTTCGCCAACCTGCGCTGCTTCATGAGCTACATGTGGGGGCATCCGGGCAAGAAGCTCCTGTTCATGGGCGGCGAGTTCGGCCAGTGGAGGGAGTGGTCCAGCCGCGAGCAGCTGGACTGGGCGCTCGTCGATTTCCCGAACCACCAGGGGCTCTCACGGACCATAAGGGATCTCAACGCGATCCTGCGGGCCGAACCGGCCATGCACGAACTGGACAACGACTGGAACGGCTTCGAGTGGATCGACCTGTCGGATTTCCAGTCCTCCGTCATCAGTTTCCTGCGCAAGGCCAGGGACGGTTCCCAGATCATGTGCGTCTACAACTTCACCCCCGTGGTGCGGGAGAGGTACGCCCTGGGCAGCCGCCACGGCGGCTTCTGGCGGGAGATATTCAACTCCGACGCCCTCGAGTACGGAGGCTCCGGCGCGGGCAACGGAGGCGGCGTCACGGCCAGGGAGGCCGAAATCGGGCTTTGGCCGTATTACGTGGAGCTGACGCTGCCGCCGCTCGGGGCCGTGTACTTCAAGGCGGAGTGAAGCGGGGGACGGGCTTGCAACGACGCGCCCGGAGGGCTAGTCCGTCCGGATGAAGCGCACCATTCTCCTCACGCTCGGCGACCCCAACGGCCTGGGGCCGGAGCTTGTCTGCCGCTGGCTGGCTGGACGCCCGGCCATATCGGAACCCCTCGTCCTCATCGGGCCTGAATCGGCCCTTCTTCCTCACGCGAAACGCCTGGGCATCGGCACGCCTTGGCGGCGTCTGGAAATTTCGGGCCAGCCTGCTCCGGGCGCCGGAAGTCCCTCCGGCGTGTCCGCCTTCCTGCCTGAGCGGCCCGATCCCGGCCTCCATCTTCTCGAACCCGGCGGCCTCGAGGGTTTCAAGCCAGAGCCGGGGCGCTACTCCGCGTCCGGCGGCATGGCCGCGGGGCTTGCCCTGGACCTGGCCTGCGACATCCTCCTAAGCGGCGGGGCGGACGCCGTCATGACCTGCCCCCTCAACAAGGCAGGGCTCCAGGAGGCGGGCTTCGATTTCCCCGGGCATACGGAGTTCCTGGCCCAGCGCGCGGGCCTGGGGCCGGACGGCGTGTGCATGCACCTGTGCGGTCCGAAGCTCAGGGTGAGCCTCGTCACCACGCATCCGCCGCTTCGCCTTGTGCCCGAGCTGGTCACGCGCGAGAAGGTGCTGCGCTGCCTGGAGCTCACGGACGCCCACGTCCGGAGGCTTGGCCTCCCCGGCCCCGTGGCCGTGTGCGGCCTGAACCCCCACGCGGGCGAATCCGGCAAGATCGGCGACGAGGAGGGGCGTGTGATAATCCCGGCCATGGAGGCGGCCAGGGAGAAGGGCATCGAGGCGGCCGGGCCGTTCCCGGCGGATACTGTCTTCAAGAGGGCCTACGGCGGCGAGTTCCCGGCGGTGCTGGCCATGTACCACGACCAGGGCCTGGCGCCGCTCAAGCTCGTGCATTTCGGCGAAGCCGTGAACGTCACCCTGGGCCTGCCTTTCGTGCGCACCTCCGTGGACCACGGAACCGGCTACGACCTCGTGGGCCGCGACATCGCCCATATGGGAAGCTTCCTGCACGCCCTGGACCTGGCGCGCCGTTTGACTGGATGACGATCCCGGCGGCGCGCGGCGAGCAGCCCCCGCAACAGCGGGACCATGCCGGGGATCCTGGAGCGGGGGCCTGCCCGGCCAGAGAACGGCGGGCGTTGACGGCGTCAGCGTGGGTCGGCGAGCAGGCCGCGGAAGGGGGGCTCGATGTCGTAGGCCTTGGCGTAGGGGCTCTGCAGGTCGATGACGGTCCTGCCCTGGAGCGATTCCAAGGAGAACCTTCCCTTGCTCTGCTCGAACATGCGGATGAAAGACCCATCCTTGGCCATGATTTCCAGACCTTTTCGCAGCCCAGCCAGAAGAATGCCTGAATCCGGGGCGGTGCGGGAAACCCAGACGTAGCGGTACCAGGGGTAGCGGATCACGATGTGCCGGTCCGCGACGACGCCGTACGCCGCGCCGTCGTATCTGGTCAGGAAGGCCTCGTATTCCGAGAGTCCGAGCGGGAGCAGATCGAAATTGCCGGCAGCCAGGGCGCGCAGGGGGTCTGTTGGCGCGGCGAATGGCGCTTCCGCCACGGGTATTCCCGCGAGCCGGTACACGTCGATGTCCGCCCAGCCCAGGCCCTGGCCCACGGTGAAGCGCCTGAGGTCCTCAGCCGTCTTCACGCCGGCGAGCATGTCCGGGGCCGCGACGCGCACCAGGCAGATGCGAAATCCCAGGAGCCCCCGCTCCATGGGAATCCTGATGGCCGCCACGCGCTCCTCGGCTTCCAGGGCCAGACGGTCGGCGTTTGGCGGGATGAAGGCCAGATGGAGCTTCCCGGAAGCCATTTCCGCTGCCAGCCTTTTTTCGGGCGCGGGCGGAAACGGCTCGAAGGATGCGTCCACGCCCGCCTTCCGGAGCGCCTCCAGGCAGATTTCGCGGGCGAACCGCAAATGAGGGTCTGACTGGACCTGGAATACGTGGCGCGCCGCCAGGGCCGCCTGGCTGGACAGCGCGAGCGTGGCGAGGAGGATCAGGAAGACGGCGGCGCGGCACATCCACGTCTAATAAGCACCATACGCCATGCCCGCAAGGATTCCAGAGGTTGTTTCGAGACAAAGCGACAGGAACCAGTCCCGGGCGATGTCGCGGCGCGACTCCATTTCGGCGGCGAATGCCCTCCGGCCGGGCCTCCTGCCCGGCACGGCGTGCAGCGACATGCCTTCCGCCAGACGCCGCAAACCCTCACGGCGCTCGCCGGCGTCCTCGCAGATGCCCTCCGGGCCCTCATCGTTTCCGTCACCGGATGGTTCGGAGCCCGCATCCAGCGCAAGCTCTGCCGCCCGCAATCCCGCCCTGTGACCGAACACCTGGGTGGCAAGCACCATGCAGCCGCCAAGCCTGTTGGCCCCGTGCATGCCGGTGGCGCACTCGCCGCAGGCCAAGAGCCCAGGAACGGACGTTTCGGCGTTCCCGTCGATCACGGCCCCGCCATTGCTGGCGTGGGCCATGGGAGCGATCCGGTGTCTGGATCCGTCCGGGCGGACGACAGTCACTACACCGTCGCCGCCGAGACCGCGAAGCAATGCATGGTCGATTGCGGCGTCCTCCAGGCCGTATCCGTAAGGGCAATGGCCCGCGCGCGAGGCGGCCAATACTGCCAGGCCGGGGACCATGTCCTCCATCCGGACCAGCGCTCCGGGACGGTCCGAGCCCTCGGGCATGAGGATGGTCCATCCGCCCGATCCCGTCTCGGCGGGCATCCAGAAACGCTTCCCCGGCACGGAGCCCCACATGTATTGAAGATAGCCTTGGTTGGCCATGCGCGCGCCCGCCCTGGCCAGGAGTCCCTGGCCATAGCCGGGGACGCCGGGCCCCGCCATGGTGTGGGCGAAAAGCCTGGACGGGCCGCCCAGGGCGGCCACCACGGCCCTGGCGCGAACGGTTGTGGGCGCTCCGCCCCCGGCCGGGATGAAAAGCACCCCGGATACGGGATTCCCCAAGATGCGCGCGGGCATCCAGCCGTGCGCGAAGGCGCAGCCAAGGGAGTCCAGACGATCGCGGAAGCGCCTGTAGGCATCGGCCAGCCTGGTGAAGATGAAGGCCCGCCTGGAATGGGGCGAGAAACAGGAGGAGTGGGGCATGAGAGCGCCAGATTCGTCGCGGATGAAGCTCAGCCCGAGGGTTGTCAGGTCGCGGAGCCTGGCCTCGCCTTCCTCGGCCTGGATCGAAAGGAGTGTTTCGGAGAGCAGCGCGCCCCGGTTGAGGGCGAGGACCTCGCGGACGTACGCTTCGCGCTCCGTGTCGCTTTGGCAGGCGTGGATGCCCAGGGCGTCGTTTCCGTTGGCGAAGGAGGAGCCGGAGGGGCCGTCCGTCAGGCTCGCCACCACCACCTTGAGCCCGGGGGCGGCTTCAAGGCAGCTCAAGCCGGCCCTGAGCCCGGCAAGGCCCGCCCCGAGGATCAGAACGTCGGCGGAGGAGGGGAGCATCATCACGCGTACATTCCGGGCGAGCCCCTCAGGCGGCCCCTAAGCGCCGCGAGTGGATGCCGATGGCCGATGAAGTCGGCGGTGGAGCGACGCGCCTCGTGAACGCGGGGGCTGCTGCCGCGCCCTCGAAAGACATGGACAGGGATTTCGAGTGAAAAAGCGGCTTCTTCAGTGGGATATCCACAAAGGGAGCGCCCGCTCCCTTCGCGGACGCCACACTGGCGTCGCATCTTCGGGAAAGCACGGGCATGGTTTTCATGGTGCTGTCAAATGTCTTGCGGATTGTCCGCTGGGCAAGTGCCCTCTTGTGCTTCGCGGACGCCGCGCTAGGGCTGCTTGCCCTGCTTCCTGAGCGCGAAGGCGAGCATCTTGCCTGCCTCCTGGAAGTCCGGGTTGAGCTTCAGGGCGAGCTTGGCGGCCTTCTCCACCTTGTCGTATTTCTGCCAGTCGATGTAGAGGCGGCCCAGGTTGAAATAGAGGTTTGGGTCGTCTTTGGCGAAGTTCACGGCCCGCATGAAGTATTTCTCGCCCACGTCGAACTGGCCGAGCTTGCGAAGCACGATTCCGATGCGGTTGTACAGGTGCAGCTGCTCGGGCGAGAGGCCGAGGGCTTCGTCAAGGTATTTGAAGGCGTCCTCGTAGAGCTCGGCCTGCATGAAAAGCTCGGCCACCTCGGCACGCAGCGGCGCATCGTTGGGGAACTCGCGCACGAGGCCGCCCAGGTGCTTGCGGGCGGGATCGTACTCCTTGTTTTCGAGCATCTCCTTGCCCTGCCGGAGTCCTTCCTCGCGCCGCTTCTGGCGCATTTCGATCTGCGCCTGGGCTACGTCCACGGTGTTGGTCTGGAGCTCGCGCAGGAGCTCCCGCAGGCGCTCCAGAAGGCCTTTCTCCTCTCCCGCGGCGTAGGGGATGACCAGGGGATAGAGGGCGCGCAGGTCCTTGTTGTTGTTGAGCTGGTAGACCGCCTGTTCGATGAGCTTGGCGAACTCGTCCCGCTCGGACTTCATGAGCTGCGCCCGGAGCATGGCAAGCACCGCCTCGTACAGGGCATTGACCGCCGGCAGCGGTTTGCCCTGCTTGAGGTAGGTATTGACCTGCGAGATCTGGTTCCTGGCTTTGGTTAGCTCGGCGGACATCGACACCTTCCTTGACGGCGTGTTCAATATAGACGCCGCGACAGCATCGCGCGTGCGAAACCGCAGTCAGTGTTATCACCAATGAAAAACAAGTCCATGCTTTTCATGGTGATTGCGCCGGGAACCTCTATCGGCCAATTTCCCGGCGCAGCATTTCCCTGAAGCGCTTGAAGAAGGATCTGCTGTCGTGAGGACCAGGACCCGCTTCGGGGTGGTACTGTATGGCGATGATGGGCTTCTTGGTGTGCGCGAAGCCTTCGAGGGTGTTGTCGTTCAAGTTGACGTGGGTCATCTCCACGTTGTCCAGCGACTTGAGGTCCACGCAGAAGCCGTGGTTCTGCGACGATATCTCGATGTGCCCCGTGGCAAGCTCCTTCACGGGATGGTTCAGCCCATGGTGGCCGAACTTGAGCTTGAAGGTCTTGCCGCCCAGGGCGAGGCCGAGCAGCTGGTGGCCCAGGCAGATCCCGGCGGTGGGGTAATCGTTGACCAGAAGGCTCGTGGCGTGGACCATGTCCGTCAGGGCGGCCGGGTCGCCGGGGCCGCTGGAGAGGAAGATGGCCTCGGGGTTCAGCTTCCTCACCTGCTCGGCCGTGAAGAAGGCGGGAACCACAAGCAGGTCTATGCCCTGGGCCACGATCAGGCGCAGGATGTTCCACTTGATGCCGCAGTCGAAGGCCACCACGCGCGGGCCTGTTCCGGGCCAGTCGTACGAGCCGTCGGGCTTGAGGGTCACCGTGCGCGGTGCCTTGCCGTCCCAAACGTAGGGCTCCTTGGGGGTGACCGAGCCCGCCAGGTCGAGGCCTTCCATGGGGGGCAGGTCGCGGGCCTGCCTGACCAGGTCGGCCGGGTCCTTGCACTCGGTGGAGATGATGCCGCGTTGCGCGCCATGCAGACGCAGGTGGCGGGTGAGGGCGCGGGTGTCGATGCCCTCGATGCCCACCACGCCGTGGCGGGTGAGGTAGTCCGGCAGCGATTCCTTGGCGCGCCAGTTGGAGGGCGTCTTGCAGCACTCCTTGACGATGAAGGCCTCGACGCGGATGCGGTCGGACTCCACGTCGTCCAGGTTGACGCCGTAATTGCCGATATGCGGATAGGTCATGCACACCATCTGGCCGACGTAGGAGGGGTCGGTGAGGACCTCCTGGTAGCCGGTCATGCCGGTGTTGAAGATCACCTCTCCTCCGGCGCGGCCGGAACCGGTGAACGACGCGCCTTCGAACCAGGTGCCGTCTTCAAGGGCGAGAAAAGCTTTCATCGATGCTCCAGAAAGGCCGCCTCGGCGGCGGTGATATGGCGGGGCCCAGGGCCGGTTCGGCTCTGTATAATGACCGGGGCCGGTTCGTCCAGCACGGATTGGCGGGACCAAACCGGAACGGGACGAAATTCGCAATCCGGTAAAATGACGCCTTCCCCCCGCGCGCCGTCCCGCCAGGGATGCCGCGGGAAGCGGCGGAATGCTATTCTTCCATGCCCAGTTCGATCAGGCGCGCGATGAGGGCAGGGAAGTCCATCCCGGCAGCGGCCGCCGCGCGCGGCAAAAGACTGGTGGCGGTCATGCCCGGCAGGGTGTTGACTTCCAGAAGCACCGGAACCTCGCCCGCGAGGATGAAGTCGGCCCGGCTGTACCCGGAAAGCCCCAGCAGGGAGTGGGCCTTGAGCGCGGCCGAGCGGACCTGCTCCAGAACGGTTTCGGGCAGAGGCGCCGGGCATATCTCCTCGGCGGCGTCCTTCACGTACTTGCTCTGGTAGTCGAAGAAGACCCCGGCCTTGGGCTTTATGAGGATGGGGGGCAGGGCCTCGCCGCCGAGCACGGCGCAGGTCACTTCCAGGCCGTCCAGGGCGGGCTCCACCAGCACCTCTCGGCTTTCGGCGAAGGCGGCATCCAGGGCGCCCGCCAGCTCGGCCTCTGTCCTGACGAGGCTCATGCCCAGGCTCGAACCGCCGTTGTTTGGCTTGAAGAAGGCGGGCAGGCCGAAGAGGGGACGCCAGTTGGGGCCGGGCCGCCTCACCAGCAGCTCCCAGTCGGCCGTGACGAGGCCCCCGGCGCGGAAGACCTGCTTGGAGGCGGCCTTGTTCAGCGCCAGAAACGACGCCTCCGGGCGGCTCCCCTGGTAGGGGCAGCCCGCCGCGCCGAGCAGGGCCTGGATGAGGCCGTCCTCGCCGGGCGAGCCGTGCAGGTTGAGGAAGGCGAAGTCGTGGGAGCGCCCCGCGCTTACGATGGCGTCGAACTCAGTGAGGGGGTCGAGCCGCGTGACGGCGTGGCCGAGCTTGGCGAGCGCCGCCTCGATCTGCCTGGCTCCGGCCAGGGAGACGTCACGCTCGCTTGACCAGCCGCCCGCAACCAAAAGTATCTTCATGGAGATCAATCCCGAGTGTTTGGCCGAGGGCCGTTTCGATGGCCACGGACTGGCTCTTGGATTCCGCCAGCCTGTCACGGATGTACTGCGTTGTCCCGTAGCGCGCGTGGAGGTCCTCGAAGCGCTCGTCCAGGGAGACGATGCTGTCGTGGCGCACGCGCTTGTCGCCGTAGATGATGGCCAGGGGCAGGAAATAGGCAAAGACGTCCACCGTCCACGGCCAGTGGACGTGATGGATGATGCCCATGGCGAGCACGGGGTTGCGGGTGCGCTCCTGCATCCAGGCTCCGCCGAGCTGGCTGTGGTTGCCGCCGTGCCGGATTGTGTAGGTCTTGGCGATGTCGTGCAATAGCGCCGAGGCGCGCACGGTCTGCACGTCCACGTCAAGGCCGGCCCTTGCGGCGGCCAGGGCCAGGGTGGTGGCCACGCGGGCAACGCCCAGGCTGTGCTCGCGGATGTGGGGCAGCATGCCGTACTCGTCCCAGAGCTGGTAGCACCGCTCGTCCGAGGGGGCGGGCGGAAGACCCCGGGGGCTGGTGAGCCTCGGCGGCGGCAGGTCCGTGAGCGCCTGCCAGGGAGGGGAGGACGTGTTCGAGCTTGCCATCAGCACAGGTTCCGGCAGTGTCTGGTTGCGAACTCCAGGCCCTTCTTCGCGGGTTCGAGATCGGGATCGATCTCCAATACCCTCCGGAGGGTTCCCTGGGCCTTTGCCCAGTCGCCCGCGTCGATGTGGACGCGCGAGAGATTGAAGAGATAATTGACGTTATCCTTCGAAATGTCCAGCGCCCGCAGATAGGCGTTCTCGGCGTCCTCGAACTTGCGCAGCTTGCGGAAGGCCACGCCCATCATGGCGAGGCTCTTATGATCGGCCGGGTCGGCGGCCAGGGCCTTCTCGAAGAAGGTGACGCACTCGATGTGGTTGATGTCGAAAAGGATTTTTCCGATCTCGGCGGCCAGGGCGGCGTCTTCCGGGAAGTCGCTGGTCAGGCGCTTGAAATGCTGGACGGCGCCGTCGAAATACTTCTGCTGCAGAAGCTGGCGGCCTTTCTCCAGGCGGTCGCTCTTTTCCTGGGAACGGGCTTCCTGGTCCAGGGCGTTCCGCTCGCGCCTGCGCTGTTCGATGAGGCCCGGAAGAGCCTTCAGCCTGGCCATGGCCTGCGCCTCTTTCTTCGGTTCGTATGTCAGAGGCTCCGGCGAGACTTCCTTGACCAATGGGTCGAGACTGACGAGGTGGATCGCCCTGGTCAGAAGTTCCTGATATTCCTTGCGCTCCTGCATGATCATGATGCCCGAATGCTTCATGTACGCGCCAAGGCCGAAGGCGGCGGCCTTGATGGCGTTGTCGATCTTGCCGTCCTTGAGGATCGAGACGATGTTGAGAAGGTGCTTTCTGGCCAAGGCCACCAGGGCCGCCGGGGAATGATCTTGCATCGCTGAAGGCCTGCGTCTTATTGGGGATGGTTTGGAATTTCCCAGTTATGACATCGAAATATGTTTGGCAAGAGCTTGGCCGTGGTGAAAGCGGATTCGTGTTGCATGGCCATGTTGTGATGCTCTTTCTTTTAAATGATTTATTTCCTTTCCGGCTAATGCATCGCGCTTGGGATTTCGTGTTAATCTGGATGGGCTGGACGCGCCGCTGTTGCAGACAACGGGTGCTCATGCTTGCAAAAGCCTGCTCAGGCTGCCGGAGACGGCATCCTTTTCCCCGTTCGGACCGTGAAATCCGGATTTGTTTCCTTGAGCGGTGTCCGGTATGGCGGCGCATCAAGCCGAGAGCTTGCCAACTGGAGATGATCCGTATGCAACATGTTGATATTCGTTCGGAAGCCGATTATGATTTGAGACGCTTCGCCACGAAGTTGGCCACCCGCGAAATCGCTCCGCTGACCCCGCCAGGCGTCCTGCTCCCGGAGCCGCCCTTAAGGCAAGCTCCCGCTGGCGGGGGGCCCCATTCGTCCTTCAACTCAAGCCGGAGCGCCGCTCCGCGTGATGCGAGTCTTCCAATGACCATTCGCACCAGGCTCGTCGCGACTGTCGTCTGCATGGCCGCCGTGGCCATGTCCATCTTTCTTTACACCCTGACTTTGAGCAGGGGGCAGGAAGGCGGCAGCATGGCCGTCAATCTTGCGGGGCGGCAGAGGATGCTTGTCCAGAAGATCGCCAAGGACGCCTTGGCGGCGATGGTGGCCCCCGGGCCGGCCCAGGCCGCCAAGGACCGGATCGAGCGGGCCGCGCGCGTTTTCGATGCCACGCAGGCTGCCCTCGTGTCGGGCGGGAAGGCCCCGGCCGGTCTGGACGCCTCGGGGGAGAGCTGGGAAGTGCTGCCCGCGCCCAAGGACGCCGCGGCGCTTCTTGAGGAAGCCGGGCGGGCCTATTCCATGTTCCGCAAGACGGTGGACGGGGCTCTTTCCGGGGCGGTCCCTCCCGCCACGGCGGCGGAAGAGCTGACGAGCGGCGCTGACGTGGTGGTGGCCGCCTTGAGCAAGGCCGTGGCCAGGATGCAGGAGCATGGGGAGAGCCTCGCGGTAACCGCGACTTACGTCCAGGTGGCCGGTTGCGTCCTCATTGTGCTGCTGGCGGTGGCGGGGGTCGCGGTCTTGGTTTTTCATGTGGCGAGGCCGGTCCAGGCCATCCACGATTTCGCCGTCGCCCAGGCGGCGGGCGATTACGGGGCGAAGCTCGAGGGCTCGTTCCGGGCGGAGCTTGCAGAGACCGCCGCGGCCATCAGGACCATGACCGAGAAAATGATCGACGCCCTCGGCTTCTCCCAGGGGGTGCTGGACGGCATCCGCACGCCATTCGTCGTGGTGGACTCAGAGAGCCGTCTGGTGCTCACCAACCAGGCCCTCATGGACATACTCCAGTACGACGGCAAGGCCGAGGACCACTACGGCGAGAACGTCGCCCACTTCTTTTATGGCGACGCCAGCCGCAATACCGTGCTCTCCGAGGCCATGGCCGCCAACACGTCCATCATCAAGGAAGTCGTCACGACCGGCAAGAAGGGCGCGAAACGCAACATCCTCATCGCGGCCTCCCCGCTGTTCAACAAGGTGACATCCAGGCTCATGGGCGCCCTCTGCCTCTACACCGACCTGACCGAACTCAGGGTCAAGGAGGCTGAAATCCAGCACCGGAACAAGCTACTCGCCCAGGCCGCGGTCGAGGCGGAGTCCATCTCCGAGGGCGTCGTGCGGGACACTCAGACGCTCATGTCCCTCTTCGACCGCGCTGGCCAGGGAGCCATGCAGCAGCGCGAGCGCCTGGAGGGGACGTCGGCCGCCATCGCTGAGATCGACGCCTCGGTGAACCACGTGGCCTCGAGCGCGGGCCAGGTCGCCCAGAGCGCCGAGGACGCAGGAGCCAAGGCTGTCGAGGGCGAAAAGATGGTTGCCGGGCTCGTTGCTTCCATGGAGCGCGTCCAGAGTCTCGCCGACGGGCTCAGGGACGACATGGCCGCGCTCGGACGTCAGGCCGAGGACATCGGCCGGGTTCTCACCGTCATCAGCGACATCGCCGACCAGACCAACCTGCTGGCGCTCAACGCCGCCATCGAGGCCGCCCGCGCGGGCGAGGCAGGACGAGGTTTCGCCGTTGTGGCGGACGAGGTGCGCAAGCTCGCCGAGAAGACCATGAGCGCCACCAAGGAGGTGGGCGAGGCCATAAACTCCGTTCAGTCCGGAGCGCGCTCCAACGTCGAGCGTGCGGACCAGGCGGCGGATGCCGTCACGGAGACGTCCAGCCTGGCGCGCGGGTCCGGCGAGGCCCTGGGCGAAATCGTCCGGCTGGTCTCCGGCACCTCCCAGCAGGTGCGCGCCATCGCCTTGGGGGCGGAGGAGCAGGCCGTCGCCCTGCGCGACGTGACCGAGGCGGTCAGCGAGATAAGCCGCGTGGCCGCCGAAACCGCCGAGGGCATGGAGGAATCCGCCCAGGCAGTGGAAGGCCTCATGGCCCAGACAGGCCGTTTGCGCGGCCTCATCGACGGCATGGCGTCCACCGGCCCGGCGGCCTTGACTTAGGCCGTGTTACCCACCATATTCCCGCAATCCTTTCCGCGAGGCAATTCCGACCAACGCGGTTCCAAAGGGAGGAATCCCCTATGTGCCTAGCCGTTCCCATGGAAGTCAAACACGTCGAGGGCGACGTGGCAGACGTTGAAATCGGCGGCGTCCGCAAGCAGATCCGCCTTGACCTCGTCGCGGACAAGCCCCAGGTTGGCGAGTTCGTCATCATCCACGCGGGCTTCGCCATCCGCATCCTCAACCGCGAGGAAGCCATGGAGACCATCAAGATTTTCCAGGATGGGTGGAACCTTGAACTCATTTGAAGCGCTGCGGGACCCGGAACTCTGCAAGGATCTCCTCGCCAAGATCGGGGAGGCCGTCGAGGGCTCGACGCTTAGGTTCATGGAGGTCTGCGGCACCCACACCGTGGCCCTCTTCAGGACCGGGGTCCATTCGCTCCTGCCAAAATCGGTGGTCCATTTGACCGGCCCCGGCTGCCCGGTGTGCGTCACCCACGAATCCGAGGTGGCGGCGTATCTTGAGCTGGCCGGGCGAGATGACGTGATCATCGCCACGTTCGGCGACCTCATGCGCGTCCCCGGACCCGGCGGCGCGAGCCTGAAGAAAGCCCAGGCCGAGGGCGCGCGCGTGGAGGTGGTCTACTCCCCCTTCGACGCCCTGGCCGTGGCCCGCAAGAACCCCGGCGACAAGGTCGTCTTCCTGGGCATCGGCTTCGAGACGACCGCGCCCACCGTGGCCGCCACCATTCGGCTGGCCAAGGAGCAGGGGCTCTCCAACTTCTTCGTCATGCCTTTCCACAAGCTGGTTCCCCCCGCCCTGGACGCGCTCCTCTCGGACCCGTCCATGATGATCGAGGGCTTCATGCTGCCCGGCCACGTCTCCGCCATCATCGGTCTGGAGCCCTACGCGCCCCTCGGCTCCAAGTACCGTATACCCTCGGTGGTGGCCGGTTTCGAGCCGCTGGACCTTCTGCAGGCCGTGCTGCTCATGGCCGAGATGAAGCGCCAGGGCAAACCCCGGGTCATCAACAACTACAAGCGCGTGGTGTCCGACGAGGGCAACCCCAAGGCCCGCGCCGTGCTTTACGAGGTCTACAGGCCCGGCGACGCCCTGTGGCGCGGCATCGGGACCATCCCCGGCAGCGGCCTGGTCATGAGCGACGCTTACAAGGCCTTCGACGCCTTCGAGGCCCTGAACGTGGAACTCAAGGAGTCCAAACCGCTGCCCGGCTGCCGCTGCGGCGACGTGCTCAAGGGCATCATGCCGCCAAACAAGTGTCCGCTCTTCGCCAAGGCCTGCACACCCGCCACACCGGTGGGGCCGTGCATGGTCTCCACCGAGGGCAGCTGCGCGGCCTACTTCAAGTACCAGCTCGACGTGACACCCGAACAATAAGGACCCACATGGGCAAGAAACTCCTCCTGGACCAGGGCAGCGGCGGTCTCGCTTCCCATCGCCTCGTCTCCGAGGTGTTCCTGCGCCGCCTGGGCAACCCCATCCTGGGCCGCATGGACGACGCCGCGCTCGTCAACCCCACGGGCCCCCTGGCCGTGAGCACCGACAGCTTCACCGTGGACCCCATCTTCTTCCCCGGCGGCGACATCGGCTGCCTGGCCGTCCACGGCACCGTCAACGACGTGGCCATGCTCGGAGCAAGGCCGCTCTACCTCACCTGCGGGTTCATCCTGGAGGAAGGCTTCGACCTGGACGACCTGGACCGCATCGTTGAATCCATGGCCCTTGCCGCCAAAAAGGCCAAGGTGAAGGTCATCGCCGGCGACACCAAGGTCGTTCCGCGCGGCGCGGCCGACAGGATATTCATCAACACCACCGGCATCGGCCAGGTGTTGGCTTCCCCGGCCCCCAGCGGACACCGCGCCAAGCCCGGCGACGCCGTCATCGTCTCCGGCACGCTGGGCGACCACGGCCTCACCGTCCTCTCCCACCGCCAGGGGCTCTCCTTCGAGGCGCCGGTGCAAAGCGACTGCGCCTCGCTCAATCATCTCGTCCTCAAGCTCATTGGCGGACTGCCTTCCGTGCACGTGCTGCGCGACCCCACCCGGGGCGGGCTCGCCACCACCATCAACGAGATCGCCCAGCAGTCCGGCGTGGGCATCGTGCTCGAAGAAGCCAGCATCCCGGTCAAGCCCGTGGTGGCCGCCGGATGCGAAGTGCTGGGGCTCGATCCGCTCTATCTCGCCAACGAGGGCAAGATCATCTGCGTGCTGCCCGAAAAGCACGCGGACAAGGCCCTGGCCATAATGCGCCGCGACCCGCTGGGACGAGACGCCCGCGTGATCGGCAAGGTCACGGCGGACAATCCCGGCAAGGTCGTGATGCGCACGGGCCTCGGCGGCCACAGGATGCTGGGGATGCTCGAAGGCGAGCAGCTGCCTAGGATTTGTTAGAAGAGAAGACCAAGATGCCTCCGGCGGCCAGGGGGGGAGCCCCCCCTGGACCCGGCAATTGCATCGCGGGTTTCGAGCGATACATCGTTTAAAAGCGAGGGAGCGTGCAAAGCCACGCTCCCTCGCTTTTTTTGATCAATCATGGTTGCTTCTCGCGCTCCGA
>JBMORI010000116.1:0-5925 GCA_049322415.1 Thermodesulfobacteriota bacterium | reverse complement strand
ACGGACGGCTCGCCGGACAGGAGGCGGACGGCGGACCATGCCGGGTGGACTGCTGACGGACAAAAGACGGACAAAAGACGGCGGACCATGCCGGGGCGGGCCGCCCCGGCAGGAACCGGACATTCCGGGAGGGTACCATGTCCTTGGTGCAATGGGACGATTCGCTGGCCATCGGCGTGAAGCTCATCGACACGCAGCACAAGGAACTGTTCCGCATCATCAACAGTTTCAGCGAGCGCATCGGCAAGGAGGACCCCTCCTTCACGCTCAGGGTCGCCCTGGACAGCCTCAAAAGCTACGTCCACTACCACTTCGCCACCGAGGAGAAGCTTCTCCAAAAGAACCGCTGCCCGCTCCACTCGCGCCACCAGGGCATGCACGCCGCCTTCGCCGGCCTCATGGCCAAGTACGAAGAGCGCCAGGACTCCATCGACCGCGAGGGGCTGCTGGAACTCCAGGCGTTCCTCGTGGATTGGCTCACCACCCACATCAAAAAACAGGACATGCCGCTCAGGGCGTACTTCGCCCCCTGACGCCCCCCCGGAGGACGCCATGCGCACAGGCACGGAAGAGAAAACCCCGCTCTCGGTCAGCTCGGAGAAAATCCAGACCTACCTTCGCCAGGTGTTCGGCGAGTCCACCCGCCTCTCCTGGCTCGGCGAAATCGGCCAGAACGGCGTCCAGGGCATGAAGGAGTTCGGCTACGGAAAGCCGCTGCGCCTGGAGTTCTCCGTGGAGGGCCGCATGAAGTCCGCCGTGCTCTCCATCATGCGCGGCGACAAGTACGGCCACCAGTTCTACTGGGACCGCGCCGCCATCCTCATGTTCCAGCACGAGACCGCCGGACGCCTCCCCCGCCACGCAAAGCCGCTGGGGCTGGGCTACTTCGATGCCCGCGACCGCATGCACGCCGTGACCGAACCCAAGGAATTCTTCATCCTGAGCGAACTGGTTGACGGCCACGACTACTACCTGGACCTGGAACGCATCGGCCGCGAAGGCGCGACCCCGGACGACATCGCCTTCGCCCGCTCCATGGCCACGTGGCTGGCCGCAATCCACGCCGAAAAGTTCGACAACCCCGACCTCTACCTGCGCCGCGTGCGCAATCTCATCGGCGCATCCGAGTGCATCTTCGGCCTGGTGGACGCCTACCCGCATCCCTACAAGCCCTTCCCCCCGGAACGCTTCCAGGCCCTGGAGCGCCGCGTGGTGGACTGGCGCTGGAAGCTGCGCGGCTACGCCCGCCGCCTGAGCGTGGTCCACGGCGACTTCCACCCCTGGAACACCCTGGTCCGCAAGGAAGGCGGCAAGCTGGAATTCTCCGTGCTCGACCGCAGCCGGGGCGAACTGGGCGAACCCGCCGACGACGTCTCCACCATGAGCATCAACTTCCTGCTGTTCGGGCTTTACGGACAGACCGGCGCGCCCAGGCTGGGCGGGGACTTCGCGAAGCTCTACGAGGCCTTCTGGGAGGAGTACCTGGAGAAGACCGGCGACGAGGAAATCCTCGAGGTGATCGCGCCGTTCTTCGTGTTCCGGGGGCTGGTCATCGCCTCGCCTCAATGGTACCCCCACCACCCCGAGCCGGTTCGGGCGGGGCTTCTGCGGTTTCTGGAAAAGGTGCTGGAGGACGGGAAGTTCGACTGGAAAGGGATCAATAAATATCTGGAGTAGAGAAAGAGTGGGGAAAGAGAAGATGCGGAAGACGAAGAGGCCTCCGGCGTCCAGAGAGCGCGCTGCCCTCTCTGGACTCTCCCGCCAGAGGGACTTCGACCCTTTGGAATCCTTTATAGCTTCGCGGGTTTCGCATGCACGCTGAAGGGAATGCCGTGAAGACGGAGGAAGAAAGGGAAAAGACGGCGGGAAAAGGCGCGGCCGTCTGGTTCACCGGCTTGCCCGGTTGCGGCAAGTCCACGTTGGCGCGTGCGGTGAGAGAGGAACTGAAGAAATGGGGCGTGGACGTGGTCCTGCTCCAGATGGATAGAAGAAGAAAAGCCTACTTCAAGAAACCCACGTACAGCCCGGAGGAAAGGCGGGAAGCGTACAGGCGGTTCGCTGAGGAGGCGGCGGAACTGACGCGCCAGGGCCGAGTGGTGCTCATGGACGGCTCCGGCCACGAACTGGCCATGCGCCGCTACGCCAGGGGGCTCATCGAGCGATTCGCGGAAGTGCACCTGAAATGCCCAGTGCGCACCGCCATGCAGAGGGAAGCGTCGAGGCCGGAGGGGATGGTCATGGCTGGATTGTACGCCAAGGCCATCAAGAGGAAGGCCACGGGCGAGCAGTTCGACGGCCTTGGCGAGGTCATCGGCGTGGACGTGCCCTTCGAGGAGGACGAGCGCGCGGAGCTGACGCTGGATGCGGCGAACACGGACGCGAAAGCCATGCGCGAGGCGGTCATCGCCCAGTTCGCCGTCTGGCTGCCCCACCGTTGACCCCAGCGCCCTCCTTTACGCCCCCCGCTTCCTGCATTATGATGCCAGGATGAAGTTTCACGTCCTCACGTTCGGCTGCCAGATGAACGCGGCCGACTCCGGCTGGCTCGGCCGCAGCCTGGTCCAGATGGGCTGGGAGGAGGTCCCCGAGGACCAGGCCCGGGTATACATCGTCAACACATGCTCCGTTCGCGACAAGCCCGAACAGAAGGTCTACAGCCTGCTCGGGCGCATCGCGGCCCACCAGAAGCGCGACCCTTCCATGTTCTGCGCCGTGGGCGGCTGCGTAGCCCAGCAGGTGGGCTCCAGGCTCTGGAACCGCTTCCCCTTCGTGCGGCTGGTGTTCGGCACCGACGGCATCTCCCAGGCCCCGCAGGCCCTGGCCCGCATCGCCGCCCAGCCGAAGCTGCGCCTCTCCCTGCTCGACTTCACCGAGTCCTACGAGGAGCGCGACCCGGCCCTGCCCGCCATGTCCCGCTCGCCACAGGCCTTCGTGAACATCATGCAGGGCTGCGACAACTACTGCGCCTATTGCATCGTGCCCTACGTGCGCGGCCGCCAGAAGTCGCGGGCGAGCGCCGCCGTGCTGGAGGAATGCCGCTCCCTGGCCGCCTCGGGCGTGAAGGACGTCACCCTGCTCGGCCAGAACGTGAACAGCTACGGCCTGGACGCCGGCGCGGAAACCAGCTTCCCGCAACTCCTGCGTGCCGTGGCCGCCATTCCGGGCGTGGAGCGCCTGCGCTTCACCACCTCCCACCCCAAGGACATCGCGGACGAGGTGATCGCCGCGTTCGGGGAGCTCTCCAACCTGGCCCCGGCCCTGCACCTGCCGGTGCAGTCCGGCTCGGACGCCGTGCTTAAGCGCATGGGCCGCAAGTACACGGCCGCGCAGTATCTTTCCAAGGTGGAGGCGCTTCGCCGCGCCCGCCCGGACATCATGCTCACCACGGACATCATCGTGGGCTTCCCTGGCGAGACCGAGGCGGACTTCCGGGCCACCATGGACCTCATCAAGGCCGCGCGCTTCGAGTGCTCCTTCTCCTTCATGTATTGCGACCGCCCGGGTGTGGCATCGGCCAAAATGGAGCCGAAAATTCCCGAGGAGATCAAATCCTGGCGTCTTTCCGAGCTTCAGGCCTTGCAAAATGCCCAGCAGGAGGCCATGCTGGAAAATCTGACCGGGTCGGTGGCCCAGGTGCTTGTCGAAGGCCCGGGCAGCTTCCGCGACTCGGACGCCCCGGCCTGGACCGGCCGCGACGCCGCCGGGCGTCCGGTGAACTTCGCCGCTCCGGCCTCGCCGGACCTCGCGGGTCAAATCGTCCCCGTGAGGATCACCATGGCCAAGAAGCATTCCCTCCGGGGGGAGGCGCTCTCATGATAGAAATGAAGGTTTTCGGACTTGCCCTGGACGAGGACACCCAGGCTCCGGTGCTCATACTCAAGGATCTGGAAGATTCCATCACCCTGCCCATCTGGATCGGGGCCATGGAGGCCATGGCCATCTCGCTGACCCTAAACGGCGTCAAGCTGCCCCGGCCCATGACCCACGACCTGATGCTCACCACCATCGAGCAGATGGGCGGCGTGGTACGCACCGTCTCCGTGGTGGAGCTCAAGGAAGGCACTTTCTACGCGGTCATCGCCGTCCAGCAGGGCGAGAAGATCATCGACATCGACGCGCGCCCCTCCGACGCCGTGGCCCTGGCCCTGCGCTCGGGCTCCAGCATCCTGGTGGACCCCAAGGTCATCGAGGCGCTCTCCGAGGCCAAGCCCAAGCCCGGCATCGCGGAGGACGGCGAGGACAAGTGGTCCGACATCCTTGAAAGCTACAACCCCGACGACACCAAATACAAGATGTAGCTATGATAGACCTGCACACCCACACCACCTTCTCCGACGGCGAACTCATCCCCGCCGAGCTGGCCCGCCGCGCGGCCAAGGCCGGGTACAAGGGGCTGGCCATCACCGACCACGCCGACCCATCCAACATGTATCTCATCATCGAGAACCTGCGCCGCTTCGCCGCCGAGACCGGGCCCTACCTGGACCTCAACCTGGCCATCGGCGTGGAGCTCACCCACTGCCCGCCGCCGCTCATCCCCGGCCTCATCGCCGAGGCCCGCGCCGCCGGGGCCATGCTGGTGGTGGTGCACGGCGAGACCATCGTGGAGCCCGTGGCGCGCGGAACCAACCTGGCCGCCATCGAGGGCGGGGCCGACGTGCTGGCCCATCCCGGGCTCATCTCGGAGCAGGAAGCGGCCCTGGCCGCCGAAAAGGGCGTCTGCCTGGAGATCACCACCCGCAAGGGCCACAGCCTGACCAACGGGCACGTGGCCATGCTGGCGCGCAAGCACGGGGCAAGGCTGGTCATCGACAACGACGCCCACGCCCCCGGCGACCTGGTATCCCAGGACATGCGGCGCATGATCGCCCTGGGCTGCGGCCTCACTCCGGAGGAGCACCAGCAGGCCGAGAAGAACGCGCGGGAGATCATGCAACGGATACTCCTGGCGAAATGATCGTACCCAAGGGCCGCGGGTTAGCTCCGCGGCCTTTTTTGCAACCCCTTCCCCCCTGCCGCCGATGCGTACAATGGTTTCCGCTCTGTTCGCAGTCCTTCTGCTCGCCTCCGCCGCCCACGCGGACAAGGCATCGGACCTGCAACTGCTCAAGCGCTGCTACCCCGAGGCAGTGGCCCTCGTCGACGAGAACGGGCTGACCCTCTCGGACGGCACGCGCCTTGTCTACGACGACGGCGTCGCCAAGGACGCCGGGGCCGCCCTGGACAACCCCGACATCGAGGACATGCTGGCCCAGCCCTACCCGCTCCCGCGCGTGGCCGCCGAGCCAGTGAAGGATTTTCACCCCGGCCGCAGGCGCGTCACCGCCTTCTTCAAGGCCGTCTACGGCCACGACGCCGACCAGGTGAAGGCGGGCCTCGTGCCCGTTCCGTTCCTGGGCGACACCGTGATGTTCAACTCCCGCGCCGGAGCGGCCAAGGCCCTGGAGGCCGCCGGGCGGGAACTGGAAGCGCTCATGGCCGCCAAACCGGAGACCAGGAAGCACCTGCTGCCGCTCTCCGGCACATTCGCCTGGAGGCCCATCGCAGGCACGGAGCGGCTCTCCATGCACAGCTTCGGCGCGGCCATCGACGTGAACGCCAAGCGAAACGCCTACTGGCGCTGGCACAAAGGCGGCGACCCGCTCAAGCTGCGCACGGACTTCCCCCCCGAGGCCGTGGAGATATTCGAGCGGCACGGCTTCATCTGGGGCGGCAAGTGGGCCGAGTTCGACATCATGCACTTCGAGTACCGGCCGGAGCTGGTTGAGAAGGCGAAAGAGTAAGAGCCTCCGGCGGACAGAGAGGGCGCTGCCTCTCTGCACTCTCCCGCCAGGGGGAGAGGCCTCCCCCTGGACCCGGCTGTTGCTTCGCGTCGTGTGGATGCGACGCCCGCATCAGGTCCGTCCGTGAGGTGTGTCGCGCCGG
>JBMORI010000115.1:0-5976 GCA_049322415.1 Thermodesulfobacteriota bacterium | reverse complement strand
GCCCCGGCCGGAGAGGCCCAGGCCATGCGCGAATTGGCCGCCCGGGAGATGGCCAAGCCTGCCGTGGTGCACCAGATGCCCCAGACGCCGCAGCAGCGCTACCGGCGGTGGGTGAAGCTGGACGAGGCGATGCGGGCCGGGGCGGTCCTGAACGAGGACGAGGCCAAGTGGTGGAAAGGCTACCAGACGGGGCCGGAATTTCGCTCCATGCGCGACCTGGACGAGTTCTTCGCCCGGGATGCCAAGAGCGTTTGAAGGATGGGCCGCCAGCCGCGCCAACGGCTGACGGCCACGTAAGGCAACCTCAACGGGTGTGAGGAGTCAAAGCATGAATGAGTCTGTCGTGAACGTCAACGGCGGCGTGGCCAGGCTGGCCAACGTGGGGCTCTGCCTCTCGGCACTGGACAAGGCCAGGGACCGTCCGGCGCATCTGCCGGGCCTGGTGACCTTCTCCGGCCCTTCGGGCTGGGGCAAATCAACGGCGGCGGCCGGGGTGGCCACCCTGCGCCGGGCCTACTACGTCGAGGCCAAGTCCTACTGGTCCAAGAAGGCCTTTATCGAGGCCCTGCTCAAGGAAATGGGCATCACGCCCCGGGGCCGCACCATCTCGGCCATGGCCGAGGAAGTCTCGGAGCAGCTGGCGAAGTCCAAGCGCCCGCTCATCATCGATGAATTCGACCACATCGTGGACAAGAACGCGGTCGAGCTGGTGCGCGACCTCTACGAGGGCTCCGGAGCGGCCATCCTGCTGATCGGCGAGGAGCAGCTCCCGGCCAAGCTCGAACGCTGGGAACGCTTCCACGGCCGGGTCCTGGATTGGGTGCAGGCCCAGCCAGCCAGCATGGAGGACGCCGCCGCCCTCCGGGACCTCTATTGCACGGTGGCCGTGGCCGACGACCTGCTTGCCCACCTGGTGGACCTGGCCAAGGGCAGCGTGCGCCGGATCTGCGTCAACCTGGAGCGCATCCAGGACACGGCGCGCAACGAAGGGCTTGACCGCGTGGACATGGACGCCTGGGGCGGCCGCCCCCTGTTCACCGGCCAGGCCCCGCGTAGGCGGGCGGCGTGATGAGCGGCCACACCATGCGCCGCTCCGGGGGCCGGGAGGCCATCTGGGCGGAGATCAAGAAGCGCGCCGCCGACTTCACCGCCCAGGATCTGGCCAGGGGTTCAGGCGCGACGCTGTGCAGCGTTCGCGAATACCTGACAGGCCTGCGCAAGGCCGGGTACGTCGAAGCAGCTGGCGATACCGAGAACCCGAGCGGAAACCCCGGTTCCTTCCAGCGCACCGTCTACCGGCTGGCCAAGGACCCCGGCATCGACGCCCCACGTGTCCGCAAGGACGGGACCGAACTCCCGGAAATGGGCCGCGACCGCCTCTGGCGGGCCATGCGCATCCTCAAGGAGTTCTCGGTCAGGGACCTGACCGTCCAGGCCAGCCTGGAGGAAGCGCCCGTGGCCGAGTCCGAGGCCGCGTTCTACTGCCTGTACCTGGCCAGGGCCGGATACCTCTTCGAGATCGAAGCCAACAAGCGTTTCCGATTCCTCGCCGGAGCCTACACCGGTCCGAAAGCGCCGGTGATCCGCCGCGTGCGCGAGGTGATCGACGCCAACACCGGAGAGGTGAGGTGGTCCGGCGACGAACGGGAGGAACGGCCGTGAGCAACCTCACACGTGCGAAAGCGGCCTGGAGCGGCGGCCTGCCGGACTGGGTGGAGGCCCTGGCCACGGCCTGCGACGAATACAGCCAGCGCCAGGTGGCCGTGAAGCTCGGCTACAGCGCCGGAACGGTCAACGCCGTGGTCAACAACAAGTGGCCGGCCAAGACCGAGGCCATCGAAGCGGCCGTACGCGAGCACCTCATGGCCTCCACGGTGATCTGTCCGGTGCAGGGCGAGATCAGGCTTGCCGCGTGCCGGGACAATCAGGCCCTGCCCTTCGCCACCACCAACAACATGCGGGTGCGGCTCTACCACGCCTGCCGGAGCGGCTGCCAACACAGCCGCCTGGACCATGAAAGTGCGCGGGATTGAACGCAGTATCCAGCGCCTGGCGCAGCCCGGACGCTCCGGGAGCTGCCCAGTGGCGCGCAAGCTGGTCCGGCGCGAGGAACGAACCCTTTGGCGCAGCCTCCAGGAGGTGCCCCATGAACACGAGAAAGAATCTCACAACCCTGACGATGCTGGTGGATTCCGTGGCTGACAGCCTGCGCCGCGTCACCGTGCTCAAGGACGAGCACCGCAAGCGGGTCATCCGCTGCGCCTTCGACGACATCGAGCGTGCCAAGGCCTTCTGGCGCGACGG
Organism: Thermodesulfobacteriota bacterium; assembly: GCA_049322415.1. Classification (GTDB taxonomy): domain Bacteria; phylum Desulfobacterota; class Desulfovibrionia; order Desulfovibrionales; family Desulfovibrionaceae; genus Fundidesulfovibrio. The sequence goes on along the minus strand of JBMORI010000115.1, from coordinate 3,672 downwards.
CCGGGTGGAGGGCCTGGAGACGGCGCTTGGCATCCTGGCAGACGCCCGGATCACGCTGGCTGAGTGTCTCAAAAGCGGCGTTTCGCCCATCCAGCGAGGGGAAATGGCCCTCAAGGTTTTGGACGGCGTGCTGAGAGCACTGAACGACATCAAGAATACCCTGGCCGGGTGCCAGGAGGAAATGGAGGCATGCGCATGATCGCCGAGAAGATCCAGAGCGTGAGGATGGCCCTGGGCGTCCTGGCCGGGCAGGTGTCCGAGGAGCAGTGGGAGATGATCAAGATGGCCCGGGCCGAGCTGTCCGACGCGGCCGACACCGCCAAGGAGATGGAATCGCGCCTCCAGTGCCCGGTCCAGCGGGAGGCCAACGGCCCGGCCAATGTCCTGGGCAGCCTGTTGGGGGAGTTGGGCCCCGGCGGCGTCTTGTCTGCCGCCTGCGCCAGGGAAGGCATCGGCCCCAGGCCGGGCATGAGCCTGGTGATCATCGGCCCCAGGCCCACGGCGGCCGGGGAGCAGACCGTCTCCAAGGAGGCCGCCAATGGCCAGGCGTAAACCCGAGGCGTCGGTCTCCATCACCAGCCTTGATGCCGCCAGCGAGGCCCTGGCTGAGCTGGCCAAGCTCGACCGCGAGCTCCGCTTCATCGGGATCTCGCTCGACGAGGATGTCGAGGCGGCGCGGACCAAGGCGGATGAGCTGGCGTCGCCGCTGCGCGCCAGGCGCGAGCTGCTGGAGCTGGCCCTGAAGGCCTACGCCACGGGCGAGAAGGAGGCCCTGTTCAAGAAGTCGCGCTCGCTCAAGCTGGCGCACGGCGTCATCGGCTTCCGGGCCAGCGACGAGCTGAAGACCCTGGCCAAGGTCACCTGGGCCGAGGTGCTCGGCAGGCTCAAGGGCATGGCCGCCAGGCTGGCCGAAGCGTCCCTGCCCGGCTGCATCCGCATCAAGGAGGAGCCCGACAAGGAGGCCCTGCGGCAGCTGCCCGAGGAGCTGAGAACCGAGGCGGGCGTGCGCATCGTTCCCAAGGACACGTTCTACTACGAAACCAAGCAGGAGGAGGTCGCCGAGCAGGCGGCCTGAGGGAGCAAGACCATGACCAAGAAAGACCTGATCGAGAAGACGGCCGAGGCCCTGTCCCGCAAGGGGGACTCCATGCACATCACCAAGGCCGCCGTGGGACACGTGCTCGAAGCCCTGGGCGACGTGGCCGCCGCCAAGCTTCTGGGCGGCGGGGAAGTTCCCCTGCCCGGGCTGGGCAAGCTCAAGGCCGAACAGCGCAAGGCCCGCACCGGGCGCAACCCCAAGACCGGGGCGGTGATGGAAATCCCCGAACGCTGGGCCGTGAAGTTCTCGGCTGGCAAGGAACTCAAAGAGGCGCTGAGGTAGATGCGAAACCGCCCTCCGGGGCGGTCGCCGGGCGGTGGCGCGCCCGGCCTGACGAGCAGCCAAGGAACACGGCCATGGGCAAGACACTTTGGAAACCGATGCCGGACCATCCGGGCTACCTGATCAACCGTTCCGGTTGGGTGAAGAACGAGCGCGGCTACGTCGTGGCCAGCGGCTCGGGCGTGCAGCTCACGATCGCGGGCGTGCGGGTCGGCCTGAAACGCAAGCAGCTCCTGGAGATCGCCGCCGGGGTGTTCGGCGAGGACGCCGCGAGCGAGCCCGCGCCGAAGCCCCAGGCCGCGCCGGTCGAGGCCCGGCAAGCCGCCGTAGAATCCGCTGCGCCTTCGGATGCTCCGACCGAGGACGCCGCGCCCTCCGGTGATGACGCCATCCGCCTCAACGGCAGATCGAACAGGCCGGAAGGCGAGCGCGCGGAAGTGCGCTCCAACCCCACCCGCATCCTGCCGCTGCGCGATCCCTGGAAGAACGGCGACATCGAGGTCGACAACCCGTGGGCTCTCCAGGGGGTGATGTGATGGACTGGCTTCAGATCTCCGCCACGGTCCTGGTGCTCCTCGCCGTGTGGCGCATCAGCCACCTGGACGTGCGCGGGCAGGCGGTCATGGCCTGGGCGCAGGTGGCCTGGGGCGCTTACGCCCTGGCCGAGGCGAAATGGTGGCTGGCGCTGCAAAGCGCCGTGCTGCTTGTGCTGGCGATCCGCGCCGTGCGCATCTGGAAGAGGAGCCTGGGCGAATGATGACCATCACCTACCTCGACAAGGCCAGACCCGCCCCCGCGTCCTGCCCGTGCCTGACGTGCGGCGTTTATGGGCCCTACTGCGGCGACTCCTGCCTGGAGCTGGAGGCCTGGTTCAAGGCTGGCAAGCCTGGCAGGACAACCGCCGCCTTCGCGGCGCAGGAAGGGGAGAAGCCCCATGAGTGAGCGCTTCCAGCCAGGCCGCGCCCACGGTGGCGCTCCCGCCGTGGTGGACACCCAGCGCGGGAGCCGCGCCGTGTGCATCATCCTGCCGGACCCGGAGAAGCCCACGGCCGCGCAGCGCCTGCAGGAGATCTTCTGCCGCACCCTGAACGGCCTGGACGAGCAGGCCAGGAGGAAGCAGCCGTGAACAGCGACTGGCGCAGATCCATGGTCGCCAAGGTGAAGATCGCCCAGAAGCAGCTTGGCCTTTCCGACGAGGATTACAGGGCCATGCTTGCCGAGCGTTACGGCGTGGAGTCCAGCACGAAGCTCACCATGCGCCAGCTGGACGGCCTGGTGCGCTTCCTGGCGTCGCGCGGCTTCCAGGAGCGCACCGTGCGCGCGCGCAAGGGCGACAAGTCCGTGCCCTCGGAGAAGGCCATGAACGCCAAGGCCATGCTTTCCAAGGTCGAGGCGCTGCTCGCGGAGATCGGCGCGCGGGAAAACAGGCATGTTCCCTGGGATTACGCCGCCAGCATCCTCAAGCGAATGTTCAAGGTGGACAAGCTGGAATGGGCCAAGCCCGACCAGCTGCGCGCCGTGATCGCGGCGCTGCACCGCAAGGCCTACGGGGCCACGCCCGAAGAGGTGGTGCAGAGCCTGATCTCCATCAGGATCCACGGCGGCGACTTCGACCATTACCGGGACGTGCTCTTGTCGCAGCTCGGCCCGCGCAAGCGCGCCAAGGCGGAGAAGCTCCTGGCCGGGCGGCTTGAGGCGTTAAACGAAAGTTCAATCCAGGCCGCCCCGGTTAAACAAAAAGGCTGATCCGTTTAACATGGCCGACTTCTCCTCCCAGCTCCCCGGCATCCTGGCCGAGATCGCGCGGGCCGCAGGCCCCAGGGCCGCGTTGCGCGTGGCCGAGGCCAGGGGCGGCACGCGGGCCTATGTGCCCACGGTTGCCCGGCTGGAGGAAAACCACTGGCTCGTGGCGGCGGCCGGGATGGACGCCGCCCGGAAGATCGCGGCGGAGCTCGGAGGAGAGCACCACGACATCCCGCTCGGGCCAACGGGGTCGCTCTCGGAGCTGCACGCCCGCATCCGCCGGGCCGTCGGCCAGGGCCGCGAGGACGGCATGACCGCCAACCAGATCGCCAGGCAGGCGGGCGTGAGCCGCCGCACGGTGTTCCGCCACAAGAAAGGGGACACGGGAAACGATGACCAGCACAGCCTGTTCTAACGAGCGAGTCACCGTGAAGGCGGAGCTGGTCTGCACGGGGCCCCGGTCTATCCTGGTGGTCGTCCAGGGGCAGGACAAGGGGACCTGGTTGCCCTACTCGCGGATATCCTACGCCGAGGATGCCCGGATGGGC
>JBMORI010000114.1:35392-44077 GCA_049322415.1 Thermodesulfobacteriota bacterium | reverse complement strand
AGGACCGATTTGAAGACGATCCGTCGCCTCCACAGGCCGCCTCGCCGCCGGACAGAGGCAACGCAGGCCCGAGGTGCCATTTCACGCCAGCCATCCTTCCTAATCGATCAAAGCCCTCCCAGGAGCGCTTTGCGCTACTGGGAGGGCTTTCGCATCGGTAACGCTCGAAACCAGCGAAGCAATTGCGGGGTCCGGGGGGATCATCCGCCCGGCGGGTCTGGGCGGAGCCCAGCTCCTAGCCTTTCGCCTTTTTCTTGCTCAGTTTCGCTTCCAGGTCGGCTATCCTGGCCTTCAGCTGCTCCACGTCCTCGGCCTTGGCCAGTCCGAGGCGCGCGAGCAACTCGGAGAGTTCCTCCTCGCCCGCCTGCTTGAGGGCGTCCGCACCCTCGCTCACGCCGCCCTGGAGCTTCTCCAGCACGGTGCCGAGTTGCGCGCGCAGTTCCTGAATCGGCACGTCGTCCACCTTCACGGGCGCGTTCAGCGCGTTCATGATCTCGTCCTTGAGCAGCAGGCCCGCGCCGAGGCCGGTGTAGAATCCCTTCTTGAGCGTATCCTTCATGGCTGGTCTCCAGTTTACGTGTTCCGGAACATCTTGAACGTCAGGTACATGCCCAGGATGCCGGAAACGGCGAACCCTATGAGGCCCATGACGGGCATGCCCATGACATGCGGTCCAAGGTCTGAAAGATACACCACCGACGAGCCTATGGCCAGCGCCGCCGTCACCAGCGCGCCTCCCAGGCGGTTGCCGATGCGCCTTAGGTCGGAGGGGAAGGGGCCGTAGTCGTGCTGCCTGAGTTCTATGGACAGGTCGCCGGAATTGGCCTTTCGCAGGATGTCCGAGACCTGGACGGGGATCCTGCCGACGGCCCGGATGACCTCCTCGGCGTCGTCGAGGAAGTTCCGGTTGGAGAGGCCGGGTATGAGGCGGCGCACGGCGTAGCCCTCTGCCAGTTCGGCGATGCTCTTCATGGCGTCCAGGCCGGGCGCGAGGGTTTTCCCGGCGGATTCCGTGGCCAGCAGAGCGCGCGCGATGAGGATGAAGTCCGGCCTCAGGTTGACGCCGTATTCGTGGCAGAGGGTGGTCACTTCCAGCATGAAGCGGCCGAAGGAGCCGTCCCGGAAGGGCACGCGCGCCTTCTGCATGGCGAAGGTGAGGTCGCGCTCGAAGCTCATGGCGTCGATGTCCGGCGGATAGCTGAGAGCCATCTCCAGGGTGTGGCGCACGGCCTTGGCCGCGTCGTTCTTGCCCATGGCGATGAGGAAATCCACGATGTCCGAGCGCATGGCGGGCGTGAGGCGGCCGCACATGCCGAAATCCAGGTAGCACAGGAGGCAGCCGTCCACCACGCGCAGGTTGCCCAGGTGCGGGTCGGCGTGGAAGAAGCCTTCCTCGAGTATCTGGCGCACGGCCGCCTTGAGCCCGGCCCGTGCCAGCTCCTCGCGGCGGGCCATGGAGCAGTCGCAGGAGTCCAGCCTGTCGCCCTCGATGAAGTCCATCACAAGCACGTCCTCGCGCACCAGGTCGCCGTGGACGGCGGGGGCGAATATGTCCGGGTCTTCGGCGAAGATCTCGTTGAACACGTACATGTTCACGGCTTCGTTGGTGAAGTCGAGCTCGCGGGAGACGTCCTTGCGCAGCGTGCGCACCACCTGGCGGGGCCGGGAGCGGCGCATGGACGGGAATCGCTCCTCGATCTGGGCGGCGAAGAACTCCATGATGTCCAGGTCCGCCATGAGGGTGTCCACCACGCCCGGCAGACGCACCTTCACGGCCACGGTGCGGCCGTCCGTGAGCACGGCGCGGTGCACCTGGGAGATGGAGGCCGTGGCCACGGGCTTGCGCTCGATGGATTGGAAGATCTCCGTGAGCGGGCGGCCGTAAGCTTCCGCGAGGGTCTTCTCGATGAGCGCGAAGGGCGCGGGCGGGACGTTCTCCTGGAGCTTGCGCAGCTCGTCGGAGAGGCCGGTGGGGATCATGTCCGGCCGCATGGAGAGTATCTGGCCGATCTTGATGGCCGTGGGACCAAGCTCTTCGATGACGCGGCGCAGCTTGACCCACAGGGGCAGGGCGGCGGCTTCGTCGGGGCGCTTGCGGCGGAAAAACTTGCGGCGCCTGAATCCCAGGCGCTCCATGATCTCGCCGAAGCCGTGCTTGACGAGGACGGCCACGATCTGGGCGAAACGGTTGGCCGAGGCCAGGGGCGTGTAACGGATGAGGTCGGAGGCGTTCATGCTATCCGGCTGATAGCGTAGAATTTCAGGCGGGACAAGCGGGGGAGGGGGCTACTTGGCGGTCAGGGCTCGGCACTGGCCCAGCAAGGGACCTTGACCCGGACCTCCTAGCCCTCGGCCTTCGGGCGCTGCCGGGCGGCATTCAATTCCGCATCCAGCGTGGTTGCCGTTCCCTTGACCCTTCACGGTTTCGCGCCCATCACCCTCTCCGCCATCTCCAGCACCATCGGGAACGGCACGCGCTCGAACAGGCCGAACGCCTCGTGCTCCTTCAGCCGCGCGGTGGCGGGCGAGGCCAGCCCGCACAGGAACTTGGCCAACCGCCTGGGCGTCGAGAGCTGCGGCAGCCCCTCGGCCAGCAGGGCGTCCAGCTTCCTGATGGACCGGTCCCCGGGCTTCCTGGGGTGGAACGGATGCGGCAGGCACGGCTCCTCTCCAAGGCACGGGCCGCAATGCCCGCACCTGCCCATTTCCTCCCCGAAGTAGGCCATCAGCCGCTGCGTCAGGCAGTTGGGGTCCCCGGCCAGCACCAGCACCTGGCGGATGCGCTCCAGATCGCGCCGCTCGCGTTCGGCGAACTTCACCATCAGCTCACGCGCCAGGCCTTCCATTGAGCCGGGCCGCCTGGTCACCACGTAGCGCTGCCGGGTGCCGCTGGCCTTGAGATCGATGTCGCCCTTTCCCTCCAGGTACTCCAGCGCCGTCACGATGCGTTCGCGCGGCTCGCCGGTCTCCCCGGCCACGTCCACCACGTCCAGGGTGAAGCCGCCGTTGCGCTTCTTCTTGCACCGAGACAGCACGCTCTTGAGGAAAGCCCGGCGCGCCTCGTCGAACGGGGCCAGCATCTCCGCCGAGGGCCTGTTGGGCGTGAGGGTGTAGCTGGTGTAGATGTGGCCGAGCGCCCTCAGATAGCCGTCCAGCTCCAGGTAGGTGAGCAGCGTGCGCACCACCAGCTCGCGGATGTCGTGCCGGTTGGCCAGGGCCGGAGGCGAGAGGAGCAGGTGGTCCCCGCCGCCCAGCACCTCCCCCAGGAGCGACTCGATGGATTCGCGGTCCGGGGTGTCGCCCAGCACGAAGTTCTCGAGCACCAGCGTGTCCTGCATGCAGACGAACATCTCGCATACGGAAGGCTTGCCGTCGCGCCCGGCGCGGCCCACCTCCTGGGCGTAACTCTCCACGCCCTTGGGCAGGTTGTAGTGGTAGATGGCCCGTATGTCCGCCTTGTCCACGCCCATGCCGAAGGCAATGGTGGCCACGATCACCAGCTGGTCCGAGGCCATGAACGCGTCCTGCACGGCGGCGCGCTGCTCCGCGCCCATGCCCGCGTGGTAGGCCATGGCCCGCGCGCCGTGTTCCGAAAGCCAGCCCGCCACGGTCTCGGCGGTCTTCTGGAGCGTCACGTACACGATGGCCGGTCCCGGCGGACGCGAGTTGAGCCGCTCCAGCAGGAGAGCCTTCTTGCCGCCCGGCTTCACGGCCGTGGCCCGCAGTTCCAGGTTTGGCCGGTAGAAGCCGGTGTGGACGATGTCCTCCTCCGCGATGCCGAAGGCGCGGGCGATGTCCCAGGCGGTCTCCCGGTCGGCGGTGGCGGTGAGCGCCAGCACGCGCGGGATGCCAAGCTCCCTGGCCGCGCGCGCTATCTTCAGGTACTCGGGCCGGAAATTGTGGCCCCACTGGCTTATGCAGTGCGCCTCGTCCACGGCAAGGAGCGACACCCGCGCCCGGCGCGCGGTGTTCATGAAGCGCTCGTTGGCCAGCCGCTCCGGCGAGATGTAGAGGAGCTTGAGCCTGCCGTCCCTGAAGGCGTTCAGCACGTCGCGGGCCTGCTGGGCGTCCAGGCTGGAGTCGTAGCGCTCGGCCGCGATACCACGCGCCTTGAGGAAGTCGATCTGGTCCTTCATCAAGGCGATGAGCGGTGAGACGACCAGCGTGACCCCCTCCAGAGCCAGCGCGGGCAACTGGTAGCACAGGCTCTTGCCGCCGCCCGTGGGGAAGATGGTCAGGACGCTACGGCCGTCCAGCAGGCGCGTGATGGCCTCGGACTGGCCCGGCTTGAGGGAGTCGAAGCCGAAGGATTCCTGAAGGATGCGTTCTATGGAGCCGGGGGAGTGCGTGGGCATGAGGGAGCTTTATGGGGAAGGTTGAAGTTAAGCTGGGCTCCGCCCAGACCCGGCAGGGGGGCGCCCTGCACCCGCCAGGGGGGAGCCCCCCTGGACCCGCCAATTGCTTCGCGGGTGAGGGTGTTGGCTCCGGCCCAAGGCGCTAGCCGTGACGCCGTCCGGGCAAGCGCAGGCTAGGACCGATTTGAAGACGATCCGTCGCCTGCCCTTGCCCGGGCGGCGTCACGGCTAGCGCCCACGGGCCTGGGCACTCTCGCAAGGATCGCTTTCATGAATGCTCTCGTTACTTCGGGTTGTCGTCTTTTCAAGATACTTTTATTAATGATTAACCATCTGGTTAAAGGGGCGGTTAAACCCGCGAAGCGATAACGGGTCAAGGGAATGAAGTTCCCTTGCGGGTCCAGGGCGGAGCCCTGGCCGCCGGAGGCTTCTTCCCCTCCCATTCTTCACTCTTCTTTCTAGACTTCCCCCAGGGTCATGCCCAGTCCGTCTTCGATCCTGTCCCTAACGGCCTTGGCCCTGTTCTCGCCCCTGGTCAGGCTGGCCAGCCTTTCCGGGTTGTCCTTCCAGGTGTTTCGCCAGATGCCGTAGCGTTCCTCGATGCTGACGCGGCTGGTGCGGCGGTAGCTCTTGTCGGCGATGTAGACCACCTCCGCTTCGGAGATGGGTTCGCCCGGCTCTGGGGTGCGGCCGCCCAGGCGGGTGTGGATCTCCACGATGGCCGCCACCGCCGGGTAGCCGAGGGTTTTCAGCAGTTGTCCGCCGGCGTGGTCGTGGTTGGGCTGCCCTTTGAGGATGTCGTGCAGGATGGCGGCGGCCTCGATGAGTTCGATGTCGAGTCCCGCGCCGTTGCGGTTGAGCTTCAGGCCGACGGCGGTAGCCAGGCCGGCCACGGCGAGGGAATGGGCTATCCTTTCGGGCTTGCCGGACTGGTATTGATGCAGGAGGGCCAGGGCCTGTTCTCTGTTTGGTATGGTCATCGTTTCGCGGGCTTCAGGTTGGCGGGCCTAAAGCCCGCTTGGGGGCATCAGACCAGGAGCGCCTTGGCGAAGTCCTCGCCGGAGAAGGGTCGCAGGTCCTCCATTTTCTCGCCAAGCCCCACGAAGGTGATGGGGATGGCGTGCTCCAGGGCTATGCCCACCACGACGCCGCCCTTGGCGGTACCGTCGAGCTTGGTGAGAACAATTTCGTCCACGCCCACGGCCTCATGGAAGAGCTTGGTCTGGGAGAGGGCGTTCTGGCCGGTGGTGGCGTCCACCACCAGGATGGTGCGATGCGGCGCTCCTTCGTGCTTCTTGCCGAGCACGCGCTCGATCTTCTTAAGCTCTTCCATGAGATTGATCTTGGTGTGCAGGCGTCCGGCGGTGTCCAGGAGCATGAGGTCGTAGCCTTCGGCAAGGCAGCGCTCCATGGCCTCGAAGGCCACGGCGGCCGGGTCGGCGCCCTCGCCCTTGGTGAAGAAGCCCGCGCCCACGCGCTTGGCCCAGATCTGGAGTTGCTCGATGGCGGCGGCGCGGAAGGTGTCGCCCGCGGCGATGAGCACCTTGCGGCCCTGCATCTGGGCGCGGTAGGCCAGCTTGGCGATGGTGGTGGTCTTGCCAACGCCGTTGACGCCCACCATCATCACTACCTCGGGCGGGTTGACGGCCTTGATGGTCTTGGGAGCGCGGAAGATGTGGGCCAGTTCCTCGCGCAGGATGTCCTTGAATCCGGCGGGGTCGGTGACGCCTGCCTTGCGGGCGCGGCTTTTCAGCTGGGCAAGGAGCTTGCCGGCGGGTTCGAAGCCCACGTCGGCCATGATGAGGATCTCCTCCAGCTCTTCCCAGAAGTCGTCGTCCATCTTGGAGTGGGAGGAGAGCAGGCCGTCGATGCGAGCGGCGATCTGCTCGCGGGTCTTGGCCAGACCCTCGGAGAGCTTGACGAACAGGCGCGAGCGCTCGTCCTCCTCGTCCTCCAGGTCCAGGGCCAGGGCAAGGCGGTACTGAAGCTCGGAGCGGAACTCCTCGACCTCCTCGTAGCCCATGTTGGCAAGCCACTTCTCGAAGGACTTGACGAACTCATCGGCCTCGGCGGCCGGGGCTTCGAGGCATTGAAAGAGAAAGCGCAGACGCTCCCAGAGTTCGGGGCCGGGCTTTTCAACGCCCTGCAACACAATGGAGAGCCACACGGAGAGCTTGGGCTCGGCCTGGCGCAGGGTGAGCGTGAGTTCTTTCTGCCAGTCCTCGGTGACGAGGTTGGGGGCAAGGGAGGACGGTTCGGCCGGAGCTTCCTTGGGAGCTTCGGCCGGGACGGGGGCGGCCTGGGCCTGCTCCGCTTCGGCTGCGGATTCCTCGGAAGCCCCGGCGGGCGGGGTTTCCTGGATTTCAGAGGTTTCGGCCTCGGGGGCCTGCTCAGGCTTCTTGCCCCCCAGCCAGGACGAAAGCTTGGAGAAAAATCCCATTGTTCTTCCTTATAGAAAAGTTGTGGCGCACACCTGATAACTCACGAACCCCCCGCAGACAAGGCTTGCCCGAAAGACCGGGCATGGGATAAAATCGAGAAATGAAACGCGTGAAAATAACGGAACTGCTCTCGGCCCAGGGGCCCATGGAGCGGGTATTGGTCAAGGGTTGGGTGCGGACCCGCCGCGACGCCAAGGACTTCTCCTTCCTGGAGATCAACGACGGCTCGTGTCTGGCCAACATCCAGGCCGTGGTGGACGCCGCGGCCGAGGGGTATGACACCATAAAAGAAATCGGCACGGGAGCGTCCGTGGCCGTAACCGGCGAACTGATAGCCTCGCCGGGAAAGGGGCAGGCCTGGGAGATCAAGGCTTCGGGCGTCGAGCTCATCGGAGCGGCCGACCAGGAGACCTTCCCCCTCCAGAAGAAACGTCACTCGGACGAGTTCCTGCGCGGCATCGCGCATCTTCGGCCGCGCACCAACAAGTTCGGCGCCATGTTCCGCATCCGCTCGGAGCTGGCACTGGCCATCCATCGCTACTTCCAGGAGAAAGGCTTCTTCCACCTGCACTCGCCCATCATCACCGGGTCGGACTGTGAGGGCGCGGGCGAGATGCTCCGCGTGACAACCCTCCATCCGGGGCAGCCGCTGGGCGTGGAAGGGGTCAAGGCGGACTTCTTCGGCAAGGAGGCCTTCCTGACCGTGTCCGGCCAGCTCTCGGCCGAGCCTTTCGCCCTGGCCCTGGGTGACGTGTACACCTTCGGTCCCACGTTCCGGGCCGAGCCCTCGGACACGGCGCGCCACGCCGCCGAGTTCTGGATGGTGGAGCCGGAAATGGCCTTCGCCACCCTCGAAGACAACATGGATCTGGCCGAGGACCTGCTCAAATACTGCATCCGCACGGTGATGGACCGCCGCCCGGGCGACCTGGAGCTGTTCGCCAAGTGGGTGGACACCACCCTGATGGCCACCCTGAACAAGCTCCTGGACGAGCCCTTCAAGCGCATCCCCTACGGCGAGGCCGTGGAGATACTGCGCAAGTCTTCGAAAAAATTCGAGTACGAGGCCGCTTTCGGCAAGGACATTCAGACCGAGCACGAGCGCTACCTGGCCGAGGAGCACTTCAAGCAGCCGGTTATCGTTTATGACTATCCGAAGGATATCAAGGCGTTCTACATGCGCCAGAACGACGACGGCATCACGGTCGGCGCAATGGACGTGCTTGTTCCCCGCATCGGCGAAATCGTGGGCGGCAGCGCCCGCGAGGAGCGATTGGACAGGCTCGAAGCGCGCATCAAGGAGCTCGGCCTCGATATGTCCTGCTACCAGTGGTACCTGGACACCCGCCGTTTCGGCACTGCCCCCCACGCCGGGTTCGGCCTGGGCTTCGAGCGCCTGGTCATGCTGGTCACCGGAGTGACCAATATTCGCGACGTTATCGCCTTCCCAAGGACATACAAGCATTTGGAGTTCTAGTCGGGGACTTCTTGACTGTCTTTGTTCCCGCCTTACATAAAAAAAAGGGCCTTCGAGAAGAAAGGGGGTTGACCTTTTGCGTCAACCTCCATAAAAGCCCCCTTCTGCCTGACGGGGACGGCGTCTCCGGGCAGGCGGAAAGCGACGGTTCTTTCACAAACGAAATCGACCTTTACGCGCCACCGCGGCGGGTGAGCTTTCGGATGCGATACGGCGTATCGTTGTTGAAGGCAAAGCGGAAGCAAGAGTATCTCTTGCGGATGCGACAGTCACGCTGCGGCAGGGGCGCGCTTTTCAATCCGGAACAACATTGAAGCGAGATCGCGCGGGCGACTTGAAAAAGTCGTTGACGCGGCATGCGAGGTGGGCTAGATAGCCCGTCCCGCTCGCGGAGGTGCTCCGGGACGGGAAA
>JBMORI010000114.1:32500-35292 GCA_049322415.1 Thermodesulfobacteriota bacterium | reverse complement strand
TTGCCGCTCCCGGCCGGAAAGCGAAAGCGGAACGGCGGAAAGAAAAAGGTCGACGGATGAAAAAAGTCGTTGACGCCGCGAGCGGGATTGACTAACTAGGTCGGTCCGCGCTGAGAGAAAAACGCGGAGCAAGGGTCTTTGACAATTAAATAGCGAGTCGGGTGATTCTGAAATTAGCCACGCCCAATCGACGCAAGTCGAATGGGTTTCAGCAGACAAGGATTTCAAACTGGAGAGTTTGATCCTGGCTCAGATTGAACGCTGGCGACGTGCTTAACACATGCAAGTCGTGCGAGAAAGGAGGCTTCGGTCTCTGAGTAGAGCGGCGCACGGGTGAGTAACGCGTGGATGATCTACCCTTGAGTTCGGGATAACGGGACGAAAGACCCGCTAATACCGTATAACAATCCATTTCATAGTGGGTTCAAAGCAGGCCTCTTCATGAAAGCTTGCGCTTGGGGATGAGTCCGCGTCCCATTAGCTTGTTGGCGGGGTAACGGCCCACCAAGGCGACGATGGGTAGCTGGTCTGAGAGGATGATCAGCCACACTGGAACTGAAACACGGTCCAGACTCCTACGGGAGGCAGCAGTGGGGAATATTGCGCAATGGGGGAAACCCTGACGCAGCGACGTCGTGTGAGGGAAGAAGGCCTTCGGGTCGTAAACCTCTGTCAGAAGGGAAGAACCACCAGGAGTCGAATAAGCTCTTGGTCTGACGGTACCTTCAGAGGAAGCGCCGGCTAACTCCGTGCCAGCAGCCGCGGTAATACGGAGGGCGCAAGCGTTAATCGGAATCACTGGGCGTAAAGCGTGCGTAGGCTGTTTGGTAAGTCAGACGTGAAATCCCTCGGCTCAACCGGGGAACTGCGTTTGATACTGCCGAACTCGAGTCCTGGAGAGGGTGGCGGAATTCCTGGTGTAGGAGTGAAATCCGTAGATATCAGGAGGAACACCGGTGGCGAAGGCGGCCACCTGGACAGGTACTGACGCTGAGGCACGAAAGCGTGGGGAGCAAACAGGATTAGATACCCTGGTAGTCCACGCGGTAAACGATGGATGCTAGGTGTCGGGGAGCGATCTTCGGCGCCGCAGCTAACGCATTAAGCATCCCGCCTGGGGAGTACGGTCGCAAGGCTGAAACTCAAAGGAATTGACGGGGGCCCGCACAAGCGGTGGAGTATGTGGTTTAATTCGATGCAACGCGAAGAACCTTACCTGGGTTTGACATCCCTCGAATCCCCCCGAAAAGGGGGAGTGTCCTTCGGGAAGCGAGGAGACAGGTGCTGCATGGCTGTCGTCAGCTCGTGCCGTGAGGTGTTGGGTTAAGTCCCGCAACGAGCGCAACCCTTGTCCTTAGTTGCTACCGGGTAATGCCGGGCACTCTAGGGAGACCGCCTCGGTCAACGGGGAGGAAGGTGGGGACGACGTCAAGTCATCATGGCCCTTACGCCCAGGGCTACACACGTACTACAATGGCGGATACAAAGGGTAGCGAAGCCGTGAGGTGGAGCCAACCCCAAAAAGTCCGTCTCAGTTCGGATTGCAGTCTGCAACTCGACTGCATGAAGCTGGAATCGCTAGTAATCGCGCATCAGCATGGCGCGGTGAATACGTTCCCGGGCCTTGTACACACCGCCCGTCACACCACGAAAGTTGGTTCTACCCGAAGCCGCCGGGCTAACCGCAAGGATGCAGGCGTCTACGGTAGGGCCGATGATTGGGGTGAAGTCGTAACAAGGTAGCCGTAGGGGAACCTGCGGCTGGATCACCTCCTTTACAGAAAAAAACCCGACTCGCTATTTAATTGCAAGGACCGTTGTGTTCTTGCAGCCGCCGGCCCGAGGGCCTGTAGCTCAGGTGGTTAGAGCGCACGCCTGATAAGCGTGAGGTCGATAGTTCAAGTCTATCCAGGCCCACCACCATCTCAAGAGATGGGGGCGTAGCTCAGCCGGGAGAGCGCCTGCCTTGCACGCAGGAGGTCATCGGTTCGAACCCGTTCGCCTCCACCATGAAATTGGTGGATGAACGGCGGGAGACGGCGGCAGATCATTGAAAGTTGAATAAGGGATGGGACGCGTAAGTACGCGGGACAAGATAATAAGGGCAATCGGTGGATGCCTTGGCGCTAAGAGGCGATGAAGGACGCGGTAGGCTGCGATAAGATTCGGGGAGCTGCCAAACGAGCTATGATCCGGATATTTCCGAATGGGGCAACCCGGCTGGAGTTATGTCCAGTCATCTCCTTACTGAATTCATAGGTTTGGAGAAGCGAACGCAGGGAAGTGAAACATCTCAGTACCTGCAGGAAGAGAAATCAAACGAGATTCCCCTAGTAGCGGCGAGCGAAGAGGGAAGAGCCCAAACCGTGCGGATTCGTCCGTGCGGGGTTGTGGGACCGGTATAAGCGATCCATGAGTAGGCAGGAGAAACGTCTGGGAAGGCGTGCCATAGCGAGTGAAAGCCTCGTATCCGAACCTGAAAGTGGCGTGACCGGCACCCGAGTACCACGAGGCCCGTGAAACCTCGTGGGAATCTGGGGGGACCATCCTCCAAGGCTAAATACTCCTTAGCGACCGATAGTGCACCAGTACCGTGAGGGAAAGGTGAAAAGAACCCCTGTTAGGGGAGTGCAATAGAACCTGAAACCGATTGCCTACAAGCGGTGGGAGCGGCTTCGGCCGTGACCGCGTGCCTTTTGCATAATGAGTCAGCGAGTTACTCTCATGTGCGAGGTTAAGGATAAAATTCCGGAGCCGTAGCGAAAGCGAGTCTGAATAGGGCGCTTGAGTAC
>JBMORI010000114.1:0-30000 GCA_049322415.1 Thermodesulfobacteriota bacterium | reverse complement strand
GACTTCAAAACCATGAGCCTGAATCCCTCTTCCCCCATCGGCATCTTCGACTCGGGAGTCGGCGGCCTCACAGTGGCCCGTGCGGTCATGGAGCGGCTGCCCCGCGAGTCCATCGTCTACTTCGGCGACACCGCCCGCGTGCCATACGGCGTGAAATCGCCCGACACCGTCGCGAAGTTCGCCGGGCAGATCGCCAGATTCCTTCTTGAGAAGCAGGTGAAGATGCTCATCATCGCCTGCAACACCATGGCCGCCGTGGCTTACGACGCCGTGCGCGCCTTCTCGCCGGTACCGGTGCTGGAGGTGATCGACGCCGGAGCCCGCACCGCCGTCGCCCGCACGCGCAACAGACGCATCGCCGTGATCGCGACTCCCTCCACCATCGCTTCCGGAGCCTATCTTACGGCCATCCAGCGCCACGACGGCAGTGGCATGTTCATAGCGGCCCAGGCCTGCCCGCTCTTCGTGCCTCTCGTTGAAGAAGGCTGGCTGGACCACCCCGTAACGCGTCTGACCGCCTTCGAATACCTCACGCCGCTCCTGGCGCAAAATATCGACACCCTCGTTCTCGGATGCACGCACTATCCCCTTCTCAAACCCATGCTGTCCTCGGTGATGGGGCAAGGGGTGCGCCTGGTGGATTCAGCCGAGGCAGTCTCCGAGCGCGCCGAGGACCTACTGCGCTGCATGCATCTGGAAAACCCCGGACAGGGCGAGCCGGAGCACGTCTTTCATGTGACTGACGTGCCCCAGCGTTTCCGAGAAGTGGGAGAGCGATTCCTCGGCAGGACGCTAGGCAATGTAAGGGTTGAGAGTCTCTAGGGCAGAGCGCCGGCTCTGAGAAAATCCTCAACATGCTTGAGAAACGTGTCCGGGTACTGGTACATGAGGCCGTGCCCGGCCCCTTGGATCTCGATCAGTGTCGAGCGTGGAATGAGACGGGCCATGAAACGGGAGTTCTCCGGCGGGGTGAGCAGGTCCTCCGATCCCGTGATGAGCTGCACCGGTATGCGTATGCGTTGCAGGGCTGGGGCCTCGCTTGGACGCGACCGGACAGCCTGGAGCTGGGCCTTGACCGCCTCCTGACGGACCGGCTTGTTCAACCTTGGTATGCATTCCCTTGGGCTTCCGTGCTCCTCCAACCACTCGTCCGGGAACATGAGCCGGAACATGGCAGCCGCACGCGCTTTTGTTTTTCCCTCCACAGCGCGGAACACCATCCGCAGCCTTTCGTCCGGTATGATCTCATCATCGCCTCCCGGCCCCCCTGCGTACAGCACAACCTTCCTGAACGGTTCTGGGTTGATTCGCAGCATGGCCAGGGTTATGTCGCTGCCCATGGAGAAGCCCAGTATGTCGGTTTCCCTGAAACCCAAGTGGTCAAGCAGGGCCAGTGAGTCGAGTGCCATGTCGTCGAAACGGTAAGGCTCTTCGCCGCCACTGGAGTGGCCGATGCCGCGATTGTCCATGAGAATGACCCGGCGGATTCGCGAGAGGCGTTCAAGCATTACGCGCGGCCACATGTCCATGGACGCCGAGAAACCCATGAGGCAGAGGAGCGGGCGGCCCGAGCCGAACGCGCGGTAGGCCAGACGTATGCCGTTCACATGGGCATGGAGGATAGTCGAGAGGTTTTCAATGGGCGTCATGGCAGTACCTTAAAGAAAAAGGGACCTAGGCCGTTGCCTAAGTCCCTGTTTTCTTGGTGCGCCCGGCAGGATTTGAACCTGCGGCCTACGGATTCGTAGTCCGGCGCTCTATCCGCTGAGCTACGGGCGCGTCGTCGAGAAGAGGGTGTTTAAAGACTTGAGCCGGTCTCGTCAAGCGATCTTTTCAATTATTTTTCAAATCGATGAATTCAGATTGCTCCGCGCCGGTCAGAAGCAAGAGCCAGCGCGGCTTGAAGCGGATCGTCTCCAGGTCGGGCCTGGCGAAGAAGCCCGCAAGGTGAGGGAACTTTTCCCTGAGCATGACCAGGACCCTTGCTTTGTCTTCGGCCGGCCCAGGTTCGTGGATTCCTCCGATGGTGAGCGCCCTGGCCTGGCCGCGCTCGCCGGAGAGCGACATCTCGCGCTCATCGATCAGGATGGCCATCCTGGGGTTGGCCGTCAGGTTGGCCCACTTGCGTGAGCTGGCGACCGTGGCCATATGGATGTACTGCAAGTCCGGCTCTGCCACGTAGGACATGAGCGACGCGTGCGGCACGCCTTCCGGAGTGCTGGTTGACAGCACGCACAGGTCGCGTTCCAGGATGAACCGGACGATATGATCAGGGACGGGCATGGGCTCCTCCAGAATGTTGGCGTCACCTTCAACCATAAACGAACCAATGCAAAGTCTGCAACATAAGCTTCAGGAGACGGGGAAGTTGCTTCGCTCGCTTCTCGAAAACCATGATACGGCGCGCATCGCCGTGGCCTGGACCGGCGGCAAGGACTCCACCGTGCTGCTGGACATCTGGCGGGATATAGCCGGGGGGACGGTCACGGCCATTAATCTGGACACCGGCTTCAAGTTCCCGGAGGTCGTCGCCTACCGCGACCGGATGGCGGCACGATGGGACCTGGACCTGCGCGTCGTCCGCCCCGATCCGGCGGACATCCCCGCGGAAGTCGCGGCTGACAAGCTGGCCTGCTGCGGTGCGCTCAAGGTCCGCCCACTACTCGGCGCCGTGGCCGCCATGGGCGTGGAGGTGCTTCTCACCGGCATCCGCGCCGACGAGAACCCTTCACGCACGGGCCTGGCCCTTGTGGAAACCCGGCAGGGCTACCTCCAGGCCAATCCCATCCTGCATTGGACCGAGATGGACGTGTGGGCGCACACCACTTCGCGCGGTCTGCCCTATTGCGAGCTGTACGACCGGGGATACCGGTCGCTCGGCTGCGTGCCATGCACGGCGCTCGCGGCTCCGGGCCTGGACGAGCGCGCCGGGCGAGCCCAGGAGAAGGAGCGGCGGATGGCCGAGCTTCGGGCTCTGGGCTATTTCTGAGGCTGGCTGACGGGCCGCCTCGGGCCGGAGTTCAGGGGCGCCGGGGTTGGGCATTTTCTGTGATCCGATGGGGCGCGTATCGCAGGTGGAGCCAATCATCCGATATCACTGGTCGAAAGAGGCCCAGGAGCCTTCCGGGAAAAGCCGTAGTTACGGTTGGCTTTGCCGGTGAAATCGGCTATTTTCTCCATCCCCATGAGCCACGAACAAACCGCTTCCCCCATAATCCGCCACGGGACCAGGGCAATTCGCCTTGGCGGCCTGTTCATCGGCGGCGGACACCCCATCCGCGTCCAGTCCATGACCAACACCGACACCCGCGACGTGGCCGCGTCCACGGCCCAGGTGATGGCGCTGGCCGAGGCAGGGTGCGAGATCATCCGGCTGGCTGTGCCCGACGAGGAAGCCGCCCTGGCGCTGAAGGCCATCAAGGCGGCCTCGCCCATGCCGGTGATCGCGGACATCCACTTCGACTACCGGCTTGCGCTCAGGTCGCTTGAAGCGGGCGTGGACGGCCTTCGCATCAACCCCGGCAACATCGGCGGCCAGGACAAGGTGGCCGCCGTGGTGCGCGCCGCGAAGGACCACGGCGCTCCCATCCGCATCGGGGTCAATTCCGGGTCGGTGGAGAAGCACCTGCTGGAGAAGTTCGGCGGACCCACCCCCGAGGCCATGGTGGAGAGCGCGCTCCAACACGTGCGCATGCTCGAGGACGAGAACTTCGACCAGATCAAGATTTCGCTCAAGTCCTCCTCGGTGCCCGTCACCATCGCGGCCTATTCGCTCTTGGCGAAGAAGGTCGACTATCCGCTGCACATCGGCATCACGGAGGCCGGGACGCCTCTTCGCGGCGCGGCCAAATCCGGGGTGGGGCTCGGGGTTCTCCTGTGGATGGGGCTTGGCGACACGCTGCGCGTCTCGCTAACAGGCGATCCGCTCAACGAGATGGATGCCGCCTGGGAGATACTGCGCTGCCTGGGCATTCGCAGGCGCGGCCCGGAGATGGTCTCATGCCCAACCTGCGGGCGCACCGAGATCGACCTGGCCGGCATGGCCGAGGCCGTGGAGAAAAAGCTCAGGCACGTGAAGACGCCCATCAAGGTTGCCGTGATGGGTTGCGTGGTCAACGGACCCGGAGAGGCCCGCGAGGCCGACATCGGCCTGGCCGGGGGCCGCGACTGCGCCGTCATCTTCCGCAAGGGAGAGGTGGTGCGCAAGGTGCGCGGCGAAGCCAACGTGCTGCCCGAATTCATGAAGGAACTGGACAAGATCATACAGGAGTTTGAAGACAGATGCGCCTAAGCCGCTACTACGCCCCCACGCTCAAGGAAGACCCCGCCGACGCTGAAGTTGTCAGCCACAAGCTGATGCTGCGCGCCGGAATGATAAGAAAGCTCACCTCCGGCATCTACAGCTTCCTGCCGCTGGGGCTTCGTTCGCTCAACAAGGTCGCGCGCATCGTGCGCGAGGAGATGGACCGCGCCGGGGCGCTGGAAATCCTCATGCCCGGAGTCCAGCCCGCCGACCTCTGGAAGGAGACCAAACGCTGGGAGTTCTACGGCAAGGAACTGCTGCGTTTCCAGGACCGCCACGGCCGCGACTACTGCCTCGGGCCCACGCACGAGGAGGTGGTCACGGACCTCATCCGCCACGAGGTGCGCTCCTACCGGCAGTTGCCGCTGAACCTCTACCAGATCCAGACCAAGTTCCGCGACGAGATCAGGCCCCGCTTCGGGCTCATGCGCGGCCGCGAATTCACCATGAAGGACGCCTACTCCTTCGACAAGGACGAGGAAGGCTCCATGGCCAGCTACAAGGCCATGTACGACGCCTACTGCCGCATCTTCACCCGCCTGGGCCTCAAGTTCCGGGCCGTGGAGGCGGACACGGGCTCCATCGGCGGCAACTACTCGCACGAGTTCATGGTGCTGGCCGACACCGGCGAGGACACCATCGCCGCCTGCATGGAATGCCAGTACGGCGCGAACCTTGAGAAGGCCGAGGCCGTGCCCGCGCAGGGCGGCAAGCCGGTCAATTTCCCCGAGCGCGTGCTCGTGGAGACTCCCGGCAAGCACACCGTGGAGGAAGTGGCCGATTTCCTGAAGGTGTCGGCCAGCAGGGTGGTCAAGACGCTCCTCTACGACGTGGACGGGCAGGCCGTGGCCGCCCTGGTGCGAGGCGACCGGGAGCTCAACGAGGTGAAGCTCAAGAACGCCCTGAACGCCCAGGACGTTTCCCTGGCCACGCCGGAGCAGGTGCGGGCCTGGACCAAGGCCCCCGTGGGCTTCGCCGGTCCCGTGGGCCTCAACGCCGACGTGGTGAAGGTGATTCTCGCAGACCGCGAACTGGCCAACGACTCCGACTACGTGGTGGGGGCCAACAAGGCCGACGCCCACTACATGCACGTGGACTTGGACGACGACGTGCTGCTCGCCAGCTACGCCGACCTGCGAAACGTCACCGAGGGCGACCCCTGTCCCAAGTGCGGCGCCGCCCTGACCCTGACCAAGGGCATCGAGGTAGGGCACGTGTTCAAGCTCGGCTACAAGTACTCCGAGGCCATGAAGGCCTCCATTCTGGACGAGCAGGGCAAGGACCGCCTGGTGTACATGGGCTGCTACGGCATCGGCGTGTCCCGCGTGATCGCCGCCTGCATCGAGCAGAACCACGACCAGGGCGGCATCAAGTTCCCCCCCGCCCTGGCCCCCTACGAGACGGCCGTGGTCTGCCTGGACCTCAAGGGCGAGCCCATGGCCAAGGCCGAGGAGATCTATTCCTGGCTGGCCGGGCAGGGCCTTGAGGCCGTGCTGGACGACCGCGACGAGCGTCCGGGCGTCAAGTTCAAGGACATGGACCTGATGGGCTTCCCCATCCAGATCGTGATCGGCGGCAAGGGCCTGGGACGCGGCGTCATCGAGGTGAAGGACCGCCGCACCGGCGAAAAGTCCGAGCTGCCCGCGGAGGGGTTCGCGGAAGCCTTCACCGCCTGGCGCGCCAGCGTGCTTGCTGGTTGGGAGGCCCGTTGACGGCCTCCATACGCGATTCCAAAGGGACGAACGTCCCTTTGGCGGGAGAGTCCAGAGAGGGCAAAGCCCTCTCTGGCCGCCGGAGGCCTCCTGATTTTCTCCGGGGTTTTTTCGGCTGATGCAGCACATCTTCCGCGTCGGCGAGATCACCCGCGCCCTCAAGGACGTGATAGAGGGCCAGTTCCCCTTCGTGTGGGTGCGTGGGCAGGTATCCAACCTGGCCCGCCCGTCTTCGGGGCATGTGTACTTCTCCCTGCGGGACGAAGAGGCCGTGCTGAACGTGGTGTGGTTCAAGGGGAGCCAGCATGGGCTTTCCCTGAACTCCACGGAGCGCTATGACCCGCTGACCGGCGAGGTCATGGCGGGGGAGGGCGGTTCCGCCTGGCTGGCCGACGGCGCGGACGTGCTCTGCGCCGGACGGCTCACGGTGTACGCCCCTCGCGGGCAGTATCAGCTTGTGGCGGAGCTGGTTCAGGACATGGGCCTGGGGCGGCTCTACCTGGAGTTCGAGGCCCTCAAGCAGCGACTTGCGGCACAGGGCTGGTTCGACCCGGCCCGAAAGCGCCCCCTGCCGCCCGCTCCAAGGCGGGTGGCGGTGGTGACGGCGCCCACTGGCGCGGCCATCCAGGACTTTTTGCGGGTGGGCTCGGCGCGCGGCACGGGCGCGGAGATCCGCATCCATCCGGCCCTGGTGCAGGGCGAGGCCGCGCCGGGACAGATTTCAAAGGCGTTGGAAGCCGCGGGTGACGAGGGATGGGCCGAGGTGGCGGTGCTCATCCGGGGCGGCGGCTCCATCGAGGATTTGTGGGCCTTCAACACCGAGGAAGTGGCCGGGGCCATCGTGCGCTGCCCCATCCCGGTTGTGTGCGGCGTGGGGCACGAGGTGGACACCACCATCGCCGACCTGTGCGCCGACGTGCGCGCGGCCACGCCCAGCCACGCGGCCCAGCTCTTGTGGCCGGAGCGCTCCGTGCTGTCACAGCGCGCCGACGAGGCCGAAATGGCCCTGACGCGGGCCTTTGCGAGGTTTCTGGGAGCACGCGCGGATCGCCTGGCAGCGTTCGAGAGGGCATTGTCCTGGCTGTCGCCCGTGGGGCGCTTCGAGCGGCTGGCCGAGCGGCTGGAGAGCCTCGGCGGCCGGGCGGCCCAGGCGGGGCGCGCCATGCTGGACCGGCGCGAGGCCCGGCTGGACGGCCTCGCCGAACGTCTGGCCAGGGCGGCCAGGGCCTTGCCGGTGGAGAGGGCGCACCGCCTGGAAGGACTTAAGCAGCGGCTGGCCGGATTCGGTCCCAGGAGCCTGGACGCTGCCGCCGGACGCCTGGACGCGCTGTCCGGCAGGCTCGATGCGGCGGGCGGGAGGTTCTTCGACAAGGCCTCCGCAAGGCTCGACCTGCTCGGAGCGCGGCTTGACGGACTCGATCCGAACCGCCCCCTGGAGCGCGGCTACGCCCTGGCCCGCAAGGCCGACGGGAGATATCTTCGCCGGGTGGACGAGGTCCGTCCCGGCGACCGGCTGGACATCATCGTCCGGGACGGCTCGGTGAACACGAGCGTCACCGGCGTGGAGAGAAACGAGTCATGAAGCGCAGGGCGCTTGTCGCGCTCCTCATCCTTCTGGCGTTCGCCGCTTCGGCCCATGCCGCCACGCTGGTGGAGGGGCCGCTTACCGTCGTGGTCCCCGACTCCGTCGGCGAGGGCCAGCCGTTCCTGGTGGAGGTCATGCTCGCCAATCAGGTGGAAAACGTCCGTGTCGAGTGGATGGGCAAGACCGCCGAGGTGACGATGTCCAGGCGCGGCGGCGTGTTCCGGGGAGAGGCGCTGCTTGGCGCGGGACTTGGCGCCAGCCACGGCAGGCACACCATTTTGGTGGAGGCCGTGCGTCCCAACCGGCGGGAAATGGTGCTCGGCAAGATCGACGTGACCCCGGTGGCCTTTCCAGAGCAGAAGCTCAAGCTGCCATCCAGGATGGTGACTCCCTCCAAGGAGAACCTGGCCAGGATCAAGCGGGAGCAGCAAATGATCAGCGAGGCCATGTCGGTCAATTCCGGCCGGCGCTTCTGGAGCTTCCCCTTCCTGCGCCCCGTGCCGGGCGAGGTGACGAGCGCCTTCGGGCTTCGCCGCATCCTGAACGGACAGCCGCGCAACCCCCATTCCGGCATCGACTTCGACGCCCAGATGGGCGAGGAAGTCCGCGCGGCCAACCAGGGCAGGGTCATCCTGACCGGCGATTTCTATTTCAACGGCAACTCCGTGTTCCTGGACCACGGTCACGGGGTGATAACCATGTACTTCCACCTGTCGCGCATCAATGTGACCAAGGGGCAGCACGTGGAACGCGGCCACCTCATTGGGAACGTGGGTTCCACCGGGCGCTCCACCGGGCCGCATCTGCACTTCGGGATGAAGATACTGGGCCAGTCCGTGGACCCCATGCCGCTCTTCACGGCGGGCGGTCCTTTCGACAGGGCGGCCGGGGGGGGCTCATGAGCGCCAGGCAGGCAAATTTCGAAAAGAACATCGAGCGGTTGCAGCAGATCGTGGAACAGCTCGAATCAGGGGATATTCCTCTGGAAAAGGGCGTGGCACTTTACAAGGAAGGCCAGGAGCTGGCGGCATCCTGCCGTGGGCAGTTGGAGAACGCCCGGCTCGTGGTGAGCCAGGTAACGGCCGGTGGCACAAAGCCCGCGAGCGCCGCCGAGAGCGAGGAGAATTGAAGTGACGGTAAAAGAACGCCTGATGGTTTACGCCCGCGACGTGGAGACCTATCTGCGCGGCTCGCTCAAGGGCAAGGGAATCCCGTCCGGACTGTCCGAAGCCATGGAATACAGCCTTCTGGCCGGGGGCAAGCGCCTGCGGCCCGTGCTCTGCCTATGCTTCGCGCGCATGCTGGGGGTCAAGGCGGACGCGGTCATGCCCTTCGCCGCCGCGTTCGAGTACATCCACACCTATTCCCTGGTGCACGACGACCTCCCGGCCATGGACGACGACGACCTGCGCCGGGGCCGCCCCTCCAACCACAAGGTCTTCGGGGAGGCCATGGCCATCCTGGCCGGAGACGGCCTGCTCACCGAGGCTTTCGGCCTCATGGCCGCGTCTGCCGTGGACATACCGGCGGATCGCGTGGTCCGGGCCATGGGCGCCCTGGCCAAGGCAGCCGGAGCGGCCGGCATGGTGGGCGGACAGGCTCTGGACATGGCCTACACGGCCAGGGCGGGGGTGAGCCTCGAGGAGCTTCGCGAGATGCAGGCCCTCAAGACAGGGGCCCTCATAACCGCGGCCTGCGTGTGCGGGGCCGAGCTGGCGGGCGCGGAGCCGGACGCGGCAGCGCGCGCCAGGAGCTACGGACAGTCGGTCGGCGCGGCCTTCCAGATCGTGGACGACGTGCTGGACGTGGTGGGCGACGAGAAGACCCTCGGCAAGCCCGTGGGCTCGGACGAGGAGCAGGGCAAGACCACCTACCCCTCGCTCATCGGGGTGGAGCGCAGCATGGACCTGGCCCGCCGCAACGCCGCCCAGGCGGTGGAGAGCATCTCCCCCTTCGAGGGGGAGGAGGCCGAGTTCCTGCGCGATCTGGCCCGGTACATCGTGGACAGGGTATCCTAGACATGGCGCAAGCGTCCCGCATCCGCGGCGCAATCGCCGTAAACGTGGTGCTGGCGTCAGCGAGGCCCGCGCGGCAATGATTTTTTCATCGAACGAGTTTTCAGGAGTGCGCAACTAACATGTCCCTTCTAGACGGACACCCGCTGACCATGCTCGCCCGCGTGGAAAAGCCCTCGGACGTGGCCGGGCTCACCAACGAGGAGTTGGCCCATCTGGCCCAGGACGTGCGCGAGCTCATCATCGCCACGGTTTCAGAAAACGGCGGCCATCTGGCCCCCTCTCTGGGCGTGGTCGAACTCACCCTGGCCATGCTCAAGGTGTTCGACCTCTCCAGGGACAAGGTTGTCTGGGACGTGGGGCATCAGGCCTACGCATACAAGATACTCGCCGGAAGGCGCGACTGTTTCCACACGCTTCGCACCATGGGAGGGATAAGCGGCTTCCCGCGCATGGCGGAGAGCCCCTACGACCACTTCGGCACCGGCCACTCCAGCACCTCCATTTCCGCCGCATCGGGCATGGCCATGGCCCGCGACGTGCTAGGGGCCAGCAACAAGGTGCTGGCGGTCATCGGCGACGGGTCCATGACCGCGGGGCTCGCCTACGAAGGCCTCAACCAGGCGGGAGGCGACGGTCGCGACCTGGTGGTGGTGCTCAACGACAACAAGATGTCCATCTCCAAGAACGTGGGCGCGCTCTCGCTCTTCCTCTCGCGCAAGCTCTCCAACCGCTGGGTGACGCGGGCCAAGAAGGAATTCGAGTCCGTGGCCAAGCTAATGCCCTTCGGCCAGGAGATGGTCGATCTGGTCAAGAGGGGCGAGGAGTCCTTCAAGGGGTTCTTCACCCCTGGAATGCTCTTCGAGGCCTTCCATTTCAACTACGTGGGCCCCATCGACGGCCACGACCTGCCCAAGCTCATCTCCGTCTTCAAGGAGGTGCGCGAGATGAAGGGGCCGGTGCTGGTGCACGTACTGACCCAGAAAGGCAAGGGCTACACCCCGGCCGAGGAGAACCCCACCTACTACCACGGCGTGGGCTCCTTCGAGCCTGAAACGGGTGAAATAATCAAGTATTCCGCTTCAAAGCTGCCCACCTACACCGACGTGTTCGGGGACACGCTCTGCAAGCTCGCCGCCAAGGACAAGCGCATCGTGGCCATCACGGCGGCCATGCCGGAGGGCACGGGACTGGCCTGCTATTCGAACCTCTATCCGGACCGCTTCGTGGACGTGGGCATCTGCGAGCAGCACGCCGTCACTTTCGCGGCCGGACTGGCCACGCAGGGCCTGAAACCCGTGGTGGCCATCTACTCGACCTTCCTGCAACGCTCCTACGACCAGATCGTCCACGACGTCTGCCTCCAGAACCTTCCCGTGACCCTCTGCCTGGACCGAGGCGGTCTGGTGGGCGAGGACGGAGCCACCCACCACGGCGTCTTCGACATCTCCTTCTTGAGGCACATCCCCAACCTGGTGCTCATGGCCCCCAAGGACGAGGCCGAGCTGCAACGCATGCTGGCCACGGCCATGGCCCATCCCGGACCCGTGGCCATCCGCTACCTGAGGGGCGTGGGCATCGGGGCTGACCTGGCAGACGAGCCCGCTCCCCTGCCGGTGGGCCAGGGCGAACTCCTCCGCGACGGCAGCGACGCGGTCATCGTGGCCCTGGGCAGCCGGGTCTTGCCCGCGCTCCAGGCCGCGATGGAGCTGGAGGCCGTAAGCGGGCTCTCCGTGGCCGTGTACAACGCGCGCTTCGTCAAGCCGCTTCCCGAGGACGACCTCGCCGCGCTGGCGGGACGTTTCGGGGCAATGGTCACCGTCGAGGAGAACGCTCTCCAGGGCGGGTTCGGCTCCGCCGTCCTTGAGTGCCTGGCCGAGCGCGGCGCATTGTCCGGGCTCAAGTTCAAACGGCTGGGAATCCCCGACCATTTCGTGGAGCACGGGCCGCAGAAGGCCCTCAGGGAGATGCTCGGCATCCACAAGGACGGCATCAAGGCCGCCGTGCTGGAGCTGGCGGGAGGCGGGAAATGATCTCGCTCATCCTGTGCCATCCCAACCCCGGCAGCTTCAACCACGCAATCGCGGAGCGGGCCAAGGCGGCGCTCGTAGCCATGGGGCGCGAGGTCGCCTTTCACGACCTCTACGCCGAGCGGTTCGCGCCGGTTCTGCCCGGCATGGAGATTCCCCGTGACGCCCCTGTCCCGGCGTTTGTGGCCAGGCATTGCGAGGAGATCGCCGAGGCGTCGGGGATCGTGGTGGTGCACCCCAACTGGTGGGGGATGCCCCCGGCCGTCCTCACGGGCTGGGTGGACAGGGTGATGCGTCCCGGGCTGGCATACGAATTCCTGGAGGGCGACGGCGGCGAAGGCGTGCCGAGGGGACTTCTCAAGGCCGGAAGCGCCGTTGTGTTCAACACCTCCAACACATATCCCCAGAGGGAGGCCGAAGTCTTCGGAGACCCGCTGGAGCGCATCTGGAAGGACTGCGTGTTCGGCCTGTGCGGCGTGAACGATTTCCACCGCCGCACGTTCTCCGTGGTGGTGACTTCCACTGCTGCATTGCGCGCAGCCTGGCTGGACGAGGTGGAGGCCACCATCAGAGGCGTGTTCGGCCCGGCGGTGTAAATCCGCTATCCCGCCGGGTTGCCGGTCGCGGTCATGAAGGTTCCCCCGCGAAACAGGGCATCTGAATAACATCCCCAGGGGTGCGGCTTGCGTTTCCGGGACTGCCCCATGGACGTGCACCGGCCATCCTGTCCGGAAGTGAGGTGCGCGACCAGGAATGCATCCTCTGCGGCGGCTACGTGGCCTCTTGCACGTCCAGGGCCATCCGCTGGGCCTTCCCGCTCTCGTTTCCCTCTCCACCAACCCTCCTCTTGCCTTTTATCCTGGTTTGGATTCTAGAGTGAGACAATATCTCCGTCCGCCGGCGTTGTTCTTTCAGGCGGGCATCATGCCCCAAGCCAAGGAGGAACCGATGGAATACCGGACCATACTCTGGCCCACGGACCTTTCGAAGGGATCGCTCAAGGCGATGGACCATGTGATCTCCATCGCCGAGAAACACGGAGCGCGGGTCATCGTGATGTACGTGGCGGTCGATCTCTGCTCCTATTTTCCGGCCTACGGCAACTATCCAAGCCCGGACCTCATCCAGCAGTTCCAGGGGTGGGAGGTGGAGGAAGCGCGGAAGAAGCTCGGGCAGATCTGCGACCAGTTGAAGAATGGATGCCCGAACCTTGGGATCAAGCTCGTGGAGGGCGACGCCGCCAGGGAGATAATCAAGGCTGCCAGTGAGGAGAAGGCGGACCTCATAGTCCTGACCAGCCGGGGCCATGGCTACGGCCAAAGCAAGGAAGGTCCCACCGGGTTAGGCCGGGTGGCCCGGGAGGTTGTGGAGAAATCGCCGGTGCCGGTGCAGATCATCCAGCCCTGAATGATCGAGGAAATCCAAATGATTGCGGCCGGGAGATCGTCCCGGCCGCTTCCCGCCCCATGGGGCGGAGAATCCGTTCCGGCCTGCCAGGGGCGGGCTGCGGCGAGTTCCGCCGGGCGTTGCCCGAGCGAATCTAGACGGCCTCGGCCAGTTTCTGCTCGATGAGGCTCTTGGCCCGCATGGCGAGCTGGCCGACCTCGGGTTTCGATATCTGGTCGTCCGCGCCCACGGCCTCGCCCTTGTGGCGCAGCTTGTCCGTGATGAGCGAGGAGAACAGAAGCACCGGCAGATGACGCAGGCCGGAGTCTTCCTTGATGCGCTTGGTGAGGTTGTGCCCGTCCATGGTGGGCATCTCGATGTCCGAGACCACCACCTGCACATAGTCCGAAATATTCTTGCCTTCCTGCTCAGCCTTGGCTTTCAGATGCTGGAGGCGCTCCCAGGCCTGCAACCCGGTGTTGACCACCTCCACGTCGAAATTGGCTTTTTCCATGAGGTCTCGCAGCATCTCGCGCACCAGGGCCGAATCGTCCGCGATGAGCGCCCGGTAGCGCTGGCCGGCCTTCCAGTCGATGCTGGTGTCGAGCCTGAGGCCCAGCTGCGGGTTGAGGTCCGCCACGATCTTTTCCAGGTCCAGCATGAAGACGATGCGGTCCTCCAGCTTGACCACGCCCGTGATCGAGTCGCCGCTCAGGCTGGACACGTAGTTGTTGGGCGGCTCCACGGCCTCCCAGCTCAGGCGGTGAATGCGGGTGACGCCTGACACCATGAAGGCGGTCGTGACCTTGTTGAACTCGGTGACGATCACCTTGGGGGACTCGTGCTCCACACGCTGCTTGTCCAGCCATACGGAGAGATCCACCAGGGGGATGATGTGGTTTCGCAGGTTGAACGCCCCGAGCACAGAGGGATGCGACACCTCGGGAAGCTCGGTGACGCGCGGCAGGCGGATGATCTCCAGCACCTTGGCCACGTTCACGCCGTAATAGCCTTTGTAAGCCTGCTGGCTCGCGCCGTCGGCCCCCGGAGCCGCCTCGTCCAGGAAGAATTCGACAATTTCAAGCTCGTTGGTGCCGGCTTCGAGCAGAATATTGGTCTGGGCCATCGGGTCCTCCGCGACTTATTATGCTTCCAGGAGACACAATGCTACGTAACGCGCCGGAATACAAGCCGCCAAGCCTAATATAGCCCGCCCAGGCGGGAAAAACTACAGTTTCCTCAGTACGGATTCCACGCCATCGATGATATCCTTGGGGGTGGAGGCTCCGGCTGTCAAACCCACGAGCGCCTTCCCGGACAAATCCTCGATGGGCAGTTCGTCCGCGATCTCCACGTGGACGCAGGGCACTCCCTGGGCCTCCGCAACTTTGGCCAGGCGGCGGGTGTTGCCGCTGTCGCGTCCCCCCACCACAACCATGAAGTCCACCTCCTTGGCGATGGCGATGGCCTCGTCCTGGCGTTTGCGGGTGGCGTCGCAGATGGTCTGGAGCACGGTTATCTCCCGGCCCAGTGTCTTGAAGAGGTGGTCGCGGATGCGCTCGAACTCGGCTTCGTCCTGGGTGGTCTGCGCGGCAAGGAAATAGGAGTCGGCTGGGTCCAGCGAGAATGCCTGTATCTCCTCCAGGCTGTCGAAGACGATGGCCCCGTGGGACGCGTGGCTCAATAGTCCGCGCACTTCCGGATGTGCCTCCTCGCCGTAAAGCAGAAGGATGCCGCCCTTGCCCGCGTGCCGGGCGATGAGCTTCTGGGCCTTCTTCACCTTGGGACAGGTGGCGTCGGCTATGACCGCTCCGCGCGCCGCGAGTTTGTCGTACACGCCATCGGGGACCCCATGGGCCCGGATGAGCACGATGGAGCCCTCGGGGATGGACTCCGGGTCCTCTGCGCGCCTCACCCCGCGCGCGGCGTAGGCCGCCAGCACCTGCGGATTGTGGATTATCGGGCCGAAGGTGTAGATGGGCCTGTCCAGCTTGCCTTCGGCCAGGAGCTTGTCCAGCTTGCGCAGGGCCAGATCCACGCCCATGCAGAATCCGGCCGATTCGGCCCTACGGATTTCCATCGTCGCCTCCATTTGCGCGCTGGCGTTCCCGTTCGGGAGCGGGATCGGCCAGCGCAATGCGGCCGGTTATCTCGGCCAGGTGCTCCCAGGAGGAGCACGAGGCCACCTCCTGCCGCAAGGAGCGCGCCCCCAGCAGGTTGCGCACGTAGCGCGGCACTATTGAGCGCATGCGCAAGAGCGCCCGCTCCGGCCTGCCGTAGCGGCGTATGAACTCGGCGTGGCGGGCGATCATCCCGGCCACCTCCGGCCCGGATGCCTGAGATGCCGAATTGTTCAAGTAATGCTTGAATATTGCGGGGTCGTACATGGCCCCGCGAGCGAACATCACGCCGTCCGCTCCGGTCTCGGCAAGGCAGCGCCTTGCGTCGGCGGCGGTGAAGAGGTCGCCGCTGGCCATCACCGGGATGCGGGAGCGTCTCTTGAGACCGGCGATGTGTTCCCATCTGGCCGTGCCCGAGTAGCCCTGCCGGGCGTGGCGCGGGTGCAGGGTGAACCAGGCCGCGCCCAGGTCCTCCAGCGACGAGGCGATGTCGAACACGGGCGTCTCGTCCGCGCTCCAGCCGGTCCTGAGCTTCACGCCCACCCGGCCGGGACCGGCCTTTGCCACCATCACGTCAACGATTCGTCGCAAGGTGTCCGGCGTGCGGAGAAGCGCCGCCCCCGAGCCCGTCTTGACCACCTTTGGCACGGAGCAGCCGCAATTGAGGTCGAACAGGGAGAAGCCCTTTTCAAGCAGCATGTCCATGGCGCGCTCGAACATCTCCGGCTCGCAGCCGAAGAGCTGCACCACCAGCGGAGAGTCGCCGGAGTCCGTGGCCAGCAGGTCCTTCGTGCCGGGGCTGTAGTGGACCATGCCCTTGGCGCTGACCATCTCCGTCACGGCGCAGGCCGCGCCGTACTCGCGGCAGAGCATGCGGAAGGGGAGGTCGGAGTACCCGGCCAGCGGGGCCAGCCAGGGCTTGTCCGGTGAAATGGGGGGGAAGGTCATGGCGCTTGCAAACCTCGGAGAGCGGGCCGTCCGGATGACCCGGGGCGGCGTCCGCCAGAACCTCTAACCATTCGCTCCCGGCTTGGCAATGTCCGGCCGGGCAACCATGCGGATTCCCGTGCCATCCTTGACCTTGGGGAGGCTTTTGTCTAGCCTGCCCGCTTCAAGCCCGCCCGGCCAGGGTCCGGGCAATACCACCAAAGAGGAATCCATGGCGCCCAAATCCGACCTCATCTGGTTCGACGGAGAGCTGGTTCCCTGGGACAAGGCCCAGGTGCACGTGATGACCCACACCCTCCATTACGGAGTGGGCGTATTCGAAGGCATCCGGTCCTACAAGCTCGAAGGCGGCGGTTCCGCCGTGTTCAGGCTGGAGGAGCACGTCCACAGGCTGTGCGACTCCGCCAAGATAGTTGAGATCAAGGTTCCTTATTCCGAGGCCCAACTGTGCGAGGCCATCATCCAGACCCTCAAGGCCAACAAGATGGAGGCGGGGTACATCCGTCCCCTGGTGTTCATCGGCACCGGGGCCTCCATGGGCGTGTTTCCGGGCAAGAATCCCATCCAGGTGGCCATCTGCGTGTGGCCGTGGGGCGCGTACCTGGGCGATGAGGCCCTTGAGAAGGGCATCCGCATCCGCACGTCCTCCTTCACCCGCCATCACGTCAACGTGATGATGACCAAGGCCAAGGTCTGCGGCAACTACGTCAACTCGGTGCTGGCCAAGAACGAGGCCCTGGCCGACGGCTACGACGAGGGGCTCATGCTCGACACCGCCGGGTACGTCTCCGAGGGCTCCGGCGAGAACATCTTCATGGTGATGGGCAACGTCATCAAGACCCCGCCGCTCACCTCGATCCTGGCCGGCATCACCCGCGAAAGCGTGATGACCCTGGCACGCGACATGGGCTACGAGGTGCGCGAATCGCTCTTCACCCGCGACGAGCTCTACACCGCCGACGAGGCCTTCTTCACCGGCACGGCCGCGGAGATCACCCCCATCCGGGAGCTCGACCGCCGCACCATCGGCGCGGGCAAGGCCGGTCCGGTCACCAAGGCCATCCAGAAGGAGTTCTTCAAGGTGGTCAAGGGCGAGAACCCCAAGTATTCCTCCTGGCTGCACAGGTACACCATCTAGGTCTCACGGGCCGGGGGGCCGCGAGGCCCCCCGCCGAACAGAATGTCCGCACAAAGCCTCACAGCGAAATACAGGCCCCAGCGCTTCAGCGACGTGGCCGGGCAGGAAGCCGTCAAGCGCATCCTTTCCAAGGCCTCGGCTGAAGACAAGGTCGCGCCCGCGTATCTGTTCTCCGGCACGCGCGGCGTGGGCAAGACCACGCTCGCCCGCGTGCTTGCCAAGGCCCTCAACTGCCTGACAGCCCCAACGGCCGAGCCCTGCAACGAGTGCTCCCAGTGCCGTCAGATCACGGCGGGCGTCTCGCCAGACGTCATCGAGATCGACGCCGCCACCCACGGAAACGTGGAGGAGGCCCGCCGCCTCAAGGAGGACATCGGCTACGCGCCCCTGCAAAGCCGCTACAAGGTGTTCATCATCGACGAGGCGCACATGCTCTCCAAGGCGGCCTTCAACGCGCTTCTCAAGACCCTCGAGGAGCCGCCGGGCCGCGTGACCTTCATCCTGGCCACCACCGAGCCGCACAAGATCCTGCCCACCATCATAAGCCGCTGCCAGCATTACGTCTTCAAGCGGCTCATGCAGCCGGAACTGGAGGCCCACCTGGCCGGGCTCCTGGACCGCGAGGGCATGGGCTACGAGCATCCGGCGCTGAGCCTCATCGCCCGGCGCGGCGCGGGCAGCGTGCGCGACTCCATGTCGCTTCTGGCCCAGGTGCTGGCCATGGGCGGGGAGAGGCTCACCGAGCAGGACGTGCGCGACGTGCTGGGCCTGGCCGGGCAGGACGTGTTCTTCTCGTTCATGCGCTCCTTCCAGGAAGAGGACTGCCTGGGCGTGAGCGGGCTTCTGCGCAACGTGCTGGACAGGGGCCTTGACATCGGCTTCTTCCTGCGGGAGCTGGCCTCCTGCTGG
This sequence comes from Thermodesulfobacteriota bacterium, assembly GCA_049322415.1. GTDB lineage: Bacteria > Desulfobacterota > Desulfovibrionia > Desulfovibrionales > Desulfovibrionaceae > Fundidesulfovibrio. Next base: position 11,854 of record JBMORI010000114.1, on the reverse strand, counting down.
CGCAACATGTTTCTCTTGAACCAGGCGGGCGAGAAGGCCCTGCCCACCCTGGAGATGACCCAGGAGGAGGGCGGCCAGTGGCTCCACTGGGCCCGGCAGTTCGACGCCCGGCACATCCACGCCTGCTGGCAGATGACGCTGGAGGGCCAGCGCCGGGTGATGACCAGCCTGGAACCGGCCCTGGCCCTGGAGTTGTTGCTCCTCAACCTGGCCTACATCCCCAAGCTCCTTTCGCTGGAGGCCATGAGCGCCGGAGCGGGGCAGATCCAGGCCCGGTCCGGCCCCTCGGGTGCGCCGCGCCCGGCCTCCGCGCCCCAGTACGGCCAGCTGCAGCGTCCCGCCCCGCATCAGGCCCCTCCCCAGGCCGGATACCAGCCGCAAGGCGGAGCTCCTTACGGAGGCCCGCCGCCCGCCCCGCCCGGACAACCTTACGGCGCGCCCCAGGGCGCTGGACAATACGGCGCTCCTGCCGGAGGTTCTCAAGGGGGCTACGCCCCCCCAGGCGGCGGGAATTACGGCGCTCCGGGCGCAACGCCACAGGGCGGATATGCGCCTCCAGGCGGGCAAGAATCCCGTGGCCCGGCGGGAACGCCGGGCGGCGTCCGCCAGGGCGGATATCAGCAGCAGGGAGGCGCGCCGTACGGGAAACCGCCGCAAGCTCCGCTCGGGCAGCCCTACGGCGGGCCGCGTCCCGCCTCCACGGGCGACCAGCCCCCCGGAGCACCGGTACCGCCTCAGGGCGGCTCGCCCTCCGCGCGCTCTGGGCAGGGCAGGCCGGCGGCTTACGGCCGGGAGCCCGCTCCCGGACCCGGCAACACGGAACCCGAGCCCGGCCCGGAATACGCCGGGCAGCCCAGGTCACCCTTGGGGCCGCCTACGTGGAAGGGGTTTAAGGATTACGCCAGGCATGAGGTCAGGAAGAATCCCCTTCTCAAGGTCGCCCTGCCGCAACTCAAGGGGAAGTTCGACGAAACCGCCGAAGGCGGCGTGCTCAGGATCGAGTGCAGGAACGAATTCCAGGCCGGACAGATCAAGGACCGGCCCGACAACATCGCCATGCTCTCCCGGCTGGCCGAGGCCTATTTCGGCCGCCCCGTGACCCTGCGGTTCGCCGTGGACCCCGAAGTCCGGCAGTTCACCCAGCAGGAACTCAAGGCCAAGGCCGAGCAGAGCGCCCTCTTCAGGGAGGCGCGGGAGAGCATGGGCGCGTACATCATAGACGTGCGCGCGAAAAACTGACCGGAGGATGCCATGAAAGGTATGGGAGACATGCTGCGTCAGGCCCAGATGATGCAGAAGAAGATGCAGCAGATACAGGAAGAAATGAACACCCGCACCGTGGAAGCCACCGCCGGAGGCGGCATGGTGACCGTGGTGGCCAAGGGTTCCCAGGACATCGTGTCCATCAGGATCGACAAGACCGTGGTGGACCCCGAGGACGTGGACATGCTCCAGGACCTGGTGCTGGCCGCGGTCAACGACGCCCTGAAGAAGGCCCGCGACATGCAGCAGGCCGAGATGGCCGCGCTCACCGGCGGGCTGAAGATCCCCGGCATGTTCTAACGTGACGCTGGATGGGCCTCCGGCGGCCAGGGAGGGCGCTGCCCTCTCTGGACTCTCCAGCCAGGGAACTTCGTTCCCTGGACCCGTTACCGCTTCGCGTCGTTCACCGGCCTCCGGTGAACGGCGCGAAGCTATTGCCGGGTCCAGGGGGAGGCTCTCCTCCTGGCGGGTCCAGGGCAGAGCCCTGGCCGCCGGAGGCTTCCTGCCCGACATCACCGGCTAACCCCGCAACCAAGACAAGGAACGACTAGACCTCGTGTCCACTAAAGCTCTTCCGAAACCGCTCGCCGACCTGGCGGGCGAGCTGTCATCGCTGCCGGGCCTGGGCCCCAAGTCGGCCCTGCGCGCCGCGCTGACCCTGCTCAAATGGCCCAAGGAGCGCACGCAGGGTCTGGGGCGGCTCATCCACGACCTGCGCGAGAGCCTTTTTTTGTGCTCCATGTGCGCGGGGCTGGCCGAGTCCGACCCGTGCCCCATCTGCGCCGACCCGGCCCGCAACCCGGAGTCGCTCTGCCTGGTGAGCGAGTGGGACTCTCTCCTGGCCCTGGAGGAGACCGGGCTCTACAAGGGGCGCTATCTGATCCTCGGCGGGCTCATCTCGCCGCTGGACGGCGTGGACCCCTCGTCACTGGAGTTCGAGCGCTTCCAGGCGCGCATGGCGGAGGGGAGCGTGCACGAGGTCATCCTGGCGCTCGGCTCCACCATGGAGGCCGAGTCCACGGCCAGCTACATCAAGAACCTGCTGGAGCGTTTCCATCCGGGCGTGCGCCTCACCCGCCTGGCCCAGGGCATCCCGCTGGGGGCCGAGGTGAAGTACGTGGACAAGGAAACCCTCAAGCAGTCCATGGTCCACCGCCAGACCCTCTAGACCCCCATGCCCGCCGAACTGACCTGCGAGGTCCACACCGTCACCTTCTTCTCCGAGTCCACCAACTGGCTGGTGGCCAAGGTGCAGGCCAGGGGCGAGCCCGGCGTCGTGACCGTCGTGGGGACCATGGGGCAGGTGACGCCCGGAGAGACGCTCTTTCTGCGCGGCGAGTGGACCACGCACCCCCAGTACGGCCGCCAGTTCAACGTGGAGTACTTCGAGCAGCGCATGCCCGCCTCGCTCACGGGCATCAAACGCTACCTGGAATCCAAGCAGATCAAGGGAGTGGGGCCGGTGCTGGCCGGGAAGCTCCTGCACCACTTCGGCGACAAGGTGCTGGAGGTGCTGGACGAAGACCCCGAACAGCTCCTCAAGGTGAAAGGCATCACCCCCAAGGTGCTGGAGAAGATCACCACCAGCTGGAACGAGCAGCGCGAGGTGCGCGGGCTGATGCTTTTCCTCCAGACCCACGACGTGCCCACCACCTTCGCCCAGCGCATCTTCAGGCACTACGGCGCGGGCGCGGTGCAGAAGCTCAAGGAGAACCCCTACGGGCTCGCCTACGACATCCAGGGCATAGGCTTCAAGACGGCCGACGCCATGGCCCACAAGCTCGGCTTCGAGCCGGACAGCCCCCAGCGCCTGGAGGCGGCCGTGGTCTACGGGCTGTTCGCGCTCTCCGACCAGGGACATTTGTTCTACCCGCGCGACGAACTTCTTGAGCGCGTGGACGCCATGCTCGGCGGAGTGGGGCTGGGGCTTCTGTCCGAGGCCCTGGACAGCCTGGAAGCGCAGAAGCGCGTCAAGGTGGAGCCGCTGCCCGAGCAGGACATATCCCACGCCGTCTACCTTACCCACTTCTACAAATGGGAGCGCGAGATAGCCGAGCGCATGCACGCCATCGCCTCCCACCCGGCGGCGTCGCCATCCAGCAAGGTGGCCGAGGTGCTGCCCTCCGTGGAGGCGCAATCCGGAATCACGCTCTCCAGCGAGCAGCATCTGGCGGTCTCGCAAGCCTGTTCCGGCAAGACCTTCATCATCACCGGCGGCCCAGGCACGGGCAAGACCACCATCACCCGGGCGGTGGTGCGCGTGCTGGACAAGCTCGCCTACAAGGTGAAGCTGTGCGCCCCCACGGGCCGCGCCGCCAAACGCATGAGCGAGGCCACGGGCTATCCTTCCTCCACCCTGCACAGGCTCCTGGGCACGCAGCCGGGAGGCGGATTCGTCCACAACGAGGAGAACAAGCTCAAGGCCGACGTGGTGGTGGTGGACGAGGCCAGCATGCTGGACGCGCATCTGCTTCTGAGCCTTCTGCGGGCCTTGCCGCTCACCTGCAGGCTCATCCTGGTGGGGGACGTGAACCAGCTGCCGTCGGTGGGCGCGGGCAACGTGCTGGGAGATCTCCTGGATTCGGGCGTGGTGGAGCAGGCCCGGCTCACCCACATCTACCGCCAGGCCCTGGAATCCATGATCGTGGTCAACGCCCACAGGATCAACGAAGGCAAGTTCCCCTGCCAGTCCTCCAAGATGCCGCCGGAGGCCGATTTCTTCTGGGTTGAGTGCGACGACCCCAAGCTGGCACAGGAAAAGATAATCGATCTGGTGGCGAGCCGCATCCCGCGCACCTACGGATTCGATCCCGCCCGCGACATCCAGGTGCTCTCGCCCATGCACAAAGGCGAGGTGGGCACGCAGGCGCTCAACGAGCTGTTGCAGGAGCGGCTCAATCCTCGCGGAAGGGAGCTCGTTAAGGGCAAAAACCGCTTCCGCGTGGGCGACAGGGTCTTGCAGACAAAGAACAACTATGAAAAGGACATCTTCAACGGCGACCTGGGGTGGATCGTGGAAGTCGACCCGAGGGAAAACGAACTGACCGTGGATTTCGACGGCCGCATCGTGCCCTACGCCTCGGCGGAAATTGACGAGCTCACGCTGGCCTACGCGGTGAGCGTCCACAAGTCCCAGGGAAGCGAATACCCCGCCGTGGTCGTGCCCGTCGTCACGCAGCATTTCGTCATGCTCAAGCGCAACCTCATCTATACGGCGCTCACGAGGGCGAGGAAGCTGGCCGTCATCATCGGCGGCAAGAAGGCCCTGGGCATCGGCCTGGGGACGATCGGCGCCACCAAAAGGTTCACGCACCTGCGCTACCGGCTGCAGGCCTGCTTCAACCGATAGCCGGAGACACGACATACAACCGATGATAACCAAGAAAACCCTGAGCCTTGCCCTGCGCGCCGGACTGGTCTGCGCCTGCCTGACATACGCCTTCTGGGGGATCAATTTCGGAGAGCTCTGGAAGGCCTTCGGCCGCTTCGACGCCTTCGCCATACTGGTGACCACCGTCCTGTCGTTCGTCGGCTACGGCGCCATGGCCGTGCGCATGAATTTCCTCTCCGGCTACACCTGCGGCAACAAGGTGGGCATGAAGGCGTTCCTTCTGTCCATGGCCGTGAACAACGTGGTCCCGGCCAAGCTAGGCGAGCTGGCCAAGGCCTTCTATCTGCGCAAGGAGTGCGGCTATTCCCTCAGCCAGTCCATCAGCATGGTCTTCTGGGAGCGCTTCTTCGACCTGAACGCCATCCTGGGCATGGGCCTGCTGGTGGCCTTCCACTTCAAGCTCAAGATGGCCTTCGTCCCCCTGGCCGTGGGCGTCGGGACCATCTGGGCCTGCCTGTTCTTCGTGCGCAAGTGGCCGGAAAAGGCCGAGCGCCTGGTGGCCTTCGTGCCGTTCGCCCGCCTGCGCGAATTCATCATGGAGGTGAAGCTCCAGCTGGTGCACAGCGTCACCCTGCGCTACCTCATCGTCCTGGGCTTCTACACCGTGCTCGTGTGGCTTCTTTACGCCATCCCCACTTTCCTGACCATCTACTGGGTGGCCGGGCTCAAACTGACCATGGGCCAGACCCTGGCCGTGTTCATCCTGTCGGCGCTGGGCATGGCCATGCCTTCCTCGCCGGGAGCGGTGGGCGTGTTCGAGGCCGCCGTCATCTTCGGACTTGGCCTCTTCAAGGTGGACAAGGAGCTGGCGTTGGCCATCGGGCTCCTCATCCACATGATGCAGTACATCCCCACCACCATCACCGGGCTCATGGTGCTGGCCAAGAGCGGCCTGTCCCTCAAGACCATCCGCAGAAGCGACGAAGAGCTGGAGGGCGCGTGAGCGCACATCCGTGCGTCCTGACCATCGCCGGTTCGGACTCCGGCGGCGGGGCGGGCATCCAGGCCGACCTCAAGACCTTCATGGCCCACGGCTGCTACGGGGCGAGCGTCATAACCGCGCTCACCGCGCAGAACACCATGGGCGTCGCGGGCATCCACGCCCCGGACCCGGAGTTCGTGGCGCTTGAGCTGCGCACCGTCCTGGAGGACATCCCCGTGCGCGCCGCCAAGACCGGCATGCTCTTCTCGGCCGGGATCGCCTCGGCCGTGGCGGACGAGCTGTCCGGCAAGGATTTTCCCCTGGTGGTGGACCCCGTGAGCGTCTCCCAGAGCGGCCATGCGCTGCTCCAGGACGCCGCCGTGGAGGCGCTCAAGGAAAAGATTCTGCCGCTGGCGGCCCTGGCCACGCCCAACCGGCCAGAGGCGGAACTGCTCACGGGCATCGCCATAGTGGACGAGGAGAGCCTTCTCGCCGCGTTGGATAGGATGCTCTCGTTCGGCCCCAGAGCCGTTCTCATCAAGGGCGGACACATGAAAGAGCGCGAGGGCGTGCTCGTGGACTGGCTGGGAAGACCCGGCCTGGAGCCGCTGGCCCTGCCGGTCCCCTTCGTGGAGACGAAGCACACCCACGGCACGGGATGCACGCTGTCAGCGGCCATCGCGGCGCGTCTGGGACGCGGGGAGGGCCTCGTCCCGGCCGTCAGGGGGGCGCAGGATTTCCTCAACCGTGCCCTCGCCTCCGGATACGCAGTGGGGCGCGGGGCTTCGCCACCGAATCATCTGGTGAACTTTGCCGACCTGTGATAGGGCGTTTCGCCCGGCGCGAGAGTGGCGGAATTGGTAGACGCACCAGATTTAGGATCTGGCGGGCAACCGTGGGGGTTCGAGTCCCCCCTCTCGCACCAAATGACAATCCAGGGTAGTCCAGAATAGTCCGAAAAGCCCTGAAATTACAGGTAAGCCCGGCTAGAGATAGTCCGGGCTTGTCCAGTTTGGTCCGTTGACATCCATTCTTTTTGGGGGCATTCATGGGGGCACTTGGTCGGTGCCCCATTCTTTTGGGGGCACTTTGGCGGGGATTCCCGCCAGTCCTGGCGTAAATGGGTTGTCTCAGATGCCCCCAAGAGGGGGGCGCAAAACGAGGATGCCCCCATGCCGAAAAAGATTGCTCCCCTCACTGACGTTCAGATCAAGAACGCCAAGCCACAATCCAAGTCCTATAAGCTGGCGGATGGCGGCGGGCTTTACCTCGAAGTGTTGCCCATGGGCGGCAAGTCGTGGCGCATGAAGTACCGCCTCCAGGGCAAGGAAAAGCGCCTTGTGTTCGGCCTGTGGCCCGAGGTGAGCCTCAAGCAGGCCCGCCAACGCCGTGACGAAGCCCGCGCCCTGGTCGCTGACGGTGTTGACCCCGGCGAGAAGCGCAAGCAGGACAAGGCCGAAGTGAAAGCCCTGGCGGATGAGGAGGCGAACACCTTCGAGAAGGTGGCCCACGAGTGGCACGCCCGGCAAGTGGCCGTCTGGAGCCAGGGGCACGCCAAAAAGGTTCTCACCATCATGGGGCAATACCTGTTCCCGTCCATCGGGAGCGTACCAATTGCCCAGCTACGCGCCCCGGCCATCCTGCCCATTCTCCGGGAGGTGGAGGGTAGGGGGATCAACTACACGGCCAAGCGCCTCCGCCAGTATTGCGAAGCAGTATTCACCTACGCCGTGGCCGTGGGGGTGGCTGAAAGGAATGTGGGCGCGGACCTCCGGGGAGCCTTGGCCCCCTGCCGTACCAAGAACCGCCCGGCCATCACCGAGCCCAAAGCCGTGGGAAAACTCCTGCGGGCCATGTGGGGCTATGAGGGGAGTCCTACCACCCTGGCGGCTCTCAAACTGTCCGCGCTCCTGTTCGTGCGCCCCGGCGAACTGCGGCAAGCCGAGTGGGCGGAAATCGACCTGGACGCGGCGGAAGGCCCTCGCTGGCTCATTCCTGCCGAGAAGATGAAGATGCGGACGGCCCATTACGTGCCCTTGTGCCGTCAGGCCGTGGAGATCATCACGGAACTCCATTCCCTGACCGGATCGGGACGATACCTGTTCCCCTGCAACAGGACGGCGGGCCGGTGCATGTCCAATATGACCGTCAACGCGGCCCTGCGCCGCCTGGGGTACGAGCAGGGCGAGCACTGCGCCCACGGCTTCCGGGCTATGGCCTCAACCCTGCTCAATGAGCAAGGATGGCCCTCGGACGTGATAGAGCGCCAGCTTGCCCACGCGCCCCGCAACAAGGTCCGGGCCACGTACAACCGGGCGGAACACCTGCCAGAGCGTCGGAAGTTGATGCAGGCTTGGGCTGACTACCTGGATGCCCTCAGGAAGGGCGGCAGAGTGGTCCCAATCCACCGGGAGAGCAACGGCTGACCCCGCCCGCCGTGGGCGGACAGTATAACGGCCCGGCTGGGGTGGTAGCAGCACCCCGGCCCGGCCTTACCACAACCCTACTCAGGAGGTAGAGCGATGGCTGACGGACAGGTAGCGACAACTGCGGCGAGTGACAAGACCCTGCTGGATGAGATTGAGAAGGCCAAAAAAACGATTGATGCGGTCCTATGCGAGTTGCAATTCATCCGGGATGGATTCCGGGCAAACAACGGCCTGCATCCGAATGATTGCAATGAATTTTCCATCACGGGAGGGGTGGCCCTCTTGGGCCTCACGATCGAGAAGGCCGACAGCCTTGTCGGAAACCTGGATATTATCGGCATGGAAGCGCGGACACTCTCTCCAACGGATAGGTAGGAGCATGGTCCTACGTCCCGCCAGATGACAGACTAAGGTAGTGGATGGCATAAGACCTCAAACATTCCCCGGCCTAGGGGCGGCCTCATGAATCGCCCCGAAAACCCGTGACCCTGACGGGCTGGCCGGGGTAGATATCATGGCAAGATGGGAGGGGCCTCAGTATGGGACATGCACTCCGTGGGCTGCATGGTGTTGCTAATCCTGTCCAAGGTTTGTCAGGTTAGGCTGACCAGTGACTCTTTATGTCCGGGGCGAGAAGTGGCTTCAAATAATCTGTGTTTTTAAAATAGCCAGCCTCGGGAACCCTTGCGGTGTCTTGTTTTTCTGGGCCTTGCCCTTTCGGTTTTTTTTCGTATAATTATGTCCGTGGTTGGGCATACTTGTCTAGGTATGACTTGTCCGCCAAGTTGAGAGCAAACAAAAAAGAGGCCGCCCAAGACTGGCTTGAACGGCCCTGCCGGGGATAGCCCCGAAGTGTGACGTGACAATCCACTTCTGCCGAATGTCCCCGCCCGAATCAAGCCATTTCTTCGGCCACCCTCGAAGGAGGCCGCCGCCATCCCCTGCCCGCGCCACCCAAGGAGAAGAACCATGGGGGCGGGGAAATATGTATGCGCTTTGTCTTTGCCATTCGCCGTCCCCCGATCGCTTATAGGAGCAAAATGACCAGGAACACTCACCTTAAACAACTCGAGTTCCTTAGGGAAATTGAGCGGGTTTTAATTGAGGCTAAGTCAAAGGGAGGAAACGGGCGGAAGATCATCGAAGTGCATTTTGCCTCGGGGCTTCCGAACGGATGCAAGGTTTTATACGAGGGAAAATAGGGCTCCAGCGCCCTAGTAACCGGCAACAGTAGCGCCCCAAGGGGCCAACTACAGCCCGGCTAGACCGCAAAAATGCGGTTTGGCCGGGCTTTTCTTTTTGGAGGTACAGAATGAGGCATGAGAGCAAACAGCTTCCGTCAACTGGCTTCCTGCGGATCAGACAGGTGTTAGAATTCATCCCCGTCTCAAGGTCCGCATGGTGGAACGGCGTGAAAGATGGCCGCTACCCAGCACCGGTTAAGCTGGGGCCTCGCACGTCTGCTTGGCACGTCGGAGCGATACGCGAATTGATTGACCGCCTCGCTTCCGGCCAGGGGGTGAACTGATGAGCACCCAGGCTGGCCGCCCGTCCAAGCTCAAGGCCGAGCATGCGCCTCTCGTACAATCTTCGCTCAATGCGGGGGCTAAACGCGGCGAAATCGCCCGCCTCCTCGGAGTGTCGTCAAAAACACTGAAAGCGTTCTGCCTGGCTCATGGCATCGAACGGCGGCGGGACCTCAAGCATACCGTTCGCCCTGACATGGTGGGGGAAGCCATCCGCTACGGCGAAGCATACCTCAAGGACATCGCCCGCCGCATGGAGCGCCAGGGCGTACCCTGGAGCGTTGCCGACGATGAGGCTTTGGCCGTGGGATTCCTTGGGCGCATTGTAGCGGCGCTGAATAGCCATGATACCACCAAGGGAGCCGGAATCACGACCCTTCTCGCAAGGGCCTTTGAATGGTCCCTGGCAACCCACCTCAGCGAGAATCAGGAGCGAAAGGCCGCGTTTCTCGCCCTAGACCGGGTGGGAGTGGAGATCAAAGCTGTTGAGCCTGGAGACCCGGGGGAGGCTGAATACACCATCCTCGGCTTGAACACTCCTAAGCGGTTCCCTCGCCCCGATGACGCCGCCGCGCCTGAAAGCGTCCCAGCCTGCGACGTAACACCGGACCCCATCAAGGCCATTGTAAGGGGGATGCAGAAGCCCATAGGCCGCAACTTCACGAGAACGCGAATTAAGACTTGCCCCCATTGCAACACCGGGAGGCGCGGACGGCCTGTCACGGCCTCGGAGCCTGAAGGGCTCGCCCCGGACGATTCGCGCCGCAATCCGTGCCCCTACTGCTTTGGGCGAGGGGGAGTTTCTTCCAATTCCGTATATATAAGTGAGAGGACCGAAACGCCCACCACCGGCCAAGCACTGGCCTCGCCCTCTACCGATCAACCCAGTCTGCTACCAGCGCCCCCGACTGTCAGGGACGAAAACGGCAAGAATCCCGAAGCCGCCTAGGCAAGCAAACAGACTCTCTTTTTTTGCACTTAACTACTAGAATAACCACAACGAGGAGGCTTTAACATGAGTCCTGTTCGTGGAACAGAATGGAAACAGTTCTTCCGAGACAATGGTTTTACGCAACACAAGGTTGCACAACGTGTTGGCTACTCGGTCCCGAGTGTAGGGCAGTACCTCAATGAATACCGCCCCATGCCATCGCATGTCGTGCGGGAGTTTCAACGCATTCGGGAGGAAGTCCTTGCAGGCGTCAGAAGCGCCTAGGCAGGGGAGGCGGACGAATCAAAAGACTGGCGAGGCTCTGAAAAACCAAAACCCCGGCGAGCTTGGCGGCAACTCCGGGGAATGGTTCCAATCAACCCACAATGCGGGTGACGGCACCTATCTAGCCGTTCTCCCGCCCCCTGTCAATCCGACGGGGTGGAGGATAGTTCATGAAAGAGCATGATCCGTGCTCTGATACCCCCCTGATAATCGGCGAGGTAAGAACGGCTGCTCAGAATGTAGTCGAGGACATGCTGTCCCCCTGCCTTGTCGCGCTGATCCGTTATTCCACGTCCAGCCTGCGGAGCGCCGACGACGCTAGGAGACGCGGCGATGAGTCCAAGGCTGCCATGTACGAAGCGGAAGCCACGTACTTCTATACCGTGTTCCTGGACCTGTTGAGCTTGCTGGGGAGGCACGCGCCTGAAAACTGGCGGGAGGCCAGCCGAGTGTTTAACGAGGCCAACGCCGCCTCACAGGGGGCCATGCAGTGAAGCCCCGAGACGAGTTCAAGACCCCCCAAACACCGTCCGTCCCCGCCCCGAGCGGTGGAGGCCTTTACGAGGCCATGCCCTCCAGCCCCGAGGCCGAACAATCCGCCCTGGCCGCCATACTGGCCCGGCCCGAACGGATGGAAGAGGCGGCAACGGAACTCTCGCCCTCCCACTTCCACGCGCCGGATCATCGCGCCATATATGCGGCAATGCTCGCCCTCAAGGCGCAAGGGCGCGGGGTTGAGCTTCTAACGGTTGCCGATTCCCTGGAACGCGTGGGCAAGCTGGCCGAGATCGGCGGCACCGTGCGGCTTGCCGAGATAATGGCCTCCGGAGGCGGGAGCTTTTCCGAAACCGTCCGCCTGTTGCGGGAGGTGGCAACGCGCCGGGAGATCATCGAGGCGAGCCTTGCCCTCATGGAGGGCGCACGAAACCCCATGCGCGACGTTTCCGCGCTGGTGGAGAAGGCGCACCAGATCGGCACGGGGGCCAAGCGCCCCGGCCAGCCGTCACGCGCCTTCACCTTCCTGGGTCTTGAGGAGCTTCTAGGCACGCCCCGGCCCACGAAATGGTTGATACGCGACTATCTGGAGGCGGAAACCCTGTCCGTCCT